>NZ_JBEPNO010000001.1:0-678773 GCF_040546275.1 Nakamurella sp. UYEF19 | reverse complement strand
CGGTCAGCAGCCGCCAGGTCAGCACTCCCACACCTGTCGCATCCACATCAGCACTGTATGGGCATCTACATCCTCCACCGGCCCGGTCAACGATCCCGTTGCGGTGACGATGTTGACCTCAGGTGCGTCCGAGGCATACCGCGCTGTGGTCACCAGATGACGCTCCCAGTCCGGGGACAAACCTCAGCGATGAGAGTGCAGGTGATGGTGGCAAACTGCTGTGGTGCTGAGATCGAGCAGCCCCCGGAGGGGTTACCGCATGCCGGCGTTGTGGGTGGCCGTGATGGTGATGACGATCAGCGCGTGCAGCCACGCCGCGGGGGGCGCCTCGAGCCAGAAGCCCACCGGGCCGACCTCGGCGACGGGAATCGTTGTTTCGTCCACGGCGGTCTCGGAGCCTGCCGGGCAGGTGAACCTTTCGGTCAGGCCGGTCAGCGCCTTGTACGACACACCCTTCGTCACCACGGTGTCCGGGTTGATGCCGCGCGCAGCGGTGACGCTGGAGTTGAGCAGCACCGCCAAGGACGGCACGGTCTGGTCCTCGCAGGCGCAGTTCCAGACCGACGCCGACGGCGCCTTCACCACCACACAGGCACCCAATGCTGGTAGCTATCTCATCGCCGATCCGATGGGTCTGACCCAGACCCTCACCCCGGGCCGTCCAGGCGCTTACTTCACCACACCCGATCCGTGGACCATGGTCGAATCGGTCGCCGTGGGCGGCAAGACGGTCGCCTCCACCACGATCACTCGGCTGCTGCCGAGCGCAGCAGCGCTGCACAAACGGGACCTGCGGCCATCTGCCGATGGCGTCTACGGCGAGATGTTCCAGCCCGCCAGCACTTCGACGCGTCCGGCGCCGGCGGTGCTCGTCTTTGGCGGATCCGAAGGTGGCCTGGGCAACTCGGCCATCACCGCCGCGCTACTGGCCGCCCACGGCTTCCCGGCCCTGGCGGTGGCCTACTTCGACGAACCTGACCTACCGCAAAATCTGGAGAAAATTCCGTTGGAGTATTTCCAGCGGGCAGCGCAGCTGCTGGCCGCCCAACCCGGCGTGGATCCGCATCGCATCGTGCTCTACGGCGATTCCCGTGGCAGCGAGGCCGCTCTGCTCACCGCGGCTGACTACCCGACCCTCGTGCATGCCGTCATCGGCGCGGTACCCAGCGCCGAGGCCGTTGTCGGCTTGCCGGACAACTCCGTCGCCGCCTGGACCAGGGACGGCGCGCCAGTCCCCACGGGCCCGCCCTCGGATTTCGACCTCCAGTCGCCCACCAGCCCGGCCGCGATACCGGTGGAAAGATCAGCGGCTCGATCTTGCTGATCTGCGGTGGCCTGGATGAAGTGTGGAGATCATGCGCCAACAGCGCCGCGATCAACACCCGACTGACTACCCACGGGCGGCCACCGGCGACGGTGCTAGACTATCCCGACGCCGGTCACTTCGCCGGGTTCTCCCTGCCCTACCTGCCATCGACGTCCACGTCGGCCACGATCGCCGACGGACAGCTACTTCAGGCCGGAGGCACCTACCAGGCCGATCAAGCAGCGCGGGCCGACGCCTGGCCCAAGATCTTGGCCTTCCTCACCGCGCAAACCAACTGACGAATGTGACCTACGCGGCGGTAAGACGATCTCAGTTCAGCGCCGAGGCTCGAACCTGGACCGACGACCGTGCGGGCCGGTCACCGGAACGGGATCGGCTTGTGGAGTCCGTAGTGGTCCAGGTCGTCGTGTGTGGCTGTGCCACCAAAGTAGTCCCGGCACGGCGGACTCCGGTTGGGCTCATGACCCGTAAAGGAGCTGCGCCTCCTGGCGTAGAACTGTTTGACAGTCCGGAGGAGGCAGCGCTCGCTGGTTGGCGATCGACGCCCGCAGCTCGTGCACGCGTGATCGCCGTCGAAGCGGCCGACTCCTTCGACGGTATGTACGTGACCGTGCAAACCGATGTCAGCAACGGACATCCCGGATTCTACGACACAGATACGTCGAACTGCGTCAGAGCGCCGAACGGCAAGTGGTGGGAGAATGGAAGCTCCGGATGACCTTCGACCCGTTTGCCGTCCAAGTCCAGGAAGATCTCAGCGTTGCCCGTCAGCATCCGGCAGCCGCCCTTGGCCAATCCCGCGTACGAAACGCCGACCGCCCAAGGTCGTCTATGGGGCGGCGTGGCTGAGGACTGGTCCTGACGCAGGTGAGTGTGGTCATCGGAGAGGGACCGGTGCGTTCCCCAGTCCCAGCAGCGGACCGTATAGGTACTGGGTGATGCTGCTGGGCGATATCACGCACCAGGCGTCGGCCCACATTCCTGGCTGGGCATCGGCCGGCTCGGCCACCTGCATCTTGATCGTCAGGCGGCCGCCCGCCGTCGGGTCGGCCATGCCGGTGACGCTCGCGGCGAATTGGGTGCAGGAACGCTGTTCCCCCGCGGTCAGGGGCGCACCTGAATCGGTGTTGAGAGCTCTGTGGCCCAGCACTTCTGCGCGGTGTGGACCTGTGCAGTCGATGGTCTGCGTCGTGGCATAGGTGTCCGACTGTTGTTCCGAGCACGTGGACAGCCCCGGCGGTGCCGGTAAGCGGGTGAACCCGTTGCGGATGGACTTCTCGTACGGGGTGCTGGTCCCCCCTGTCGAGCCCGTCACCTGCGGCACCGCGATGCAGGCCACCCACAGTTGCCCGGAGGCCAGTTGTCGCTGATCGGGACCGGCGAAGACGATCGACACCTGCCGAATGAACTTGAACTCCAGCACCCAGTTCTGTTCTAACGGATCGGTTCTGGGGCCGGTCCAGGCATCCAGGGCGGGGCTGCACCACTTCTGGTAGGGGTCCAGCACGGTCGGGGAGTCAGCGGGAATGGGGAGTCGGTGATTGACGACGGCGACGATCTCGCCGTAGTGCACGCCGGTGCAATCGCCGATGGCGACGCTGTTAAAGATGGGCTGATTGCCTTGAGACGTGACGGTGTTGACGCCCGTCACCGGCTGCCGCAGACAGGTGCCAACAGCTGGCGCGCCGGGCACCGGCACCGCTTCCGGTTGACCGGCCACGGGCATGCTGCGGGCGGAGCCGATCGCGAGGGCGCCCAGGAGCACCAGGATGATGACCGCCACACCGATCATTCGTCTGCTCATGCCGCGATCTTCCCTCAATCTGCTGGCCTTCAAAGGAGTGGTTACTCTGCTGGGATGAAGGCCCCACGAGTCCACTTGCACGCGGTGCTGGCTTGGTGGTCGATGCGTCGCTCACCGGGTGTCCCGAAGGTTGGCGACGTGGTCGTGTGTCCAGATGGGCTCTCCAGAGCTCTACCGAAAGACCTGGTGGATCTGGACGCCGAAGATCTCGCCGCGATGGGCGTCGCGCCGGGCAGCCAACCTGACTTTTTCGTCCCCCGCTAAGGGCGGGACAGTTCCTGGCGGCCGGCCCAAGGGTTCAGCGGACCACCATGGCTCAGTTCCACGGCAGCGGCTCGGTCCCCCACGCGAGAAGGCTGCCGGTGAGGTGGCGTTGAGCGCTGGTGACGACGATCCCGCACGACAGCGAGCTGTTCGCTGGTATCTGTGCGCCGTCCACCCGGTGCCCGTCACGGTCAACGGCTTGCATCTTCGCGGTCACACCAGGTGTGCCGCTAGGAATCTTTGTGGTGCGTTGCACCTGCTCACGACAACTGTTCTCCAGTGTGCTCCTGCTGATCGGCGTGTCTGTGCCGGCGGTGGCGATGAGCTCACTTCGATGGGCGACACCGCAGGTACCGATCCCGATGGTGTTGAGGGGGTGCAGACCTACGCCGTATCGGACGGCTCGGGCTCGATTTGGACCGGCCAGCCCGGCTGCCTAGGACGATCGCTGACCGGTAAGCGATAATCCAACGACGGACCGCCCAGCTGCTCGATACAGGCCCAGCGTCCTACTGATCATCGCTTTCGTCTTGGCGGTCGCCGCATCGGCGATCGGCATCATCAGTCGCGACTGGTGGACAGCAGCTCTGGGTCTGGTCCTGCTGATCGGGATTGCCCTCGCCTACGCCTACGCCTACGCCGGCGCACGACGCCGCCACAGCAAGATCTGACCAAACCGCATCGGGTCCCCGCTCGAGTACCCGGTAACTAACACCCTTCTGGTATCCGCTGCCCGTCGCGGCGGAGAACCCGTCCGGAAGCCGAACGGTGACCGGTGCGGGGTCGGTGACCGGAACGGCATCCTGCTCCGGTCAGGCTCCGGGTATGAACCTCGGCCCGCCATGGCTGCCGTCCTAAGCCGAGCGCAACGAAAGCCCGCAGGGATCAGCCTTTACGTTGAGCGAGGCGATGGTCGCAATAACCCGGTACTCGCCCGGGGCGAGCCGTTCGACGCCAGTCGTGAGCCATGTGATCGGAAGGTCGATGCTGGTGACTTCCGCCGGGAGCGCGTCGCCCGTGCCGCTGAACACATGCCAAGGGTTGAAGGGGAGCGACTCGCCCGTGGTCGCGTCTTGCACCCATCCGACAACGTCGAGACGGTCAGCCGCGTCCCAGGCCAGTGCGCCACCGTCACGGCGCAATGTGACCGTCAGCCCGAGCAATTCTGACGGTGTCACTTCGAGCTGGCTGCTGGGCCACGAGAGGCGAAGACCACGCTTGCGGATTGACTGTCCGGGACGGGGCGTGGTCGCCCACGGGAGCCACCCCTTCCACCCGACGTCCGTCTGGCTGAGGTGCATCAGCAGCCACTTGCCCGTGCCATCACCGGTCGGAGCAGCGATGACAGTGCCCCACTTGGGGTCGTTCTCGAGTCCATCACCGGTTCCGGCCAGCTGGCGCCAACCCCTGTCGGGCAGGGCCGTCTCGCCCGACGAGAACTCAAAACCCACCTCGATATGCAAAGGAAGCCCAGCCCAGGTCGCCGGCAGCGGGCCACCGGGCAACTCGAGAAGACGCCGGGGAACCTCCATCCCCTCGAGGTCGATCAGGTCGTCGTCCACCACTATCAAAGCGTAAATCACCACGACCACGGGATGAGCAAGACGTCTGCGCCGACGCGCCGTGCAGTACCCGTAGAAGGAGCACACCTTCAATAGCCGAACCCGACCGGTGACGGTCCGGCCGGGCCGGCGATCGCAGAGGGATCCCGCCCGGTGGAGGAACCTCCCCCGGCGACGATCTGACCCTCCCCCACGACACCGGCCGCGGCCCGTCTCCGTAACGGGACCCCCTGCCGGACGGAGTAGGAACACGGCTATTCCCACTCCAACCCATTTGGGTACCCCCGGCCGAGTCCCGCGGCGGTATCCAACATCCCGGAAGCGTTCGCAGACAGGGCGGCTGACACACTGGTTCCCATGAGCGAAGCGGAGTCGCGGGAACTGAAGGTTGATATCAACGTGATCGGACCCGCTAGTCATTGGTGCATCCGCGACGAGCCCCAAATTTGCGCCGGCGCACAGTCAGTCGCCGGGGAGTTGGTCTTCCTTCACAAGGCCGCCGGTGACAGCGAGGTCGCTCGCTTCAGGAGTGAAGCGAAACGCCGGTATCCGTCGTGCCGGTTCCAAGTCGTGCCCAGGTCGAGTTCGGAATTGCAGGCCATCCACACGCAGCTCCAGAGGGAAAATCGCTACTGGGCGAAGGTAGGTGACGAGCTCGGCCTGGAACACCTAGGGGTGATGACAGAGGGCTGGACAGGGGCCGGCCTGCATCCGATCGAAGGCTATGTCGCTGTTCCAGGCGTTCCTGCCGCTTTCGTTGATCCACTGAACCGGCTCTTCGAAGCGCGATACGGCTTGGGGCGCGTCGTGGCTATCACGTACGGCGGCCCCGTATAGCCGGGTGCCACCTGCCGCAGTCCCGCGGGCCGATCCGCCTGCGGGTTGGAGGGCGGCTGCCGGCCGGCGCTCGCAGTCAGTGTGCCGCTGCGCGTTCGGTGTCACTACGCAGAATGCAGAACTCGTTGCATTCAACATCTGCCAGCACGACCCAGCCCGATCCGTCTGGCAGACGTCTGTCGGCAACCTCTCGAGCGCCCAGCGCTAACAGTCTGGCAAGTTCGGACTCCCGGGTGGCGCCGTCGGCCGGCTTCAGATCCAAGTGCACACGGTTCTTGGCCACTTTGTGGTCGGGCACCTCGATGAACAGCAGACGATGGGTGCCGTCGATGGAGGCGATCATGCACTCCTGGTCGCCAGGTTGGTTCGGGTCGTCCGGATCTTCAACGAACCCGAGCACCTTCCCCCAGAAAACAGATGAGGCGTAGGCGTCGACGCTGTCGAAGGACGTGTGCGATATCAAAGCTGTCATGACGGCCAGCGTGGCCCGCGCTGGGCCCAGCGTCCAGCAGGTTCGAGGGCGGCGAGCGCCAAATCTGGAATGACCGGTCCACGATCGGTGGACGGCACACCGAGAGTCGGCGTGCTTCAACCCGCGCAGCACGAAACTGTGCCTCCTACTCGACCCCCAGGTGGACTTGCCTGTGCTGACTGGGGTCGCTACCGCCGCTTATTCTGCGGTGTGACCTCAATCAGCACCTCAAGCCTCGCGTCTTTGCCACACGCTCACTCCGGTCCCGGGTGGTTCTTCATTTTCATGGCCGTGGTGCTCTTCGTCGTGGGCTTGGTGGCCATACTCAGGCCCAACACCCAGATGTTCGGGCAGCGTCGAGGGGGCTTCTTCCGGCAGGCAAACCAGTGGCAGTACGCCACCGACGACGGTCCGGAGAGAAGCCGGGCGGGACTGCTGTTCGTCCGAGGCATCGGGTGCTTCTTTCTGGTCGTATCGGTAGGCATGCTGGTTTCCGGCATCCGCAGTTTGTAGAAGGGAGAGCCGCTAGCGAGCCCTTGGCCCTGCTGTACTCGTGCATCCGCGCCGGGAAGGCTGCCACCACCCGCAGAGCCGAACCGGTAACCGATCGGCAAGCGGGACGTTCCTGGTACGCGCCGCCGAGCCGGTCATCCCACAACGACTCCATCGTGGAGAGGGGGGGGCGCGATTAGTATCTCAACGACCGTGGCGCTCGTGCTGCTGTTTGGGATTCGGGGCGGAAACGAAGGCAGCCGACCAAGCGCCAACGCATCGAATCGGCCCGTTCGTATTGAACTGTCATGCTCAAGTGCGTGAGCAACCAGGACATCCCCAGGTACGTGACGACTCGGAGCTACGGCCGAGCCTGGCAACTGGCCATCATCATGCTCATTTTGGCGATTTATTTCACAATCAAGGCCGTCCAGCACCTCGCAAGCGGATCAGCAGGTGCCTGGTTCTACGTCCCAGCTGCCAGCCTTGGGATTGCAGCCCTCGCACAATGCCTCCGCAACGCGGTGTGGTTGCACCGCCACCCTTCGAGCCGCCGAAGCTGAGGGGCACAACGGTGCCATCCCGAATGGTCTCCACACTCAGTAGGCCGATCGCTGACCGGTCAGCGTTCGGCTTGCGGTACGTCGAGATCGTCGGCGTGGTCGTCCGGGATGGGCGTGGCGTACCGGAACACCGACGCCTCTTGGAGGCTGTGGGCTATTCGTCAGAGAATGAGCTGGTGAGAATCACGGTGCACCCCGCGACCGCGCAGCGTTGGGACGACATAGTCGCGGTCTTCGCAGGTCGGGGTGGCTCGACGTGCTGGTGTCAGCGATTTCGCCGGCCGGGCGGAACGGACAGGTCGACCGCGCTGCGCGACGAGATCGAGCGCGCCGATGCACCCGTCGGTCTAATCGCCTACGTCGGTGACGAGCCCGCGGGCTGGAGCCGAGTTGTCATGCGCACGTCGCTACTCGGGATCGCGGAGAACCGGGCCTTGCAGCGGCTCTACGCCCAGGACAACGCTGACCCCGCGTGGTGGATCAGCTGCTTTGCCGTACGGCGCGCACATCGCGGCGGTGGCGTCGGTGTGTCGTTGCTACGCGCTGCGACGCAGTTCGCCAACAGGCAGGGCGCCGCTGTTCTCGACGGGCATCCGGTCGATGTCGACCGACTGAGCGCACGCCCGTCGCCCGCAGCCGTATTCACAGGAACCATGTCGATGTTCACGGCTGCCGGCTTCCACGAAATCGGACGTACCTACCCCTCGCGTCCTGTGATGCGCCACCTCCTCGAACGGGCCGGTTAACGATCGGCAACCGGAGCGTGACTGGGCCCGTTCAGCGGCGGCGGATTCCGGCCATCGCCGCCACCGAGCAGGGGCCGACCTTAGCGGCTCGAGGGCCGATTCGCCTGTCTGAAGCGGCCCGGGGACCAGTCGGGTACCCCTGCGGGATTACTCGTTCGGGCCACGTCCGGCGAGGATCGCTCGTGCTTCCTTGCCCATCATGGGGTCGGTTGCGAGCGAGTTAACGATGCTTCGACCGGCGCCGGGGCTGATCCTGTTCCCGATCCGATTGATCGGTCGCAGGAAATAGATGCGCGACTCGCCTAGGGATTCGTCTCCGACGAAGGACAGTAGGTCTTGGTAATGGACCCTGATCGCGCAGCCACTCATCACCGCGGCGAGCCGGTCTCTGACATGGGCGTTGTCAGTTCGCGTGTAGAGCGCCCTTATCGCGGTCCAGTGCGCTCGCGCGGATTGACCGCTCATCGACGATGAGATGCCGTCGATGACCGAACCGGGGTAGTCGTGGTCGAGATGGCTCAGCAACACCGGAACAGCCCTTGCTGCGGCATCGGGATCTTTGCGGAGCTCCCACACGGAGTCGACACTGACGCCGATACCGGCCAGTTCCTGCAGGATCGGTTGCTCTGCCTCCCGAGCCCTGCGTGTCCTTTCGGCACGCTCGGCGTCGCGTTTCTCAATCTGGGCACGGTAGTGCGGGTCGTCGCGCAAACGTCGATTGCGTTCGGCAATCAAGTCAGTCGCGCTAATTGGCCCCCGCAGTTCTTCGCTCATAGACGAAGGGTATGTTCCTCGGCTGCGTGAACGGGCTCGCACCGCGGCAGTCGTACTGCTGGCGTTGGGTTGCCCGGCTTGTCTATCCACGGCGCGGTCCCAGACCGACCCGGTATCGGACGGCTCGGGTTCGATCTAGACCGGCCAGCCCGGCTGCTGTAGGCCGATCGGCTTCCGACACGACCACCACCGTCCGTTGATGCGCGAACCGGCGCGCTGCCTGTGCCGTAGGACGTTCGTCAAGTGAGATGCATCGGCACCCGCCTCCGCGGGCCCAGGCCCATCGAAGGGTGGTCCAGGGCCAATGGGGGCGGATAAAAGGGCTATCCGTCGGTCAACTGTGCCAAGTCGGGCGCAATCTGGGCGAGCTCTTGACCGGGATCGATGGTCAGGTGGACTGTCACCTTCCAGCCCTCAGGTCTCCACCCGGTGCGGGTCTTCGTTAGCGTCACGAGGAGTTGGACATGGCCAAGTTCGTGTTTGGCCTCGATGCGCAATTCCTCCTCGAGGGACTCCCAAACGCGAGTCCCTGGCCACCCTGACCAGTCCTGAGCAAGCTGTTCGAAGAATCTAACGAGTTCCTGCAGGCCGTTGGTGTAGCCGTAGAACACCCAGCAGGATGCTGTGAGACCGTCGCTGCGCAACGTAGCCAGCAGGTGGTCCGGAGTCTCGATTTCCAGGTGCAATCCCTGCCCGCCCGACCCGATATTGACCTCGACCATATTTCCGATCTTGGCAGTTCCGCCCAATATGCTGCCACAGCGGGTCATCTAGGACGGCGGCTCGGCGATGCCTCGTCAACGCCGACGATCTAGATGAAGACCCTGTTGGAGAACCACAGGATTGTTCGGCAGAGCCTCGCCGTAAGCCGAACGTCTACCGGTGACCGCTGACACCCTGCGTGGCGGCGGTGGCCAACACTGCTCGATCGTCGTTTGGGGATCCGGCGATCGGGACGATAAGGGTCTTGGTCGTCACCCTGGCCGGCGAGGTCAGATCCCTGGCCAGGGTTCTCGTTCCGGTCGTGCTGTGGCGTGGGGGGGACCGGTGGGGCCAGGACAACCGCAGTCGGTGCACCGAATACTGGAGTGGTGGACGTGGGTGAGCTGGGCGGGACGGTGCGCCGGTGGCGTGCCCGCGTCACCCCCGACGTGGTGGGGTTGCCCGCGGGCACCCGCCGTCGCACCGCCGGGTTGCGGCGTGAGGAGCTCGCCGCTCTGGCGGGCATCTCGGCGGACTACCTGACGCGGCTCGAGCAGGGGCGGGCGACGTCGCCGTCGGCGCAGGTCGTGGAGTCCCTGGCGCGTGCCCTTCGCCTGCCGGACCCGGACCGGGCACTGCTGCACGAACTCGCCGGCTACACCGTTCCCGGGCCCGGACAGGTTCCCTCGCGGATCACCCCGAGCGTCCAACGATTGCTGGACCGGCTGGTCGGCACCCCGGTGGCGGTCTACGACGCGGCGTGGACGCTGCTCGCCGCGAACCCGCCCTACGACGCTCTCATGGGCGACACCACGCGGTGGCAGGGGGTGGAGCGGAACTCGGTGTGGCGACACCTCGTCGGCCCCGGCACCCGCGCCGTGCTCACCGCGACCCAGCGGGCGGCCCTCGAGGTGGGTCTGGTCGCGGACCTGCGTCGCACCGCCGCCCGCTATCCCGCCGACCCCTGCTTGCGCCGGCTCATCGGGACGCTCACCGCTGCCAGTCCTCGCTTCGCCCGGCTGTGGGTCACCGACACCGCCGCCACCGACCGGCAGCTCTCCAAGCGCAAAGTCATCGACCACCCGTCGGTCGGCCTCATCACCGTGGACTGCGACATCCTCCTGGTCGCCGCCGACGACGTTCGGCTCATGATCTACTCCGCCGATCCGGCGGATGAGGACGCCGACCGGCTCGCCCTCGCGGTGGTTCTTGGCATCCAGGACCTCGTGCGCTGAGCACCCTCGGGGGGCGTCCTGGGTCTGTGGGTCCTAGGACAACCCGACGACTGGTCGTGACGAGCCAACCGACCAAGACTGGACCCATGACCTCCACCGCACAGCCCACTGCAGCACCACTCGCCCTCGTCACCGGCGCCTCGTCGGGTATCGGCGCCGCCTTCGCACAGCGCCTCGCCGCGGACGGCTACGACCTGATCGTCGTCGGCCGCCGCACCGGCCGCCTCACCGCCCTCGCGGAGTCGCTGACCGGCGTCACCACCGAGGTCCTGGTCGCCGACCTGGCCACTGACACCGGGATCGACACCGTCGCCGAGGTATGCGCGACCCGATCGCTAAGGATGCTGGTCAACAACGCCGGCGTCGCCCACTACATGCCGATGGCCGACCTTCCGGCGGCTAAGGCCCGCGAGCTGCTTCACGTCAAAGTCCTCGCGCCGGCGATGTTGACCCGCGCCGCCCTGGCCGGGATGCTCAGCCGCGGCCGCGGCGCTATCATCAACGTCGCCGGCATGCTCGCCTTCGCCGGACCCGCCCCCGCCGCACCCCCGCAGGGACAGCGCGCTACCTACGTGGGAACCTTGGCCGCAACCGTGGCCATGACCCAGACTTTGCACTCCGAGCTCGCCGGCACCGGGGTGAGCGCCCACGTCGTGTGCCCCGGAATCGTCGCCACCGAATTCCACGAGGTGCAGGGCATGGACCTGTCCGCGGCCCCTCGGATGTCCGCCGCCGACGTCGTCACCGCAGCCCTAGCCGGTATCGACCTCGGCGAGGTCGTCACCGCCCCGGGCCTGGAGGACACCACCCTTCTGGACGCCGTCTTCACCGCCGACCTGGCCGCCTTCGCCGGCCAGAGCAAGACCCTCGCATCCCGCTACCGCACCAACAACGCCTGACCGCGACAACACAGATCTGACCCGAGAACGTCGGCGTCCCGCACACTGATCTATGCCCGGTCAC
The DNA here is from genome assembly GCF_040546275.1 of Nakamurella sp. UYEF19. Lineage (NCBI taxonomy): Bacteria > Bacillati > Actinomycetota > Actinomycetes > Nakamurellales > Nakamurellaceae > Nakamurella > Nakamurella sp. UYEF19. The sequence continues at coordinate 667,032 of NZ_JBEPNO010000001.1, read as the reverse complement.
CGATGGCCGACTGGGCCGGTGAACGGGTCGGGCTGCCGTTCATCCCACCCGGTGAATCCTGGCACGACGGCTACGTAGAGTCGTTCAACGGCCGCGTCTGCGATGAATACCTGGGCATCATTCTGTTCTGGTCGCTCGCCCAAGACAGGGTCGTGATCAGCGACCGGAAGGACGACTACAACCATCGCAGGCAACACAGCTCGCTCGGATATCAGACCCCAGCTCCTTATGCGGCCGTCTGCTTTCCCCGATGATGGAACAGTGGGTCCTGCCTCTACGCTCGGGTCATGTCTGACGATGGCGCGCATGAGGACATTCTCGGAGGCACATGGTCTCCGATTGGGTGGTCGGTCGGCTGGATCGAAGCGCCACTTACCGAGGTGACGTCTCGCTTGGCGCGATGGCGAGAGAACCTTGCGAGAGGAGGTGTGACGGTCCAGGACGTCGGGGCGCCTTGGCCGTGGTGCCTAGAGTTACTGCTCCCGCTTGAGGCTCCGTGGACGACGGAGTTGATCGTGAGCCACGGTGACGGTTGGACCTGCTATTTGAACAACGCCATCGACGGCGGCGACCCGGCCTCGGCCCTTGGCCACATGTCACGCGAGCTCGGCTGCCTTGTCGTCGTGTCCACCCATCAGCCACGGACCCAAGTTGGACACGCAGCAACGCAGTTCGAACTGATCGGGCCGGGCGGCGAGCCGCCGTTGAACTACATGCGCACGATTAGTGCGCATGCTGGCGATGGACGGTGGCAGTGGTACGAATCAGGCGAACCACGACCGTTCGAGGATCTCGGTCGCTATCGAGCACGTCTCGTCAGAGATCGCTTCCCACGACCGCTGCTCCTGGAATATCTGAGCGCCATGGACATCGAGCCCGACGACCGCGATCGGTTTGGCCAGGCCATCCTGATCAAGCAGCACGTCTCCTGGCCACGGCGACAGCAGACCCTAGCGGAGGCACGCCGGTACTGGAGTCTCGCCTAGGTTAGCGCGTCCGGAGTCGTCGTCCTGCGATCGGCGGCAACCGCCGATACGCTGTCGCAACACTGGTTGCCGGAACGGCGGGCTGGGCGAGTGGTTCGAACTCTGTCCGGCCCATGCCGGCGTCACTCCCCGCCCATTCCGCAAGCCGATCCCTGACCGGGCGCTACCCCGTCGCCGGCAGTGCGTTTGTGGTGCTGGCATGGCATCTCCGACATTGCCGAATGCGTCCTGGGTCTCGCGACGCTGGGTGCGGATCGATCGTGCAGCAGCGGTCGAAAGAGGCAAGGAGGCGAGGGCTCAGGTTCCCGGCGTGTAGATGGTGAGCGTGGTCGGCCCCATGCGTTCGATGCTCACGAGATCCAGGCGGCCCCCGTTGGGGAACAGCCGTCGGCCGTCCCCGGCCGCGGTCGGAAAGACGCGGAGGCGGTACTCGTTGACCGCTCCGGCACCGGTGAATAGGTCGACGAGTGAGCTGCTGCCGATGATGATGACATCGCGGTCAACCGATTCCCTTTGCGCCCAATCCAGGACCTCGCCGCTGACCACCCGCGAGTTCTGCCACCGGTCCAGCTCTACCCCTGATCGGGTAACCACAGCCTTGTCAGCGGCGTTGAGTGCCCGCGCGAACGGGTCGTTGCGACCGGGCCACAGCGTCGAAAAGTGCTCCCAAGTCTTTCGCCCGAACAAGAAGACGCCGGTCTGCAGGACCGGACCGTACCCGAACTTGTCCCCGGCGACCGCGTCGCGGCCGTGCCGGAACGCCCACCCGCCGAACGCGGTCCCACCGGACCCATCGGGGTCCTCCACAACGCCGTCCAGGGTGATGAACTGCGCAACAATGATCCGTGCCATGGTGTGCTCCTGTGTCCGGTCGGGCCGGGGTGCGCACATCGTGCGCATCGCCTGCCAGCTAAGTGCTTCACCTGTGTCTACGGCTGAGCGGCACGCAACTCATCGGTTTTCGGCGATGTTGTTCTCGAACAGGGCGAACAGTCTCCGGTCCTGGTAGACGATCACATGCCCGATCCCGGTGCCCACCGCGTTTGCTTCGAAAAGCTGAACGGTGTGCGGCTGGGGCCCGGCCTCGGTCACCAGGAAAAGCAGAATGCCGAGTTGCCCGTTCCCGGAGATGGGTCGCGTCGCCCACCGGGTGCCCCGGTGTGCGAACAGGCGCGCCATGAACGCGGCGTAGGTGTCCCGTCCGATGGACCACTGCGGTACCGGCGGCATCTCGAACACCACGTCGGAGGCGACCAGCGCGGCTAACGTTTGGACATCGGCCTGCTCGATGGCGCGGGCATACCGCTCGACCATCTCGCGTCTGAGTGGCTGCGGTCGAGATGTGCCGGCTCGTACCGCCGCGCGGGCCCGCTGCAGCGCGGAGTTCACCGCTGCCACGCTCAGCTCGAAGATGGCGGCGGTCTCGGCGGCGGAATGGCCGAGCGTGTCACGGAGGATGAAGACCCCACGCTGGCGTGGGGGTAGAGCCTGCAGCACGGCAGTGACGGCAAGCCGCATACCCTCCGCCGCCGCCGCGGCCCGCTCCGGCTCGGAGTCCGCCCACCAACTTGTCGGCGCGGGCATCAGCCACGGCGTGTCCAAAGCGGCCACCAGAGGCGCTCCCACATCGATACCGGGGCCGCGTAGGTCGCGTGGCAATGCTCGATGGGGGGCCTGCCGAAGCCGGTCGAAGCAGACGTTGCGGGCGATACGGAACACCCAGGTGGACAGCGACGCCACCGCTGGGTCGAACACTTCCCGCGACCGCCAGGCCCGCTCCATCGTGTCCTGAACCACGTCCTCGGCGTCAAAAGGTGAGCCGAGCAACTGATAACAAAACGCCAGCAAGCTCCCTCGCATCGCGGAGAGATCCTCTGCGGCCACGGTCACTGCTGGATCGTAATCTGGAAGATCACGCGGCCGTTCTACGGGCCGCCGCCGTGCACCAGCCGCACGACTCGGCCGCGGAAAGTACAGCGCCGACCGACCAGCGAACCTCCCGGTTCACGCCGAACCGGCTGCCGCGGGGAACCTCCTACGGCGACCGAAACGGCACTCGGTGGTGGCCGAGGACCAAGACCATCACCGTCCCGGTCGGGGAACGGTGGCTGGACCCGGTGACACCACACCAGGACCGATCAGCACCGTGACCAGCCGATTCCCGTAACACCTGTCCGGTGACGAGTCCCGCTGGGGTACCTCAAACGGACTATCCGGGCACCCAATCCTGTGCCCGCTCCGGAGGCACCGTTGCCGGGGTCGACCAACCGCGGCCCCCACACAATTCACCGCGTTGGACTGGCCGTCGCAGACTCGACTGCTGCGACATCGGTGAACAGGGCGCTGATGCCGCCAGTCTGGCGTGTGACTGCGACGTCGAACCGCCACGCCCGAAGAGGCGGCCGGCCTCTGAGATTTCCACGCTTCCGCGTTGGCCTGACGTGGCTGTCGGGGTGGCTCGTTATGGTCCCGGCATCGACGTTCCCGGTTCGGAGGCGGTGTCAGGATGCAGGTGCAACGAGTCATCATGCCGGGGACCGCGGTGGAGTCCTGGACCGTGGTCGACACGATCCACTGGTCGGTCTAGCCTCGCGCTTTCACGCCGGTGCTGAGGTGGGTGTTTCGAAGTGAGGGAAAGGTACTCCTACCTGCGATAATGAGGGTCTTCGAGGTCCACATCGGCAGCAAACTGGAGCACCTTTCTGATGCCGAACCCTACCGGTTTCTACCCGCCGTTGACAGTGGACACGACCGCGAAGCGGGTGGTGTCCCACGCCGGTGCGGTGCTGCTGGTCGCCGCCGCCGGGAAGATCGGTTTGGACCGGGAGTTGTCGGCGGCCCTGGCGCCGTGGCGTAAGCAGTGGGCGGTGCTGGATCCGGGGAAGGTCCTGCTGGATCTGGCGATCAGCGTTGCCGTCGGCGGGGATAGCCTGGCTGACATCTCGGTGCTGCGGTCTGAGCCGGCGGTGTTCTGCAGGGTCGCGTCGGACCCGACGGTGTCCCGGTTGATCAACTCGTTGGCGGCGACCCCGCAAGGGGCGTTGGCGGCGATCAACCAAGCCCGAAGCGTTGTCCGCGAACGGGTGTGGAAGCTGGCCGGGAAGGACGCACCCGATTTCGAGGTGACCCGGGATCGGCCCCTGATCGTCGACCTGGACGCCACGTTGATCACCGCCCACTCCGAAAAGGAGCTGGCGGCGCCGACCTACAAGCGCGGCTTCGGCTTTCATCCCCTCGGCTCGTGGGTGGATCATGGCCCGGACGGGACCGGTGAGCCACTGTCAATGATGCTCCGCGAAGGAAGGGCTGGGTCCAACACCGCCGCCGACCACATCGCTGTCACCAAGGATGCGTTGCGGCAGTTGCCGTTCGGGCGCCGTGGCGGCCGGATAGGGCGGAAGGTGTTGATTCGTGCCGACGGGGGCGGCGGCACCCACGGGTTCCTGTCCTGGCTGCATGCGCAGGGGTTGTCGTATTCGGTGGGGTTCGGGTTGTCGCAGGACATCGTGGACAAGATCAACCAGATCCCCGACCAGGGCTGGACCCCGGCCTACGACGGCGACGGGAAGGTCCGTGACGGGGCGTGGGTCACCGAGTTGACCGGCAAGCTCGAGCTCTCCACCTGGCCGCCCGGGATGCGGGTCATCGTCCGCGCCGAACGGCCGCACCCCGGCGCCCAGTTGCGGTTCACCGACATCGACGGGAACCGGCTGACCGCCTTCGTCACCAACACCGTCCGCGGGCAACTGGCCGACCTGGAATTGCGGCACCGCCACCGGGCCCGCTGCGAGGACCGGATCCGCAACGCCAAGGACACCGGCCTACGCAACCTGCCTTTGACTGCTTTTGCGCAGAACCAGATCTGGGTCGCCGTCGTCCAGCTGGCGACCGAGCTGACCGCCTGGTTGCAGATGCTGGCCCTGACCGGCACCGGAGCTCGCCGGTGGGAGCCGAAACGGCTGCGTTTGCAGCTGTTCTCCGTCGCCGGGACCATCGCCCGCCGATCCCGCCGCACCTACCTGCGGCTGTCCGGGCACGCACTTCACCGGCACCTGTTCACCACCGGCCTGACCCGACTGCACGCCCTGCCACAAGCCACTTGACCGAAAGACCCCACCCCAACCAGCGCCAAGAAAACCCACCGGAACGTGGAATCCGGCACCCGCCCAGGTGACCTTGGGTCGCTCTGACGAACCCGCAGACCCCGCGGTGGCCGTCACAACACCAGATCTATCGCGCAGAGGGAAGGCCAAGCATCTCAAGAAAGATCGAGGCTAGATCCGGTCGACCGGTTTCTGGCTCACCTGACAGCGGTTGAACGCTCCCCGCAGACCGTCCGGTCCTACGCTTTTGACCTGCGGGACTTCTTCACCTTCCTGACCAGCCGGCACCTGGCCTGGCAGAGCGTGACATTGGAGGACTTCGGTCGCTTCGTGGTGTGGTTGCGCCTGCCGGTCGCCGCCCGGACCAGCGGGGTGTCGGCGCTTCCCAACGCCGGCGATCAGTGCTCGAGCGGCACGATCAACCGGAAACCGTCTGCGGTGACAGCGTTCTACGAGTTCCACCTCCGCCACGGCGTGGACTGCGGCAAACTGCTGTCGACCCTGAAACCGCGCGGCGGCCGGACCGGCTCATGGCGGCCGTTCCTGGCCCACCTGGCCGGGCCGCTACGCCACCGCACGATCAAACTGCAAGCGCCGCGGCGCATACCTCGTGACCTGCCACCAGTGCAGGTAATCCTGATGCTGGGTGTCTGTGAGCACCGACGCGATCGGTTGTTGATCGGCATGTTGGCCGGCACCGGTATGCGGATCGGGGAGGCGTTGGGCCTGCGCCACGAAGACATCGACGCCGCCGGTCGGCTGGTCCGGATCCGTGAACGGTGCCCGCGCCAAGAGCGGCGCCCGGGACATCCCGGTCGCCGCCGAACTCATCCGTCTCTCCGCCGACTACATGGCCTTCGAGTACGGAAATCTGGACTGTGACTAGGTTTCGTCAATCTCTGGCGCGGCGAGCGAGGTCGGTCCTGGCAGTATGGGAACGTCACCGACCTGGTCGAGCGGCTGCAGAGGCGCAGCGGCGTGGCTTTCACCCCGCACATGCTGCGGCACACCTACGCCACCGATCTGCTCCACCGGGGGCTGCCGGCCGAGGTGGTGCAGAAGCTGCTCGGTCACGCATCGATCACCACCACGATGAACGTCTACGCCCAACTGCAGGTTGAAGACGTCCGCCGCTCTCTGGAACAGGTGCGATGGCTGCCCACCCTCAACGCAGCGCTGACCCAATGACCGCCCCGTCCCTGCGGATTCTGGACGGTCGGGATGAGCTGCTGTCGCAGCTGCGGGTCCTTACCGCCGGGCAGCTGGCTGGCAGTTCGCTGGTCGTCAGCCTCAGCGATCCAATCGGCGGTGGCCTGCCCTGCGCGATCGGCCAGTGCCCCCGACCCATCCAAGGAAACCAGCTGTGCACTACGCACCGCGACCGGTGGCTGGCCGCCGGTCGACCAGTCCTGGCCGGCTGGGCCGGCGGTCGACCCTTGGGACCTGCGACGGTCGATCTCGGCGGCCTGCCAGAGACCGTGCGACTGGAACTCACTTTCGGGATCCTGTGCGCCAGAGCGGATCCGCACCCGCCGACGATCGCGTTGCACCGGCTGCGGCGACTTGTCACTGGGCTCGCCGAGGCTGGTGTTGCCTCGTTGCTCGAACCGGACGAGCAGAGCTGGCCTGGGGCCTACCGGGACGGCCGCACCACCGGCGCCTTATAGGTCCCTTTCCTGGTCTTCACCATCGACCGGCTCGACCAGCTGACCGGCCGCACCGGGCCCGAGTATGAGTTCACCCGCGATGCCTGGCGAGTGCGACGGCTCGGGGGATTCGCGGCGGACGTGGCCGGCTGGACGTTCAACTTCACCGACATCGCCCAGCCTTGGCTCAAAGACACGGTGAAAAGGTTCATCCGATGGCGGATCGCGACCGGACACAGTCCCTCTGGCATGTCCAGGGACGTGCTGACCCTCACGCGCCTGAGCTCAGCCCTCACCGCCGCGGCCGGGCCCGATGCCGCGGTGGAACAACTCAGTCGAGCTGTCGTCGAGCGATTCATGTTGCTACTGGGGCAGTGCGGACTGAGCGACAACGGGCGGGGAATCGCTCTGAGCTCGGCATCGGTGTTCTTCAACGTCGTCCGTCAGCACGACTGGCTGCCTACCCTGCCGACCCAGACAGCGGTCTACCCCGACGACTTCCCCCGGCGGCAGCTCGTCGCCGGACGGGCCGTCCCCGAGTTCGTCATGGGCCAGATCGAGAATCCCGACAACCTCGCCAAAGTCAGTGATCCCGGCCACCGGTTGCTGATCACCGTGCTGATCCAAACCGGCCTACGCCTGGGCGATGCGGCCAGACTGGGCTTGGACTGCGTCGTCAACGACCAGCAGCAAGCCCCCTACCTGCGATATCACAACTACAAGATGAAACGCGACGCACTGGTCCCGATCGGTGTCGAACTGGCCGCCGCGATCAACGCACACGCAAACACGATGACCCGAAACGGCGGCAAAGTACTGTTCCCCCGCAGCGAAAGATCCCAGGACCCCGGTGCCGCTGTCACTAACGGCATGGCCGCGATGTGGTTGCGGAACTGGCTGGTGGACTGCGCCTTTCATGATGAGCAAGGCCAACTGGTGCACCTGACCGCTCATCAGTTCCGGCACACCCTGGCCACCCGGCTCATCAACAAAGACGTTCCTCAGGAAGTGGTCCGCAAGATCCTTGACCACAGTTCCACCCAGATGACCGCTCACTACGCCCGGCTGCATGACAGCACCGTCCGTCGGCATTGGGAACGCGCCCGCAAGGTCACCATCGACGGCCAACCTGTCCTGATCAGTCAGGACAGCCCACTGGCCGACGGTGTCTGGATGAAGCACCACCTGGCCAAAGCGACCACCAGTCTGCCCAACGGCTACTGCGGGCTGCCGTTGCAGCAGAGCTGCCCCCACGCGAACGCCTGCCTGACCTGCCCCGTCTTCATCACCACACCCGAATTCCTGGGCCAGCACCGGGAACAACTGGCCCACACCCAACTCGTGCTCGCCGGCGCCCGGAAGAACGGCCGTCTGCGACTCATCGAAATGAACGAGCGAGTCGCGGCCAACCTGACCACCATCATCGCCACCCTGGAAACCGAAGACACCACATGCAAATCCGAGCTCAATGATGCGCGCTGACAACACCGCCCATCTCGCCCGCGCCGTTCAAGCCCGACAAGCCGACACCCGCCGCAGAGCCGTCGCCGCGCTCACCCAGCTCGAGCGACAGGATGAGGCCATCACGGTCAGCGCGCTGGCGGCCGCGGCCGGTGTCGCCCGCTCCTGGGTCTACACCCAACCCGATCTACTCCAGCGAATCCGGCAAGGGTCTTCCGGGGACCGGCGGCCGACATCAAGTACCGACAAATCCTGGCAAAGCCGCCTCAACGCCGCCCAGATCCGCATCCGGGACTTGACCACAGAGAACGACAAACTCCGCCGCCAGCTCGCCGCGGCCCACGGGCAACGCCGCACCGACCAAGGCCTGTGAGCTACGTCAACGACACCGTCCTGGTCGCAAACAGGCAGGTCAGCAGCGCCAGCGCCGCCCCGAGCCAATGAGAACATTAGTTCGGGTATAGCACTATGAACTGGTCTAAGAGAAGCATTCTGCTTGGGGCAGAATGTCCCGGATGGTCACTACAGAACTGAACGCCGGTGGTCCTCGCAGACTCATGCGGCAGCGCGCAGCGAACCGGCCGCGTTACCTGGTGTCAGGGTGCGAGCAGAGCAGGCGTCACCGTCCAGGCCGAGCCAAACGCGCGCAGCGAACCGGACGCGTTACCTGGTGTCAGAGTGCGAGCAGAGCACACGCAAGCATGCCGGTCCGAGCCGAACAGGCTGTTCTGCCGATGTCGATGTACAACGACCGGACTGCCCAGCGCCGGGACCCGAACGACGAGGCCACTCCCCCGTCATTGCATAGGGTGGCCGGGTGAGTCCTGGCTACGTCCTCCTGATCGCGGTAGCCGGCATCCTGGGTGGTGCGGTCAACTCGATCGCCGGTGGCGGGTCGCTCATCTTGTTCCCGGCGATGCTGGCAACCGGCATGTCGCCGCTGACCGCGAACGTCACCAACTCGATGGCAACCTGGCCCGGATACGCGGGCGGCGTACTCGGATTCCGGTCAGAACTTGCCGATCAACGCAACCGGCTCCGTCCCCTGATGCTGGCGGCCATCCTCGGATCGACGATCGGCTGCATCCTGCTCCTGGTCACCCCCGCGGCCGCGTTCAAATGGGTCGTACCGCCCCTCATCCTGCTGGCCGCAGCCCTTCTCGCTTTCCAGCCCACCATCAAGAAGTTTGTCGGTGAACCCCGGGAAGGCGGCCGCATCTGGACCGTGCAGTTCCCCGCGACGACGGCCGCCGCCATCTACGGCGGCTACTTCGGAGCAGCCCTCGGCGTCATCGTGCTCGGCGTCCTGGCGGTGACGGTGCCGGACACCCTGCGTCGGCTCAACGCCCTCAAGGGCGTGGTGTCGTTCGTCGGCGGGACCGTCAGTGCCCTGATTTTCGGGGTGTTCGGCCCGGTGAACTGGACCGCCGTGCTGATCGCCGCACCGGCGGCCCTGGTCGGTGGGTACTTAGGCGCCCGGATCGCCCGACATGTGAACGAAACAGCACTGCGCTGGAGCGTGGTCGGTCTCGGCATCGCGATCGCGGTCTACCTGCTGATCAAGGGCGTGTAGTGGCTGCCGGCGACCGGTCACGGACCGAAGACCAACAATCGACCGAAGACCAACCGCCACTGACGCTGCGCTCCATCGCACCATCGGTGTTCGTCCCTGCAATGGTCTACGAGATCGGTAACGGGGCAACCGCTCCCGTCATCGCGCTCACTGCGCTGCAGTTGGGTGCCTCCCCGAGCAAGGCCGGGTTCATGCTGGCCCTGCTCGGCATCGGACAGGTCATCGGGGACGTGCCGGCCTCAGCGCTGGCCGACCGGATCGGCGATCGTCGGTCCATGATCCTGGCCGCCGGGTTGGCGACCATCGGTCTGGTCGGCTGTTTCGTCGCACCGTCCCTGCTCATGCTGGGCATCTCGCTGGTCCTGATCGGGATGGCGAACGCGACCTTCTACCTGGCCCGGCAGTCGTACCTGACCGAGGTCGTTCCGATCGGTCTGCGGGCCAGGGCTATGTCCACCCTGGGCGGATCCCACCGGATCGGGTTGTTCATCGGACCGTTCGTGGGCGCGTTGGCGATCGGTCTCTTCGACCTCCGCGCCGCGTACGTCGTGGCGATGGTGACCGCCGTTGCGGCCGGCACACTGCTGATCGTCGTACCGGATGTGGCCCTCCCCGCTGGTCAGCCTCCGACGGTGCGCGGCGGGGTGACCTCGCGCGAAATGCTGGCCGGGCATCGGCGGCTCTTCGCCACCCTGGGGCTGGCCATCCTGGCGGTCGGTGCGGTCCGGGCGGCGCGGCAGACCGTGCTCCCGTTGTGGGCGGAGCACCTCGGCCTCAGTGCTGCCGAGACGAGCGTCATCTTCGGCATCGCCAGCGCGGTGGACATGGCCCTGTTCTATCCGTCCGGAAAGATCATGGACAAATACGGCCGTTTGGCGATCGCGATTCCGTCGATGACCATTCTCGGTCTCGCGATGATGGCACTGCCCCTCACCTCCGGCGCCGTGACGCTGACGCTGGTCGCCATGGTGATGAGCTTCGGCAACGGCATCGGCTCTGGCATCATGATGACGCTCGGCGCGGATGCCGCCCCGGTCTCGGGCCGGATCCAGTTCCTCGGGATCTGGCGTGTGCTCAGCGATTCCGGCAGTGCGGCGGGCCCGGTGGTGATGTCGCTGGTGGCCTCCGCCTTCACCCTCGCCGTCGGAATCGTGAGCATCGGGTCGGTGGGACTGCTTGCCGCTCTCGCACTCGGAATCTGGGTTCCGAAACACTCGCCGTTTGCCACCCGGAGATCCATCGCGGAATATCGGACATCGATCGCGAGCGCGGGTGGCACGAAGGGGCCGAACACTTAGCACGACTCACAGAAACCAAACCGCTGACACCCTGCTTTCCCACATCTTCGATCGGTACTTCTGGATCCAGTGCCGCCGAATACCACCGGGCGGTGTCAGTCGCAGGAGGCAACCGTGTTCGGTCTCAAATCACTCGCCGTCTCATCGGCCGCGGCGCTGGTGCTGGCGATGGCGGCCCCGGCCGCCCAGGCCGCCATCGGCGTCACCTTCGCACCCACGTCCAACGCCACGACGTCCGGCGGGGCGGCCAACAGCACCGACTGGTCCGGATGGGACGTCACCGGCGGGACATACACCTCGGTATCCGCGTCGTGGACGGTCCCGGCCGTCACCTGCACCACCGGCGAGAGCAGCTACTCCGCCGACTGGGTCGGACTCGATGGGGACGGCAGCAATTCGGTCGAGCAGATCGGCACGTCCTCGGACTGCGACTCCGGCGCGCCGACCTACTCGTCCTGGTACGAGTTCTATCCGTCCGTCTCGGTCACCCTCCCCAACACCGTCAAACCAGGTGACAAAATATCGGCGTCGGTCGTCTCCGTGAAGGGGTCGGACAAGTTCACCCTGGTCCTGACGGACGCCACCCAGAAGTGGACGAAGACGGAAACCGGGGCCTCGCCATCGGGCACTGGGGCGTCCGCCGAGATCATCGCCGAGGCACCGTCGGGCTCCGAACGATCCGACAGCGTGCTCCCGTTGGCGAACTTCAAGAGCACTACGTTCTCGGACATCAAGGTGAACGGAACGGGACTCGCGGAGCTCGACGGCGCTCAGAAGATCGCGATGGTCGACAGCTCCGGTGATCCGATGGCGACCGTGTCAGCCCTCACCGGCACCGGGACCGCTGACAGGTTCACCGTGACGTGGGTGTCGAGCGGCGACGAAACCTCGTTCCCGCAGAGTTCCACCACCGGCGGTGGCGGTTCCGGTTTCGGCAGTGGCGCAGGCGGGTTCGGCGGCTACGGCTTCGGCTACGGCTTCGGCTCGGGCGGCTACGGCTACAGCTCGGGCGGCTACGGCTACGGCTTCGGCTCGGGCGGCTACGGCTACGGCGGTTGGGGCTACGCCACCGGCGACGGAACCGACAGGTCCGGCAACAGCTTCTGGCAGTCCTGAGAACGCTTCCTGACGTCGGCCCGCTGAGACCGACCCGTCCGATGCCCCAGCTCGAGCCCTCGAGCTGGGGCATCACGGCGTTCGAACGCACTGGTGATCGAATCGACGTAAGATTTCAGTAGTGGTCAGAAGGGCTCGAAGATGACGGATGTCGGGGCAATCGGTGTGGTGGGGAAAGTCAGCACCGCGACGCGTGGTGCCGGCGGGCCCGGCGAGGTCATGTTGACCGTGGGCGGGGTCAAGGAGTGCTACTTCGCCAACAGCGACGAACCGATCGCCGAGGGGGAAATGGTGCTGGTCGTCGACGTCGCGCCCCATCGTCATGTGGTTGTCGTCCCGTGGGCGGACTTCCCCGTTCCGTCGTGACGCGGGCGACCAACGGCGGCGGGAGAAACCCGGACCGAACCGCTGCCGGACGGTGCCGCCGGATCTACGCTCATCCTGAGTTCATTCGCACATCGAAAGAAGGCACCACATGTTCGGCTACCGAGTTCCCGATCCTGATGAAGCACTGCTGATCTCGGGCGGTCAGTCCTCCAGCGGCGCACCGTTCCGGGTCGTCATCGGGCACGGCGCCTTCGTCCCACCGATCTTCCGTCGGGCCAATCTGCTGTCCCTGGCCATGACGGAGGCCGAGGTCCAGGAGACCTGCGTCACCCGACAGGGCATCGCACTCAACGTGAAGGCCGTCATCGCGTTCAAGGTCGGCGGCGACGTCGAGTCGATCGTCGCGGCCGGACAGCGATTCCTGTCCGACCAGGACCAGATGTCGATCCTGACCGGCCGGATCTTCGCCGGTCACCTCCGGTCCATCATCGGATCGATGACGGTCGAGGAGATCGTCACCGAACGTCAGAAGCTGGCCACCGAGGTCCTGGACGGCTCCAAGCAGGAAATGGCCAAGATCGGCCTCACGGTCGACGCACTCCAGATCCAGTCGATCGACGACGGCCAGCTGGGCTACATCTCCGCCATGTCGGCACCGCACAACGCGGCCATCCAGCAGGCGGCGGCCATCGCGCAGTCCAATGCCAACCAGATGGCCGCCCAGGCCGAGCAGGATTCGCTGCGCAAGCAGGCCGAGTACCAGCGGCAGACGACGATCGTCCAGGCGCAGTACAAGGCGGAGGTCGACAAGGCCCAGGCCTCGGCAGCTCAGGCAGGCCCACTGTCGCAGGCCCAGGCCCAGCTCGAGGTGCTGCAGGCGCAGAAGGACGTCGCCGAACGCAACGCCGAACTGCGCGAGCAGCAGCTGGTGGCCGAGGTGGTCAAGCCGGCCCAGGCAGAAGCCCAGAAGACGAAGATCCTGGCCGCTGCCGAAGCCGAGAAGATCCAGATCCTCGCTGCCGCAGCAGCTTCGAACAACAGAGTCGCTCTGGACCGGATGCTCATCGAGCAGTTGCCGGAGATCGTCAAGTCCGCGGCGCAAGGGCTCAACGGCGCGAACGTCACCGTGCTGAACGGCGCCGATGGTCTGGGCGACATCGCGGCGTCACTCGTCGGTCAGGGTTCGGCGATCTTCGAAGCCGTGCGCAAGGGCTTCCAGGGTGGCGCTCCTAGTAGTTCCGGCAACAGCAACGGGTCGGCCCCGAAGCCGGTCAAGATCACCCCGGAGCTCAGTTCCTGACCGGTGCTCCACCGGGACCCTGACCGGCCGATCACATGAACGCCCTCGTTCACCCCTGCGGGAGAATTTGATCCCCGTGGACCCATACCCGCGCGACATCGGCGGGGGTGGCGAGGGCGAACACGCGGGCCAGCGCATCGACGAGGTCGGCCGCATTGGCCACGTTGACCGCCAGCTGGCTGCGCGGCGCCGGCGTGATCAGCACGGCGTCGAATTCCCTGCCGATTGCGAAATCCCCTACGCGGTGGTCGATCCCGAGCGCACGGGCGCCAGCTCTCGTCGCCAGGTAGAGCAGGTGGGCCGGCGTCAGCGGGAGCCCGTCCGCGCCGAGGAGCTGCTGCATGAAGTAGGCCTGGAGCCCTTCCTTGAGCAGGAACAGACCCGTCCCGGCGCCGACGTCGGATCCGAGCGACACCCCAACACCGTGCTCCAGATGACGACGCAGGGGGAACAATCCGCTGCCGAGCGAGGAGTTGCTGCTGGGGCAGTGCGACGCCCAGGCCCCGGTCTGCCCCATCACCGCGAGCTCGGCGTCGGTGGCGTGGACGTTGTGGGCGAGCACGCTGCGCGGGGTCACCAGCCCGTGCCGGTGGTAGGTGTCCAGGTAGTCGCGGGAGTCCGGGAACAGCGAGGCGACCGTCTCCACCTCGGCGAGGTTCTCGTTGATGTGCGACGTGAACGCGATGTCATCCCGGAGCAGCTCGCCGCACATCTCCAGCATCTCGTCGGTGGTCGACAGCGAGAATCTCGGTGTCACTGCATATTTCAGCCGCCCCCGGCCGTGCCACCGCGCGATCAGCGCCTCGCTCTCGGCGCGCCCACGCTCCGGCGTGGTCAACAGGTCTTCCCGGAGGATCCGGTCCGAGAGCACCAGGCCGGAGGTGACGTTCAAGCCGCGCTGCTCGGCGCCCGCGAACAAGAGGTCCATGGCCGGGGCGAAGTGCGCGCCGAACACCAGGGCGGATGTCGTGCCGCAGGACACCAGACCATCCAGGAACTCGTCAGCCACCGCCGCCGCGTAGGTCGGATCGGCCAGTCGGCTCTCCTCCGGCAATGCGCACCGCTCGAGCCAGTCCAGCAGCGGCATGCCGAGGCCGCCGATCGCACGGATCTGCGGGTAGTGCACATGGGTGTCGACGAAACCGGGCAGCAGGATGCCGCCCAGCTCCTCCACTGATTCGTCCGGGTAGGCCGCGGACACCGTCGCAAATGCTCCGCGGGCCACGATCGTGCCGTCGCGGACCACCAGTGCACCATCCTGGTCGCCGACCAGCGCGCCGGTGCCCGCCGGACCGAAGGGGTCGACCGGTGTGTCGACGACGGTGGCACGGTAGAGCGTCATCCGGACCCCCGTTGCAGTGCATGGATTGTCGAGTCCGTGGGAGCGGCCTCCGGTGCCACGGCGACGTCCGCAGCGTTGGCGGCGTCGGCGCTCGCCAGCATGCGCCACACCCGGTCCCGGGAGAACGGGGTTTCGAACGGCCGGACGCCGACCGCCCGGCGGATGGCGTTACCGAGCGCCGGAGCGACCGGGTTGTAGGGACTCTCGCTCATCGACTTCGCGCCGAACGGCCCGAGATCGTCGCTGGTCTCCGCGAAATAGACCTCGGTCACCGGGATGTCAGCCATCTGCGGCACCCGGTACGTCCGGAACACCGGATTCACCACCGCTCCACCTTCGTCGATGAGCATCTCCTCGTAGAGCGAACTGCCGATTGCCTGCGCGGTGCCACCCTCGATCTGTCCGCGGCACTGTTCCGGGTTCATCACAGTGCCGGCGTCCGCCGACTGGATGGACTGGAGGATCCGGACCTCACCCGTCCGGACATCCACCGCGACCCGGAATGCCTGCACGTTGAAGGCGAGCGAACGCGCCTCGCCGAATTCGTCACCGGCCGCGACCAGTCCGTCCCCGGATCGGCACTCGTCCGGAGCTGCGGCGATCAGCTCCGCGAAGCCGAGCAATCGGCAGCCGGCCCGCACCCCGTCCGCCTCCAGTATGCAGTCCATGAGGTCGACCCCGGCCGCAGAAGCCGCGGCTGCCAATAGGATTGCCCGCAGCGTCACCGCAGCTCCGTGCAGTGCCTTCCCCGCCACGGTGGTCCCCGCCGAGGCGAAGGCACCGGTGTCGTAGGCGGCGCCGTCGGTGTCGGAATTGGTCAGTTCGATCCGTTCGACCCCGGTCGCCATCACGGTCGCCACGATCTGCGTGTGCACGGTGGTGGTGCCGTTGCCGAATTCGCTGGTGCCCACCCCGAGGACGTAGTGGCCGTCCGGGCGCAGGGTCACGGTCGTCTTCGAGATGTGGCCCCGTGGAGCCATCGTCGCGATCATCGCGACCGCCATTCCCTCGCCCACCCGCCAGTGATCGCCGTCGGGGGTCCGCACGCCGTTGCCCCGACGCAGCGCCGCCTGCGCAAGATCCAGGCATTGATCGAGGCCGTAGCTGCCGTAGATCAGGTCCGTCTCGGGCTCCGGATGCACCACGAGCAGCGGGTCACCGTCCCTCACCGCGTTGATCCGACGGAGCTCGAAGGGATCGATGTCCAGCCGCACGGCGAGTTCGTCCATCGCCGACTCGACCCCGAGGATGACCTGGCCGAGCCCGTACCCGCGGAAGGCGCCAGACGGGCAGTTGTTGGTGTAGTCCACCTCGGCGTCCAGCCGCTTCACCGGCGACCGGTACAGGCTGATCGACTCGGCGCAGCCGTGGAAAAGTACGCCGATGGAATGGTTTCCGTAGGCGCCGGTGTCGCTGAGTACGTCGATCTTCATCACCGTCAGGTGGCCGTCGGCGTCTGCTCCCAGCTGTACGCCGACCCGCATCGGGTGACGCACGGTGGTGCGGGTGAACTCCTCGGTCCGGCTCATCTCGTAGACAACGGGGCGCCCGGTGCGAAGCACCCCAAGAGCCACCAGGTCCTCGGTGAGGATCTCCTGCTTCCCGCCGAAGCCACCACCGACCCGCTTGGTCAGCACCCGGATCCGATCCGTCGGCAGGTCGAGCAGCAGGGCCAGCTCGTCCCGGACCAGGAAGGGCACCTGGGAACTGGTCCGCAGCACCAGCCGCCCCGTGGGGTCGAGCCAGCCGAGAGTGCCATGTGTCTCGAGTTGGGCGTGCGATATCCGTTGCGTCTGCCAGCTTCCCGACACGGTGACGGCCGAGGCGGCCAGCGCTTCGTCCGCGTCGCCGCCGATGCCGTCATGGATGGACGCGATGACGTTGCGGTGCGCCTCGGCCACCCGGTCGACCGGGGTCAGATCAGGGTGCAGCACCGCAGCGCCCGGCGAGCGGGCGACCTCGGGATCGAAGACGGCGGGCAGGATCTCGTACTCCACGTGGATCCGGCGGCACGCCTCCTCGGCGATCGCGACGGTGGTCGCCACCACGGCAGCCACCCGCTGCCCGACAAATCGTACGACGTCGTCGAGAACCCGGGTGTCGTCCGGATCGTCGGTCCGGTTCTCGTGACGGGCCGTCGAGAACCGCTGCTGGGGAACGTTTTCATGGGTCAACACCAGTTCGACGCCGATCATCGCCGAGGCGGCCGAGGTGTCGATCGACAGGATCCGGGCGTGCGGGTGCGGCGAACCGAGGACCCGCACGTGCAGCGCCCCGTCCAGCACGGTGTCGAAGGTGTACGGCTCGGTCCCGGTGACCACCCGCCGGGCGGCGGGCGGTTGCACCGATCGGCCGACCAAGGTGCCGCTGGTCGGTCCCGGTGGCACAGCGGTCGAGGTACCGAGACCCTGGCTGATGGCCTGCCTGATGCTCCGATAGCCGGTGCAGCGACAGAGGTTCCCCTTCATGATACGGGGCAGGTCGGGGAGCTGCTCAGGCACCAGGGTGGATGCGGTCACGATCATCCCGGCGGTGCAGAACCCGCACTGGAAGCCAAAGTTGTCCACGAAAGCCTGCTGCATGGGATGCAACTCGTCGCCGCAGGCCAGACCGGAGACGGTGGTGACCTCGCTGCCCTCGATCCGCTGCGCGGGATAGATGCACGAGTGCACCGGACGGCCGTCGACGATCACCGAGCAGGCGCCGCAGTCGCCGGCATCGCACCCCTTCTTCAGCTCGGTGTGTCCCTGATCCCGCAGGAAGGTGCGCAGGCATTGACCGGCACCTGGCTCGCCCTGGGTGATCTCACCATTCACCGTGAACTTCATCCGGCGAGGTCCGCTCGGATCTCTTCCAGCAGAACGATACTCACCTGACGACGCCAGTCCGCGACCCCCAGCGGGTCCGTGTAGTAGCCGTCGGCAGCCGACACATCAACCGCCAAGGTGGGCGCATCGGGCAGGGCCGGATACCGCAGCACCGTCGGCCACAGCGTGGCGGCGGTCATCGAGAACACCGCGCTGCCATCGTGATCCACCCGGCCGGTGAGGACGGCCCCCGAACGCCCGAGATCGTGGAGGGCGATCTTGCGGTACCCGGTGCGGGCCCGCAGCGCGTGGCCGGGAAGATCGATCCAGCGCAGCACGTCGCCGTGGGCCAGCGAGTTCTGCCCGTTGCCGGTGATCAGCTTCTCGACGGGAATCTCGTAGTCGTCACCGTCCGGCCGCCAGATCAGGGCGGTTCCGTCCAGTGCCGCGCACAGCGACACCATGCCGGCAGCCGCGAACGACTGGCACACGTTGCCACCGACGGTCGCGATGTTCCAGATCTTGAACGATGCGAGCAGCGCACTCGCGCACTGGAAGAAGAGCGGGTGGGCGAGCCAGCCGTTGTGCTCGGGCAACTCGGCCAGCTCGGCGATCGTGCAGGTGGCCCCGATGCGGAGCCCGTCGTCGACGTACTCGATCGTCGGCCAGCCCATGCTCGTCAGATCGACCAGGCCGGTGGTTCCGACCTGTGGTTCGGAGAACAGCCAGGTGCCGCCACCGAGGATCCGCTCACCGGGCTGCAGCGTCAGCTCCGGACGCGACGTGGCCCGCCGGAGGCTGGTGACGGTGTTCAGATCCAATGCGGCGCTCCTCGCTTGCTTCCCAGGACCCCTGCCCGACTTGGACGGCGCCCCCTGCTCCTCCATGATCACCCGCCGGCATGATCATCCGCCAGCAAACCGCACCCACGTGTCGGTCTCGTGACGAGGCGCTCCACGCGGCTGTCACGGACGACCGAAGCCGCCCGAGTTCTAGATCACACCTGCCGCGCAGGTTTGGGCCGCGATCACGGAACATCTGGGGTTCTGCAACGATGTAGAAGAAGTCGCTGCGGCGACGGTGGCCGCGCCCGGAGCTGCGTGGGGCCACCTCGTTCGACCCGCCACATCCTCGACCACCACCCGGCACGACCCACTCCCCGCTTGGACCCCTGTGAACCACGTTCTGACCAGCTCTGCTGTGCCCTCTACCGTTCGGGACGACGTCATCTCGTCGCCGCGCATGCTGCGCCCGGGCCGCCTCGCCGCGATCCTCGGAGCGATGACGGCCATCGGGCCGCTGACCATCGACATGTACCTGCCGGCGCTGCCGACCATCGCGCGTCACTTCGCCGTCACCGACGCCGCAGCGCAGGCCACCCTCACCGGCTCGCTGCTCGGCCTGGCCGGCGGACAACTGCTCGTCGGTCCGCTGGCCGATGCCTTCGGTCGCCGTCGGCCGCTGATCGCCGGATTGGTCCTGCACCTGCTGGCGTCCGTGCTGTGCGCGTTCGCCCCCGACATCGAAGTGCTGACCGTGGCCCGCACTCTGCAGGGCATCGGCGCGTCCGCCGGCGCCGTCGTCGCGTTGGCCATCATCCGCGACCTGTACACGGGAATGCCTGCGGCCAAACTGATGTCGCGCTTGATGCTGGTGACCGGCGTGGCGCCGGTACTGGCCCCCACCATCGGCAGCTTCATGCTCCGGGCCACGTCGTGGAACGGCTTGTTCGTGGTGCTCGCCGTCGCCGGCGGCCTCCTGGCCTCGCTGGCCGCCTTCGCCCTGCCGGAGACCAACCCGCCGGAGCGTCGGCAGCGGGCCGGGATCGCCCGGACGTTCCGGTCCTACGGTTCGTTGATCGGCGAGCGTCAGTTCATCGGCCTCTGCCTGGCCGCCGGTCTGGCCATGACCGTCATCCTGGGCTACGTCAGCGGCTCGTCGTTCGTCCTGCAACAGCAGTACGGGATGTCCACTGCCGTGTTCGGCCTCGTCTTCGCGGCCAACTCGGTGGGCCTGATCAGCGCGAGCCAGGTGAACCCCACACTGTTGCGCAGATTCACCGCGTCGCAGATCCTGGCCGGTGCGATGATCGTCTGCGCCATCGCCTCGGCGGCCATGGTCGTGCTCACCGCCACCGGTGCGCTGGGCCTGTGGGGACTGCTGATCCCGCTGTTCGTGGCCCTCGCGATGGCCGGCCTTGCCCTGCCGAATGTTCCTGCCCTGGCGCTGGCCCCGCACGGAGCCCGCGCCGGCACAGCCGCTGCCCTACTCGGTGCGTGCCAGTTCGGCATCGGCGCGATGCTGTCGCCCCTGGTCGGCTTCAACGGCACGGTGACCGCGGCGACGATGGCTGTGGTGATCTTCGGCGCCGCCGTCCTCGGGGTCCTCGTCCTGGTCTTCGTCGTCCGGCCGCGATCCATCGCGACGAATTCAGCCGACGCCGAAGGTCTTGTCGCGCTGCACTGACCGCTCGCCTCAGCCGGACCGGTCGACCTTGTGCTGGGCAGCCTGCGCCCGCGGCCGGAGCACCAGCAGATCGACGTTGACGTGGGGCGGCCGGGTCACTGCCCAGCAGACGGTGTCGGCGACGTCGTCGGCCGTCAGGGGCTCGGCGACGCCCTGGTAGACGGCGGCGGCCTTCTTGGTGTCCCCACGCATCCGGTTGACGGTGAACTCGTCGGTGCGCACCATGCCCGGGGCGATCTCGATCACCCGGACGGGCTTGTCGAACAGCTCGAGCCGCAAGGTCGCGGCAATGGCGTGGGTGCCGTGCTTGGCCGCCACGTAACCGCCCCCGCCCTCGTAGGCCACGAAACCGGCGGTCGAGGACATGACCACGACAGTCCCTGCGCCGCTGGCGATCAGCTTGGGGAGCAGTGCCTGGGTGACGTGCAACGTGCCCATCACGTTGACCTGGAACATCGCTTCCCAGTCGTCCGGATTGCCGGTCGCAATCGGATCGGCCCCGAACGCCCCGCCCGCGTTGTTGAACAGCACGTCCACCCGCGCCAGGGTGGCGGCGAACGCCTGCACGGCGTCCCGGTCGGTGACGTCCAGTTGGCAAGCGGTGCCGCCGGTCTCGTTCGCGACCTCGGTGATGCGATCCAGCCGGCGACCGGCCGCCACGACGTGGAATCCCGCTGCGGCAAGTTGCCGTGCGGTGGCGGCGCCGATCCCGCTACCGGCGCCGGTGATGACGGCGACCTTCTGATCGAGCTCGGCAGGCATGGATCTCCTTCTCAGGTGCGGCGTTCGTGACGCACGGGCTTGAGTTCGGGCGGTGCGTCGGTGGCCGGTGGGAATTCGCAACGGAATTCGCCGTCGTATCCGAAGAGAAAGCCGAAGACGCGATTCCTCACCTCGAGTGAGACCCGGAAGACCTCGGCGGCGTCGTCGTAGCTCTCTCGTAGGGTGGCCTCGCCACTGAACAGCAACGGGAACCGGAAACCGACCGGTCCTTCGTGGAAGCGATGACCATGGGAAGTCAACACCAGCGAACCCTCGGCTGTCACCTGCAGTGCAAGATCGACGGCGAGATGCTGATGGGTACCGAGATAGTCGACCAAGGCTCCGTCGTGAAGGATCATCGTGGCATCGAACCGACTCGGCTTCTTGCGAATGCGGTACTCACGCGTGAACGTGATGGTTTCCCTACCGTACGGATCTCGGTAGGGATAGTTCTTGATGACGAACGGTACGTTGCGGCCGACGTCCGCGATCAGGATGTTGCGCATCTTTCCGAGACGGAGAAACGGCAAGGTCCACCACGGACCGCGTCGGACGGACGTCATCACTCCGGTCCCGACGCAGGCATAGCCGGATTCGAGGCCGACCCCGAATCGACGCTGGAGCATGGGGTGAAGTCGGTCGAAATCGGCGCCCATTGCCTGCGCGAAGATGGAGGTCATGGTGCCTCGAGTCTGTCGAGCGTCGCCGGCGCGTCGTCCATGGCCTGCCCACGCAGAGGTTCCCGCCGGCAGCGCGAAGCACGGGGACGCCCCTGACGCCAGAACGCCAGCACTGAGTAGAGGGGCCAGGTTTCGGGCGGCTCCCCCGTCTCGGCCCAGATCCGCAACCGATCGAAACTCCACGCCGTCATCCATCCGACGAAGCGGCGGATGCCGATCGCGTCGGCAGCGCTGCCCCACCCGGGGCGGTAGTCGTAACCGGTGATGAACCGGACACCGTCGGGCGTCGGGACATAGCGCCAGTATCCGCGGCCGTCACCCAGCGGTGAGAGACGGTCCCGGGTGGTGAAACGCAGAGCAGAGGTGCGTGTGTCATCCGGACGACGGCGTTCGCCGAGGGAGATGCCGGTGCCTGCGATGCGGTGCAGCGGCACACGCAACTCGTAGCGAAACCTTTGAGAACCGTCCTCTGTGATGCCGGTCGGTGTGATCCTGCTGAAGCGGAGGTCCCATCGTGGATGGAGGTCGGTGTTCTGGGTCAATTCCCACAGGCGGTCGAGGTCGGACATGATCACCGTCTCGACGTAGATCGGTCGACGCGACATCCACCCACCGCGCACCGGACTTCTTGCTGGTTCTGCCACATGCATCGTCAAACCCCCCAACTCTCGCGGACTTGTCAACATCGCCCGATCGTGTGCTGACAACTCGTCCGGCTCACCCTCGTCCGGCTCACCCTCGCCCGGCACGAAGCCTAGACCGCAGCGCGGTCCGACGACCGTTCAATGGCTATTCTGGCGGTGCCCGCCCTAGCGAACTCCGGACCAGAGTTCGCGCGCCGGTCGGCCCGGATCCGGTACCGGCCCGCTCTCCACATCGAATCGCATGACGGTCCGGTCGGCGCCGTAAGCGGGCCAGCCGGGACGGCCGGTCCGGACGAAATCGACCCAGGCCCGGTGCATCCCGTCGGCCAGCGCCTGCGGTGCGTGGTCGCCGGCCATCGGGATGCTGTTGGGGTCGTCCAGGTTGTCGAAGGTGAACGCGATCTCCAATGCGTGGCAGGCCCCGAGCCGACCATCGAATCGTGGGCTGTCCCAGGCGAACTCGTAGACGTAGGTGTCAGCGCCGAGAGCAGAGCGCGTCTCGGCCAACCGCATGGCGGGGATCCGGAAGAACCAGTCGCTCAATGCTGCAATCATCAACTCCCCCGGCGTGGCACCCGGCAGCTCGGTCGCGTAGGTGCCGACGATCTGCTCGACGTCGGTCCCGAGCAGGGACAGCGCCCCACGCAGCAACGAGGCGTCCACCATCGACGACACCCCGCTCGGCACCAGGAAGAATGCGTGCTCGTCGGAGTTGGTCCCGACGAGCACCTCTACATCACGTGAGGCGCCGGCGGCGATCAGGTCGATCGGGCGTGCGGTCAACAGTTGTCCGTCGACGACGGGCTCGAACGCCATCCCGTTCACGGTGATCTCGCGCCAGCGCGTGGGATCGGGTCGGGCCGCGATCTCGGCGCCGAGGTCGGCCTGGACTCGGATCAGGTCGTCGACGGGCACCGAGCCCAGGGCCTCGACGGTGGCGTCCACGCCGAGCCGCGACGCGACTTCGTTGATCACCTCGGCCGCGGTCGTCGGCGTCAGCACATGGTGCCCGGCGCCGCTCTGCAGCACTGCACGACTGAACAGCCCGTTGGCCGGTGGCAGAGCCAGCAGGGTCGCGACGCTCATCGCCCCGGCGGACTCGCCGGCAATCGTCACCTGGGCCGGATCCCCGCCGAAGCCAGCGACGTTGTCGCGCACCCAGGTCAGGGCGGCTATCTGATCCAGCGAGCCACGGTTGGGCGGTGCTCCCGGTATCAATCCGAAACCGTCGACGCCGAGGCGGTAGTTGATCGTCACGCACACCACACCGTCGCGGGCGAAGGCCGAGCCGTCGTAGATGGAGATGGCTCCGCTGCCGTTGACGAAGGCGCCGCCGTGGATCCAGACCAGCACCGGTAGTCCGTCGGCGCCCTCGGGCGTCCAGACGTTGAGGTTCAGGCAGTCCTGACCGTCGACGAACACCTCCGGCAGGAGGGCGTCCGTCGGGGGTAGATAGCCGGGTTTGGGCGCGGTGGGTCCGTACTCCAGAGCCTCCCGGACGCCTTCCCAGCCTGACGCTGGCTGCGGTGCGGCGAACCGGAGCGCACCGAATGGCGGTTCGGCGTATGGCACGCCGAGGAAGGATCTGACGCCATTCTTCTCGCGTCCACGCAACTGCCCCTGCGTGATTGTCACCAACGGGTCCATCCGTTCTCCTTGTCCATGCTGCGCTGCTCGGTTCGCCGTCCACGGATCGCCGGTCGGACCGTTCACCATAGGCCCGCCCGTTCCGGCACCCGGCCCGACCCACATCACCGCAGGATCCACGAACGGCCCGTCAGAAACATTCCCGACACAATCAAGTCCAAACTGGTCATGTGGGGCAAAACGAGACAGCCCGATCTGGGCCGGTTCCAGGGCGACCATTCTTCAAGAAATGGTAAACCCTTGACTCGGGCTCGATAGATGTTGTGCCGCAGGGTGTTCACGAATAGCCATCACGATCTCAGCTGGCCGTGCCCGGGATCGGGCAAATGGACAGGGCGGACCAACGGGACGCCGGTTGCGCCACGGACCTATGAAATATCGGGCGTCCTTGACTCACCTGTTCAGGACATGCACTATCTCCATCCAGGCCCCGTCGCTACTCCGCAGATCAACGCCGATCCGCAGCCGACCGCAGCACACACCTGCAGGAACTCACACCCAGGAGGAACCGTGGCGAGCATCGACGACAAGGTGTACAATAATTCGAACGATAAGCTGGAGCGGAACGTCGGGTTCTACGGTTTGATGTTCGTTTCACTCGGGTCGATCATCGGGTCCGGTTGGTTGCTGAGCGCGCTGACGGCTGCACAGACGGCCGGCCCAGCGGCCATTCTCTCCTGGGTGCTGGCCGCAGCCATGCTGACCATTCTCGCCCTGGTCTTCGCCGAGCTCGGTGCCACCTACCCGGTCGCAGGTGGAACCGGGCGGTTCCCCTACTTCTCGCACGGACCGGTCACGGGATTCTTCGCGGGGTGGTCCTCCTGGCTGCAGGCGGTGGCCATTGCCCCGATCGAGATCCTGGCCGCGATCGAGTACGCCAACACCACGCAGTGGACGCAGGCCCACTTCAACATGCTCGACGCGACCGGCAACCTGAACGGGCTCGGCAAGTTGGTCGCTTTCGCCGGCATGGCGCTGTTCACCGGGATGAATCTCGCCGGAGCCCAGTTCATGTCCGAGTCCAACTCGATCGTGGTGATCTGGAAGACGGCGATCCCGCTGCTGGCCATCCTGGTGGTGTGCTCTTTGTCGTTCCATCCGGGCAACCTGACCGCCGGCGGTGGATTCATGCCGCACGGATTCCATGGCGTACTCGCAGCACTTCCGGCCGGCGTCGTCTTCGCGTTGCAAGGGTTCGAACAAGCGGTTCAACTCGCCGGCGAGGCCCGCAATCCCAGCAAGGACATCTCGCGCGCCATCATCACGGCGATGGCCATCGGCGCGGTCCTGTACATCGCTCTCCAGCTGGCCTTCCTGCTGGGCGTGAACCCGGCCGACGTGTCCAAGAACTGGGACAACCCGCTCGGCTCGGCCGGGGGGACCAGCAGCGTGGGCGCCTGGTACAGCCTCGCCCTGGCCGTCGGCGCCGGTTGGCTCGGCACGCTGTTGCTGATCGACGCCATCATCTCGCCGGCCGGGACCGGCATCGTCTACCTCGGTACCACGGCGCGCATCTCCTACGCCCTCGGCGAGGAGGAGGAACTGCCGTCCCACCTGTCCAGAACCGACAAGAGGAAGGTGCCGTGGGTGTCGATCCTGGTCGCCGCGATCGTCGGCTGCATCTCCTTCGTCGGCTTCGGCAGTTGGGCGAGCCTGGTCAACGCCGTCACCGGGGCGACCGCGATCATGTACGCCCTCGCGCCGGTCTCCCTTGCTGCATTGAAGAAACGGGACCCGAACCGGACCCGCCCGTACAAGATGCCGTTCCCCAAGGTGTTCCTGCCGGTGTCGTTCGCATTCTCGAGTCTGCTCATCTACTGGGGCGGTTGGGGCACCACCTGGAAACTCGACATCGCCGTGCTGGTCGGGCTGATGCTCTACGGATACGGGGTCGCTCTGAAGGAGACCGCCGGGCGTCTGAAGCTGCGGTCGGCCGTCTGGATCGGTCCGTGGATGCTCGGGCTGACCCTGATCAGTCTGTGGGGCAACTACGGCTCCGACGGCGATGGCCACAAGAACGACCTCTTCCCCAACACCCAGTGGGATCTGGTGCTGGTCATCGCCTTCGCCCTTGTGATCTTCTACTGGGCGGTGTCCTGCGCGATGAGCACAGCCGAGGTCAAGCAGGCGGTCGGCGTCGAGGAGGAAGCGGAGAAGGCGGTGTTGGAGGCCGAACCGGCGGTCCCCTCCGGCATGCAGTGAGCTGAGAGCGATGGCCGAGGGCCGGTGCGGAGTGCCTCCGCACCGGCCCTCGGCCGCGGTAGTTCAGCGTGTCCTGGGCGGTGTCGGCGAGGCGAGGTTCGCGGCCGACGACTTGATGGACAGGATGCAGCTGATGATCGCGGGCAGCATCACGGGGCCGCCCTTCCACCCGGCCAGCAGCGCCGACACGACCAGGATGATGAGCGCGACGAGCAGCGCCATTCGTCCCGGCCCTTCCGTGCCCTTCACCGCCGCGAACAGCGCGAGCAGCCCGGCCACGGCGACCATCGCCACGAACCACGGGGCAGGGTCGAAGATGATGTAGGCGAGGCCGATGAACGCGGCGACCCAGGCCACCGTGCCGGCGGCCCACAGACGGGATCTCATCGACCGATCGTATGGCCCCGCCGGCCTTGCCGACCGTCAGCCCGTGTCTGGAGGCCCGTGTCTGGAGGCCCGTGTCCGGAGGCACTGTCGGTGCCATCGTTCACACTGGACGGACTATGAGCGACAAGTACCTGACGAGGATCGCCGGCCTGCTGCGCAAGGCCGAGACGACCGACAACGAGCACGAAGCCGATGCCTACCTCCAGGCGGCCCAGCGGCTGGCCACCCTGTCGTCCGTCGATCTGGCGATGGCTCGGGCGCACAGCACGGCGAAGGAGAAACGGGCCGTGCCGGCGCAGCGGACCATCACCATCGGCGAGCAGGGCAGACGTGGGTTGCGCACCTTCGTGCAGCTGTTCCTGGAGATCGGGCGGGCGAACAGCGTCACCTGCGACATCGCCCGCGACTCGACGAGGGTCTACGCGTACGGGTTCGATAATGACATCGACGCAGCGGAGGCCCTGTACTCCTCGTTGGTGGTCCAGATGGTGCGGGCGTCGGACGAGTACATCAAGTCGAAGCGGTACGCCCAGGAGACGATCGGGCGCTGGGTGCGGGTCGACGGTCCGCGGCCGGGCTGGCGAGGCCCCTCGCAGGAGTGGCAGGAGCGACCGGTCCACGCGACCACCGCAAGGGTCAACTTCCAGCAGTCGTTCGCCGCGCGGATCGGCGCTCGGCTCAGGCAGGCCAGGCAGCAGGCCCAGCAGCAGGCGGTCGAGGCGGATACGTCAGCCGCATCGGGCGCTACGGGGGTCGAGATCGTCCTGCGCGCCAAAGAGGTCGAACTGCAGGATCACTACAAGGCCAACTCGACTGCGCGCGGGAGCTGGCGCGGCAGCTCGGCGAACGCGGGCTACTCCGAGCTCGCCAGCCGGGCCGGTGATCGGGCGGGTCGCACAGCACGGCTCGGCGGTGAACAGGCGATCGGCGGTTCCCGGCCGGCCATCAATGGATGAGCGGCCCTGACCAGCAACGCGCCCGCGTCTACGAGGCGGAGGCCCTCGTCCGGCGAATCTTCGATCGTGCCGTCGACTACCCGATCGTCGAGGTCGTCGGCTCCCACCTCACCATCCCGGTGGAACGGAAGTTCGCCTCGTTGGACTCGGTCCGGATCTACGTCGATGCCGTACTGGCGTTGGACTGGGTGCGCACGGCGTGGCCGCGCGCCGGTGAACACGTGGCCGTCCGGGCTCGGGCCGGCCAGAGCCGGGCGCACTACGAACGTCGGCCACCCGTCATCGCCGTACCGCTGCACCGGGGCGTTGACGCCTGGGCTCTGCGGGAACTCGTGGTGCTGCACGAGATCTCGCACCACCTCGGCCCTGACGACGAGGTCGCCCACGGGCCCGAGTTCACCGGCCGAATGATCGACCTCGTCAGCGGGATCGTCGGCGAGGAGGCCGGATTCCTGCTCCGGGTGACACTGCTGGACCTCGGCGTCCGGGTCCGCTGAACCCCCACTTCACGCAACGTCCTGCAAAACGATCGCTATAGCGAGCACTCTGCAGGACGCAACGAGCAAAGGGGCCAGGAGTGCCCGGCCATCAGCGCGCCTTGGCGTACGAGGTACCCGCCGCGCCCTGGGTGATCGGACCCGCCAACGGGCGGTAGAGCAACGCGTACAGGGCGAACGACAGCACGAAGCCGACCTCGAAGGTCAGGTCACCGATATCGGGAACGTGGGTCGGGACGATCCCCAGGTACCGGGTCTGGTTCGAGAACAGCCAGATCGACACCACCGCTGCGACCAGCATGGCGATGGGGCCGGCCCAGTTCTGGTACTTCTCGTCGATGTAGACCATCTCGTGGTCCTTGACCCGACGCAGCAGGCGGTCGGCGAAGACGACCCCCAGCCACGGACCGATCCAGTAGGCGATCACCAGGAGGAAGTTCTCGTAGGAGTTGATGTTGTCGAGACCTATCAGGGCGATGACGAAGCCGGCCGTGCCCATCACGACGGCGACAACAGCACGTGACCGGGGCGTGGGTAGCTTGATCCCCATTGCGGTGAAGGAAAGCGCGCTGGAATAGATGTTCAAGGCGTTGGCGGCAATGGCACCGAGGCAGATGCCGAGCAGGGTGAGCTTCTCCAGCCAGGTCGGCAGCAGGCCCGTGTAGGAGGCGACCGGGTTGACGTAGTTCCAGCCGGCGCCACCGACGGCGGTCACCGCCGCCGCGCCCACCACCTCGAGCAGGGTGCAGGAGAGGAAAACACCGATACCGGCGAAGATGCCGGCTGCCCGGCCGGTCCCTGGCTCGAGGTACCTGGTGTAGTCCGACGCGTAGGGGTTCCATCCGGCGGCATAGCCGAAGGTCGCGCCCAAGGCGATCCAGAACCCGCCCGGTGTCGGGGATGCGCCGGGCGTGGCCACGATGGCCGCCAGTCCCGGGTGCGACTTGGACAGGATGACGACGGCGCCGATCAGGAAGATCACGGTCAGCACCGGGAACGCGTACCGCTCGAAGGCCTGGATCAGGTTGTGCCCGAAGTACGCGATCGCCAGCATCAGGACGACGACGATGACCAGGCAGACCCAGCCGGTGATCTTCGTCAGGGCGCTCAGGGCCAGCGCCCCGCTCACGCTGTTGACGGCGAACCAGCCGATGCCCGCGGTGAGGGAGTTGAGACCGGCCGGCAGGATGTTGCCCAGGAAGCCGAAAGCTCTGCGCGACAACACCATCTGGCAGAAGCCGGAACTCGGCCCCCAGCTGGACAGGACCGCATGGGAGATACTGCCCAGGCCGGTGCCGATGACGATTGCTGCGAAGGCCTGCCAGAACGTCAGGCCGAAGAACAGCACGCTGATGACCCCGACGAAGATCGTCGCGAACTCCATGTTGGGCGACGTCCACGTCCACAGCAGCTGGATGGGCTTGCCGTGGCGTTCGGCGAGCGGGATGCCTTCCGCCCCGCCCGGTTCCACCGCGCCGACCTGGGCTCCGTAATGACGATCGGTGGTCGGTTCGGCAAGGGAGGCTGACATGGGAGGAATCATCCGACCGGGTCACCGCCTAGGGCAAGAACCTTTGTGTCAAGGTCGTGTTTCCAGCACGTCACGGACCCTGTCACGACGTCTGGGCCGCAGCGCCGGAGCGGGTTGCCCGTCCGGTCCGCACCGATCAGAGTGAGCGGATGACCGAACCGGAGCCGCCGCCGATCCCACCGATCCATCTGCCCCGATCACAGCGCATCCGCGAACCCTGGGCCAACGGGCAGGGTTTCAGCGAGTCCATCACGTCCCACCAACCTGACGAGCTGGACGGCGAGATCCTGTGGCGCTTCAACCTGGCCGAGATCCCCGGCGATTGCGAATTCTCCGAACTGGTCGGGATCGACCGGCAGTTCATGTTGCTCGACGACGTCAAGCTCTCGCTCGATCTGGGTCGCACCCAGCGGGTCCGACCACTGGAAACGGTGCTGTTCGCCGGCGAGATGGCGCCGCCTTGCCGATCGTCCGGGCCGGCGCGGGCACTGAATCTCCTGGAGCGCCGCGGACGAACGTGGGGCAACCTCGAGTTGATCACCCTGACCAAGCCGATGCTCTTCCCGATCGGACAGGCGGCTTGCATCGTGGTCGTCAAGATCGACGGCTCGCCGACCTGGCCCGGTGCCGGTGATCTCCAATCGGGAGATGCCGTCCGGCAGGATCGGCCGTTCTGGGGCCCTCCGCACACGTTTCCGCTGTCCGGCATCGGCCGGGTGGCCGTGGTCTCCATCGGGACCGTGGATCCGCCGGAGCGGTGAGCGGACTTGTGATCAGCCCCGTCGCGATGCCCGGGACCGGGCGTTCGATTTCGGCAGGGCTGCGAGAAAGTCGGCAAGTACGCGGTGGAACCGGTCCGGCTCATCGAGATGTGGGAAATGCCCTGCCCTGGTG
This sequence comes from Nakamurella sp. UYEF19, assembly GCF_040546275.1. NCBI lineage: Bacteria > Bacillati > Actinomycetota > Actinomycetes > Nakamurellales > Nakamurellaceae > Nakamurella > Nakamurella sp. UYEF19. The sequence continues at coordinate 636,407 of NZ_JBEPNO010000001.1, read as the reverse complement.
AAGATCTCGATGGTGCTGTCCGGCAGCAGTTCCTTGACCGCGGCGGCGTGGGCGGCGGGGATCAGCCGGTCACGACCACCCCAGATCACCAGGATCGGGCGGTCGGCCATCTGCCGCAGCCGCGGGATAGCGCTGATGGTCTGGCCCCGGAGGCCGATCACGGCGCGGGTGGTGGCCAGGAAGGCGTTGCGCTTCAACGTGTCCGCGAAGGTGGCCATGCCGGCCCATGCCGCCGTCGTGCTCGCGCTCACCCAGGGCAGACCGACCCGGGACATCAGCGACAGCGCAGTGTTGCCCGCGTACCGCGCCCAGTCCGAGCCGATCAGCGGAAGCACCCACTCACTACCCGGCAGGGTGGCCGCACGCAGGGCCGGGCTCAGCTCGACCCCCAACCCGCCGCTGCTGACCAGCACCAGCGCCCGCACGCGCTCCGGGAACAGGTAGGCAAGTTCCATGGCGACGCCGCCGCCCAGCGAGTGCCCGACGACGGTGACCTCGCGCAGACCGAGTTCGTCGAGGAGGTCGCGCAGGGATGCCGCGTGCCCGCCGAGGGAGTAATCGCCCGGCAGTTCGGGACCGGGTTTCGCGGTCCCGACATCGTCGAGTCCGACCGAGTCCGACCCGACGGACTGCCCGTGTCCGAACAGATCGGGGGCGATGATCCGGTGGGTGCGCCGGAGACCCTCGATCTCTCCGTCCCAGGTGCTGCGATCACTGATCAGGCCATGGATCATCAGCACCGGTGGACCGCTCCCGGCGTCGGTGAATGCCAGCCCGGCGGACGAGCACAGATCGGAGGTGGTGTCGGTCAAGGCGTGCTCCAGGGGGTCACCATGCCTGTCACAGCGGTTGTTACCGGCCGGTAATAAGAAACTCTACGCGAACGGACCCCGCCACCCGGGTCCCAGTGGGCGATCGGTCGGTCGGTTGGGCCAATATGGACCGACACACCATCCGTGACTGCGGGGAAGCGAAGAGATATGACAGAGCCCATCGAGGCCATTGCCATCACCGACATCACCATGACGACCGCGTGGATCGCGCTGAGCGCGCACCAGCCGGTCGTCGAGCCCCTGCACCTGCGCCAGATCTTCGCCGACGATCCGGAGCGTGGGCGAGAGCTCACCGTGCAGGCCGGCGACCTCTACATCGACTACTCCAAGCACCGCGTCACCCGGGAGACCTTGCGGCTGCTCGTCAGGCTCGCGTCCGAAGCCGGGGTCGAGGCGCGTCGGGACGCGATGATGCGCGGCGACCACATCAACACCAGCGAGGACCGCGCCGTACTGCACACCGCTCTGCGGCTACCGGCCGACGCGGTGCTGGGCGTCGACGGCCAGGATGTCGTCGCCGACGTCCACGAGGTGTTGGACCGGATGGGCGACTTCACCGATCGCCTGCGGTCGGGCGAGTGGGTCGGCGCCACCGGCAAGAAGATCGAGACCGTCGTCAACATCGGCATCGGCGGATCCGACCTCGGGCCGGTGATGATCTACCAGGCCCTGCGCGCCTACGCCGACGCCGGGATCAGCTGCCGGTTCGTGTCCAACGTCGACCCCTCCGATCTGGTCGGCAAGACCGACGGTCTCGACCCGGAGACGACGCTGTTCATCATCGCGTCCAAGACCTTCTCCACCCTCGAGACCCTGACCAATGCGACTGCCGCCCGACGGTGGCTGCTCGAGGGACTCGGCCTGGACGGCGAGGAGGGCACCGCTGCCGTGGCCAAGCACTTCGTCGCCGTCTCGACGAACGCCGAGCGTGTCTCGAAGTTCGGGATCGACACGGCCAACATGTTCGGGTTCTGGGACTGGGTGGGCGGTCGCTATTCGGTCGACTCGGCGATCGGGCTGTCCGTCATGTGCGCCGTCGGCAGGGAGAACTTCGCCGACCTGCTGGCCGGATTCCATCAGATGGACACCCATTTCGCCACCGCACCACTGGCCGAGAATGCACCCGTTCTGATGGGTCTGCTCGGTGTCTGGTATTCGAACTTCTTCGGGGCCGAATCACGGGCGGTACTGCCGTACTGCAACGACCTGAACCGCTTCGCGGCCTACCTGCAGCAGCTGACGATGGAGAGCAACGGCAAGTCGGTGCGGGCCGACGGCACGCCGGTCAGCACGTCCACCGGCGAGATCTACTGGGGTGAGCCGGGAACCAACGGGCAGCATGCGTTCTACCAGTTGCTGCACCAGGGCACCCGGCTGGTGCCGGCCGACTTCATCGGGCTGTCCGAGCCGCTCGACGACCTCCCGACCATCGACGGCACCGGCAGCATGCACGACCTGCTGATGAGCAACTACTTCGCGCAGACCTCGGTGCTGGCGTTCGGCAAGACCGCCGAGGAGATCGCCACCGAGGGCACTCCGGCGGACGTGGTCCCGCACAAGGTGATGCCCGGGAACCGGCCGTCCACCAGCATCCTCGCCCAGAAGCTGACACCGTCAGTGGTCGGGCAGCTGGTCGCGCTCTACGAGCACGCGGTGTTCGTCGAGGGCGTCATCTGGGGTATCGACTCGTTCGATCAGTGGGGTGTCGAACTCGGCAAGACCCAGGCCGTCGAGCTGCTCCCGGTGCTGATCGAAGACGCAGCACCTGCGCCGCAACATGATTCGTCCACCGATGCGCTGGTTCGCCGGTATCGCGGCCAACGCGGCCGTACGGTCTGATCGTTCCGGATCAGATGACCGATCCGACCCGGCCGCCGGCCGGTCACGTGGTCCTCGCGGACGTCGAGGGCGAGTCCTACGGTTCGTTGCGCCGGCGACCGACGTCGAGGGCCGAGCGCTACCAGCTCGGCCGCGCACTGCGGGCGAAGGTGCCGAGAGCCGAGTTGGGCGAGTGGGTGCCGCCGGTCGGACGGCCCGACCCGGTCGCCCAGGTGATGGAGTCGCACGAGGGGCGGCTGGACTGGTTGATCCCCATCCGGGTCGGCCGGATGGTCGCGTCGCCCTATGGATTCCTCCGCGGGACGGCGATCGTGATGGCGCAGGACGTGGCCGGGCTGCCGGCGACCGGGATCACGCCGGTGATCTGCGGTGACGCGCATTTCGGGAACTTCGGCTTCTACGCGTCGCCGGAACGGGATCTGGTGCTGGATCTCAACGATTTCGACGAGGCCCATCCCGGTGGCTGGGAGTGGGACCTCCGCCGTCTGGTGGCCAGCATCTGGGTGGCAGGGCGGCAGAACGACCACAGCGAGAAGACCTGCGAGGCAGCGGCTGTCGCCTGCGTGGCCGCCTACCGTCACGAGGTCAGGGAGCTCGCCGAGCAGCCGCTGCTGTCCCGCTCCTACCAGCGGCTGGACGTCGACAAGCTGATCGCCGACACGGCGCACCCGTCGCTCAAGAGCGAGATCGACCGTGCTGCAAGACGTGCCAGATCCCGGACCAGTGACCGTGCGCTCCCCCGGTTCACCGAGGAGCGTCACGGCAGCCGCCGGATCGTCGAGGAACCGCCACTGATCACGCACGTCAGCCGGGAGGAGACCCAGAACGTCGGGGCGGCCCTGGACGAATACCTGATGACGCTCGCCCCGCACTGGCGCCGGGCGCTCGCCGGCTACACGCTGGTCGACATCGCCCACAAGGTGGTCGGTGTCGGCAGTGTCGGCCTGCGTGCCTACGTGGCGCTGCTCGAGGGCAGCAGTCCCGATGACGTCGTCTTCCTGCAGCTCAAGCAGGCCCGTCGCTCCGTCCTGGCCAAGTTCGTGCACGGTGGGTCCGCCTGGCACGCCCACCAGGGGCAGCGGGTGGTCGAGTACCAGCAGGCCCTCCAGACGGTCAGCGACCCGCTGCTGGGGTGGACGACCGTCAACAACCGCCAGTACTACGTCCGGCAGTTCCGGAACATGAAGGGCACCATCGCCCTGGACGCCATCGACTCGCAGGCCCTCGCCGACTACGCCGGGATCGTCGGCCAGCTGCTGGCCAAAGGCCACGCCCGGACCAGCGGGGCCTCGATGATCTCCGGATATGTCGGCTCGTCGGACAAGCTCGACGTCGCCCTGGCCCGGTTCGCCCGGCTCTACGCCGACCAGACCGAGGCCGACCACCACGCCCTCGTCAGGGCCGTCGCCCACGGCGTGCTGCCGGTGGAGTACGGCGTCTGAGGGGCACCGCCCCTTCTTCGCCGGGCGCCGCCGGTCAGCGCCGCCCGGACACCGTGCTCATCTCAAATAGGACGCGCCGTTCGCGTCGAGGATGGCACCACTGGTCCATTGCGCCTCCGGGGAGCTGAGCCAGGCGACGGCCGCGGCGATGTCGGCCACCTCGCCGACCCGACCGAACGGGCTCTGCGCGCGCAGCCCGTCACCGGCGGGTCCGGCCAGCAGCTGCTCGGTCATGTCGGTGGCGACGAATCCGGGCGCCACCCCGTTGACGACGATGCCCTCCGGTCCGAGCGAGACGGCGAGGGATTGGGTCAGGGCATGAAGGCCGGCCTTGCTCGCACCGTAGGACGGCGCGGTCGGCTCGCCCCGGTAGGCGCCACGGCTACCCACCATGACGATCCGGCCGCCCGCCGGGCCCCGTTCGCGTCGGCGGAGATGATCGACGACCTGCCACGTCACCGCCGCGGCTCCGAGCAGATTGACGCCGAGCACCTCCCGCCAGCCGGCGTTCCACTCCTCGTAGCCGGTCTGCTGGATCGGCTGGTCGAGGTAGATGCCGGCGTTGTTGACCAGGATGTCGATGGTGCCCAACGCCTCCACCGCGGCGTGCACCATCTCTGCCACCGCGTGCTCGTCGGCCAGATCGGCGGCCACCACCACGTGACCCTCACCCGGCAACTCCGCCACCAGGGCCTCGGCTGCCGCGACGTTCGACCGGCAGTGGACGGCGATGCGGTCGCCGCGGGCGGCCAGCGCGCGGCTGATGCCCGCGCCGATCCCCCGCGAGCCACCGGTGACCAGGACACAGGACATGGGCGCTCCTTCATGACGGAAACTTGTTGAACAGGATCTTGCCGTGACGCCTACCCGGCCTCGACCGGATCGTCCCGTAGGAAATTTGGCTGACGTCCCACTTCCTGGGCCGGGCCGACCATCTTCGCGATCACGTTTCGAACCAGCTCGCTCTCGGCGAGCCACGGAAATCCGGGCAGGGCCGGCGTCAAGGTGGCGATGCCGTGCAGCGCGACGAACAGCGATTGCGCTGCAAGCGTCGAATCGAGGTCCCGGGGCGCGCCCTCGGCTGCGATGTCCTCGAACGCGCTGGTCAGCAAGCCGAACGCGTCGATGCCTTCGACGTATTGGTGCGGCGGTGATGCGATGTTCGCCGTCGAGCGCTCGAACAGGATGTGGTACTGCCCGGGATTGTGCCGAGCGAAGGCGAGATAGGCCAGGCTGATCGCCGCGATCCGTTCGACGCCCCGAGGTGCGGTCACCGCGGCCCTGCGGCAGGTGTCGGCAAGTGCTACGAAGGTGCGGGCGACCACGGCATCCAGGATCGCGTCCCGATCGCGGAAGTGCGGGTAGATCGAGGGTGCGGCGATGCCGGCCTCCCGGGCGATCGCACGCAGGGTGACGGCATTCCGTGGCCCGGACAGTGCAAGCAGGCGCTCGGCTCCGGCGAGGATCTCCTCGCGTAGATCGCTCCCGAATCCACGCCTGTTGCCGATCCGTCTTGGGGTGGCATCAGGAGTCATGGGACCACTCTAAGCGGCTTCGCCTAACAATCGTTAGCACTGTCGTGCTAGCGTGGACTTACAACCGTTAGCTCAAGCCGAGGAGAGGTACCCCATGTCCAAGATCATCATCGTGACCGGCGCCAGCGACGGGATCGGCGCCGCCGGCGCGCGGCAGCTGCAGGCCAACGGCCACACCGTCGTCGTCGTCGGCCGATCACCCGAGAAGACCCGCCACGTCGCTGAATCGATCGGAGCCGAGCACTTTCTGGCCGACTTCACCGATCTCGGGACCGTGCGTGAACTCGCAGCCGTTCTCGAGCAGCGTCACCCGAGGATCGACGTGCTGGCCAACAACGCCGGTGGTGTCTTCGGTGCGCGCGCCAAGACCGTCGACGGGTTCGAGAAGACCTTTCAGGTCAATCACCTCGCCCCGTTCCTGCTGACCAACCTGCTGCTGCCCGCCCTTCTCAGGGGCAATGCGACTGTCATCCAGACCGCCAGCATCGCCGCGCGCCTCTACGGCAAGCTCGACATCGACGACCTCGACAACGATCGCCGCTACTCGGCCAACAAGGCCTACGGCGACTCGAAACTTGAAAACATCCTGTTCACCAAGGAGCTCGATGCCCGATACCGCTCGCAGGGCATCAACGCCGTTGCGTTCCATCCCGGCATCATCGGCTCGAGTTTTGCCTCCGAGACCACCAGCCTCGCCATGCGATTGACCTACGGCAATCCGCTGGCCAGACCGTTCCTCGGCTCCACCCACCAGGGAGCCGACCAACTTGTCTGGCTGTCCGAGAACAGTCCCGGCCGGACGTGGCAGCCAGGTAACTACTACGAGAAGCGAAAGATCGCGACCCGGGTCAACCCGCAGTCCACGGACGCGCAACTCGCCCGGCAGCTGTGGGACAGAAACGAGAACCTGCTCGCGATCCGGCGTTGACTGCCCGTCCCACGGTGGTCAGAGCACGCAGTGGGTACCGCACCCCTTCTCGGCCGGACCAACGGGTGGTGAACGGACCGGTCAGCTGCCGGTCGGGCCGAAGCGCTCGACGCGTACGTCATCCGAGGCGACCCCCGCGTCCACCAGCAGCGTGCTCACCGCATCGGCGAACCCGGACGAACCGCAGACGAACGCAGTCTGCGCTTCGGTCAGGAGAGCCGCGATGTCCGCACTCCCCAGCCGTCCGACCGGACGGAGGACCTGCGGGTCCGCCGATCTGGTGAGCGCGACGGTCGCCCCGGCCGCCAACAGTTCTGATGCATAGGGCAGCGACTCGAGGGTCCGTGAAGAGACCGCCAGCCGAAGGAGCTCGGTCCGGCCGACGTGCCGGGCGTGCCGGAGCATCGAGATCAGGGGCACCACACCAGATCCGCCTGCGACTGCGACAGCCGGCGAGTCACCCCGCCAGACGAACCATCCGCCGATCGGGCCGCGCACCTCCAGCTGGTCCCCGACGACCACCACGTCCGCGAGGAAACCGGAGACCTCGCCGTCCTCGAGCCGTTCGACGAAGAGTTCGATCGCACTTTCGTGCGGGGCGGAGGCCACCGAGTACGAGCGCTGCGCGGTGTACCCGTCCTCGGCCCGCAGTCGGACGACGTAGTGCTGTCCCGGCAGGTGATCGATGCGATCGGGCACGTCGAGCCGCAGCCGGACCGCATCCGGATGGGGATGGTCGACCTGGCGGACGGTGGCCGTCCGCCAGGCGCCGACCGGCGCGTCAGTCACCCTGGTAACGCTCTTCCTTCCACGGGTCACCGTGGTCGTGGTAGCCGTTGCGTTCCCAGAAGCCCTGTTCGTCGTGGTCCATCACCGTGATCCGGCTGACCCACTTCGCGCTCTTCCAGAAGTACAGATTCGGTACCAGGAACCGCATCGGGCCGCCATGTTCGACCGGCAGCGGATGGCCTTCGTGGTCCCAGACCACCCAGGCCTTCCCGTCGGTGATGTCCGCCAGTGGCAGGTTCGTCGTGTATCCGGTGGTCGACCGAATCATCACGTGGGTAGCACTTGGCAGTGGAGAAGCGGCTGCCAGCAGGATGTCTGCGCTGATCCCGCCGAAGCTGGTGTCAAACTTCGACCAGGTCGTGACGCAGTGGATGTCGCCGTTGAAGGTCGACCCCGGCAGGTCGTGGAGTTCCTTCCACGACCAGGTCGAGACGAGCTCGACCAGCCCATCGATGGTCACGGAGGTCTTCTCCGGGTCGAGCCGCGGGGTCACTTCGGCGGTGAGCACCGGGAAGTCACGACCGGTGTCGTACTGCCCCGGCGGCAGTCGGTCGTTCCGGGGGTGCCGGGGGCGGCCGCTGAATCCTCTGGTCATCCGCTCATTCTGCCCGAACCGTGGGTCATCTCCTCCTGCGGGCCCCGTTTCCCTGGTGGCGGCCGACGGGGATCCAGCCCCTGCAGTTCGGGGGCCTGGACCCCCATCGGAATGCTCGCCGGTAGGAAAGAATCACTTCATGACCACCGCACGAGAGTCTCGGAGCCCGGGAAGAAGCCCCAGCGCCACGACTTCGCTGCGAGCTGCGTTCCTGATCGCCATCCAGGGCCTGGCCGGCATCGTGCTGCTGCCGTTGCTGATCGTCTCGTTCGCTCTGGTCGTCATCTGGGTCGGGCTACCGATGTTGGCCCTGACCTTGTCGCTGCTCCGCGGTCTGGCGATGTCGCAGCGCCGTCTCGCCAGACGAATCCTCGGTGTGAAGGTCCCCATGCCCTACCGGAAGATCGGCGGAGAAGGCCTGCTCGACCGGCTGCAGATCAGGCTGACCGACCCGGCCACCTATCGCGACATCGCGTGGTTGCTCCTGACGATCTGCCTCGGCTTCGCGGTCGGCCTCGTGGCCATGATCTTCTACATCGTCCTTCCCCTCGGGGTGCTGGCCTCTCCGGTGATCATCCGGACGTACCTCACCGTCACCTCGTCCGTCCTGCGTCGGTCGGATACCGAGGTGATGGAGCAGCGGATCGGCGAGCTGGCGACGTCCCGGGCCGAGACGGTCGATACGCAGTCCGCCGAGATCAGGCGGATCGAGCGCGACCTCCACGACGGGGCCCAGGCCCGCCTGGTGGCACTGAGCATGAACCTCGGTCTGGCCGAGCAGATGATGGAGAAGGATCCCCAGATGTCCCGGGAGCTGCTCGCGGAGAGCCGGCAGTCGGCGTCGGTCGCCCTGACCGATCTGCGTGGGTTGGTCCGGGGCATCCATCCGCCCGTTCTCGCCGACCGGGGGCTGGTCGGTGGTCTGCAGGCGCTCGCCCTGGCCGCGGCCCTCGAGGTCGACGTCGACGTGGTGATGGTCGGCCGTCCACCGGCACCGGTGGAATCCGCGGTCTACTTCGCGGTGGCCGAGGCCCTGACCAATGCTGCGAAGCACTCGACCGCGCGCACCGCGTGGATCTGGTTGCGACACAACGCGGGTCGGCTCAGTGTGACCGTGGGCGACAGCGGGGTCGGTGGCGCGGTCGCCTCTCCGGGTGGCGGCCTGCACGGCATCGAACGACGACTGGCAGCATTCGACGGAACCGTCACCGTCGCCAGTCCGATCGGCGGCCCGACCATCATTGCCATGGAGCTACCGTGCGAGTTGTCATCGGAGAAGATCTAGCCCTGCTGCGTGACGGGCTGATCCGCCTGCTGCGTGCGCACGACTTCGATGTGGTGGAGGCCGTCGACAACGGCCCTGGCCTCCTCCGGGCACTGCTGAACCATCAGCCCGATGTGGCCATCGTCGATGTCCGCCTGCCCCCGACCTTCACCGACGAAGGCCTCCGGGCCGCGATCGAGGCTCGTCGGCAGGTGCCGGGCCTGCCGATCCTGGTGCTCAGCCAGTACGTCGACCAGCTCTATGCGCGGGAGCTGCTGGCAGGAGGCAACGGTGGGATCGGCTATCTCCTCAAGGACCGGATCTCCGACCTCGATCAATTCGTCGATGCGGTGCGGCGGGTGGCGGCCGGAGGGACGGCGATGGATCCAGAGGTGATCGCCCAGCTGCTGGCCCGGCCGAAGGCGGCTGCACCCCTGGCCAGCCTCACACCCCGCGAGCAGGAGGTGCTGGGTCTGATGGCGGAGGGTCGGTCGAACGCCGCCATTGCCGGGAGCCTGTTCATCACCGAGAAGGCCGTCGGGAAGTACACCGCGGCGATCTTCGGCAAGCTCGACCTACCGGTGAGCGAGGACGACAACCGCCGCGTGCTGGCCGTCATCCGGTACCTGGACCAGTAGGCGGCGGTGCAGGGACGGGCCCAGCGATGCCGGGACGGAGGCCTGGCTGAGCGGCCCGACGAACCGAGCGGCGGAGCACAACGTGACCACGTGAGATAGACATGGACAACCCCCGGGCTGCTCCGCCACCTGGAACGCGCTTACGTTCTCAGGTGGCGGGCCGACTGGACTGGGTCGGCGGCCCGGGGGTCGGGTGACTGTCCACTAACTGCCTGACCGCTGCTCCCGATGGGAACGGACCACGGTCCGACGTGATGGAACGGCGGCCTAGCGGCCAGCCACCTCACAAGTCCTGTACGTCATCAACGTGGGACCACCTCCTTCCGGTTCGCTCTCGAAAGTAACCTCGTTCGACGGCGGCCGCAACAGAAATTAACGATCCGCGCCCGACGGACCGGCGTCCGGATCGAACACGTGCACCGCAGCTTCCTCGGCACTGGCGCCGGCGCCGTCGATGCCGACGTCGCCGGCCCAGAGATCCTTGTCGGCGTCGGGGTAGGCACCCTCGTCGGCGTCGACCAGGCGGCCGGCGCGCAGATCACCGACCTCGCCGCCCGACTCGGAGAAGAGGTTGTCCTCCTCGCCTGCGCCGACGTCCGGCTCCTCGGCCGAGAGCAATTCGTCGAGGCTCAGCCCGCGCTCCTCCTCGGACTCGGTCGGCACGTCGACCGACGGTTCACGGTCGGGCGGTGAGTAGCCCTCGTCCAAACCGTCCACCACACCCCGGTCGAGCAGGGTGTCGGAGCTGTCGAGCTGAACCGAAACATCGTCGGCAGCATCGTTCTCACGTCCGGTTGGGTCGTCGTCAGCCATGGCTGTGGTTCCTCCGTCAATTGTTCACGCGCGGACAAGCACGGGGCTCATCCGATCTCATCATTCGATTCCACCGTATCGCGGGCCCACCCCTGGCTCCGTTTCAGCGTCGAGCGGGGACATAAAATCCGGGTTGTGTCCGCTTCGTCCGCTTGATGCTCCCCGCTCGACCGGTGGACGTGGTCAGGGGTTCCGGAGCACCGACAGCACATTGCCGGCGGGATCGTGGAACCAGGCGATGTCGGGACCGCGGCCGACGGCCCGGCCCCGCATCACGCCCTTCTCGTCCTGCGGCATGCCGTCGTAGCGGATGATCGCAACTCCGGCGGAAACGAGAGCATCGACGGCCTCGTCGATGTCGTCCACGGGGAAGTTGAGAATGGTGAACTGCGCCGGCTGGTGATTGCTGTTGGGGTAGATCAGCGTCTCGCGGCCACCCGACGTCGTCAAACGCAGCATGCCGTTGGTCTCGGCAACCGTCAGACCAAGGAGCTCGCCGTAGAAGTGCCGCGCAGCCGGGATGTCGTCCACCGTGAAGCCGCTGAATGCCGCGGACCGTTCGAGCATGCTGGAGCTCCTTCGCCGCCGATGAGGCCCCGACTCTAGCGCCCGGTCAGGCCGAGCAGTTGTCGGCCAGGCTCTCGGACGCGGCATCGGTGTCGGCGCATCCTGCGGCTTCGGCCTCGGCGCAGCCATCGGCCTTCAGTCGGGCGCCGACGATCTCGCCGATCTCGGCCAGGGACTCGAGCTGGGCCGGGGTGAGCAGGTCGACGACATAGGAGCGGACGGCGTTGACGTGTCCGGGGGCGGCCTGCTCGATCGCGGCCCGGCCGGTCGGCGTCAGCGTGATGAAGGCGCCCCGTCCGTCCGTCAGACATTCCTCGCGACCGACCAGTTTCCGCGCCTCCATCCGGCGGATGTGGTGCGAGAGCCGGCTCTTCTCCCAACCGATGGCCACCACCATGTCGCGCGCGCGCAGTTTCAGATCCGGCGCCTCTGACAGCTGCACCAGCACTGCATAGTCGGCGTTGGACAGGTTCGAGTCGCGGGAGAGCTGGCGGTTGAGCGCAGCCGACAACGGCGTGTTCAGAAACTGCAGCGAACGCCAGGCCCGGGATTCGTCGGCGTTCAGCCAGTTGGGTTCGCTCACGAAACCCAGACTACCCGGCTAGTTGACGCATCACCTTAGTTCTGCCACCACCCGGAGGTGTGATGCTGCTCGCCCGACGTCCAACCCTAGGCAGCTCGGCGAGATGAGCGGAGAGCCCGGATTCCGTGATCCCCGAGGGCGGACTCCGGGCTCACCAGCTGTCAGATCAGTTGCTGTCCTCGGCCCGATGCTCGAACACCGGCACGTCGCCGACGATCGGGTTGGTCCGCCGTGAGGGCGCCAGATACTTGGTGAAGAGGTTGACGAACGTGGCCAACCGGTTGCGGTTCCCGAGCAGCAGCCAGATGTGCAGCAGCATCCAGGTCAGCCAGGCCAGCGTCCCGGTGTACTTGATCGACTTCCCGGCGATCTTGATGTCGACCACCGCCGCCCGGCGGCCGATCGTCGCCATGGTGCCCTTGTCGCGGTACTTGAACGAACTGAGCGAACGACCGGTGATCAGCGAGCCGATCCCCTTGCCGATGTGCAGGCCCTGCTGCTGGGCGGGCGTGCCCAGCTGCGGCAGCGGATCCGGGGTCACGGCAAGGTCACCGGCGGCAAAGATGTTCTTCACGCCGATGACGCGGAGCTCGTTGTCGACGGTGATCCGGCCACCGCGACCTTGGGGTAGACCCCAACCGGCCACCGCCTTGGGGATGGTGACGCCGGTCGCCCAGACGATGACGCCGGCCTTGAGGAACTCGCCGTTGCCGAACAGCACGCCGTCCGGGCGGACCTCGGACACCGATGTACCCAGCTTGAGCTCGACGCCGCGCTCGCGGAGGGCACGCGCGGCGAACTCCTGGAGCTTGACGTCGAACGGGGCCAGCACCTTGTTGGTCATCTCCACCAGGACGATGTGGGTGCGGCGGGGGTCGAGCTCCGGGTACACCGACGCCATCGCGTCGTTGCGGAGTTCGGCGAGCGCGCCGGCCATCTCGACACCGGTCGGCCCGGCTCCGACGACGACCATCGACAGGTCCTCGCTGGTGGCAGAGGCGGCGGCGTGCTCGAGGCTGGTGAAGATGCTGTCGCGCAGCTTCAGGGCCTGGGCGCGGGTGTAGATCGCCATCGTGTTCTCCTCGGCACCCTTGGTCCCGAAGTAGTTCGTCGTTGCGCCGGTGCACAGCACCAGGTAGTCGTAGGCCATGCCGCCGCCGTCGGCGAAGGTGACCTTCTGACCCTCGTTGTCGATGCCGACGACCTCGCCCTGGCGGAAGCTGACGTTGCGCTGGGACATCCGGGCCGCGCGCAGGAAGAACGTCACGTCGCCGGGGTTCAGGCCCGCAGTGGCCACCTGGTAGAGCAGGGGCTGGAAGGCGTTGTACGTGTGACGGTCGACCAGGGTGATGTCCACGTCGGCCTTGCGCAGACCCTTGAGGGTCATCAGGCCGGCCATCCCGCCACCGACGATGACGACGTGCGGGCGCCGCCGGGCCGTCACGATCCGAACAGGTGCGCTGCTGTCTGTCATCTAACCGATCCTCCTGATGGTTGTTCCCGCGTCATCCGACCACACCGGTACCCGCCGGCGAGACTCGGTGATGCGCGGAAGTCTCTCAAGGCGCCGGCGTCGTCGAGGGCCCTCGTCTGCTGTCTTGCCCCGATGTGGGACAACCAATCCTGGCACATCCTGACGGGTCCCGATCTCACCGACCGATGCAGCTTCAGACGAGCGCGCGCGGGCCGGGGTCCGGGTCCCGCGGGCGGGAGAACGTCGCCAGTGCGAAGGTGGAGAGCAGGACCATGTCGACGGTCACCGCCACCGACTGCCAGAACGCCCAGGAGTGTGGGGAGTCCATCCCCCAGGTGGCCGAACCGGTGGCCGAGAGCAGCACCATGATCAGCGCTCCCGCACTGACCAGGACCAGGATCCAGGCCGTCCGACGCCACCGGGCGCGGGCCCACGTCATCGCCATCGCCATCCCGATGGGCAGTGCCACCAAGGCGACGATCGAACCCACCATGTGCACCTTGGCGTGCCAGGACTGCTGCAGGCCGCCCGCATCGGTGCGGACCACCCCCATGGTCACCAGACCGATGCTGCCGATGACCAGCCAGTACCCGAAGTGATGACCGTTTGCAGGCTCCCCGGCGTGCAACGTCAGGACGGCGATCGCGGTCAGCACGGTCCAGGCGGTGAAGATCCAGCCGTTGGGCCCGATCCCGTACTGGGACACCGAGATCTGCGGCGGGAAGAAGTCGTGGTCGATCGCCTGCAGCAGGACGCACAGCACCAGTGCGGCCAACGCTGCGACCCGGCCGACCGCGAGCAGGGTCGCCGGTCGGGTCACCGCCGTACTTGTCGGCGAGCCGGCGAGGTCAGCGGCCGGGGACGTCACCCCTGCATCATCCTCTCCGGACCCGCGCAATCAGAGAGGTGGGTCGAAGCGTCCGTCGATCGCGGTCCACCCACCGTCGACGAACAGGGCCGAGCCGGTCACGAAGGACGAGGCATCGGAGGCCAGGAATACTGCGGCACCGGCCATCTCCGACGGCCGGGCCCACCGGCCGAGCGCGCTCTTTCCGGCGTAGGCGTCGGACCAGGCCTCATCGGCGCGGATCTGACCGGTCAGCTCGGTGGCGACGACCCCGGGGGCCACGGCGTTGAATCGGACTCCCGAGTGACCGAACTCGGCCGCGGCCGTCCGCAGGAGCTGTACGAGCCCCGCCTTGCTCGCGGCGTAGACACCCTGACCGGGCTCTACCGTCTGCGCCCGGATCGAGGAGAATGCGACGAACGAGCCGCTGCCGCGCTCCGCCATCGCCGGGCCGAAAGCGCGGAGCAGGGTGAAGACCCCCCGCAGGTTCAGCGTGATCACCCGGTCGAACTCGTCGTCGGAGTAGTCAGCAATCGGCTTGCGGACGTTCATCCCGACGGTGGTGACCAGGACGTCCGGGACGCCGTGGGTCAGCAGCTCGGCGACGGAGGCAGTATCGGTGACGTCCACACTCACCGCGTCGCCGTGGCAGGCGTCCGCAGTCGAGCGGGCCACCTCCCGGTCGAGGTCGGCTGCGGTGACCTGCGCGCCGTGTGCGGCCAGCGCCAGCGCCACCTCGGACCCGATCCCGCCGGCACCGATCACCAGCGCATGCCGACCCGTCAGGTCGAACAGCGAGCGGTAGGAATCCAGCCTCGGGTCGCCGGGAATACCCTCCGGGACTCCGGTATCAGTCATCGGCCGGCCACCGGCCGGATGACGGCGGCCCGGGTCACGGTGTACTCGGCAACCGCCCAGCGGGGACCCTCCCGGCCGATCCCCGAGTCCTTCACCCCGCCGTAGGCCAGGGCGTCGGACCGGAATCCGGGTACCTCGTTGACGATCACTCCCCCGACCTCCAGTTCGTCGATGCTGCGGTGGGCCAGCGCGAGCGAGGTGGTGAAGACCGAGGCCTGCAGCCCGTAACGCGAGCGGTTGGCCACCTCGATCGCCTCGTCGAAGTCGGCGACGACCCGGAGGGCGACCACCGGACCGAAGACCTCCTCGTCCCAGAGGCCGGTGCCGTCCGGGACGTCGGCCAGGATGGCCGGCGAGAGGCACCGCCCGACGCGCCGGCCACCGGCCAATTTCTTGGCTCCGGCTACCACAGCGTCCGAGATCCACTGCAGGACACGGTCGGTAGCAGCCTCGTTGATCAACGGCGCCACCCGGACGGTGGGTAGACGTGGGTCGCCGACCTGGACCCGGGCGACTTCCTGAAGGAGCAGCTCGGTGAACTCCCGGTAGACGCCGGCGACGACGATGACCCGTTGGACCGAGATGCAGGCCTGTCCCGACGCGTAGAAGCCGCCACTGGCCACGGCCCGCGCAGCCACGGCGAGATCCGCGTCGCCGCAGACGATCAGCGCCGAATTCGACCCCAGTTCCAGCAGCGCCCGCCGGGGTGCGCAGGCCCGGGCGATGGCATGGCCGACAGCAGCCGATCCGGTGAACGACACGATCGCCACCCGGGGGTCGATGGTGAGCTCGGTGCCGACCTCGGCGCCGCCGGTCACCGCCTGCACAGCGACCGACGGGGCGCCGGCGGCGGCCAGGGCGACACGGACGGCAGCCACCAGACACAGGGTCGAAAGCGGCGTCGCCGGCGCCGGTTTGATGATCACCGGGCAGCCCGCTGCGATGGCCGGGGCGATCTTGTGCGATGCCAGCAGCAACGGGTAGTTGAAACCGGCGATGCCGACCACCACCCCGGCCGGACGACGGGTGTAGGAGGCGATCAACGACTCCGCGCCGGGCAGGAAGTCCACCGGAACGGTCTCGCCCTGCAACCGGGCCGGTTCGTGGGCGGCCAGTTCCCAGGTCAGGGTGGTGCGGGCCACCTCGACCTCGCAGTCGGTGCGGGGCTTGCCGGTCTCGGAGATCAACAGCTCGACCAGCGGCCCGGCGTTCTCGTGCAGCATCTCTGCAACCTGTTGCAGCACCGCCATTCTCGTGCCGGTGGACAGCGCAGCCACGCTTCGTCGAGCCTCGTAGGCCGCATCGATCGCCGCCCGGGCCAGTTCCACGTCTCCGACCGGCGCACTGGCGACGACGCTCCCGTCCCAGGGAAACAGGACCGGCGCCTGCCTCGGGGCCGGTCTCCACCCTTCCCCGATGGGCAGGCAGCCGTCAGGGGGGCGGATCCGGTCGTCGATCACGCCCACCACTCTGCCATCCGGGGTCCGAGGCGATCCGTGGACCCGGACGCGGCCGCCGGCCCGTCCACTGCCTCGGCCGTTCGGTCGACCACCGGGTCAGCCGCCGCGGGCGGACGGGGCGAGATCCAGGTAGCTGGACCACGACCCGCCTCCGGTGGTCACCGATTGTGCTGCCAGCAAGCCCCTCACGAGGGCTCTGGTCACCACATCCGCTGCTGCGCAGAGAATGTGGTGCAACCCGATCTCGTCCGGGACCGGAGCCGCCCCGGTCGAGACCGCGAAGAGCGTGTCGCCGTCGAACTGGGTGTGCACCGGGTTGAGCGCGCGGGCCAGTCCGTCGTGCGCGGTGCCGGCCATCTTGGTGCACTGCGCCCTGGTCAGCGTCGCGTTGGTCGCGATGATCCCGATCGAGGTGTTCTGGACCGGTGAGGGCGCAGGCCCGCCGGGGGTCCGCAGGTGTGGCCCGGTGTTCATCACGGCGTGCAACAGCGCATCCCGGTCCGCAGTCGTCGGGATCCGCAGTCCCGGGAAGTCCTCCGGGCGCAGGTTGCGGGCCCCGAGCAACTCGCCGTTGCGTGGATCGACGGGGCAGCCGACCGCATTGGCCACCACCAGCGCCGCCACCACGATCCCGTCGGGCGTCACCGCGGACGCGGTCCCGACGCCGCCCTTGATCCCGGCGGTGACAGCGCCGGACCCTGCGCCCACCGGACCCATCCGGGTGTCGGGGCCGTTCCGCAGAGCTGCGGTCACCGCGCCGAGCCCGAACTCCGGGCCGGGGCGCTTGGTGAAATCACCCCCGCGGCCCAGATCGAACAGCACCGCGCCCGGAACGATCGGCACCACCGCACCGGGCGGTCCGACGGCGAAGCCGACGCCGCGGGCGGCGAGTGCATCGGTGACGCCGGACGCAGCCGACAGCCCGAAGGCACTCCCCCCGGTCAGCACGATGGCGTTTATCAGCCTCGGGGATGCGGTGGGGTGCAACAGGTCCGTCTCCCGCGTCCCCGGCGCCCCGCCGCGTACATCGACCCCGGCGACCATGCCATCGTCGGGCGCCAGGATCACCGTCGTACCGCTCAGATAGCCGCCGTCGGTCCGTTCGTGGTGGCCGATTCGGAGCCCTGAGACGTCGGTCAGCGCGTTGCCCGGACCGGCCGGGTAGCCGATCACCGGTTCGGATCCGCCGAATCGGCAGGCCGACCGGGCTCGGCCAGGAAGATGCGGGCAGCCAGCGCGTAGACCCCGAAGCAGCTGATGATGTCGGACACGTCGACGTACTCGTCCTTCGTGTGGGCGATCCACTTCCCACCTGGGCCGTAGACCACGGTCTGCAGGCCGGCATCCCTGGTCAGGATGGTGCCGTCGGTCGTCCCGGGTACCCCGCCCATCACCGCCGGCGTCTCGGTCATCGATTCGTGGGCCTGGACCAGGGCCCGGACGATCGGCGAGTCCTCGGGGGTGTCGACCGGTGGCCGGTCGTCGATGACGGTGATGGCGACGGTGAGGCCGGCGTCGTCGGCGATCTGCTCCGCGAGCCGGGTGATCAGGTGCAGCAGACCCTGGTGGCCGACGGCCGGGATGGTGCGGATGTCCAGATACACCGACGCGGAGGCCGGGATGACGTTGATCTGGGTCGGCTCGCCGGCGGCCAGCACCGTCGGGGTCAGGTAGAAGTCGCCGAGGTGCGGATGGGTGCCGACCGATTCGGCCACCTGACGCTCCAGCTCCGACAGCCCCATCAGCAGGGAACCCATCGCGGGCAGCGGGTTCCGGCCCTGGTGCGGCATCGCGCCGTGCGCCATCACGCCCTGCAGGTCGATGCGGAGCCGGATCGCCCCCTTGGCGACGGCGCAGACCTCGCCGCCCTCGGGCTCGCAGACGATGACGCCGTCGATGCCGGACCCGGCCAGCTCGGAGGCGGCGAAGTGCTTGACGCCCAGCATCATTCCCTCCTCGTCGGCCAGCGCCGCGACGATGATGCGGCCGCTGAAGCCGGTCATCTCGGTGGCCCGGGCCGCGTGGATCATCGCCGCCACCCCGGCCTTCATGTCGGCCGAACCACGGCCGAGCAACCGGCCGTCGACGATGTCACCGGAGAACGGCGGGAACGACCAGCTGTCCACATCGCCCGGGGTGACGACGTCCAGGTGACCCTCGAACATCAGGGTGCGCCCGGGACCGCTGCCGTTGATCACCGCCACCACGTTGGTCCGCCCGGTGGCGATCTCCTCGACCATGACGTCCCAGCCGAAGCCACGCATCACCTGGGCGACGAGCTCGGAGGCCGGCCGTTCCACGTCGTCACCGTCGGCGCGGACGAACGTTGGCAGCCGGACGAGGGCCTGGGTCAGCTCCACGACTGCCGTGGCAGCGTCGCGCACGAGCGGGCTGTCGGAGGACGACGGGCTGTCGGGATACGGCGCACCGTCGTCGGCGATCGGGTCTGTCATGCGGTCGATCCTGCCTCATCGGTTGAATCGGCTGAGGTGACTCCCGCGCCCCGGGCGCTCTGCCTGGCCCCGGCCGCGGCCAGACTCTTGGCCAGGGTGGGCACGGCGGCCAGCAACTCGCGGGTGTACCGCTGCTGCGGAGAGCGGTACAACGACTCGGTCGGCCCGGTCTCGATCAGCCGACCGTTCTGCAGGACGGCCACCTGGTCACACACCCGCCGCACCACGGCCAGATCGTGGGAGACGAAGATCAACGTCAGTTGCCGTTCCATCGCAATGGATTCCAGCAGGGCCAGAATCTGCGCCCGCACCGTGACGTCCAGCGCCGACACCGCCTCGTCGGCCAGCAGGATCTCCGGTTCCGGCGCGATCGCCCTGGCGATCGAGATGCGCTGACGCTGTCCCCCGGAGAACTGGTGGGGGTAACGGCGACCGGCGTCGGGCGGTAGACCCACCTGCTCGAGGGCGGTGGCGACCGCCGCGTCGACGTCCCTGATCCCCTGTACCTGCAACGGTTCGGCGACGATGTTGCGGACCCGCATCCGCGGATCGAGCGAACCCATCGGATCCTGGAAGACGATCTGCAGGCTCTTGCGGAGAAACCCCAGTTGGCCCTCCCGCAACCCGGTCAGATCGGTGCCGCCGACCTTCACCGTTCCGCTGGTCGCCTGGTCGAGCCCGGCGATCAGCCGCATCAGCGTGGTCTTCCCCGATCCGGACTCCCCGACGATCCCGAAACGCGACCCGCGCGGGATGGACAGGCTGACGTCCGCCAGCGCGTCGACCGTGCTGGTCCTCGCGAACGGGGACGACTTCGGGCGGGTAAAACGCCGCCACACATCGGTGATCTCGACGGCCGGGTGCAACGAGTCATCGGTCTCGACGGGCGAGGCAGGGCTGTTCATCCAAGATCCTCGACAGTCGCCGGCAAGGTATCCGGGACGGACAGGTCGGAGTCGGCCAGCAGTTGGCGGGTGTGCGGATGCTGCGGGTCGCTGAGCACGTCGATCACACTGCCCTGCTCGACGATCCGGCCCTGCCACATCACCAGCACCCGGTCGCAGATCGACGCCACCACGGCCAGGTCGTGCGAGATGAACAGCAGGGCCGCCCGGACCGCGCGGCTCTGCTGCGCGATCAGCTCCAGCACCCTGGCCTGCACCGTGACGTCGAGGGCGGTGGTCGGCTCGTCGCAGATCAACAGGTCGGGGCCGTTCGCGATGGCGATCGCCAGCACCACCCGCTGCCGCTGCACGCCGGACAGCTGGTGCGGGTACGACCGGGCCATCCGTTCCGGGTCGGGCAGGCCGGTACTGGTCAACAACTCGAGAGTGGTTGCCCTGGCTGCTTTCCGAGTCTTCATCCGATGCCGGACCATCACCTCGGCGACCTGCCGGCCGATCGTCATGGTCGGGTTGAGCGCCGTCATCGGCTCCTGGAAGACGGTGCCGATCCGCAGTCCCCTGACCCGGGCGAGTTGCCGTTCCGCGCCGTGGGCGAGGTCGGTGTGCACGCCGTCCAGGTGCACCGAGCCGGTCGCCTTCAGACCGTCGGGCAACAGACCCGCCACCGCCAGGCACGTCAGGGTCTTGCCCGAACCGGATGCGCCGATGATGCCCAACCGCTCGTCCCGCTCGATGACGAACGAGACGTCGTTGACCAGTTCCGTCGACCCGACCGCGATGCTCAGGTGGTCGACGGTGAGCAGCGCGCCTGTCGTCATCGGCCCGCCAGCCGGGGATCGAGGCGGTCGCGCAGTCCGTCGCCGAGCAGGTTGAACCCGAGGACCGCGAGCGCGATGGCCAGGCCCGGCCAGATCAGGATGACCGGGGCGTAGGTCAGCGCTGCGCTGTTCTCGTAGAGCATCCGTCCCCAGGACGCGGTGGTCGGCCCGGCCCCGAGCCCGAGGTAGGACAGCGCGGCCTCGGCGAGGATCGCGATGGCATAGGAGACCGAGACCTGGACGATCACCAACCCCATCACGTTCGGCAGCACGTGCCGGGCGGCAATCGCGAATCGCCGGCGGCCGGCGACCCTCGCAGCCTGCACGTAGTCGGTGGTCATCACCACCACGGTCCCGGACCGGACGACCCGGATGAACGACGGGATGCTCGCGACGCCGATCGCCGTCATCGCAGTGGTCAGCGAGCTTCCCCAGATGGTGGCGAAGACCAGCGCCAGCAGCAGCGCCGGGAAGGCCAGCATCAGGTCGGTGACGCGCATCAGCAACTCGGCCGGACCCCGGCGGACCATGCCGGCCAGGATGCCCAGCGGTGTACCGATCACCGCGGCGATGCCGACGGCGAGGATCCCGACGTACAGGGTGGTCCGGGAACCGGCCATCAGCAGCGAGGCGATGTCCCGGCCGCGGGTGTCGGTGCCCAGGAAGTGCCCGGCGGTACCGGGGCCGGCAGCCGGGTAGTTCACGTCGGTGTGGATCGTCGACCACGGTGTCCAGAAGAAGCTGACCACGGCGACCAGCACGATCGCCGCGACGATGGTGCCGCCGATCAGCAGGGTCGGCGAGAGCCGCTGCCCGCGTTCGATTTTCCGGTCGGTCATCGCTGTCGCAACCTCGGATCTATCAGGCTGTAGAGGACGTCGATCACGAACGACACGGCCAGCGCGATGGCCACCAGCGTCATCACGATCGCCTGGACCTGCAGGGTGTCCTGGTCACCGACCGACTTGACCAGCCACGATCCGATCCCGGGGATGACGAACACCTGCTCGACGACCACGGCGCCGACCAGGATCGTCACCAGTTGCACGCCGAGCACCGTCAGGACGGGGATCGAGGCGTTGCGGACGCCGTGGCGCAGCAGCGCCTGGAACGGCGTCAGCCCCTTGGACCGGGCGGTACGCAGATAGTCCTGGCCCATCTCGTCGAGCACCGCGGAGCGGACGTAGCGGGTGAGCACCGCGCCCTGCACCAGGCCGAGCGAGCACCACGGCAGCACCATGTGCTGCAGGAAGCCGACGGGGTCGGCGGCCGGCACCGCGTATCCACCGGACGGAAGCCACCCGAGCTTCACCGCGAACACCGCGACGGCCAGGATGCCGACCAGGAAGGCGGGTACCGCCACGCCGAGTTGAGTAATCCCGGAGATGATCCAGCCGGCGGCCCGTCGGTGCCACAGCGCGCTGAAGAGACCAAGCGGCAACGCGATGATCAGCGAGATCACCATCGCCCCGGCGACCAGCCACAGCGTCACGGACAACCGGTCGAACAACTGCGGACCGATGGCCGCCTTGCTCACGAACGAGTTGCCGAACTGGCCGTGCACGGCGCCCTGCGCCCAGGACAGGTACTGCGCGACCAGCGGCCGGTCGAGCCCCATCTGGCCGCGGAGTTCCGCGACACTCTGGTCGGTGGCCGACGTGCCGAGGGCAATCCGGGCCGGATCACCGAGCCCGGACAGCAGCCAGAACACCGCGATCGAGGCCACCACCACGCTGGCCAGGAAGACCAGCAGACGTCGGACGATTCGCCAGAGCACCCTACGATCAGCCCACCGAGAGACCGGCGAGCACGAACGCCTCGCCGACGGCGTTCTTCGGTAGCCCCTTGACGTTCGAGTCCGCCACGATCAGGTTCGGGAACGACCAGAGCCAGGCGGCGGCCGCGTCGTCGGCGAGCAGCACGACGGCCTTCTTGTAGTCGGCGATGAACTCCGTCGGGGTCCCGGCGTCGCCGTCGGCCAGCAGCTTGGCCACCGCGGGGTTGTGGTAGCGGGTGTAGTAGGTCGGGTTGGCCCACAGCGCCCCGATGTCCCGCGGCTCGACGTGGTTGATGATCGTCATGTCGTAGTCGGCCTTGCTGAAGACCTGGTCGAGCCAGACCGGGAACGTCACGTTGGTGGCCTTGACCGTGATGCCGGCCTCGGCGAGCTCGGAGATGATGATCGGCGCGGCCGCGGTGGCGTACGGCACCGGCGGCAGCGCCAGGTTCAACGTCAGGTTCGACCGACCGGCCGCGGCCAGCAGCGCCTTGGCCTTCGCGACGTCGTGCGGATACTTGTCGGCCTCGTCGACGAACCACGGATCGTTCGGCGATTCGTGGGAGCCGATGACGGTTCCGTAACCGGCCCAGGCGTTCTGCAGGATCGCCTTCTTGTCGATGGCGTAGTTGATGGCCTGCCGTACCCGGACGTCGTTCAGCGGTGCCTTGCCGTCGTTGAGGGTCATCTGCACCTCGCCATCGGTGGCGCCCTCGATGATCTGGTACTTGTCACCCGTCTTGAACTGGCCGAGGGCCTGCGGGGTCTGGACCGTGGAGACCACCTGGATGCCGCCGGTCAGCAGGGCGTTGTTCATCGCGACCGGATCACTGAAGTACTTGAAGGTGACCGTCTTCACCGAGGGCTTCGTCCCCCAGTAGGAGTCGTTGCGCGCCAACACGATCGAGTCACCACGATTCCAGGTCTGGAAGGTGTAGGGCCCGGTGCCGATCGGTTTGTTCGCCAGATCGGCCACCCCGGTCCGGGAGAACATCGCGCCGGCCCGACCGGTCAGGTTGAACAGCCAGGAGTTGCTCGGCTTGGCCAGCACGACCTTGAACACCGTCGGCGACACCACGGTGGTGGAGGCGATGACGACGTTCTTGATGTCGGCGGACGCGGCCTCGGCCATCTGCGCGCGGTAGGCCACCGGCTTCCACGCCGTGGTGACCCGGTCGATGGAGAACTTCGCGTCGTCCGCGGTGAAGGCGGCCCCGTCGGAGAACTTGACCCCCGAGTGCAGCGTGAACGTGTACGTCTTGCCGTCCGGCGAGACCGTCCACTTCTGCGCCAGGCTCGGCATGATCGTCCCGCTCTGGTCGAGCTTGACCAGCGTCTCGTACACGTTGGTCAAGAGCACCTGCGGAATGGCTGCGCCGTCAGCCTGGGTGAAGTCGAGACTGGACGGCTCGAGGATGAACCCGATGGACAGCGAGGCGTCGGACACCGGGGCCGCCGTGGTCGGGGCAACCGTGCTGCCAGGTCCGGACGTTGCCGGGCCGGAACTGGCACCGGAACCTGTTGCGGCAGAACTTGTGCCTACCGAACCGGACGAGGAGGAGGTCGCGGCCGGAGTCGAACTCGACGAGGTCGGGGTGACCGACTGCCCGGCCGAACAGGCCGACAGCACCAGGAGGCCGCCGACGAACGCTGCAGTGAGCAGACGGAAACGCTTCGCGGTGCGATTCGTGACGCTCATCGAATGCCTCTCACCAGACTGGTCGTTACGGCGTCGGAGAATCATCGCACCACGCAGCAGGCACCCACTCGCCGCATCGAGGTGGCTCATCCCACACGAATCGGGATTCTCAGTGCTGCGGGCCGGTCTCGGGCGGCGGCTGGTACCAGGCGGGCGGTCCGCCGGGAGCGGGTTGGCCCGGCGCGGGCGGCTGACCCTGCCCCGGGTGCTGACCCGGAGCCGGATAGCCCTGGTAACCGGGGGCCGGCGGCAGGTACTGCGGTCCGGAGGGCGGTGCGGCCGGATGACGGGGCGCCTCGACCGCAGGCATCGGAGCCCGGTACGGCGGTGCGGCCAGTGCACGTGCGGCCGCTGCGCGCGCCGCGTCTGCGTCCGCCCGCTCCCCGGCCGCCCGGATCGCGTCCTGGTCCGCGACGGTCAACTGCGCCTCTCGCTCGGCCTGCCTGACGGCCTCTGCGACCTCGGCGGACGACGTTCCCTCGAACCAGTCCTTGACGTCGTCGTCGATGTCCCCCGGCCTCGCGGCCGGCTTGTCCGAGGGCTCGTCTTTCGGTGGCTCGTAACGGAACACCCCGTCATCACCCTTGGCGCCCAACATCTTCGCGAAGCCCTCGAGGGACTTGCCGAAGTCGCTCGGGATCATCCAGACCTTGTTCGCGTCACCCTGCGCCAACTGCGGCAGGGTCTGCAGGTACTGGTAGGCCAGGAGTTCGGGGGTCGGCTTGCCGGCCTTCACGGCGGCGAACACCTTCTCGATCGCCTTCGCCTGCCCCTGGGCCTGCAGGTAGCGGGCGGCCCGCTCACCCTGGGCCCGCAGGATCCGGGACTGCCGCTCGCCCTCCGCCGCCAGGATGGACGACTGCTTGGCGCCCTCGGCGGTCAGCACCGCAGCCTGCTTCAGACCCTCGGCGGTCTTGATCGACGCCTCCCGCTGGCCCTCGGCGGTCAGGATCATGGCGCGCTTGTCCCGGTCGGCGCGCATCTGCTTCTCCATCGAGTCCTGGATCGACAGCGGCGGGTCGATGGCCTTGAGCTCGACCCTGGCCACCCGGATCCCCCACTTCCCGGTCGCCTCGTCGAGCACCCCGCGCAGCTGCCCGTTGATGGCGTCACGACTGGTCAGCGTCTGCTCCAGGTTCATCCCGCCGACGACGTTCCGGAGGGTGGTGGTGGTGAGCTGCTCCACGGCGACGATGTAGTTGGCGATCTCGTAGACCGCGGCGCGCGGGTCGGTGACCTGGAAGTACACGACCGTGTCGATCGACACGGTCAGGTTGTCCTCGGTGATCACCGGCTGCGGCGGGAACGACACGACCTGCTCGCGCAGATCGATGCGGGCCCGGATCCGGTCGAGGAATGGTGCCAGCCACACCAGCCCGGCGTTGTTCGTCTTGTGGAATCGGCCGAGGCGCTCCACCACGGCCGCCTGGGCCTGTGGGATCACCTTCACCGAGCGGATCACGATGATGATCGCGAGAACGGCGACGATCAACGCGCCGATCAGAACTGGATCCATGAGTGCTCCTCGTCGAGTTGCGGCCGCCTGTCTGCCCTACCCCTGGAGTGTGCACCGTCGGCGCGCGGTGAACCGGTAGGTCATGGTCCCCAGATGACCACTGCCGTCGCGCCGCGGACCTCGACGACCGTCACCGGAGTGCCCGGCGTGAGCGGACGATGCCCGTCGACGCCCTGCGCCGACCACACCTCGCCGCCGATCTTGACCTGCCCGCCCGAGGAATCGACGGTGGAGATCACCATCGCCTTCGACCCGATCACGGCGTCGATCCCGGTCCGGATGCGGGACGGACCCTGAAAACGGCGCAGCAGCGGAGGGCGGGCGCCGATGACCAGCCCGACGGAGGTCAGCGCGAAGACGAGGAGCTGCAGCCACAGCAGATCCGGCGCCAACCAGGCGACGCCCGCCGTGACCAGGGCTCCACCGCCCAGCATCAGCAGCACGAACTCGCCGCCCAGCAGCTCGGCCAGCGACAGCAGAAGTGCTCCGCTGAACCACACCCATGCCGGCATGGGTCCAGTCTGCCAGTGGTCGGACGGTGGTCGGGCGGGTGCACGGTCACAGTTCGCTACCGGAACGTCGTGTCGCCGCGGCACACCGGGAACCGCGCTATCGCGGCG
This sequence comes from Nakamurella sp. UYEF19, assembly GCF_040546275.1. NCBI lineage: Bacteria > Bacillati > Actinomycetota > Actinomycetes > Nakamurellales > Nakamurellaceae > Nakamurella > Nakamurella sp. UYEF19. The sequence continues at coordinate 610,154 of NZ_JBEPNO010000001.1, read as the reverse complement.
GAGCAGTCACGAAGTCGATCAGCCGCTCCACCGCCGTGACGACCGGGGTCGCCAGATCGCGATAGTCGCGGACGGCGCCGTTGACCCGTCCCCACATCGTGCCGGTATCCGAAATACCAAGGGCTGCACACACTCCCGTTTTCCAGTCCGTTCCCCGCGGCACCGTCGGCCAGGCCCTGATGCCCACCGATTCCGGCCGCACGGCCGCCCAGATGTCGATGAAGGGGTGCCCGGTCACCAGCACGTGCGGGGAGGTGATGCCGGCCGCGATCCTGGTCTCCTTCGATCCCGGGACGAGGTGGTCGGCCAGCACACCGAGGCGCCGCTCCGGCCCCGGACCGAACTCGGCCACCGCCGCCGGCAAATTGTCCAGACCGTCGATCGGCTCCACGACGATGCCCTCGACCCGCAGATCGTGCCCCCACACCCGTTCGACGAGGGCGGCGTCATGGATACCTTCGACCCAGATGCGGGCCGCTCGGGCCGTCCGGGCCCGGAGGCCCGCCACCGCCCGCGATCCGGAGGCGGACAACGCCGGCCCGGCCGCCACCGCAGCCGGGCGGACCAGCGTCACCGGTTTGCCGTCGATCAGAAATCTGGCCGGTTCGAGCGGGAACATCCGTCGTCGGCCCCTGCGGTCCTCGAGCGTCACCGCGGTCGACGTGCAGGCGACCACCGCCCCGCAGAAACCGGAGTCGGAATCCTCGGCGACCAGGTCGGTCTCGGCCGGCACCTCGGGGATCACCCGTCGCGCCCTCGGGGTCGACAGCACGTCGTTCCCGTAGTCGCCCGGTCGGGTCGGGAGGGCGGACGCCCCCTGGTATCTGATGCGGACGCTGTCGTCGAATCCCTTGGCCACGCCCGCTGACGCTACGCGGCGTCACGTACGGTGGCACGCATGTCCTCTGTGCACGCCGCGACCACGCTGGCCCTGTGGGCCGCCGCGCGTGTCGGCGGTCGCAGCACCGACGACGTGCTGGCCGCCGTGGACGCCGCCGGACATCGCGTCGGAGTCCGGGCGGCTTCGACCGCGGTGGCGCAGGCGACCGGGCTGCCCGGGCCGGGTTCGCCCACCGCAGGTTCGATGTCACTGCTGCCACTGATGGTCGGTGGCGGCATCCCCGATCTACTGCTGCCGACCGCCGGCGATCTTCGTGGTCTGCCCCCGGGGGGCGACATCACCGTCCCGGCCCTGGACGCCGGAGCGGTGGTGGTCTTCCCGGATCTCGAGATCGGGGTGGTGCCGGCCGACGGTCAGTGGCGCGTGCACCGTTGTCCGGGCGGCCACCCGACGTTGACGATCAGCGAAGCCAACGGAGAGATCGACGGCGCCATGGCCGATGCCACACGGTCGTTGATCGCGGTGGACATCGCGAGGGGCTCGGAACAGGTTCGCGAACACGTGCGGCGCCGAATGCTGGACGAAGCGGTGGACATGCCACCGGGGGCCCCGACTGCCGCGTCGGCGTTGCTGGCGAAGGTCATCTCGCTGGAGGCTCTGCTCGCCGTGGCGGCCGGCCACGAAACCGCGGCCGTGACCAGTCGCGAACTCGCCGTGGTCGACGACGCCCTACGGCCACTGACCACAGCGGTCCGGGCCGGCCGACGGGCGGCGGTGGCCGCAGCGGCCCGGGTCCTGGCGACCGAGACGGTCAGCAGGACCCGGCGCTGAGCAGGTAGCGGGCCGAGACCCGCACCGGGATGACTACTTCCCGACGATGTCCTTCGCTGCGTCGCCGACCTTGTCGCCGGCCTGCTTGACGTTGGCCTTGGCCTGATCGCCCTGGCCCTCGGCCTGCAGATCCTCGTTCCCGGTCACCTTGCCGGCAACTTCCTTCGCTTTGCCGGCGCCTTCTTCGGCGGCGTGCTGGATCTTGTCTCCGATGGACATGATGGGGCCTTTCTCTCGTCGGGGTCGGTCCGTGGTGTGCCGACCGCTCGCCAGGATGAGTGCCCGGATCAGCCGGATCTACACCGAGATCAGCTGATTCACAACATTTCTCCAGCCCTTCCTGCCCTGGGAGCGCGGGCCGGGCCTCACCTGGGAGCGCGGGGCCGAGCCGACCGCGTCACTCCCGGTCGGAGAATCCCAGTGCGTGGAATCCACCGTCGACCATCACCATGGAACCCGTCGTCGCGGGGAACCAGTCGGACAGCAGGGCACAGACGGCCTTGGCAACGGGGGTCGGGTCGGACGTGTCCCAGCCGAGTGGGGCGCGGCCCGTCCAGGCGTCCTCGAGGCTGGAGAACCCGGGGATCGACTTGGCGGCCATCGTGCGCACCGGACCGGCCGACACCAGGTTCACCCTGATGCCCTTGGGCCCCAGATCCCGGGCCAGGTAGCGCGAAACGGACTCCAGGGCGGCCTTGGCCACGCCCATCCAGTTGTAGGCCGGCCACGCCTGACGGGCATCGAAGTCGAGCCCGACGACGGATCCTCCGCTGGACATCATCGGCAGGCAGGCGACCGCCAGGGCCTTGAGCGAGAACGCGGAGGTGTGGACGGTCGTCGCGACGTCCTGCCAGGCGGTGGCAAGGAAATCCCCACCCAGCGCCCCGGCCGGCGCGAATCCGATCGAATGCAGTACCCCGTCGATGCTCGGGATGTACTCGCCGACACGCGTGGCCAGCGAATCCAGGTGGGCCTGATCGGTGACGTCCAACTCGACCACCGGGGCCTCGGCCGGCAGCCGCTTCGCGATGCGTTCCACCAGCGACAGCCGCCCGTAACCGGTGAGCACCACGTTGGCACCCTGCTCCTGCGCCATCCGCGCGGTGTTAAAGGCCATGGACGCCTCGGTGATCACTCCGGTGATCAGCAGGTTCTTGCCGGTCAGGATTCCGGTCATGTGGTGGTTCCTCGTCTGTCTCTACTGGGGGGTTTGGTGGTGCGTCGGGGATGGAGAAGTGGTGGATCGGGTCAGTGGCCCATACCGAGGCCGCCGTCGACCGGGATCACTGCACCGGTGATGTACGACGCCTGCTCGGAGGCGAGAAAGGTGACCGCACCGGCGATTTCCTCGGGGTGTGCGAAACGGCCGAGCGGGATGCCCGCCAGGTATTCGTCCACTCGGGCCTCGGGTAGCTCCCGGGTCATGTCCGTGTCGACGAACCCGGGCGCAATCACGTTCGCGGTGATGTTGCGGGAGCCGAGCTCACGGGTGATCGACCTGGCCATGCCCACCAGACCGGCCTTGGACGACGAATAGTTGACCTGACCGGCGCCGCCGGAGAGTGCAGCGACCGAGGAGATGAAGATCATCCGGCCCCAGCGTTTCCGCAACATCCCGGACGAAGCTCTCTTGGCCACCCGGTAGGCACCGGTGAGGTTGGCATCGACCACCCGGGTGAACGACTCCTCGCTCATCCGCAGCAGCAGGGTGTCCTCGGTGATACCGGCGTTCGAGACCAGCACTTCGACCGGACCCTGCTCGGATTCGACCTGCTTGAAGGCTGCGTCCACCGATCCGAGGTCGGTCACGTCGCACACCACACCGGCAAGGCCCGCCGGTGGTTCGCCGGTGCGATGGGTGACCGTCACGCGGTGACCGGCCCGGGCCAGATCACGCGCGATGGCCAGGCCGATCCCCCGGTTCCCGCCGGTGACGAGCGCCGAGCGCGGTACGAACGGGTGGGATTCGCCCACCGAGTCAGCCGATGACACGCAACTACCTCCAGGGACAGATCGTCGGACACCGCAGCACCCGTGGGCCGCCGCGCCAGATGACCCTATCGGGCAGAAGCCGCGGGCGCTGACATGCGAGCGCGCCGCGCCGCGGAGGGCCGTCCCGCTCCACCGCGAGGGGATCAGGCCGTGGGCATCAAGGAATGCGGCCGCCGATGACGAGTGCACCGGCCGCGCCGAGCATCACCAGGATGGTGCCGGCGATCAGCCAGGGCCGGGAGACGTCCTGCTGCTTGATCTCGTAACCGATCTGCTCGCCCAGCTGCGAGTACACGGACTTGAGCTCGTCGGCCGTGGCCGCTGTGTGGTAGTCGCCGCCGGAGATCCGGGCGATCTGCTGCATCGAGCTGGTGTCCAGTGGGACCGGGATCGCCGAGCCCTGGTAGTTGATCGTCCCGTGGTCGGTGCCGAACGCGATCATCGAGATCGGGATCTTGGCCGTGGCAGCAACTTTGGCGGCGTCATCGACGCTGCGACCGACGGTCTGCTTGCCATCGGTCATCATCACGATCCTGGCCGGGGCCGGCCCGTCCGCGCCGCTGATCGACTTGGAGAACACGTCGATCGTCTGCAGACAGGAGATGATCGCGTCACCCGTCGCGGTGCGCTCGTCGAGCTTGAGAGCGGCGATCGCTGCGACCACCGGGGCGCGCTCCGCCGTCGGCGACACCAGCACGGTGGAGATGCCGGCGAACGTGACGAGCCCGAGATTCACCCCGGGCGTCAGTTCCTTCACGAACTCGGTCGCCGCCACCTTGGCGGCATCCAGCCGGTTCGGTGCCACATCGGTTGCCTCCATCGACAGCGAGACGTCGATGGCCAGCATCACCGTGGCCCGGTTGCGCGGCACCTTGGTGTCCGCCGTGGGGCCGGCCAGCGCCACCGTCAGCAGGATCAGCCCGACCAGCACGATCCCGGTGGGCAGGTGACGCAGTCGCCCGGGACGCCGCGGAGCGACCCGTTCCAGGAGCTCGAGGTTGGCGAAGCGCAGGGTGTGACGCCGCGTCCGGCGCTGGGCGATGACGTACCCGACGACCAGCGCGAGGACCGCAACGCCGGCGGCGAACCACAGCGGATGGGCGAAGGTCATCTGGCCCCCCGGGATGCGGGGGCTGCGGCGGTCGCTGCCGACGCCGGCGTCGAGAAGCCGGGTGCCGCCAGCGAGGTCGAGCCGGGGTTCGAGGGTCCCCCGGACCACCCACGCTTGCGGCTGAGCACGAAGCGGAGCACGTCGGCGATCCAGTCCCGGTCGGTGCTCAGGGTCAGCTGCGCCGCGCCGCAACGACGAAGGGCCGTTGCCACCGCGGCACGGTGACCCGCGGCGGCCTCGGCGAAGTCCCGGCGCAGGCCAGGGGTTGTCGAGACCTCCTTCGTCCGACCGGATTCGGGGTCGAGCAAGGTGACGAGACCCACGGCGGGCAGTTCGAGATCGCGAGGGTCGAGCACCTCGATGGCCAGCAGATCGTGCCGCCCGGAAAGTGCACGTAGCGACCGCTCCCAGTTGATGTCACCCAGGAAATCGGAGATGACGACCGCCAGACCACGCCGTCGGGGTGGTCGACGGAGCTGTTCGATGGCGGCGGCGAGATCTCCGCGCTCCCCGATCGGCGAGCGCGGTGTGGTGGCGAGGGCGCGCAGCAGGTGCTGGAGGCTGGCCTTCCCGCCGCGGGCCGGGTATCGCGTGACGCCGCCGCCGGCCGACACCACGGCGCCGAGACGATTGCCCCCACCGCCCGTGAGGTGGCCGACCGCGGCGGCGGCCGCCACCACCAGATCGCGCTTCTCGCAGCCGGAGGTACCGAAATCCAGAGAGGCGGAAAGGTCTGCCACCAGCCAGGTCTCGAGTTCACGGTCGGCGACCGTCTGACGGATGTGCGCCTCGGTCGTCCTGGCCGTGACGGACCAGTCCATCCGGCGCACATCATCGCCGGGGTAGTAGGGCCGGGCGTCCCCCGGCTCGGTTCCGGGACCCGGGACGAGTCCGAGATGGTTGCCCTGCAACAGCCCGTCCAGGCGCCGCCGCACGGTCAGCTCCAGCGAGGTGAGCGCAGCATCCAGCCGGGTGGGATCGGCCGTCGATGGCGGCGCCCCGAACGGCCGCTCGGCGGGCTGGGGCATCAGGCGACACCCGAGTTGGTGTACGGACTGACCTGTGGGAGCGGGATCACCCGCAGCAGCCTGGTCAGGATGGTGTCGACGGGTACCCCGTCGGCCAGCGCGTCGTAGGACAGCACCAGGCGATGACGCAGCACGTCAGGGGCCACGTCAACGACGTCCTGCGGCACGACGAAATCGCGGCCCCGCACGAGGGCGAGTGCGCGTGCGGCCGCGATGATCCCGAGTGATGCACGAGGCGACGCACCGTAGGACAACCAGGAGGCGACGTCGGGCAGCCCGTGCTCGGCCGGCGTCCGGGTGGCGTAGACGAGTCGCACCACGTAGTCGACCAGTGCGTGGTGGACGAAGACGTTGGCGGCCACCTGCTGCAGCCGTGACAGCTCCTCGATCGGCAGCACCTGCTGTGCGACCGGCGGCGTCACGCCCATCCGGTAGACGATCTCGCGCTCCTCGTCGGGCTCCGGGTAGCCGACCATGAGCTTGAACAGGAAGCGGTCGCGCTGCGCCTCGGGAAGCGGGTAGACCCCCTCGTTCTCGATCGGGTTCTGGGTGGCCATCACCAGGAACGGGTCGGGCATCGGGTACGTCTTGCCGCCGATCGAGACGTGCCGCTCGGCCATCACCTCGAGCAGCGCCGACTGCACTTTGGCGGGTGCGCGGTTGATCTCGTCGGTCAGGACGAAGTTGGCCACGACGGGGCCGAGTTCGGTGTCGAACTCCTCGCGTCCGGCACGGTAGATCCTGGTGCCGAGCAGATCCGACGGGACCAGGTCGGGGGTGAACTGGATGCGCGAGAAGGTGCCGCCGACGACCCTCGCGAAGGTCTCGACGGCCAGGGTCTTCGCCACACCGGGGACGCCCTCGATGAGCAGGTGGCCCTTGGCCAGGAGACCGACCAGCATCCGCTCGACCAATCGGTCCTGGCCGACGATCACCTTCTTGACCTCGAACACGGTGCGCTCCAGCAGCGCGGCGTCCCGAGCCGGTCCCGGCCGCTCGGTGACGGCAGGCGGGACGCCCTGATAGGCGGCCGGGGCCGACACCTGCGCATAGGGACGCGGCGGTCCGGTATACCCGCCGATGGTGCCCGGCGCGCCGGCACCGCCCGGCGCGGTGGTGGGAGTGGCGAACGGCCCCGATGGGACCGGGGTGGGCTGGATTGCGCCCGACCTCGATCGGTTGAACTCGGGTCCGTTCGTTGGCTCGGCCGTCACCGGCTGCTCCTCACCTGTTGCCTGCTGTTGGTCCATCTCACCACCCCATCATGGCCTGCCGCGGGCGCTTGCCGGGATCCGGCGCTCAGCTGTCGCCGGCCGCAGGCCCGGACGGCCGCCATTTCGCCAGATCAGCCGGGGTGTTGATGTCTGAGGTGATGGCTCGGGCGGCGGGCACCCTGGCGCCGATGAGCGGTTCGAGGAGGTCGGCGAGGCGCGCGTCGTGCCAGGACGTCCGCGATCGGACGGCCGCCGTCAGCGGGCCCCATCGCCAGACCCCGGCGAGGTACTGGCTCCGGCCGTCGACGTCGACCAGGACAGCGCCGTCGACTCCCGTGCTCGAGAGCGCCCGGGCCAGGTCGTCGACGGCTGCCGCGTCGATCCCCGGCAGATCGGAGGCCAGGACGACCACCAACTCGTCGCGGTCGCTGCCGATCTCCGAATCGGCCAGGGCGGCCAGGCCGGCCGCCAGCGCGGCTGCGGGGCCGCCACCGGGGGGGTTCTCACGGATCTGGAGCACGTCCGCGGAGAGTTCCCGGGACGGCCCGACGACCACCGTCCTGGCCGGTGCCACGGCGGCCAGTGCGACCGACAGCAGCGTCCTCCCGTCGATCGTCAGTGCGGGTTTGTCCACCAGACCGAGCCGTCGGCCGGCGCCACCGGCCACGATGACCGCCAGCCCGGGCCGGTCAGGTGCCGATGCGGGTGGCACCGATGTAGCCGTTGCCGAATTCTGCCGAGGTGACGTGGACGTAGGCGCCCGAGTACGGCGCCTCGACCATCATCCCGTTGCCCGCATACATCGTCACGTGGTGGATCGTGCTCGGGTCCGACGTGTTGTTGGCGTAGAAGAGCAGGTCGCCCGGCAGCAGGTCGGACTGGGAGATGTGCTGCCCCAACGTGTACTGGTACACCGAGTAGTTGGGGATGGAGATGCCCTCCTGCGCCCAGCCGTAGGACGTGAGCCCGGAGCAGTCGAAACCGACGACGTTGCAGTCGTTCTCGGCCCCGTTCGGACCACAGATCCCGAGCGTCGGGCCACTGCTGTTGCCACCGCCCCAGGAGTAGGGCGTGCCCACCCACTGCTCGGCGGCGGCCACCGCCGCCTCACCCTTGGCCGCTGTCCAGCCGCCGGATCCGGTGCTGGACGACGTGGTGCTGTGGGAGGTGGCCGTCGTGGTGCTGGAACCGCCGCCGTGCAGGAACTCGCAGGCGATGCCGTTCCCGTTGGTGTCCAGCGCCTTCCGGTATCCCGGCTGACCGATGGCAATGGGAGCAACACCGGCCTGCACGGCCGCAGCGCAGTTGGCGTAGTAGACGGTGGGGTTCTTCGGCACGTTGTTCTTCGCGGCGTTGGCCGCGGCGGCCGCCGCCTGGGCGGCTGCCGCCTTCCGGGCTGCTGCGGCCGCCTTCAACTGCGCCTGCTCGTCGTCGAACCGCTTCTTCGCGAGTCGTGCTGCCTGCTCGGCGGCAACCTTGTCGGCAGCGGCCTTGGCCGCCGCCGCTTTCGCCTCGGCCACCGCGATGGCCTGGAGCCGGGCTCGTTCGGCAGCCTTGGCCCGAGCTTCCGCGGCGGCCAGGGCCGCGGCCTTCTCGGCGGCAGCCTTGGCGGCGGCCGCCTTCGCGGCAGCCAGCGCCTTGGCCCTGGCAATGGCCTCGAGGCGCAGCCGCTCCTCCTCTGCCTTCTTGGCGGCAAGCCACTGGTCGTACTGAGCCCGCTGATCCTTCAGATCGGCGACCTTGCTGAGCGCCAGCTGGTAGTCGTTCTCCTGCTGGTCCAGCTGCGTGTTGAGCGTCGCCAACTGCGCCTTTCCGGCCACGAAGGCATCGTCGGCGGTCCGCTTGGCCTGTTGCGCGGTCTGCGCGGCCCGCTCGGCCGCCACCTGGGCGGCGGCGGCGGCGGCACGGGCCACCTTGGCGTCGGAGTCCAGGTTCGCCTTGTCGCTCAGTGTGGTCTGCAGTGTGGCGATCACATCCAGCTGCGACTTTGAGACCTCGTTCAGCATCTCCTGACGGGCCAGCAGATCACTGGCGCTGGAGGCGTCCATCAGCGCCGTCATCGATCCAAGGACGGATCCCTGCCGGAATGACGCAGCAGCAAAGGCCGCCGCCTTGTCCTTGGCCACGGTGATCGCGCCGCCGGCGTTCCCCGCGACCTCGAGCGCGGTCTGGGCGGCCGCCTCGGCGTTGGCCGCGTCCGACTCGGCCAGCTGCTGATCGATCATGGCCTTCTTGACGAGCTCGCCTTTGAGTTCCATGTCGTCGTTGAGCCGGGTGATGTCGCCCTCGGTGGCCGACACCAGCCCGGACAGCCGCCCGACCTCCGCGGCACTGGCCGTCGCGCTGTCCTTGGAATCCTGGATCTGTTGATCGGAGGGATTGGGCGGCGGCGGCGGTACAGCACCTGCCGGAGCACTCACTCCCACGAAGAGAGCGATGCTCAGCACGGCGCAGACAGCGGTGGTCAGGACGGATCGAATGCGTCCGGCTGGCGCCACGACAACTCCTCCCCCGCGAAAAGCCACGGGACCGTTTTCTTGGACAGCAGGGTCCGGGCGAACCCGGGCAACGCCTACTGCTTCTACGTCCAGCAGGGTGATGACCCTCACTGCTCATGACGATCATCACTGTCAATCCAGCACGCCAAGTATCACTTTGCCACTCTGGTCCCCCAATATGCCAGTTGTCACTGTAAACCCACGTGTCCCAAAACGGACATTGGGAATGATGTCAACCGTTCGGAAAGTGGCTGCCTCCGTTGTCACTCCCCGTGACCGCAGCCGTCGCCCTTTGGAGGCTCGAACGGACCGACCAATTCGATTTCGGAAGGGTCAATCCCCGGAAAGGTCGAAGGTCGACCCGATCGATCGGTCACACTGGAGCCGTGTCCGTCCCGCCGCAGTCCTCCCCGCCGGTTTTCGGGGCGCAGGCAGCACCGCGCCCGGCGCCCCGGACCGCCCTCCTGATCGGCGCCGTCCTCGGGGTCGCCGGCGTGGTTGCCGTGCTGGTCGGAACGTTCCTGCCGTGGCTGTCCTCCGGGGGCGTGCTCCGCAACAGCTACTCGATCGTCGGCATCGTCGGGCGGCTCGGTCTGCTGGGCGACGGGTTCGGGGCGACCGCGCTGTCCTGGTGGCCGTTCCTCGGACCGGTGGCCATGATCGGGCTGATCGCCGGAATCGTCCGCCTCTTCCGCACCGCCGCGGTGATGACGCTGTTGTTCGGGATGCTGACCGGTGTCATCGGTGGTGGTGTCCTGGCCGTCGCCGGCGGGCATGCCGGTGCCGGGGTGACCCTCGCGTACACCGGACCGGTGGTGACGGTCGTCGGTGCGCTGGCGGCGGCCACCGGTGCGATCACGGTGCTGCTCGCACTGCGCCGCCGGCGCAGGCACCGCGCACGTATCACGGCGAGCCGAACCATCTCATCCACAGCGGAACCGCCCGGCCCGACGCCGCGTCGGAACCAGGACAGCACGCCCGGCGTCCCCGGGTGGTCCCACCGGCCGGACGTCGCGACCACCGCGCTCGAGCAGTCCCCGCAATAGCCATCACCAGGAATCACCCAGCGGCAGCGATCACCAGGAATCACCCAGCGGCAGCGATCACCAGGAATCACCCAGCGGCAGCGATCACCAGGAATCAAATGAGAGGGAACAGCCACCATGAGTGAGCACTACGGACCACAGAATCCGTACGGCCAGCCCCAGGGCAACCCGGTACCGGGCGGTCAGCCTGGCTGGCAGCCCCACCCGGGCCAGGGCGGCACGGAGCCCGCCGGTCCAGCCGGCTGGCAGCCCCAGTCCCCTCCGGCACAGGGCTCGGCCTACCCGGGTCACGACCAGCAGGGTCATGGCCAGCAGAGCTACGGCCAGCAAGGTGACGGACAGCCGGTCTACGGCCAGCCGGCCCAGGGTTACGGCCAGCAGGGCCCTACCGGCTACGGACAGCAGCAGGCATTCGGCCAGGGCTATGGCCAGCCGACCGGTGCACCGCACGCCCCGATCGGCACGCCTGCCTCCGGCGGCGGATCCGGCAAGAAGAGCCGCACCCCGATGATCGTGACCGTTGTCGCCGTCGTCATCGCGCTGCTCGCCGGGACCGGCGTCTGGTACTTCGGATTCCGCGACACGAAGAGCGAGGGTGGACAGGCCAGCCCGCAGCAGGCCGCGAGTGCGATGCTGCTCTCGCTCAGCCAGAAGGATCCGGTCGGCGTGGCCGATCAGCTGGATCCGGCCGAGGCTTCGCTGTTCTCCGATCTGAACGGTGAGTTCCTCACCGAGCTCAAGCGCCTGGAGATCCTGGCGCCGTCGGCCAGCGCCACCTCGCTGACCGGCTCGAAGATCACCGTCACCGGCCTGACGTTCGGCCCCGATCCCGACCAGATCAATGATCACGTCACCGTCGTCAAGCTGACCGGCGGCACCGTCACGGTCACCACCGACCTGTCGCAGCTCCCCCTCACCGACAAGGTGAAGGCGGCAGCGGGCAGTGAACTGGACAAGCTGAAGACCCAGACGCGGACCTACAACATCGCCGACGAGGTCAAGAAGGTGGGGCATCCGATCCGGATCTCCACCGTCGACCGCGGCGGCAAGTGGTACCCGAGCCTCTTCTACACCGCGGCCGACTACTGGGCGCAGGGTGCCAAGGCCGGTAACCCCACCGCAGCCGACTTCATCGCCGCGACCGGGGGCTCCAGCCCCGAGGACACGATGGACCAGCTGCTCGCCGCTGCCACCAGCGGTGACTACGACAAGCTGATCGGCCTGCTGCCACCGGGCGAGATGGGCGTCATGCACGACTACGGCAAGCTGATCACCAGTCGCATCCCCAGGAGCAGCAGTTCGGCGCTGGGTGATTTCAAGTACTCCGACATGAGCTGGAACGTTTCCGATGTGGCCGGCGGCAAGCTTGTTTCGCTGAAGACCGCGACCGTCACGGTCGGCGGCAAGTCCGTCCAGGTCGCCCGCGACGCGGCCGCCGGGTCCCTGACGATCACCGTGCCCGGCCAGCCCGCCGTCGTCCTCAACAAGGACACCATCAGCGGCTACATCACTAAGGCCTTCGGTGGGTCGGAGTCGTCCGGGATGGATCCGCAGCTCGTCAAGATCATCGGCCAGGAGTTCCAGCAGCTGATCGGCATCGGTGTCGTGATGACGCAGGACGGCGGCAAGTGGTACGCCAGCCCGGTGCGGTCCTACGCGGAAATCTTCGTCAGTGTCCTGAAGGGCCTGCAGCCCTGGGACATCGACTACTTCATCGCGCTCGCCAAGAAGTAGTCCGCAGCACGCAGTCCAGGTAGTACGACAGGGCCCGGCCGGAGCTTCCAGCTCCGGCCGGGCCCCTTGTCGTCCAGGTCGATTGCCCCTCTAGCAGGACAAGCGTACTGTTTGATTCACGCGGCCGGAGATGCCCGGCCCACGGAGTCACGACGTGGCTTTGTAGGGTTGAGCCGCTCCGCCGACCAACCTTTCACCGCCCGGCTCGCCGCCCGGGCAGCTCCTGCGCCGGGTCCGTCTGCCGCAGGACGATCGACCGCCATGTTCGAAGGAGAAACGCGTGTCTTCCAGTCCGGACAGCTTCGCTGCCAAGCAAACTCTCACCGTCACGTCCAGCTCGGGTGAACAGAGCTACGACATCTTCAAGATCAAGGACGTGACCGGTCTCGAGAAGGCCGCCAAGCTCCCGTACTCGCTCAAGGTGCTCCTGGAGAACCTGGTCCGTACCGAGGACGGCGCGAACATCACCCGTGAGCACATCTCGGCGCTCGCCAACTGGGATCCCGCAGCCGAGCCCGACACCGAGATCCAGTTCACCCCGGCGCGCGTGATCATGCAGGACTTCACCGGTGTGCCCTGCATCGTCGACCTCGCCACCATGCGCGAGGCGATGGCCGATCTCGGCGGCGATCCCGACAAGATCAACCCGCTCGCACCGGCCGAGATGGTCATCGACCACTCCGTCATCGCCGACGTCTTCGGCCGCGCCGACGCCTTCGAGCGCAACGTCGAGCTCGAGTACGAGCGCAACCAGGAGCGCTACCAGTTCCTGCGCTGGGGCCAGACCGCGTTCGACGAGTTCAAGGTCGTCCCGCCGGGGACCGGCATCGTGCACCAGGTCAACATCGAGCACCTGGCGCGGGTCGTCATGGTGCGCAATGGGATCGCGTATCCCGACACGCTGGTCGGCACCGACTCCCACACCACCATGGTCAACGGCCTCGGCGTCCTGGGCTGGGGCGTCGGTGGCATCGAGGCCGAGGCGGCCATGCTCGGCCAGCCCGTCTCGATGCTCATCCCCCGCGTCGTCGGCTTCAAGCTGACCGGCACCCTCCCGGACGGGACCACGGCCACCGACCTGGTGCTGACGATCACCGAGATGCTCCGCAAGCACGGCGTTGTCGGAAAGTTCGTCGAGTTCTACGGCGAGGGTGTCGCGGCGGTCCCGCTGGCCAACCGCGCCACCATCGGCAACATGAGCCCGGAGTTCGGCTCGACCGCCGCGATGTTCCCGATCGACGACGAGACGATCCGGTACATGCGGCTGACCGGCCGCCCCGAGGAGCAGCTCGCGCTGGTCGAGGCCTACGCGAAGGCGCAGGGCCTCTGGCACGACGCCTCGGACGAGCCGGTGTTCTCCGAGTACCTCTCGCTCGATCTCGGCTCGATCGTTCCGTCGATCGCCGGCCCGAAGCGTCCCCAGGACCGGGTCATCCTCTCCGAGTCGGTCCCGATGTTTCGGAAAGCGTTGCAGGCTTATGTCTCCCATGACGACACCGACAACGGCGTCGCCGACGGCAAGGACTCGTTCCCGGCCTCGGACTCGCCGTCGCACACCGCGCCGAAGCGGGCGTCCAAGCCCACCAGGGTGACCATGGACGGTCAGGAGTTCGAGCTCGACCACGGCCATGTCGCGGTCGCCGCCATCACCTCCTGCACCAACACCTCGAACCCGCAGGTGATGATCGGTGCCGCCCTGCTGGCGAAGAAGGCGGTGGAGAAGGGCCTGGAGCGCAAGCCCTGGGTCAAGACCACGCTCTCCCCGGGCTCCAAGGTCGTCATGGACTACTACGACCGCGCCGGGCTGCTGCCGTACATGGAGAAGCTCGGCTTCAACCTGACCGGGTTCGGCTGCATGACGTGCATCGGCAACTCCGGCCCGCTGCAGGACGAGATCTCCGCCGCCATCAACGAAGCCGACCTCGCGGTCGTGTCTGTGCTGTCGGGCAACCGCAACTTCGAGGGCCGGATCAACCCGGACATCAAGATGAACTACCTCGCCTCCCCGCCGTTGGTGGTCGCCTATGCGATCGCCGGCTCGATGGACATCGACATCACCCGGGACTCCCTCGGTACCGATCACGAGGGAAATCCGGTCTACCTGAAGGACATCTGGCCTTCGCCGCAGGAGGTCGAGGAGACCATCGCGATGGCGATCAACCAGGAGATGTTCACCCGCGACTACGCCGACGTGTTCGCCGGTGACGAGCGGTGGAAGGGCCTCCAGACCCCGACCGGCAAGACCTTCGAGTGGGACCCGGACTCCACCTACGTCCGCAAGCCCACCTACTTCGAGGGCATGTCGCCCGAGCCGTCTCCGGTGGTCGACATCTCCGGCGCCCGGGTGCTGGCCAAGCTGGGCGATTCGGTGACCACCGACCACATCTCGCCGGCCGGCAACATCAAGGCCGGTACGCCGGCCGCGCAGTACCTGACCGAACACGGCGTCGGGCGCAAGGACTTCAACTCCTACGGCTCCCGTCGCGGGAACCACGAGGTGATGATCCGCGGGACCTTCGCCAACATCCGGCTGCGCAACCAGCTGCTGACCGACGTGGAGGGTGGCTACACCCGGAACTTCCTGGCCGACGGCGAGCAGTCGTTCATCTACGACGCCTCCGCCGCCTACCAGGCGGCCGGCGTCCCGCTGGTGATCCTGGCCGGCGCCGAGTACGGCTCCGGCTCCTCCCGTGACTGGGCGGCCAAAGGTACGGCGCTGCTGGGCGTCAAGGCCGTCATCGCCGTGTCCTACGAGCGGATCCACCGCTCGAACCTGATCGGCATGGGCGTCATCCCGCTGCAGTTCCCGGCCGGTGAGACAGCTGACTCGCTCGGGCTCTCGGGCACCGAGACATTCGCCATCTCGGGCATCACCGCGCTGAACGACGGTGCCACGCCGAAGAGCGTGAAGGTGACCGCGACACCGGTCGACAAGGCCGCTGCGCCCATCGTGTTCGAGGCCAAGGTGCGCATCGACACCCCCGGTGAGGCCGACTACTACCGCAACGGCGGGATCATGCAGTACGTGCTGCGGAACCTGCTCGCGTCCTCGAAGTAAGCGGCAAGCCATGCCCCGGGTCAGCCCGGATCACCTGCAGGCCCGGCGCCAGCAGATCCTCGACGGTGCCCGTGCCGCGTTCGCGCGGCACGGGTACGAGGGTGCGACGGTGCGGGTGCTCGAGGAGGAGATCGGCCTGAGCCGGGGCGCCATCTTCCACCACTTCGCCGACAAGGACGCCGTTTTCATGGCCCTGGCCGGGCAGGATGCGGCGGCGATGGCGGCGACCGTCGCCCGCGAGGGGCTGGTGGCCGTCATGCGCGCCATGCTCGACGCGCCGGATACCGGCTGGCTCGGCACCCAGCTCGAGATTTCCCGTCGTGCGCGGACGGACCCGCGGTTCCGTGACGCCTGGGCCGCCCAGTCGGCACAGGTCAGGGTGGCGACCCGCGCCCGCCTCAATCGTCAGCGCGAAGCCGGCGTCCTACGCACGGACGTGGACGTCGAGGTGCTGGCGTCCTACCTGGAGCTGGTCCTGGAAGGCCTCGTCACGCACCTGGCCGAAGGGCTTCCGGGGGATCTGATGTCGCCCGTGCTCGACGTGGTGGAGCGGTCGGTCCGCCGCTGAGGACGTCGTGGATCAGCGCACCGTGACGTAGCGAAAGCCGTCCGTCGCGCTCATGACGACGAGCACGCCACCGGGTATCGGAATCGCTGCTCGAGCAGTACCCGCCGGGAGCACGACCGATCTGGACGCCCCGGTCGTCAGGTCGAAGCTGATCATGGTGGTCGGACCGGACTCGGCCGGGCACAACGCGTAGTAGACGTTCCCGACGGAGGACCATTCGCGGCCGGGACCGCTGCCGCAGTATGCCTTCTTCGCGTCGACCATCCGACGGTCGGATCCGATCAGCCGGACCCCGTCCGACGCCCGCAGGAGCACCAGGGATCCATTGGCCTCTCCGACCAGGGAACAGTCGACAGTGGCGCACTTCTGGAGCACGGATCCGTCCGCTACCCCGAGAACGACATTGCCGTTGACGTCGAATCCGCCGCTGCTGGCGTACAGGCGCAGCGCGACGCCGCCCGACGACGCCTCCAGGAACGGGACGAATCCCCACCGTGCCGGATCGGCGTCCTTCGCCAGGGTCACCGTCGTCGAATGACGCCACCGGTCGGCGCCGGCGGCGTCCAGCGCGACGAGCTGGGCCGAAAGCCCGCACTGGACCACCCGGAAGGTTAGGGCGGCAACCGATGTCGGTCTTCGAGTCTCGTCCTGACAACCCGGCGCAGCCTGCCACGTCCACAGTTTCCGACCGGAGGCCAGATCGAGGGCGACCAGGCGGTTTCCGCCGGCGTTCCTGGAGTCGAGGAGATCAGCCTCGGCAAGCGGCAGGATCTGGTCTGTCGGTGCCAACCCATCGGCGCCCGTCGCGGCCACGTCGGTCATCCACATCTGGGCCCCGGTGACGGCGTCCAGCACCACCAGGCGGTGCCATCGCGGCCGATCCACTCCCCCGGGAGCAAAGGTCGCGATCACGTAGCGGCCGGCGGTCGAGGTGGCCAGCGCCACCGTGCTGGCTCCGGAGAGACGGTAGGTCCAGCGAAGCACGCCGGTCGGCCCATCGACGCCCTTCACCGTATTCTCCCCGGCTCCGGGATAGCGATTCAAGGTGACGAACCCGGTGCCGGCCGCGACGGTGTCGCGGTCGGTCGTGGGGAACGCGCGGTCCTGCACATCGACCGTCCGGGCGGTCGTCCCGACCAGACCGGGATAGGCGCTCGGCGCCTGTGCTGCGGCGGTGTCGGAGTCAACGGGTCCCGCCACTGCCACCGCCCCGAGTCCGATGCCGCAACCGATGCAGATCGCCGCCGTCCCCGATGCCACTGCGGCGGCGAGAAGCCCGATGCGCCAGGAACTCCGCGGGTGATCCTCGCCGGTCGGGGGCGCGGCGGGCCGGCGGCAGGCCGCGGCCAGACCCGCGGTCGCCACCAGGCCGCACAGGGTCAGGGCCGGGTACCGCAGTCCCGGGGTACCGCCGGCGAACTCGTTCAGGGACAACCAGGCGGGACAGGCGGTGAGGCCGGTCATCACGATCACGGCGCCGAGCCGGCCGGTCGGCGTGCTCGTCAGGACAGAGCCGAGCACCAGAAGGGCCGCCAGCACCAGAGCGGCGACGAGCAGAACGGTCGTGTCCGGATGGGCGGGGCCGGCGCCGAGAAACCAGACGACTGCGCCTCCCGCGACGACCGCCGCTCCGGCAACCGTCCGACCGATCGTGCGTACCGTCACCGTTCGGCATCCCCTGCGTGCTGGAAGTGGGTGACCGAGGTTCGACGGCCACCTTGCTGCGACGAGACGGCACCCCGGCTGGTTCCACCCCCAGCGTCCTGCGAAGTGCTCGCTATAGCGCGCGTTCAGCAGGACGTCAGCGTCGGTTCTGCCATGCTCTGGCCATGACGACCTCCATCCCCTGGCTTGCCGACATCGCACCCAGCTCGCCGATCGACGGACGCTCCGGGACCGTCGTCACGATCGTGCTGGTCGTCGTGGTGCTGGCGGCGATCGCGTTGTTGATCTGGTGGCTGCGGCGTCGACGGAATCGACCGTGAGCGTCGGGCGGCCCACCATCGGGGCCGGTCGGGACTCAGCCCAGCAGCAGGAGGCCGACCCCGAAGGACGCGAGATTGACCAGGCCGGTGATCGCCGCAAGTTCCCGGCGATCCGCTCCGCCCCGCTCGGTTCGCCGCAGACCGAGCACCAGCACGGACCACTCGACGAGCCACACGGCCACCTCGGCGGCAACGAGCACCACCGTGCGGGCCGCCGTTCCGGCGTGGAGGTCGACCAGACCGAACCAGAGCAGCGGGTGCGTGATCACGTTGGCCAGCAGTCCCAGGGCCGCGGCGCGGGAGGTGGAGCACCACCGGCGCAGCAGCAGCGCGTAGATCGGGAGCTCGACCAGCAGCGTCACAGCGAAAGCGCGCAGCCAGTCGATCATCCGATGCCCAGGTCAGCGGTCAGGGCGGGGACGCTCGGTCTGCTGGCTTTCGCCGTGCTGTCGCTCGGACTCGCCCTGCGTGCGCCACTGACGACGACCGCTGTCGCGCTGATGGTGTTCGGAGTGCTCCACAACGTGCTCGAGCTCCGGTACATCGGGGGTCGGTTCAGCGCACTGCTCGGCAGGCCGCTGCTGCAGTTGCTGGTGGCCCTCATCACCGGCATTGTGCTCGTCCGGCTGGTCGGGGCCGCGTTCGGGCTGGCCTGGACGGTCCGGGCCGAGATCGTGCTGACGTACGGCATTCTCGGAACGGCAACCTGGTGGGGCCTGCGTCGCTACCGGTGGGCGGCGCTGGCGGGCGCGGTGGTGCTGTCGGGTGCACTGGCGGCGTCGCTGACCTGGCCGTCGTACCACGTCGTGGTGATCACGCACCTGCACAACCTGGTGCCGCTGGCCTTCCTCTGGGAGTTCTCCCGGGCGTTCACCCGTCGGGCGCGGACGTTGTTCCTGGCGGTCCAGCTGAGCTGGGTGGTGCTGGTGCCGGCCGTCATGCTGTCCGGTCTGCTCGACCGCTGGATGGCCGGAACAGCTGGGACGGTGCGGACCTTCGCGGCGATCCCGCAGGTGGTGGCCGCGGGCACCACCCTCCCGGGGACCTGGGGAACCACTGTTGGCATCCGTTTCCTGACGGTGTTCGCATTCCTTCAACTGATGCACTTCGTCGTCTGGGTGTTCTTCCTGCCGCGGTACGCGCCCGCCACCACGGCCGCGTTCGAACGACGGGTGCCGTGGCTCCGCGGCTGGCGTACCTGGGCACTCGGACTGGGCGCCGGCGCCGCACTGCTGCTGTTGTTCGTCGTGGACTACGGCCAGGGCCGCACCGTGTACTCCGCCCTGGCCAGCTATCACGCCTACCTCGAGCTGCCGGTGCTGGTGGTGATGCTGCTCAGCTTCGGCGTGGTCAGGGTCGCCGGTACACCGCGGTGAAGGTCGGGCCGCGGTCGGCACCGGGGAGTCCGACATCGTTCTCCTCCAACCGCTCGGTGATCAGACCCACGGTGGTGAACACCTGGAGATCCGCCCGGTCGAGGGGCCACGGCGGACCATCGAAGCGGTCGACGATCTCGTCCGTCAATCGATAGCACCGCACGTAGAGCCGCCCGCCGGGAGCGACCGTGCGGGCGATCTCGGTCGCACCAATTGGGCGCTCGTCGGCCGGAAGGCACTGCAGCGTACGGATTTCGATGACCAGGTCGAAACGCCCCGCCCAGCGGGACGGAAGCTCCAAGACGTCGGCCAGGACGTATTCGACGTCGGAATCCGGGTAGCGCTGATGGCACCGGTCGATCGCCGTCGGTGCCACGTCGAAGGCGGTGACCGCATATCCCCTGCGGGCCAACTCCTCGGCGTCGTCGCCCAGCCCGCAGCCGACCACCAGCGCACGGCCGCCGGCCGACGCGGGCAGAGTATCGAGCAACTGCACCATGGCCGCGTTCGGCACGAGATTGGCCCAGGGTACCTCGTGCAGGTTGGATCCGGCCCGTAGATAGAAGTCCTCGAAGAGATCCGACTGCTTCGACATCAGCGCCCGCCGCCTGCCGCCAGCTCCCGCAGTCGTTTGACCTGCTCACTCTGCTCGGCCACCAGCTGATCCTCAGCGTTGAGCACGGTAGCGGAGCCGATGAGCCTGGTCACCGAGCGGCCCGCCTCCACGGGCACGGCCAGAATCGCGTCGACCAGGTCGCCGACCGCGACATCGAGGTCGGCAGCCGGCGCCGACACCAGGGCCAGGCCGATCCGGACCGCTTCCGGCGCACCGACCCGTCGGCCGGTCACGCAGATCTCCAACGCGCGTTGGTAACCGACCGCCCGGACCAGGGAGCCGGTGCCGCCGAGGTCCGGGACCAGACCGAGCCCCACCTCGGCCATGCAGAACTGGGCGTCGTCCGCGGCCACCACCAGATCGCAGGCCAGGGCCAGCTGGAAGCCCGCTCCGACCGCGTGCCCGCGGACCGCGGCGATCGAGACGAACGACGGGTCCGACAACCAGGTGAACCCGCGCTGGAAGTCGGCGATCATGTGATGCGCCACCGTGTCCGGCGCCGAGGCGATCTGCATCAGCACCGACTCCGGACCAGGGGTGAACATCGACCGGTCCAACCCGGACGAGAACGACTCGCCGGACCCGCGCACCACCACTACACGGATGTGAGCCGGCACCCGCGATCCGATGTACGCCAACGCCTCCCAGGTCGCCGGCAGCTGGGCGTTCCGGATGTCCGGGCGGTCGAGGGTGATCGTCAGGACCGTGCCCGTCACCTCGACGGCCAGCCGACCGCGGGCGAGCAGTTCGTCATCGAACGATCGCGCCCCGGCCAGGTGGGGGGAAGGTGCCGCGTTCGCCGGGAAAGGTGCAGAGGGTGTCGTCACCGGTCCATTGGTACCAGACCGGTGTTCGCCGACGGCCCTCTACGGGCCGGGCTCGGCACGTCCGGTCGGATGCCGCTACTTCTTCTTCGTGCGGGTGGCGCCGCCGCGACCCCGCAGCGGTACGTCGGCGTCCACCAGCAATCGATGGACGAACCCATAGGACCGGCCGGTCCCGTCGGCGAGAGCCCTGATGCTCAGGCCCTTCTCGTACTTCCGCCGGAGATCGGTAGTCAGTTTGTCCCGCGCGGAGCCGGTGATCCTGGCTCCCTTGCGGATCGTGCCGGCCTTGCCCGGATCCGACTTGGTCTGTGTTGCTGGCGTTGATGGCGACTCTGCTACCACGTCCGCACCTTCTTCTGACATCGAGTCGGCCCGTCGGCGGACTGCAGGACAGTCCCACCCGGCGGCGTCGGCATGGGTGATCCACCCATGATCGAGCAGAACCGACCGGCCCGCCACTGCTGGCGCGGATTTGGTGGCCGGTGACGATCACCGCGTGCCAGGCCTCCCGGTTCGGGCGGAGTCGCAGGTCAGACGACGCTCGCCCGGCACGAGGCAGACTCAGGCGAGCTCGACGAGATCGAGGTAATCGGCGGACCAATGGTCCTCGCTGCCGTCGGGCAGCAGGATGACCCGCTCCGGGTGCAGGGCCGCAACGGCTCCGGGATCGTGGGTGACCAACACGACGGCGCCGGCGTAACGGCGCAGCGCGTCCAGCACCTGCTCCCGGCTGGCCGGATCGAGGTTGTTGGTCGGCTCGTCGAGCAGCAGCACGTTGGCGGCCGACGAGACAAGCCCGGCCAGCGCCAGCCGGGTCTTCTCGCCACCGGAGAGCGTGCCGGCACGTTGTTCCAGCTGCTCGCCGGTGAACAGGAACGAACCGAGCAGATTGCGCAGCTCCTGCGCCCCGGCGTCGGGAGCGGCGCTGCGGATGTTCTCCCAGACGGAGCGATCCGGATCCAGCGTCTCGTGCTCCTGGGCGTAGTAGCCGAGCTTGAGTCCGTAACCCGGCTCGACGGCCCCGGTGTCGGGCTTCTCCCGTCCGCCGAGCAGCTTGAGCAGGGTGGTCTTGCCGGCACCGTTGAAACCGAGCACCACCACCCGGCTGCCGCGGTCGATGGCCAGGTCGACGCCGGTGAAGATCTCCAACGAGCCGTAGTGCTTGGACAGGTTCTTGGCGGTGAGCGGGGTCTTGCCGCAGGAAGCCGGCTCCGGAAATCGGATCTTGGCGACCTTGTCCGAGACGCGGACCTCGTCGAGGTTGGAGATCAGGGCCTCTGCCCGGCGCACCATCTGGTGGGCGGCAGCGGCCTTCGTGGCTTTGGCTCCGAGCTTGGCCGCCTGCGTCATCAGGACGGACGCCTTCTTCTCGGCGTTGGCGCGCTCGCGGCGGCGGCGCTGCTCGTCGGTGGCGCGGGCTTCCAGGTAACGGCCCCACGTCATGTTGTAGACGTCGAGCTCGCCGCGGACGGCGTCGAGGAACCAGACCTTGTTGACCACCGCCGCCAGCAGCTCGACGTCGTGCGAGATGATCACCAGCCCGCCGGTGAAGCCCTTGAGGAAGTCACGGAGCCAGGTGATCGAGTCGGCGTCGAGGTGGTTGGTGGGTTCGTCGAGCAGCAGCATGGTGCCGTCGCCGGCATCGGCCGCCGCGAACAGGATCCGGGCCAGCTCGACCCGACGGCGCTGACCGCCGGACAGGGTGCGCATCGGCTGCTCGAGAATGCGATCCGGCAGTCCGAGGTTGGACGTGATGCGGGCGGCCTCGGACTCGGCTGCGTAGCCCCCAAGGGTGGAGAAGCGCTCCTCGATCCTGCCGTAGCGCTCGACGGCGTCCTCCGCTTCCTTGCCCGTGAGCTCGGCCATCTGGATGTGGACCTTCTCCAGTTGAGCGACCAGCACGTCGAGGCCACGGGCGGAGAGGACACGGTCGCGGGCCGTCATGTCGAGATCGCCCTCGCGGGGATCCTGGGGCAGGTAGCCGAGTGGGCCGCTGATGGCGACGTTCCCACCGTAGGGAGCGCGCTCACCGGCCAGCACCCGGAGACTCGTGGTCTTGCCGGCGCCATTGCGCCCGACCAGGCCGACGCGGTCGCCGTGCTGGAGGCGGACGGTGGTGTCGGCCAGCAGGATCCGCGTCCCGGCCCGGAGTTCGAGGCCGGTTGCAGTGATCACGTGTTCCGATTCTACCGGGGATACGCCTGATGCCCCGCCAACACGGCGACCGACCGGGTGAGCCTGCCCACGTCCCGCGCTTCGCGCCTGCTGCTGTGCTCCGCGGGTGCTGCTGTGCCCCGCGCATGCTGCTGTGCTCCGCGGGTGCTGCTGTGCTCCGCGGGTACTGCTGTGCCCCGCGCATACGAATGTGCCCGGCGCATACGGTTCGGCCCGAAAATTGCCCTTGACGCGACGTTTCGAGCAGATCTGTATGCGCCGGGCAGCAGCGCCGGGCAGTCCAGCAGCGCCGCGCAGCACCAGCGGGCAGGCGGGGGGACTACCTGCCGAAGCCGGCCTTGCGGAGGGCGTCGGCGAGAGAGCCGGCGGCGGGGGCGGGTTCCGGCTGCCGGGCGGACGGTTGACCGGTACGGCCCTGCCGGGAGTCCCGGCCCCGCTCCGGACGCGGCCCGGACTGGTTGCGCGGTGCCTTCGCGCCCGGCTCGTCATCCAGTCGAAGGCTCAGCGAGATCCGCTTGCGCGCAGGATCGACCTCCATCACCTTGACCTTGACGACCTGCCCGGACCTGACCACCTCTCGCGGGTCGCTGATGAACTTGTTGCTCATCGCGGACACGTGCACCAGTCCGTCCTGGTGCACGCCGACGTCGACGAAGGCCCCGAAGGCGGCCACGTTCGTCACCACACCCTCGAGCACCATGCCGACCCGCAGATCGGCGATCTTCTCGACCCCGTCGGCGAAGGTGGCGGTGGTGAACGCCGGCCGAGGGTCACGGCCCGGCTTCTCAAGTTCGGACAGGATGTCGGTGACGGTCGGCACGCCGAAGGTGTCGTCGACGAACTTCTCCGGGGCGAGCCCGCGCAGGAGCGTGGTGTTGCCGATCAGGTCGTCGAGGCCGGTACCGGTGGCCGCGAGGATCCTGCGGACCACCGGGTATGCCTCGGGGTGCACGCTGGACCGGTCCAGCGGGTCAGCTCCCCCGGTAATGCGCAGGAAGCCTGCGCACTGCTCGTAGGCCTTCGGCCCGAGTCGCGGCACGTTCTTGAGCGAACCTCGAGAAGTGAAGGGACCGTTGCTGTCCCGGTGATGAACGATGTTCTCGGCGAGGGTGGTGGTGACACCGGAGACCCGCGCCAACAGCGGCACCGACGCGGTGTTCACGTCGACGCCGACCGCGTTGACGCAGTCCTCCACGACCGCGTCCAAGGATTTGGCCAGCATGGATTCGGCCAGATCGTGCTGGTACTGCCCGACTCCGATCGACTTCGGGTCGATCTTCACCAGTTCGGCCAGCGGGTCCTGCAGCCGTCTCGCGATGGACACCGCTCCCCGGATCGACACGTCCAGGTCTGGGAGTTCGGCCGACGCGTAGGCGCTTGCCGAGTAGACCGAGGCGCCCGCCTCGGAAACGACGATCTTCGTCAGGCCCGGGACGCGGGCGATGAGCTCGGTCGCCAGGCGGTCCGTCTCCCGCGACGCGGTGCCATTGCCGATGGAGACCAGCTCCACACCGTGGGTGACGACGAGCTGGTGCAGCGCCGCCAACGCTGTGTCCCACCGGTTGTGCGGCTGGTGGGGATAGATGGTGTCGATCGCGACGACCTTGCCGGTGCCGTCGACCACCGCGACCTTCACTCCGGTCCGGAAGCCGGGATCCAGTCCGAGCGTCGGTCGGCTCCCGGCGGGTGCGGCCAGGAGCAGATCCCTCAGATTGGAGGCGAAAACGCCGGCGGCAGCCTGTTCGGCGGCCTGGCGCAGTCGCATCCTGACGTCGATGCCCAACGACACCGAAAGTCGCGTCCGCCAGGCCCACCGGACTGTCTCGCGCAACCACTTGTCCGCCGGCCGGCCGTGGTCGGCGATGCCGAAGCGGGCTGCGATCCGGCGCTCGTAATCGGTGGGTGAGGTGTCCAGCGGATCTTGTGTCTGCACGTCGGGGCTCACCGAGACGGCGAGGATGTCGTCTTTCTCGCCGCGGAACATGGCCAGCACCCGGTGCGAGGGCAGGGTGGTCAGCTTCTCGGAGAAGTCGAAGTAGTCGGAGAACTTGGCGCCGTCCTCCTCCTTCCCCTTGAGCATCGAGGAGACGAGTCGGCCGCGGGTCCAGAGCAGCTCGCGGAGCCCTCCCACCAGGTCGGCGTCCTCGCCGAACCTCTCGACCAGGATCGCGCGCGCACCCAGCAGTGCTTCGGCGACGTCGGCGACGCCCTTGTCCCCGTCGACGTAGCCGGCGGCCAGCGACTCCGGGCTCTGGCCGGGATCCTCGAGCAGGGTCAAAGCCAGTGGCTCGAGGCCGGCCTCCCGGGCGATCTGCGCCTTCGTCCGCCGCTTGGTCTTGAACGGGAGGTAGATGTCCTCCAGCCGGGCCTTGGTATCGGCGGCCGCCAGGCTTCGCTCCAACGCCTGCGTGAGCTTGCCCTGTCCGCTGATCGACTCGATGATCGCGGCCCGCCGGTCGTCGAGTTCCCGCAGGTAGGTCAAGCGTTCCTCGAGGTCGCGCAGCTGGACGTCGTCCAGGGTTCCGGTGACCTCCTTGCGATACCGGGCGATGAAGGGCACGGTGGCTCCACCGTCCAGCATCCCGATCGCCGCGACGACCTGCCACTCCTGCACGCCCAGTTCGGCCGCGATGCGGGCGCTGACCGACGGGATCGGGGTGCTCTGGATGGTTGCGTCCGGCGAAACGGGGGCTGGTGTCGTCACGGGGAAGCATTCTGCCCTGGGACGGTGACCTCAGATGCCCGCCGCCCCCTGTTGCCGGGTCAAGCTCCTATTCCGGCGGGCCGGCTGTCCGTTGCCTCACAGCCCCGGGCTCAGCTTCGGGCGGATACTGCAGGAGTGATTCTTACCCGTGGTTGGTCCTTGTTCCTGGTGGCGGTCGGAGTGTTCAACTGGGCCATCTGGCCACGCTTCTCTGTCGCCATCTGGCAGGACCAGCGCGCGTGGACGGGTTCCATCGGACACTCCTCACCGACTGCGTTCCTGCTGGTGCACGCGGTGCTGGTGATCACGGCGGTGGTGGTGGGCACCATCGTCGGCACCCTGGGCGTCCGCGGTTTCCTGGCCGACCGGCGCATTCGGGCCGGTCGTCGTCCGGTCGTGGCCGGGGCTGTCCCGACCGCCCCGGCCAACGGCTGAGCCCACACCGATGTGCTGAGGCCCGCCGACGACCGCGGGTGCTCGGTCGCGACGGCGGGGTCCCGGCGGCTGTGGTGGGTACGCGGCCGGCAGCGGCACGGCCGGAGTCGCCATAGTCATTCCGTGAGCATTCGGAGGTCGTACCCGCCCCAGCGGCCGGCCTCGTCGAACCACCCGAATTCTGTCACCAGGATCAACCAGCCGCGGTGGTGGCCCGTCGGAGATGATTGCTGTGGCGCCAGGCCAGTATCCGGTTGAGTTCACTGCTGCCCATCACGGTCAATCCGGGTCGCACGATGACCGTCACCACCTGAAACCTGATGGGAAACGCGTCGTCCGGAATGGGCATTCGCCTCGTGGCCGCGCGCAATAGCTTGCTCGAGCCATCCCTGGGCGGCTCCCGGCAGTCCACGCTCAGCGCCTCGACATGACGGACCGCCATCTCCGTCGCACCATTCTCGACCAGCACCAGCAGAATCAGCCCTTCCCGCAGCGGATGGTCCACCGCCACCTCGGCCAAGAGGGCTCCGGGGTCACGGATTTCGTCCGCGGAAATTTCATCGGCGTGGAGTTCCATGCCGATGATTGTTGCGAATCGAAGATCAAGAATTCGAGGTTGTCCACACTCATCGCGGTCGACCACCGAATTGTGGGCAAGGACCGCCCGTGCTCGCCCCGAGCTGCCACGATGCTGACCAACTCGGACAAAGGGAGCGACCCATGGGATACACCACGGACTTCATCGGCCACATCGAAATCGAACCGCCATTGAATCAGCACGAGCAGGCCTACCTTGCCGCATTCGCCGGTTCGCGCCGCTGCCAAACTCGTAGCGGCCCCTATGACGTGCCGGGCAATCCGGCCGCCGACGACATCGAGTGGGACTCGAAATCCCCCTGGACCGCAGCCGAGACCGATCAATACAACGCGGTGGTGGCGGGTCAACCTGGCCTGTGGTGTGGTTGGGCCGTTGGCTGGTCGGCACGTGCCTGACCTACGACGGGCTGGAAAAGTTCTACCGCTCGATCGAATGGTTGGAGTATCTCATCGAACATTTCCTCAGACCCGGTGCTCAGGCGTCCGCCACCGGCTTGCCGTACTTCGAGATGTTCACTTTTGATCATGTCCTGGACGGCGTGGTGGCAGCCAATCGCCGCGACAGTCGCGAACTGTACGTGGTCGACGTCGAGGACAACAAGGTCTCGAAAGTGCTGCTCCGACAGGGTGATCCGATGGATTGGGAGTGGGAGACCCTGCCCTACGAAGACCGACTCGATCGCCAGCGGGACGAGAACAAGCGCCGGCGGCGACCCCGACCGCCCCGACGGGTGGTGGGTCCGGCCACGCATCCTCTCGCCTAGACCGGTCCGGTCAGCCGGGCCGCCTCCTCCCGGGTGCGGACGACTATTCGCACCACGAGGCTGCGCTCGGCGACCGCGTCGAGCACCGCTCGACGCGGTTCGGGAATGTCGCCGAACATTCGAGAAGGCAACTGCGCCAGCGGTTGCAGCGCCGGCTCGGCCATCACCTTGCGGATCGCCGAGGCATCTCCGGCCAGCACAAGACCACCGAATCGTCCGACGAAGGGCAGCAGGACGCGGGCGGCCGTCGAGGCGGCGTCATCAAGCGACGCCGTCAGCTGATTGCCGCGACGTCTCGCGTACCGCTGCTGTGACCAGCCGCCAGCGGCCGTCCGACCCTGCAGATAGGCCCGGTCAGTGGAGGAACTCAGGACCACACCGTCCTTCGCGGTCCCGACGGAGTGAGCTCCGCCACGAACCAGGATCACCCCGAGCAGACCGACGCTCGCGAGATGCGAGACGAGCGCCTCCACCGGTTCGCGAGAACCGATCGACATCGGCCCGAACGGCACCTCCAGGGTGGCCACGGTGCCGTCGCCGGCCAGCAGCTCCAGCCGGTCCGGATGCGCGACGAGATCGTCGACTCCGTTGTTGCGACCGGCGAACCGGTTGACCCAGCCGACGACCCGGTGGGCGGAGATCTCGACCTCGATCCCCCCGCCGGCCGCCGGTCGCGGGCGCCCGACGGCGCTCACAGTGCGGACCCGGCGTCCCAGAGGCGGGCGGTGTGGCCGGCGAGCGTGGCGGCCGAGTTCGCGGCACGGTCGTCGGTCAGGGAGGCGACGTAGTCGATGATTCCCCGACCTCGACCCCAGCGCACCAGGTCGTCGGGCGAACCACCTGGCTTGCCGGTACTGGTGATCAGCAGCTCAGGGTTCGTGACGGCCAACTGGTCGTAGGCATGGGTGGCCAGTTCGACCAGGTCGATGAGCCGACGGGGCGCCCGGCCGGCATCCACCGGGTCGGCCAGCCACGAGTCGAGATCGCCGACCAATTCGGCCATCACCTGACCCTGCCCGCGCTGGAACATGGCCAGATCCGGTCGATCCAACACGAAGCGTTGGTGGACGAACTTCAGGACGGCCACCTCGTGCCAGGCCTGACGGTCCAGCGAGACGTGCCCGGCCCGGGGCGGCGGGTCGGACGAGACCACCACCGAGTCCTGGAGGTGCGAGATCCAGCTGCGGGTGAACTCCCCCACCAACCGCTCGGCGGCCAGCGACGAATCGAAGGGAACTGCCAGCAACCCGTCCACCAGGTCGGTCCCGACCCGGCCGACGGCGACGGCGAACGCCTCGTCGTCGACCATCCACGCGTCCTTCGCGTGCAGCCGGCGGCGCAACAACTCGAGCGAGTTGCCGGGCAGGCGTTCGTTCGCCTTCAGCTCGTTCCGGTCCACCTTCTCCAAGTCGGACCGGTGCCGGTTCCAGGTACGGAACTCGGCGGAGACGGACGCGTGCTGCAGCACCCCCGCTCGGTGGAAGTCATCGAGATCGTGGAGGGAGTAGGCGATGTCGTCGGCGATGTCCATCACCGAGCACTCGGCCGTCTGCCGCCAGGGTTTGATCAGCGGGTAGGCGGCGAGCACCTCCGTCATCTCGCCGGCGTCCAGGACGTAGGCCGAGAACTTGCCGGAGCCGAATCCCTCCTCTCCCTGACCCCCGCCCTTGGGCGCGTGCGCGGCCGCGCTCGGATGCGGGTTCGGGACGCCATATCGCGCCCAGGGGTACTTGAGGACGGCCGCGCGGACGGCGGCGGTGAGGTTGAGGCCCTCGCCGCTCGTCCCGTGGACGTCGAGCTCGGTGACGATGCGGAACGTCTGGGCGTTGCCCTCGAAACCGTCGGCCAGCCCAAAACGGGATCTCGCGATCCGGTCCAGCACCCGTTCCCCGAGATGCCCGAAGGGCGGATGACCGAGATCGTGCGCGGTCGCCGCGGCCTGGATCACCACCGGGTCGCATCCACCCAGTTCGGCGAGCAGTTCCCGGTGCGGCCCGTAGTTCAGCTTCACCGCGATGGCGCGCGCGACAGCGGCGACCTTGATCGAGTGGGTCAACCTGTTCTGCACCGACTGCCCGGCGGCGCCCTGGGAGATCACCTGGGTGACCGCGGACAACCGGGAGAAGTAGGGCGAGAACCGGATGCGGTCCAGATCCTCCCGATACGCGGCCATCGCATCGCTGTCGTGCGGACCGCTGCGCCGGGCCAGGCGTGGGTCGGACGCTGGTGCTGCTGCACTCGCGGTCGTCGAGCCGGTCGTCACGGGGCCACCAATACGTCAGTCTGGGAGAAATCGTTGCCCTTGAACAACAAGGGCTCCCGCTTGTCGACGGCGAGCGCGTACGAGAAGCAGTCACCGAAGTTAAGTCTCGCCGGGTGCCCGGACCCGCGTCCGTACCGCCGATACGCGGTCCGAGCGAGCCTGGCCTGGGCCTCGGTCACCGGTTCGACCGTGATGCGTGCCATCGCGATGAAACGGTCGAGGGTCAGGTCGAGTGCCGGGCCAAGGACCAACGCCGTCTCCAGCAGGGTGGCGGCCGAGAGTCCATTGGTGCGCGCACGTTCGATGGCGGACTCGAACGAACGCCCTTCCGGTTCCAGCCGAACGACGGCCACGATCGCGGAGGCATCGAGAATCATCTGGGAAGACCGGTCTCCTCGTCGTAGAGGTCGGCGAACGGGTCGGGTGGGAGGTGTTGCACCAGCGGAGCCGCTTCCAAGGCCAGGGCGTGGAGCCGTTCTGCGATACCACTCCGATCGTTCGCGGTGTGCTCCAACTCCCGCTCAAGAGCCGATTCGATCACGCTCGTCATCGACCTACCCGATCTTTCGGACAGCAGCTTCGCCAACTCGTACACACGTGGGTTCTTGATGTTCAGGGTTGGCAACATGCCTCCTCGAGCCGGAGCGATCTGCCAGGATCTACCTGGGTAGAAAGCCAGTCTACCTGGGTAGAACCGGTTCTGCCGAGGGGGGTTTCGAGGTCTTGCCGGAAGGGGCCAGATAAAGCACCCCGATCGCTCCCAGCAGCAGAAGACCACCGAGCACGGTCAGCGCCGGGAGCGGCTCGGACAGCAGGACGACGGCGAGGATCGTCGCCGTGAGAGGTTCGATCAGGGTCAGCACCGACGCCACGCTGCTCGTGGTGGAGCGAAGGCCCGCATAGAACAACGCGTAGGCGAGCACGGTGGTGGCCGCGCCCAGGTAGACCAGTTGTCCGGCCGCCGAGCCGGTCACCACGAAGCCGGCACCTGAGAGAAGCGCGATCGGCAGCAGGGTGATGGCTCCGATGACGCTGCTCGTCGTGGTCATCACCAGCGGCGAGATACCCTGCGCTGCCCGTCGACTGACGATGGTGGTGAGCGCGTAGCTCAGACCGGAACCGACCGCGGCCAGCAGACCGAGACCGGGCCGGGGCGCGGCAGTGGTGGCCGCGCCGGACGAAGAGATCGCCACCAGCACCAGACCCGCTACCGCCGCGAGAATGACGAGAGCCGTTCTGGCACTGGGGAATCGGCGGGCCGACACGGCTTCGATGGCGGTGGTGATCACAGGGGCGATGCCGAGACTGACGACGGTGGACACGCCCACCCCGACGTCGGCCACGGAGATGAAATAGAGCACCTGGTAGACGCCGAGCCCGACGCCCGCGAGCACGAGCGACCCCGGGTGGGTACGCAGGCCGCGGACAGCCTCGCGGAGCTTGGGTCCGGACAGGATCAGCAACAGCAGGGCCGCCGTCAACAACCGGTAGAACCCGATCGCGATGGGGCCGAGCCCGGACGATTCGTGGAGTTGACGGACGACTACACCGGTGGTGCCCCAGAGGGCCGCGGCCAGGCTGATCTGGACGAGGCCCATGCGATGGCCGATGGCGGTGGTCGTGCGATTTCGGGCAGAGGCGAACAGGACAAGGGGATTCAACATGAGAACGGACTCCGGGGCAGAGGCTGACGATGGTCACGACATCTGTCGAAGCGCAGGGGTCAACCACCAAAGCCCGAAGGCTGAACTGGTCCCGCGACTCCGGTCAGCGACTCGGAGGAGGCAGGACGGCTCGGAGCTCATGCATCTCGGCAGCCTAGTGGAGCGGCCCGATGGCGCACACAGGATTGCCCGGGACGGTCAGATGTTGAAGCCAAGGGCGCGCAGTTGCTCGCGGCCGTCGTCGGTGATCTTCTCCGGACCCCACGGCGGAAGCCATACCCAGTTGATCTTGTAGTCGGCCACGAGTTCCTGGCCGGGACCCATGATCGCCGCGGCGACCTGGTCCTCGATCATGTCGGTGAGCGGGCAGGCCGCGCTGGTCAGCGTCATATCGATGGTGAGGGTCTTGGCCTCGTCGACGGTGAGGTCGTAGATCAGGCCGAGGTCGACGATGTTGACCCCGAGCTCGGGATCGACGACGTCGCGCAGCGCTTCCTCGATGTCCTCGATCAGGGCCTCGTCCACCGGCGCGCCGGCGACTGCGACCGCGGTCTTCTCCAGCACGGTGCTGTCGAGCGCCGCTGCACTCCGCGTTGCCCGGTCGTCCGTCGGGTGCTCGTGAACGGCGTGGTCGTAGCCCGCGTAATCGTGACCGGCGTGGTCGTGACCGGCGTGGTCGTGACCGGCGTGGTCGTGACCGGCGTGGTCGTGACCGGCGTGGTCGTGGGTCTGCGTGGACGGTTCGGTCATCGCCGCGCTCCTGTCTTCTCTTCGGTGCGAGGGGTATTGAAGGACTTCATCAGTTGACCGCCTGAACAACAGCGTCTTCGATCAAACAAATCCGATTCAAGGACTGCATCAGGCCACCGCCTGCACAGCAGCATCCTTGAATGCCATCCAGCCCAGTAGTGCGCACTTCACGCGTGCCGGATACTTCGAGACCCCGGCGAAGGCGATGCCGTCTCCCAGAGTGTCCTCGTCGCCGGCGATCTTGCCGCGGCTGGTCACCATCTTGTTGAACTCGTCCAGGGTGGCCAGCGCATCGGTCAGGGTGCGGCCGATGGTCAGGTCCGTCATCACCGAGGTCGCGGCCTGCGAGATCGAGCAGCCCATCGCGTCGTAGGAGATGTCCTGGACGATTGCATCCGTCCCGGGCCCGGACAGCTTGACCCGCAACGTGATCTCGTCACCGCAGGTCGGATTGACGTGGTGCACCTGCGTGTCGAAAGGGTCACGAAGGCCGTGGTGGTGGGGTGCCCTGTAGTGGTCCAGGATGATCTCCTGGTACAGCTGCTCCATCTGCATGTCCGGCTCTCCCTACTTCGCCGACGAATTCGCGCCGAAGAAGCGTCGCGCTTCGCGGACTGCGTCCACCAGCACCTCGACCTCGCCGGGTGTGTTGTACACGGCGAACGAGGCGCGCACCGTCGCTGCCACGCCGTACCGACGGTGCAGCGGCCACGCGCAGTGGTGGCCCACCCGTACTGCAACACCGGAATCGTCGAGAATCTGCCCGACGTCGTGCGCGTGCACTCCGTCGACGACGAACGACACCGCGCCACCGCGATCCGTCGTGTCCGGAGGACCGATGATGCGAACACCCGGTACTGCCGACAACTGTTGCAGCGCAAGCCCGGTCAGCTCGGCCTCGTGGGCGGCGACGTTCGCCATGCCCAGGGTTTCCAGGTAGTCGACGGCTGCACCCAGCCCGACGGCCTGCGAGGTCATCGGGACGCCGGCCTCGAACCGAGCCGGCGGTGCGGCGTAGGTGGAGTGGTCCATGAAGACCTGCTCGATCATCGAGCCGCCGGTGAGGAACGGCGGCATCTCCTCGAGTAGGTCGGAACGTCCATACAGACCACCGACGCCCGACGGTCCGAGCATCTTGTGACCGGAGAACGCCAAGAAATCCACTCCGAGTTGCCCTACGTCCACGCTGGTGTGCGGCACGGACTGGCAGGCGTCGAGCACGGTGAGCGCGCCGACCTCCCGGGCCGCCTCGACCAGGGTCGCCACCGGGTTGACGGTGCCGAGCACGTTGGACTGATGGCTGAAAGCGACCACCTTGGTTCGCTTGTTGATCAACGATCTGATGTCGGTCAGATCAAGTCGGAAGTCGTCCGTCACACCGAACCAGCGCAGCGTGGCACCGGTACGGCGACACAACTCCTGCCACGGGATCAGGTTGGCGTGATGCTCCATCTCGGTAATCAGGATCTCGTCACCGGGACCGACCGCGAAGCGCCCGAACGGACCGTCGGAACCTCCGCCGCCGCCCGCACCCGCAGTACCGACCGAAGCGTTGCCCAGCGAGTAGGCCACCAGGTTGATGGCTTCGGTGGCGTTCTTGGTGAAGATCAGTTCTTCCGGGCGGGAGGCGCCGATGAATGCCGAGATGCGTTCGCGCGCGTCCTCGTAGAAGTCGGTGGCCTCCTCGGCCAGAGCGTGAGCTCCGCGGTGCACCGCCGAGTGGTGCCCGGTGATGTACTCCTGCTCGGCGTCGATGACGGTGATCGGGCGCTGGGAGGTGGCTCCGGAGTCCAGGTACACCAAAGGCTTTCCGTCACGCACCGTCCGCGAGAGGATCGGGAAGTCGGCCCGGATCACCTCGACGTCGAACGAAGGGGTCGAGGGCTCGGCTTCGTCCAGATCCGTCACCTCGTCGAGCGCGGTCACACCGCGCCTGCTCCCGCGACACCGACGCCCGCGAAACGCACATAACCGTTCGCCTCGAGCTCATCGGCAAGGTCGGGTCCGCCGGACTCGACGATGCGGCCGGCCACGAAGACGTGCACGTGGTCGGGCTTGATGTAGCGCAGGATCCGGGTGTAGTGGGTGATCAGCAGGACACCCACCCCTTCCCCGCCTTCAGCAGACGAGGCCTTGTAACGGTTCACACCCTCGGAGACGATCCGCAGCGCGTCGACGTCCAGGCCCGAGTCGGTCTCGTCGAGCACCGCGATCTTCGGGCGGAGCAGCGACATCTGGAGGATCTCCTGACGCTTCTTCTCGCCGCCCGAGAAGCCTTCGTTGACGTTGCGGTCGGCGAAGGTCGGGTCGATCTCGAGGTCGGTCATCGCGGACTTGACCTCCTTGACCCACTTGCGGATCGGCGGGGCCTCGCCGCGGACGGCAGTGGCGGCGGTCCGCAGGAAGTTCGACGTCGAGACACCCGGGATCTCGACCGGGTACTGCATGGCCAGGAAGAGTCCGGCGCGGGCGCGGGCGTCGACCGTCATGGCGAGTACGTCCTCCCCGTCGAGCGTGACGGTCCCTGACGTGACCTGGTACTTCGGATGCCCGGCCAGCGAGTACGCCAACGTCGACTTGCCGGAACCGTTGGGCCCCATGATCGCGTGGGTCTCTCCGGACGTCACCGTGAGGTCGACGCCGCGAAGGATCTCCTGCGGACCGTCCTCGGTGTGCACGGAGACGTGCAGATCGCGGATCTCGAGTGTTGACATGGGAAACTCCATCTTTGCTGCGAGGGGAGGGGCACAGCCCGACCCGTGAAATGGGAAGTGGCTGCTAGATGCCGATGATGGCGAGCTCGGCCTCGATCGTCGCGGTGGCCCGCTCGACCACCGACTCGACGCCGAGTTGGTGCAGGACCTCGCCGAAGAAGCCACGCACCACCAGGCGGCGGGCGATCGGCTCCGGGATGCCACGCGAGAGCAGGTAGAACAGCTGCTCGTCGTCGAAGCGACCGGTAGCACTGGCGTGGCCGGCGCCGACGATCTCGCCGGTCTCGATCTCCAGGTTCGGCACCGAGTCGGCACGCGCACCCTCGGTCAGCAACAGGTTCCGGTTCATCTCGTACGTGTCGGTACCCTCGGCAGTCGCCCTGATGAGCACGTCGCCGACCCAGACCGTGTGGGCCGACCTGCCCTGCAGCGCACCCTTGTACAGCACCCGGGACTTGCAGTGCGGGGCGTTGTGATCCATGAACAGGCGGTGCTCGAGGTGCTGGCCGGCGTCGGCGAAGTAGACGCCGAGCATCTCGGCGTCGCCGCCCGGTCCGTCGTAGGTGACCGACCCGACCACCCGGACCAGGTCACCGCCGAACGTCAGCGCAGCGTGCTTGACGGTCGCGTCGCGACCCACCAGCACGTGGTGGTGCGACAGATGAACGGCGTCGTCCGCCCAGTTCTGCTCGGAGACGTAGGTGAGATTCGCACCGTCACCGACGACGATCTCGACGTTCTCCGAGACGGTTGCGGAGCCCTCGTAGGCCACGACGACCTGGGCCCGCGCGTGGTGACCGACCCGGACCACCAGGTGGGCGGCGACCGCCTCGTCGATCGAGTTGCCGTGAAACGTGACGACCACGGGAGCCGCAGTGCTGACCTCCGGCGCGATGTCGATCAGGAACACCGAATCGGCCTCGTGGTACGTCCGCGCCGAGGCGTAGTCGATCGGCAGGTACTTCGAAAGACCTTTGACAGCAACGGCTTCCGCCCCGGAGAGGGACGCCGCCGTCACACCGTCCTGACCCTGCACAGTAATGCTGAAGACCGAACCGGCAGTGACGTTCCCCGTCGCGCCGCTCGCCCTGAAGGCGGCGTCGCTGTGCAGACCGCGGAGGCGGCGCAGCGGCGTGAACCGCCAGGCCTCCTCGCGGCCGGTGATCGGCCGGTGGTCGGCGAGGTCGAGGGACCCGTCGCGGCTCGCATGCGAGCCGACGCCGACATTGCGGCCACCGACGACGGTCTCGGCGACGTGATCCCCGACGACGACCGGACGATCCTGGACAACTGGGGTGGCCACGCTCAGCCCACCGACCCTTCCATCTGCAGTTCGATCAGGCGGTTCAGTTCCAACGCGTACTCCATCGGGAGTTCGCGGGCGATCGGCTCGATGAAGCCGCGAACGATCATCGCCATCGCCTCGTCCTCGGTCAGGCCGCGGCTCATCAGATAGAAGAGCTGCTCCTCGCTGACCTTGGACACCGTCGCCTCGTGTCCCATCGACACGTCGTCCTCGCGGACGTCGACGTAGGGGTACGTGTCGCTGCGGGAGATCGTGTCGACCAGCAGCGCGTCGCACTTGACCGTCGACTTGCTGTGGTGCGAGCCGGGATTGACCCGGACCAGACCGCGGTAGGACGTACGACCGCCACCACGTGACACCGACTTGGAGATGATGTTGGACGAGGTGTGCGGGGCCAGGTGCAGCATCTTGGCACCGGTGTCCTGGTGCTGTCCCTCGCCGGCGAAGGCGATCGACAGGACCTCGCCCTTGGCGTACTCCCCCGTCATCCAGACGGCCGGATACTTCATGGTGACCTTGGAGCCGATGTTGCCGTCCACCCACTCCATGGTGGCGCCGGCTTCGGCCTTCGCGCGCTTGGTGACCAGGTTGTAGACGTTGTTCGACCAGTTCTGGATGGTCGTGTAACGGCAGCGGCCACCCTTCTTGACGATGATCTCGACGACGGCGGAGTGCAGCGAGTCCGACTTGTAGATCGGCGCGGTGCAGCCCTCGACGTAGTGCACGTAGGCGTCCTCGTCGACGATGATCAGCGTGCGCTCGAACTGGCCCATGTTCTCGGTGTTGATCCGGAAGTAGGCCTGCAGCGGGATCTCGACGTGCACGCCCTTCGGGACGTAGACGAACGAGCCACCCGACCAGACGGCGCTGTTCAGTGCGGAGAACTTGTTGTCGCCGGACGGGATGACGCTGCCGAAGTACTCCTGGAACAGCTCCGGGTACTGCTTCAGCGCGGAATCGGTGTCCAGGAAGATGACGCCCTGGTCCTCGAGCTCCTTCTGGATGGAGTGGTAGACGACCTCCGACTCGTACTGGGCGGCGACACCGGAGACGAGGCGCTGCTTCTCGGCCTCCGGGATGCCCAGCTTCTCGTAGGTGTTCTTGATGTCCTCGGGAAGGTCCTCCCAGCTCGTCGCCTGCTTCTCGCCGGAGCGCACGAAGTACTTGATGGTGTCGAAGTGAATGCCGGACAGGTCGGCGCCCCAGGTGGGCATCGGCTGACGTTCGAACAGCTTCAGGGCCTTGACCCGGAAGTCGGTCATCCACTGCGGTTCGCTCTTCTTGTCGGAGATGTCGCGCACGACGGCCTCGTTGATGCCGCGCTTGGCAGCGGCACCGGCGACGTCGGAGTCCGACCAGCCGAATGCGTAGTGACCCAGGGAGTCGATGGCCTGCTCCTGGGTCAGCGCTGTCGGATCGACAGCGGTCGTCTCGAAAACAGTGGTGTCGCGGACTCGCTCCGGAGCAGTCGTCATGACGGGTCCTTCCCTGTGGCGCTCGTGATGCGGTGAGATTGGTCGTGCGGTGCAGCGTTGTTCGGTGCAGCATCGTGCAGTGAAGCGGTGTTCGGTGCAGCGGCGGCGATGGTGCTGAGCGGCAGCAGCTGGTGCGGTTGGTGCGCCGCCGGGATGAAGGTCGTGCAGAAGGAGTCGCCCCGGGCGATCGTCGCCAAACGCTGGGCATAGGTTCCCAACACCTGCGTGATGACTGTCATTTCCTCTTCGCAGAGCTGGGGAAACCTGGTGGCCACGTGGGCCACCGGACAGTGGTGCTGGCAGAGCTGCTGTCCGATGCCGACTTCCTGGACGGAGGCGGCGAATCCCGCCCCGGTCAGCGCTCGGGCCAGGATCTCCGCCTTCGCAGGCACATCGACTGCTGCCGCCAGCTCGCCACGGACGCCGTCGACGATGCCTTCGGCGCGGCGACGGGCAAAGGTGGCGACCGCGTCGGGACCGCCGACGTCCGAGAGGAACTCGAGCGCCTCGATCGCCAGGGCGTCGTAGGAGTGCGGGAGACGGGTGCGACCGATCTCGGTCAGCAGGTAGGTGCGGGCGGGGCGTCCCCGGCCGCGGCGACCAAGGGTGCTGGCCTCGCGGCTGATGACGGCACCCTCGGCGAGCAGTTGCTCGAGATGGCGGCGGATGGCGGCCGAGGAGAATCCGATGCGCTCGGCGAGTGCGGCCGCGGTGAGCGGGCCATGCGCCAGCAGCAGCTGGACGACTGCCTCGCGGGTCCTGACCTCGGCTACGGCGTCGTAGGAAACTGCATCGACGGAGCCGACGGACGGCATGCGACTGCCGGCCTTCTCCTCGATCGATGTTTTCACAACACCAGTGTGACCTTTTTCCAGCCGAAGATCAAAGAGCTCAGCCGGTCAGAATAAACACACCTGCCCACTGGAGGCAAGCCTTACCTATCTTTCCGGCACTAGGTTGCACCGCCAGGTTGCCCCGCCAGGTTGCCCCGCCGAGATCAGCGCGCATACAGAATCGTCCGCGAACCAGACAAACGGCACTAGTTTCGGCACAACGGTATGCGCCGGGCAGATCGGTATGCGCGGAACAGGGTGCTTCTAGACTGCGGCGATGACCATCGGCGGATCGACGACGTCGGCCGAGCCGCGGCCCGGAGCGCTGAACCCGGCCGAACGCCGCCAGTTGTCACGGTTGCGGCGGTGGGGA
This sequence comes from Nakamurella sp. UYEF19, assembly GCF_040546275.1. Taxonomy (NCBI): domain Bacteria; kingdom Bacillati; phylum Actinomycetota; class Actinomycetes; order Nakamurellales; family Nakamurellaceae; genus Nakamurella; species Nakamurella sp. UYEF19. The sequence continues at coordinate 571,376 of NZ_JBEPNO010000001.1, read as the reverse complement.
ACGACGGGCGCCCTGCTGATGATGGTCGGATCGACCTCGTCCTACGGCGCCGCGACCCCGATCCCCAATCCGGTCGACGGCCTGCGCATCCTGGGTCTGCTGTCCCGGATCGGCCCGGCCGCCCTCGCGGTGTCGTACTCGGGCATCGGACTGGTGGTCGTCTGCTGGTTCCTGATCGGCAGACTGACCGCCCCGGGCCGGACACGCCGGCTGTCCCGGACCCAGCTCACCCACACGCTGGCCATGTGGGTGGTCCCGTTCCTGGTCACGCCACCGATCTTCTCGCGCGACGTCTACTCGTACCTGGCCGTCGGCGCGATGATGGTGCACGGCGACAACCCGTACCAGTCGGGCCCGTACGACACGCTCGGGGACAGCAATGCCCTCGCCCACCAGGTCGACGCACGGTGGCAGCACACCTCGTCGCCCTACGGGCCCGCCTACCTCCTGATCGCCAAGGGCGTCGTGCTGATCTCGGGCAACCACGTCATCCTCGGTGTGCTGGTGCAACGCTTCGTCGAGCTCATCGGCGTGGCGCTGATCGTGTGGGCACTGCCCCGCCTGGCCCGGCGATGCGGCAAGGACCCGGTCAGTGCACTCTGGCTCGGCGCTCTCAACCCCCTGCTGCTGTTCCACCTGGTCGCCGGTGGTCACAACGAGGCGCTGATGATCGGTCTGATGCTGTCCGGACTCGAGATCGCGCTGCAGACCGGCTGGAACGGCACTGCCGGTCGGTGGTCGGTCCTGGCCGGCTCGGACACCCTGCGCACGGCGGCCGGCACAGCGATGATCACCGCCGCCGTCGGCATCAAGGTGACGGCCGCGATGGCTCTGGCCTTTCTCGCCATCGCCCTGGCCAGGCGGGCCGGCGGGCGTTGGCCGGATCTCTTCCGGTCCGCCGGGTTGCTCGGCGGAGTTGCCTTGCTCACCTTCGGCGTCCTGACGCTGCTGGCCGACGCCGGCTTCGGATGGATCAGCGCGTTGTCGGCCCCGGGCAGCGTCCGCTCGTTCCTGTCGTTCTCCACCAGCCTCGCCGTCGGGGCGGGACAGATCGGGCTGCTGCTCGGACTGGGCGATCACACCACGGGGACCATCGAGGTGATGCAGCCCCTGGGCACGGCGGTCGGCGGGGCGGTAGCGGTTCTGATCATGTGGCAATGCTGGCAGCGCCGCGTCGAACCGATTCAGGGGCTCGGCATAGCCCTCGGGGCGTTTGTGCTGCTCAGCCCGGTAATCCAGCCGTGGTACCTGCTGTGGGCGGCCTTACCGCTCGCTGCCTCCACCGGTCTTTCGCGGTACCGAAGGGCGACCATCTGGCTCACCGCGTTCTTCTCCGTGATCATCATGCCCAACGGCGCCACGATCCCCGTGTTCACCATCGTCCAGGCGGTGCTGGTGGCGGCGTTCGTGGTTGGCGGTGTGCTGCTGGCCCTGCGTCGATCCGGGCTGCCGGAGACCGATCCCGCGCCCGGCGGGCTGCTGCATCCGGTCACCGGGGTCACCGGCGTCAGCGCCGGCGTCGTGATTGACGTCCCACCGGCCGAGCTCGATTCCACCCCGGTCGCCGGGAATCCCTATCCTCGGAATCGTGACACCGATGCACACGGGCCCCACCGCGGCTGAGCCCCAGAGTTCCGCCCCCGGACGCGCTGACGGCATCCCGGATTCAGACGCGATCATCGTCGAGGGGCTGCACCGTCGGTTCGGTGACGTGGCGGCGGTCAACGGGTTGTCCTTCCGCCTGCCCCGTGGATCCCTCTTGGCCCTGCTCGGGCCGAACGGCGCGGGCAAGACCACCACCGTCGAGATCTGCGAGGGCTTCACCAGGGCCGACGCCGGCCAGGTGCGCGTGCTCGGGCTCGATCCGTGGCGGCAGGGTGGAGCGCTGCGGCCCCGGATCGGCGTCATGCTGCAGGCCGGCGGCGCGCACGCCTCGGCTCGGACGGGCGAGATGCTCGGCCTGATGGCGCGCTGCTCGGCCAACCCGCTCGACCCGGCCTGGTTGCTGGACGTCCTCGGCCTGTCGTCCTCCGCGAGGACGCCGGTGCGCCGGCTGTCCGGCGGTCAGGCCCAGCGGCTGAGCCTGGCGATGGCCCTGGTCGGGCGACCGGAGATGCTCTTCCTGGACGAGCCGACGGCCGGCATGGATCCGCAGGCCCGCCATCTGGTCTGGGATCTGCTGCGCGCCGCCCGGGCCGACGGGGTGTCCATCCTCTTGACCACGCACCTGCTCGACGAGGCGGAGTTGCTGGCCGACCGCATCGTCATCATCGACAACGGCCGCAGCGTCGCCGACGGCACGCCCGAGGAGCTGACCGGCGGTAGCTCCTCCCAGCTGCGGTTCACCGCCAGCCCCGGTCTCGACCTCGATCTACTGAGAAGGGCTCTCCCCCTTGGCTTCCGGGTCGTCGAGAGCACACCGGGCCGCTACCTGCTGGAGGGCGACATCGTGCCGGCCACCATGGCCACCGTCACGTCGTTCTGCGCCAGGGTCGGCGTGATGCCCTCCGGGCTGCAGGTCGGCGCTCGCTCGCTCGACGAGGTCTACCTGGAACTGACCGGCAAGGAGCTGCGCGGATGACGGATCTCAAGACGACCGGGACCGGTCCGGTGTTCGCGCCGGGCGCGTTCACCGCCGACCCTCGCCGTGCCCCGGGATGGCAGATGGTCAGGGCCGCCTCCGGGCTGGAACTGAAGATGCTGCTGCGCAACGGGGAGCAGTTGCTGCTGGCCCTGATCATCCCGCTGGCGGTGCTGATCGGACTGACCTCGGTCTCCATCGCAGACCTCGCCTCGCCGCGTATCGCGACCGTCACGCCCGGTGTGCTGGCCCTCGCGATCATGTCGACGGCCTTCACCTCGCAGGCCATCACCACCGGGTTCGACCGCCGCTACGGAGTGCTCAAACGACTCGCCGCAGCGGGTGTCGGCCGCCCCCTGCTGATCGCGGGCAAGTGCGGCGCCGCGCTGGTGGTGATCGTCGGGCAGTGGGTCGTGCTGGGCGCGGTCGCGTTGATCATGGGCTGGCATCCGCACGGCAACCCGGCCTGGCTCGTCCTGCTCGTGCTGCTCGGGGCCGCCGCCTTCATCGGCCTCGCGCTGCTGCTCGGCGGGACGCTGCGGGCCGAAGCGGTACTGGCCCTGGCCAACCTGATCTGGTTCGCCATGATTCTGGTCGGGGGCGTGATCATCCCGCTGACCAAGGCGCCGCACTGGCTCCGCGTCATCGGCGAGCTGACGCCGGCCGGCGCACTGTCGGACGGTCTCCACGCGGTTCTGCAGAACGGCGTCGGCCCGGCTGCGCTCAGCGTGCTGGTGCTCGCCGGATGGGTCGTCGTCGGCTGGGCCGGGACAGTACGGTGGTTCCAATGGCAGTGATCATCGATTCCAAGGCGGCCAGCGCCGCGCCCGCAGCGCCCCCGCCCTGGTGGCGCCGGTGGCCGACCAACCGGGTGCAACGCATCCTCGCGTGGCTCGCGGTGATCACCAACGGCGGGATCGCCGTGACGGGCGCCACCGTCCGGGTCACCGGATCCGGGCTCGGCTGCATCACCTGGCCGCAGTGCCAGCCCGGGTCTCTGGCACCCGTTTCACGCTCCGGTCTTGCGGCCTTCCACCAGGCCATCGAGTTCGCCAACCGGACGCTGACCGGGGCGGTGCTGGTGCCCTCGCTCGGCATCTTCCTGGCCCTGCTGCTGGCGCCGGCCGGCCGGCGCAGACTCACCGTCATCGCTGCGGTCCTGCCGTTCGGCGTGCTGGTCCAGGCGGTCTGGGGCGGCATCACGGTGTACACCGGTCTGGCTTGGTGGACCGTCGCGCCGCACCTGCTCCTCTCCCTCGCCCTGCTGTTCGTCGCGATCGTGGTGCTGGTCCGGGTGCGCGAGTCCGACGCACCGGCGGTGCCGACCGTGGCCCGGCCGCTGCAGCTGCTCACCTGGGCGACCGTCGGAGTGCTCGTGCTGCTCTGCATGGCCGGCACCCTGGTCACCGCGGCCGGACCACACAGCGGCGACGCGAATACCCCGCGGCTCGACGTCTCCGTGGAGAAGCTCGCCCAGCTGCATGCGGACCTGATGTTCCTCTACTTCGGGCTGCTCATCGCCATGACGGTCGGGTTCCTCGCAGTTCACGCGCCACGCCGGCTGATGCGACGGGCGATCCTCCTGCTCGTCGTGACCGCTGCTCAGGGCCTCATCGGCCTGGTTCAGTACGCCACCGGGGTACCGGAAGCGCTGGTCGTCTCCCACGTGCTCGGTGCCGTCATGCTGACGGCGACCGCTGCATCGGTAGCGCTGGCCACCCGCACCCGGCCGCCGACGGCGTCACCGTCAGCGTTGCCGGCGCACTGAGCCGGTCCACGATCAGGTCAGCGGCCCGTGCCGGCCATTCTGATCCGATCGGCAGTACTCACGCTGATTCGTCCGGACAACTCACGGTCCCAGTCGCCGACCGGGATGCCCGCGCGTTCGCAGACGGCCGCGGCCACGTCGAGATCGGGCACCACCGCGTCGGCGAACGGCCCGTCGGCCGACACCACCACGATCCGGACGCCACGGCGGCCCATCGGGCTCAGGACCGCTGTACCGGACCCACCGTGGGAGGAGGCGAACGACCGGAGTCGGTCGGCCGTCCGCTTGACGTCGGTCTCACCAGCACCTGGCGAATCCTCGGCCGGCGCCGGCTGCGTCATCGCGGCCACCCGATCACGCCGAGACCGACGGCGGCGTCGACCGCCCAGGCGACCGAGATGGCCGTCAGGTAGAGGTTCGACAGGTGGAACAACGTCATCGGCTGCGCCGGCACGCCACGCAGCACCCGGAAGTGCAGGACGTGGGCGATGGCCAGGAAAGCCAGCCCGGCCGGTAGCGCGACCGCCGCGTAGATCCACGACGACGCCGGGATCAGCAGGAGCGAGCAGACCACCATGGCCCACGAGTAGAGGACGATCTGGCGTACGACCACCCGCTCGGGGGCGACCACGGGGAGCATCGGCACCCCGGCGGCGGCGTAGTCCTCGCGATATCGCATGGCCAGCGCCCAGGTGTGCGGCGGCGTCCAGAAGAAGATGACACCGAAGAACACCCATGCCGGCCAACCGATCCCGCCGGTGATCGCAGACCAGCCGATGACCACCGGCATGCAGCCGGCCAGGCCGCCCCAGACGATGTTCTGACTGGTCCGCCGTTTGAGCCAGAGGGAGTAGACGAAGACGTAGAAGAGGATGGCGACGACGGCCAGCACCGCCGCCTGCCAGGTGGTCGTCCACGCCAGGAATGCGCAGGACGCCAGACCCAGCAGGATGCCGAAGACCAGGGCATTGCGGGTGGGTACCAGATGACGTGCCAGCGGACGGGACCTGGTGCGCCGCATCACAGCGTCGATGTCGGCGTCCACCACGCAGTTGAGCGCATTGGCGCTGCCCGCAGCAAGCGTGCCGCCGACGAGCGTGGCCAGTACGAGCCCGATACCGGGCACCGAACGCTGCGCGGCGAACATCGCGGGGATCGTGGTGATCAGCAGCAGTTCGATGATGCGCGGCTTCGTCAATGCGACGTAGGCACCTATCCTGACCTGCCAGGACGATGCGGTGCTGGTGGTCACGGAAGCCCCGGCCCGCTGCTCGGCGGAGGTCTGGTGCGCCACGCCTACCCACTTTCTCACGATCGATCGAGCGCACCGGAAGGGCACACCAACTCATGGTAGGCGGTGCATCGGCCCGACCCCGGCCCGACGGCAGCCGGTGCCAGGTCGTGGCGTCGAGCCACTTGAAGTCGGGTACTGCGGCGCGTACTAGGGTTTGCACGGAGTGACGCACGCCCCACCTGGAGTTCGATCTCCTGGAGCCTTGAAAATTCGCGACAGCAACGCGACCCACAGGGGTCGCCCGGCCGAGAAGGGTCAAAAGTGACCAGTACCGCCCAGATCACCGAACTGACCACCGCTCACGTCCCCGACGACTGGTCGGACCTGGACAAGCGCGCAGTGGACACCGCCCGAGTACTGGCCGCCGACTCCGTGCAGAAGGTCGGCAACGGCCACCCCGGTACGGCCATGAGTCTGGCCCCGCTGGCCTACACCCTGTTCCAGAAGGTGATGAACCACGACCCGGCGGACCCCGACTGGACCGGCCGCGACCGCTTCGTGCTGTCCTGCGGACACTCCAGCCTCACTCTGTACATCCAGCTCTACCTGGCCGGGTTCGGTTTGGAGCTCGGTGACCTCGAGGCGCTGCGGACCTGGGGTTCGTTGACCCCGGGACACCCGGAGGTCCATCACACCAAAGGTGTGGAGATCACCACCGGGCCGTTGGGACAGGGGCTCGCCTCCGCGGTCGGCATGTCCATGGCCTCCCGTCGTGAGCGTGGTCTCTTCGATCCGTCCGCCGCTCCGGGGGCGAGCCCGTTCGACCACTTCATCTACGTCATCTCCTCCGATGGTGACATCGAGGAGGGCGTCAGTTCGGAGGCGTCGTCGATCGCCGGGCGCCAGCAGCTGGGCAACCTGATCGTGTTCTACGACCACAACCAGATCTCCATCGAGGACGACACCAACATCGCCCTGTCCGAGGACGTCGCGGCCCGCTACGAGGCCTACGGCTGGCACGTCCAGAAGGTCGAGGGCGGCGAGAACGTCAGCGGGATCCTGACCGCCATCGAGAACGCCAAGGCCGTCACCGACAAGCCGTCGTTCATCCAGCTGCACACCGTCATCGGCTTCCCGGCACCGAACAAGATGAACACCGGCAAGATCCACGGTTCGGCCCTCGGGCCCGACGAGGTCGCCGCCGTCAAGACGATCCTCGGCTTCGACCCGGACAAGTCGTTCGAGGTGGACGACACCGTCATCAAGCACACCCGGCTGGCGCTGGACCGTGGTTCCGACGCAAAGGCAGCCTGGCAGAAGGGCTTCGACGAGTGGGCCGCGGCCAACCCCGACAACAAGGCGCTGTTCGACCGCCTCGTCGCCCGTGACCTGCCCGAGGGTTGGAAGGACTCGCTGCCGAGCTGGCCGGTCGACCCGAAGGGCATCGCCACCCGCGCCGCGTCCGGCGCCGTGTTGTCCGGGATCGCCGACGTGCTGCCGGAGCTCTGGGGCGGCTCCGCCGACCTCGCCGAGTCGAACAACACCACCATGAAGGGCGTCGACTCGTTCGGCCCGCTCGACGCGGCAACCGGCGAGTGGAAGGCCCAGCCGTACGGTCGGACCCTGCACTTCGGCATCCGCGAGCACGCCATGGGCGCCATTCTGTCCGGTATCGCCCTGCACGGACCGACCCGCCCGTACGGCGGCACGTTCATGCAGTTCTCCGACTACATGCGCGGCGCCGTCCGCCTGGCCGCCGTGATGGGCGCCCCGGTCACCTACGTCTGGACCCACGACTCGATCGGCCTCGGCGAGGACGGACCCACCCACCAGCCGGTCGAGCACCTGGCTGCCCTCCGCGCGATCCCGGGCCTTGCCATCCTGCGTCCGGCCGACGCCAACGAGACCGCCTTCGGCTGGCAGGCGATCCTGGAGAAGCAGAGCACCTGGAACACCGGGCCCGTCGGTCTCGCACTGACCCGGCAGAACGTCCCGACCCTGGCCGGCACCTCCGCCGAGGGCGTCGCAAAGGGCGGCTACGTGCTCGCCGACGCCGAAGGCGACCTGCAGGTGATCATCATCTCCTCGGGATCCGAGGTGCAGATCGCCCTCGCAGCCCGTGACACGCTGCACGCCGAGGGCATCGGGACCCGCGTCGTCTCCATGCCGTGCCTGGACTGGTTCGAGGCCCAGGACGCCGCGTACATCGAGAGGGTGCTGCCCAAGGCGGTCACCGCCCGGGTGTCAGTCGAGGCCGCCATCGCCCAGCCGTGGTGGCGCTGGATCGGCAGCCAGGGACGTCCGGTGTCGCTGGAGCACTACGGCGCATCGGCCGACGCGGCCACGTTGTACAAGGAGTTCGGCATCACCCCGGAGGCGACGGTGGCCGCCGCCAAGGAGTCCCTGGCCGCCGCGAACACGCCCGACACCGTCTCGCACGGCACGACGTCCCTCGAAAACGCCGGCGTCGACCTCGATTCCAAGTAGTCGATCCTTATCCGGGTCGATCCCCCATCTGACAAGAGGAAGAAAGAAGCTGAGCATCATGACCGATCCACTCGCGGACCTTTCCGCGGCCGGTGTCTCGCTCTGGCTGGACGACCTGTCCCGCCAGCGCCTGCACAGCGGCAACCTCGCGGAACTGATCACCACCAAGCACATCGTCGGAGTCACGACCAACCCGTCGATCTTCGCCGCCGCCCTGGCAAACGGCGAGTCCTACCAGGAGCAGGCCACCGAGCTCGCAGGCCGTGGCGCTTCCGTCGATGACGCGGTCCGCGCCATGACGACCGATGACGTCCGCGATGCCTGCGATCTGTTCGCCTCGCTCTACCAGTCCACCGGTGGTGCGGACGGCCGGGTGTCGATCGAGGTCGAGCCGGGCCTGGCCCACGACACCGGCGGGACCGTCGCCCAGGCCAAGGAGCTGTACAAGATCGTCGACCGGCCCAACGTGCTGATCAAGATCCCGGCCACGCTGGCCGGGCTGCCCGCCATCACGCAGACCCTGGCCGAGGGCATCAGCGTCAACGTCACGCTGATCTTCTCCCTGGAGCGCTACGAGGGCGTCATCGACGCGTTCGTCGCCGGGCTCGAGCAGGCCAGGGCCAATGGCCACGACCTGTCGAAGATCCATTCGGTCGCCTCCTTCTTCGTCTCGCGCGTCGACACCGAGATCGATGCCCGCCTGGTGAAGATCGGTTCGCCGGAGGCACTCTCGCTCAAGGGCAAGGCCGCCATCGCCAACGCGCGGCTGGCCTACCAGCTCTTCGAGCAGAAGTTCGCCGGCGAGCAGTGGGAGGCACTGGCCGCGGCCGGCGCACACGCCCAGCGCCCGCTGTGGGCCTCCACCGGTGTCAAGGATCCCGACTACGACGACACCCAGTACGTCGTCGAGCTCGTTGCTCCGAAGACGGTCAACACTGCGCCCGAGAAGACGATCGACGCGGTCGCGGATCACGGCGTCATCAGGGGCAACACCATCGAAGGCACCTACGGGGCCGCGTCGTCCACCTTCAGTGCGCTGGAGGCCGTCGGCATCGACATCACGGACGTCTTCGACGTCCTGGAGACCGAGGGTGTCGACAAGTTCATCAAGTCGTGGGAAGAGCTGCAGGCCACCGTCGCCAAGGCCCTGGCCGGCTGATTCGATCCTCCCCGGCCCATGGCGCACTCCGCGTCGTCGGCCGGGGCTGCGGTCCCGCAACCGACGGAAGGACTCTCACCACCAGATGACGACCAGCTACGTCAATCCGCTGCGCGATCCGAGGGACAAGCGGCTCCCCCGCATCGCCGGACCGTCCGGGATCGTCATCTTCGGAGTGACGGGTGACCTCTCCCGCAAGAAGCTGATGCCGGCGATCTACGACCTGGCCAACCGGGGGCTGCTGCCGCCCGGCTTCGCCCTGGTCGGGTTCGCGCGCCGGGACTGGGCCAACGAGGACTTCGCCCAAGTGGTACACGACTCCGTTCGGCAGTACGCGAGAACACCGTTCTCCGAGGAGGTCTGGCGGCATCTGGCCGAGGGTTTCCGGTTCGTCTCCGGCACCTTCGACGACGACGACGCGTTCGACGCGCTCTCGGCCACCCTGGCCGACCTCGACCGGGTCCGCGGTACCGGGGGCAACCATGCCTTCTACTTCTCCATCCCGCCGGGGGCGTTCCCCACCGTCCTGCAGCAGCTCCGCCGCTCCGGCATGGCAGATCCGCACGGCGACGAGTGGCGCCGGGTCGTCATCGAGAAGCCGTTCGGACACGACCTGGAATCCGCGCAGGACCTGAACACCCTGGTCAACGAGGTATTCCCGAAGGAGTCGGTCTTTCGCATCGACCACTACCTCGGCAAGGAGACGGTCCAGAACCTGCTGGCCCTGCGGTTCGCCAATCAGCTCTACGAGCCGATCTGGAACTCCAACTACGTCGATCACGTGCAGATCACCATGGCCGAGGACATCGGGGTCGGTGGTCGCGCCGGGTACTACGACGGCATCGGCGCCGCCCGCGACGTGATCCAGAACCACCTCGTCCAGCTGCTGGCCCTGACCGCGATGGAGGAGCCGGTCTCGTTCTCCCCGCAGCAGTTGCGCACCGAGAAGATCAAGGTGCTCTCCGCGGTCCGGCTGCCAGCGGACCTGTCGACCGGCACGGCCCGTGGGCAGTACGCCACCGGCTGGCAGGGCGGGACCAAGGTCGCCGGGTACCTCCAGGAGGACGGCATCTCCGCCGCGTCCACCACCGAGACCTACGCCGCCGTCAAGCTTCTCGTCGATACCAGGCGCTGGGCCGGGGTCCCGTTCTACCTGCGGACCGGTAAGCGCCTCGGGAAGCGGGTCACCGAGATCGCCGTCATCTTCAAGCGTGCACCGCACCTGCCCTTCGACCGCACGGACACCGAGGAATTGGGTTCCAACGCCCTGGTGATCCGGGTGCAGCCGGACGAGGGCGTGACCATCCGCTTCGGATCGAAGGTGCCGGGGCCGGTGATGGAGGTCCGGGACGTCAACATGGACTTCTCGTACGGGCAGTCGTTCACCGAGGCCTCGCCCGAGGCGTACGAGCGACTCATCCTGGACGTGCTGCTCGGGGAGCCGTCGCTGTTCCCGCAGGACCAGGAGGTCGAGCTGTCGTGGAAGATCCTGGATCCCATCGAAAAATACTGGGCGCACTCCAAGAATCAGCCCGATGCGTACATCTCCGGCACCTGGGGGCCCGCGTCGGCCGACGCGATGATGGCCCGCGACGGTCGTACCTGGCGACGTCCGTGAATCCCGTCTGGAGTTGGCCGGTGACCGCCGCGGAGCAGGCGCCGGGTGCGATGCCGGCCGTCCGGTCAGCAGTGCGGAAGGGCGATCCCCGTTGATCATCGATCTGCCGTCGACGACCTCGTCGACCATCAACAAGAAGATGGTCGAGATGCGCGAGAAGGGCGGCGCCAACGCCCAGGGACGCGTCCTGACGTTGGTGATCGTCACCGACGAGGACTCCTCCGAGGATCCGATCGCGGCAGCGAACGGCGCATCCTTCGAACATCCGTGCCGCGTCATCGTCGTCGCCAAGGGCTCCAAGCGTGGAGCCGCACGCCTCGATGCGCAGATCCGGGTCGGCGGTGACGCCGGCGCCAGTGAGGTGATCGTGCTGCGGCTCTACGGGCCGCTGGCCGATCACGGTGCGGCGGTGGTGATCCCGCTGCTGCTGGCCGATGCCCCGGTGGTCGTGTGGTGGCCGGGCGAGTCGCCCGAGGTACCCGCGCTGGACCCGATCGGAGCGCTGGCCCAGCGGCGGATCACCGACTCGGCCGCGGTGAAGCGGCCGATCGCCGCGCTGACGAACCGACGCACCAGCTACCAGCCGGGCGACACCGACCTGGCCTGGACCCGGCTGACCAACTGGCGAGGCCTGCTGGCTGCCGCCCTCGACCAACCGCCGCACGAGAAGATCACCGAGGCGACGGTCGCCGGCGCGTCGGATTCGGCCTCGGCCGACCTGCTGGCCGGGTGGCTGGCCCTGCAGCTGCGCTGCCCCGTCCGCCGGATCAAGGTGGACCGGGCGGGCAGCGGCCTGCGGGCCGTCACCATGGTGCGCCGGTCCGGTGAGGTCAGCCTGATCCGGCCCGAGGGAGTCACGGCCACGCTGTCGGTCACCAACCAGGCGCCGCGCCAGCTGACGCTCCCCCGCCGGATCCTGCGGGACTGCATCGCCGAGGAACTGCGACGTCTGGATGCCGACGACGTGTACGCGGACGTGCTGTCGAAGGGTCTGGACCTGGTCGCGAAGACGGCGGCCCCGACCGCCGCCGCCCCCGCGAAGGCCCCGGCGCGTGCCAGGTCGAAGCCCCCGGCCGGTGCCAGGTCGAGGGCCCCGCTGAACTCTGCCGCGAAGGCCACCGCCAAGGCCACGACGAAGGCTCCCCCCGAGGCATCGGCGAAGCCCGTTGCCCCGAAGCTCGCAGTGACCCGTTCGGTGGCCAGGGCCACCTCCGCGCCGGACCCGGTGCTCGGGTCGGTGGCAGAGGAGGTGCCGGCGACGGCAGCCGCTCCCAACACCAGGAAACGCACCCCGAAACCGCGGGTGGCGAAGGCCCGGAGCGCTGCCCCGAGAACCAGGAAGAAGGCTGCACCGTGAGCACTCGCGCAGAGGTCATCGTCCATCGGGACGCCGAGGAACTCGCCTCCGCAACCGGGGCCCGGTTGGCCGCCAAGCTGCTCGAGGTCCAGGCCGCCGGGCGGACGGCCAGGATCGTGCTCACCGGCGGCGGGTCCGGCATCGGCCTGCTGGCCGCCCTGAACTCGCTGCCCGCCCGTGACGAGATCGACTGGCAGCGGGTCGAATTGTTCTGGGGCGACGAGCGTTTCGTTTCGGTCGCCGACCCGGAGCGCAACGAGAAGCAGGCTCGCGACGCGCTGCTCGACCACGTGGCGCTGGATGCTTCGCTCGTTCATGCGATGGCAGCCTCTGACGGCCGTTTCGGCACCGACGTCGATGCTGCGGCCGCCGACTATGCCGAGATCCTCGGGACGGACGTCCGATTCGACGTGGTGATGCTCGGGATGGGACCGGAGGGTCACGTCGCCTCGATCTTCCCCGACTCGCCTGCGGTCCACGAGCATTCGCTGAGCGTGGTGCCCGTCCGCGACTGCCCGAAGCCGCCCCCCACCCGGATCTCGCTGACCCTGCCGACCATCAGGACTGCGGACGAGGTGTGGATCGTCACCGGCGGCGAGGGCAAGGCCGAAGCCGTTGAACTCCTTCTCGGCGGCGCCGCCGAGGTGGACCTGCCGGCCGCCGGCGCGATCGGCACCGCACGCACACTGTTCCTGCTGGACAAGGGTTCTGCGAGCCGGCTGCCACCGGGAACCGTCGCGGAGACGGCGTCCTGAACCTGGTGATCACCAGAGCGCCGGCCAGGCGTGACGGAGCAGACACCGCGCTGCGTGAGGCCACCCGGCCGTCAACTGAAATGCTGGACGAAGAGAAGTCGTGTCAGGGTGTCCGCTGGAGCGGTCACCACCCTCGGTCCTCAAGGAGGAGAACCACTCATGAGCAAGACCCCCGTCAAAGTCACCGTCACCGGCGGCGCCGGCCAGATCGGCTACGCGTTGCTGTTCCGGATCGCCTCCGGTGCCATGCTCGGCCCCGACACCCCCGTCATCCTGAGCCTGCTGGAGATCACCCCCGCTCTCAAGGCCGCCGAAGGCACCGCGATGGAGTTGGACGACTGCGCCTTCCCGCTGCTGGCCGGTGTCGAGATCACCGACAGCGCCAAGACAGCCTTCGACGGCACCTCGGTGGCTCTCCTGGTCGGGGCACGCCCGCGCGGCCCCGGAATGGAGCGCAGCGACCTGCTCGCCGCGAACGGCGGCATCTTCAAACCGCAGGGCGAGGCCCTCAATGCCGGCGCCGCGGACGACATCAAGGTGCTGGTGGTCGGCAACCCGGCCAACACCAATTCCCTGATCGCCCGCTCGCACGCACCCGACATCCCCGCCGACCGGTTCTCCGCGATGATGCGGCTGGACCACAACCGCGCCGTGTCGCAGGTCGCGACCAAGCTCGGGGTATCCGTCGACGACGTCACCAACATGACCATCTGGGGCAACCACTCGGTCACCCAGTACCCGGATCTGTTCCACGCCAAGGTGGGTGGCAAGTCCGTCGCCGAGCAGGTCGACCGGACCTGGCTGGAGGAAACCTTCATCCCGACGGTCGCCAAGCGCGGCGCCGCCATCATCGCCGCCCGCAACGGCGCGTCCTCGGCGGCCTCCGCGGCGAACGCCGCGGTGGAACACGTCAAGACCTGGGTGCACGGCACCGCCGCCGGCGACTGGACCAGCGCCGGCGTTCCGTCGGACGGCTCCTACGGCGTTCCCGAAGGTCTGATGGCCGGTTTCCCGGTGACGGCCGAGAACGGCTCCTGGAAGATCGTCCAGGGCCTGGAATTCGACGAGTTCTCCCGCGGCCGCATCGACAAGTCGATCACCGAGTTGGTCGAGGAGCGCGACGCCGTCAAGGGGCTCGGCCTGATCTGATCCGGGGCGACCGACCCGGCCGGCCCGGTCCGGCCGGGTCTTCTCTCAGTCCAGCGCGTAGATCGCCACCCAGTCGATCAGCAGGTGCCCGGCGACGTCTGCCGCAGGCTTGTGCCCGTTGGTCGCCGTCTGCAGGGTCCAACGCATCGGGGTCTTCGGGATGTTGTCGGTGGTGCTGGCGATCGTCTTGCCGTCGAGGACGAAGCTCAGCCGCTCCGGCCGCCAATCGATCGTCGCCGTGTGCCACTGCGTGTAGGTCGTGGTGGTGTCAGCCACCAGGCACTTGTCGTGCGGGTTGCCGATGCAGTGGTTGAACGCCTCCATCTCCTTGTCAAGGGCCCCTTCGGGGAAGTCGATCTCCCCTTCGTTCCAGTCGCCGCTGTCCGGCCACAGGAGCCACCCGGTGCCGTACCCGGGGAGTGGGTCCGACTTGAACCGGATGACATAGCGCCCGTAGACCTGACCGCCCCACTGCCCGTCCTGACGGATCAGCGGGACCGGTGCAGCACCGAGGGGAACGCCGTTCTCGGTGTGCAGGAACATGTCCAGCACGCCGTCGTGGACGGACAGGATCCGCTGCGCGTACGCGCCGTCGCCCGAGGTGTCGGGAAATCCGTCGTAGCCCGCCCACTTGTCGGCGTACGGCCCGGGGAACCCGCCCATCGGGACATCGGTGGTGAAGTCGTCGGTGAAGATCTGCCGCCATCCGGGCAGGTCACCCACCGGCATCGGCTGTCCGCTGGCACTGCCTGCCGCATTCGGGCTCACCGTGGACGTGACCACCACCGTCTTCCTCGGTCCGATGTCGTGCCAGTTCTCGCCCAACTTGGCGCAGGACCAGTACTGGTAGGAACCCGGCAGCAGAGTGCGGCTGACGGTGAAGCTGGTACCGACCGCCGACACCGCGGCCGACCGGGCGAACGGGAAGTCCACCACTCCGCCACTGGCGTTGCGGGCACAGACCCCCACCCGGTCGAAGGTCGCGGCCGGGGCCGCTGCGATGACGGCGGTAGCGGTGACCGTCCCACCGCGGACCTGGGCGTCCAGCGACACTCTGGTCAGCGAGGGATCGACGCCCTGCGCCGGCTCGGACGACGCCGCGGAGGATGCGGTCGGGGCAGCGGAACTCGAGACCGGTGCGGACACCGACGGGGCCGGGACCGCGGTGGTGATCGAATCGGCGGAGGGTGACGTGCACGCGGAGAGCAGCACCAGGAGGGCAGCAGCCGCACCACCGGCGTACCTGCGGGTCCTGCGAGTGCCGGTCCTACGCAAGATGCTCCTGTCCGGTGGCCGAAACTGCCCGCTGTCGGACGATTTCCTCGAGACGCTGAAACACCATGAAAGCACGACAACCTGGATCGCCTCGCCCCCGCGGACCTGATCCCCCCGCGGAGGAGACGGCCTTCACCCCCGGACCGGCGCGTTGAGCGGCTTCGCGTTTTCGCGTCGGTCCGAAGGGTGGGAAGGAGCTACCGACCGCCACCCCCCAGGACGGTGAGCAGGGCCTCGCCATCGGGGACGCCCAAGCCGGTGCAGGCATCCCAGCCGGCGCCGGCCTGGTACTGCCCGTTGTTGCCGACGGTGATGTCGCGGAAGCCGGGCTGCACGGCGCCGGCGGCGACCCCGGCGTAGAGCGCCGGCTGCAGCAGGCCCAAGGGGCGGCCCAGCGCCTGCACGAGACGCGCGGTGAGAGCAGCCCAGAGCGGCGCCACCGCGCTGGTACCGCCGATCACCGATGGCTTGCCGTCGATGAGGACCTGGTAGCCGGTCTGCGGGTCGGCGTCACCCGCGACGTCCGGAACGCCACGGCCGTGACTACCCGTCGAGCGGGCCGGCACGCCGGCATTCTTCTGCCAGCTGGGCAGCTTGAACTTGCTGCTGACGCCGCCGCCGGTGGCGCCGTTGCCGATCCCGTTGTCCCACACCGTTTCCGACGTCACGGTGCCGGCTGACGGATCCGCCCGCAAGCTCGTCCCACCGCAGGCGAGCGCATGCGGGCTGGACGCCGGGAAATCGCAGTGCGCCTTGTTGTCGGTGGCGCGGTCGGTGCTCCCGTCGTCACCGGCGGCCGCGGTCACGGTGACGCCCAGCGCGGCAGCATCGGCGAACGCCGAGTCCATCGCCTTGCGGGCCTGCGCCGTCCAATCGTCCTCGCTCTGTCCCCAGCTGATGCTGATCGACGCCGGAGCTGGTTCGGCGTGGGCGGCCTGCGACACGGCATCCAGGAAGCCGGCGTCGGTGTTGGGCGCGAAGTAGACCAGGATCTGCGAGCCCGGGGCCAGCGCCCCGACCACTTCGATGTCCAGCAGCACCTCGCCGTCGGCGCCGGACGGGTCCTGGCCGGGCTTGTTCTCCGCCCCGTCCACCCCGACCGCCGTCACCGCCGGGCCGGTGATGCCGAGGCCGCCGAAGTACGTGTCGAGGTCTGACTGGCCGAACCCGCCGCCCAGCTCGATGATGGCGATCGTCTGGCCGGTGCCGTCCGTCCCCGCCGGGAACCTGTAGACCTTGCCGAGGTCCAGCGGTGAGTAGCTGACGGCGGTGGCGGCCGCTGCCGCGACCACCCGGGTGCGGGCCTGTGGCCGGTTGTCCAGCCCGAGCACCGCGGTGACGATGTCCGACAGACCCGCCGGGACCGTCAATTCGCCAACCCTCGCGCGGTACTCCACCGGACGACCGGTGACCGCATCCGAGGCCTTGGCCACTGCCAGCTCGGTACCGAACAAGCCCTCCAACACCGTGGCGGATCCGGAGACCACAACCAGGCGGGACGCGGCATCGGCCGAGACGACCTGCGCGCCGGCGGCTTCGACCGCCGACGTCACTGCCGTGACGTCGGCCGGGTCGGCGCCGTACTTCTCCGCCAGCTCGGCCTTGCTGATCGGGCCTGGCAGGTCGTCGGGCAGCTCGGCTCGGCGCCGAAGCACCAGGGTCACCTGGATCCGGGTGTCGCCGGCCAGTTCGCCGACCTTCTCCGACCCCGGGACCGGGGCCCGGTGACTACCGGGAACGGTCCGTCGTTCGATTGCCTCTGGCGCCTCGTGGGCTGCATCGTTGCTCATATCCGTATAGAACAGCAGACCACCGACAGTGATACGTCAGGTGGTGCCCAGGCGTTCACTCGGTTGTCCTGTGACATCGGCGGTGAGCTCGAAACCCTCGTCCGCATGGAGAACCGTCAGACCTGCCGGCTCTCCGGCCGGTCCGCCTGGGTCAGATCTCCTCGGGAACGCCCTCGCCGCCGGTCAACGTCGTCAGGATGGCGTCCAGCTCATCCGGCCTGACCAGCACCTCCCGGGCCTTGGATCCCTCCGACGGTCCGACGATCCCGCGGGTCTCCATCAGGTCCATCAGCCGACCGGCCTTGGCGAAACCGACCCGCAGCTTGCGCTGCAGCATCGACGTGGAGCCCAGCTGCGAGGTGACCACCAGCGTGATGGCCTCGATCAGTTCGTCCAGGTCGCCACCGATGTCCGGGTCGACGTTCTTGGACGGGTCCGGCTTGGGCACCGTGACGTTCTCGGCGTACTCCGGCTCGGCCTGCGTCTTGGCGAAGGCGACCACCTCGGCGATCTCCTCGTCGCTGACGTAGGCGCCCTGGATCCGGATGGCGTTGCGGACACCCATCGGCAGGTAGAGCCCGTCACCCATCCCGCTCAGCTTCTCGGCACCGGGCTGGTCCAGGATGACCCGCGAGTCCGTGAGCGACGAGGTGGCGAAGGCCAGCCGGGACGGCACGTTGGTCTTGATCAGGCCCGTCACCACGTCGACCGATGGTCGCTGGGTGGCCAGGACCAGGTGGATGCCGGCGGCACGCGCCTTCTGGGTGATCCGGACGATGGCGTCCTCGACGTCGCGGGGCGCCGTCATCATCAGGTCGGCGAGCTCGTCGATGATGCCCAGGATGTAGGGATAGGGACGGTAGACGCGCTCCGATCCCGGTGGGGTGCTGATCTCGCCGCTGCGTACCTTGCGGTTGAAGTCGTCGACGTGCCGGACACCGTGGGCCAGCATGTCGGTGTAGCGCTGCTCCATCTCCTCGACCAGCCAGGCCAGCGCAGCGGCAGCCTTCTTCGGGTTGGTGATGATGGGAGTGATCAGGTGCGGGATGCCCTCGTAGGGCGTCAGTTCGACCATCTTCGGGTCGATCAGCACCATCCTCACCTCGGCCGGACTGGCCCGCTGGAGGAGCGAGACGAGCATCGAGTTGACGAACGACGACTTGCCCGACCCGGTCGCACCGGCGACCAGCAGGTGCGGCGTCTTGGCCAGGTTGGCGCTGACGAACTTGCCCTCGACGTCCTTGCCCAGCCCGATCACCAGCGGATGCTGGTCACGGCGGGACTCCGGATCGGCGAGCACGTCGCCGAGACGCACCATCTCGCGGTCGGTGTTGGGCACCTCGATACCGACCGCCGACTTCCCGGGGATCGGTGCGAGGAGCCGGACGTGCTCGGAGGCGACGGCGTAGGCGATGTTCCTGGTCAGTCGGGTGATGGCCTCGACCTTGACACCCGGCCCGACCGACACCTCGTAGCGGGTCACCGTCGGGCCTCTGGTGAAACCGGTGACCGCGGCGTCGATCTTGAATTCCTCGAGAACCCGTGAGATGCGTTCGATGACCTCGTTGTTGGCCGCCGTCTGCTGCTTGGGCGGCGCACCCAGCTTGAGGATCGTCGATGGCGGCAGTTGATAGGTGCCGTCGACCGCGCTGTCCAGGGTGAGCTGGGTGGGTTCGGCGACCGGCGGGGGTGGTGGCGTCTCGGGGACCGCCGGCGAGACCACCCGCGGCCGGAGGCGGCCCGGCAGGGCTTCCGTCGGCGCGGTGGCAGCAGCCAGCGCCGGCGGGACCGGATCCAGCTCGGCAGCGACGGGTTGACCGGTCGAGTCGGCACCCTGCCGGCGCTTCGACGGGCGACGCAACCTGGCGGTCGCGGCCAGGTCGACGTCCTCCTCGAGACGCGCCTGTCCGCCGACCCGGTAGTCGTCGGCCAGGTCGCCGTCGTCGAACCCACGGTCGTCGAGAGCGCGGTCGTCGAAGGAACCCTCGGAGTCGCCTGGGTACCTGTCCTCACCGTCGTCCGTTTCGGAATCAGGGTGTCCGTGCCGGAGCCGGTCGAGGGCGCCGCGGACGGTGGACGGGATGTCCCGCAGAGCCGTTCCGGTGAGCAGCAGCAGGCCGAAGACGGCCAGCAGCACGAGCAGGATGATCGCCGGCGCGGTCGTGACGCCCAGGAACAGCGGCTGACCGAGGAGCCAGCCGACCGCGCCGCCGGCCGACCGGCGATCGATGGTGGTGTCCGGTCCACCAGCGAGTTCGGCCAGGTGGACCACCTGGAAGATCCCGGTGACTGCGAGCATGACGGCGATCCCGCCAAGGACCCGGCGGGTGCGGTGTTCTCGATCCCCCTGCGTGCGCATCAGCACGATCGCTGCCGCCAGCAGCAGCACCGGGAGGATGACGCCAGGTGCCCCGAAAAGAATCCTGACGACATCGTCGACGGCGTTGCCGACCGGGCCGGCGGCCTGGAACCACGAGCCGATGGCACAGACGATGGCCAGCGCCAGCAGGCCGAGAGCCAGGCCGTCCCGCCGATGGGCGGCGTCGATGTCCTGCGCCCTGGCCGCTCCCCGGCCCGCCGCACGCACCACGCTGCCCACTCCCCTGGCGATCAACCGCCAGATCGCCCCGATGGCCCTGCCGAGTCCACGGGCCATCTTCGACAATCCCGAAGGACCCTGCGGCGTGGGATTCGTGCGGCGGGCCCGCGCGGTGGGCTTGGTGGCCCTGGCGCTGGTTCGCGGGGCGGCGGAAGCACGTGTCGCGGGGGCAGCGACGGATGCTCGGGCACGTGACGACCCGGCTCCCGTCGTCTTCGCGCTCCCGGGCGAGCCGGACTTGGTCCCGGCAGCAGACTTGCTCGCCGCCGCAGATCTGGTTGCCGCCGCCGACCGGCCCGAAGCGCTGGACCTGGGTGCAGCGACGCGCGACTTCGCTCCAGTGGAGGCGCCGCTGCCCGAACGCGGACGCGATGAAGCAGAGGTCTTTCCGGCCATGGAGGTCACGCTAGTCGCTGCAGTCACTCCTGTCCCAGTTGCCACACCGGTTCACCCAGCCGCGGAACCGGGGGCATGGGTCAGGTGACCTCCTCCAGGCGTGCCGTCGCGATGTCGAAGATGAATCCGCGGACGTCGTCGCGGTGTGGGATCCACCCGCACCCGCGCACCCGGGCGAGGGAGGCACGCATGGTGGCGTGCAGGTCATGGAACCCCGGGACGTCCCACGGTGGCGTCTCGCCCGATTCGGCCGCGAGCTTCTCGCGGAACGTCTCGTCGTCGAAATCCTGCATGCCGCACTGGGTGTGGTGGATCAGCACCACCTCCCGGGTGCCGAGCGCGCGCTGGCTCAACGCCAGCGACCGCAGTATGTCGTCGGTCGGCAATCCGCCCGCGTTGCGCATCAGGTGGGCATCACCGATGTCCAGACCCAACGCCCCGAACAGATCCAGGCGCGAGTCCATGCACGAGATGACGGCCAGGCGCAGCTTCGGCCGCAGTGGCCGCGGCCCCGGGAACGTCGCGGCGTACTGCTCGTTGGCGTGCAACAGGTGATCGATGGCCGACATCAGATCGACACCGGGTGCCACGGGTCGTCGGTGCCCTCGAGTGCCTGCGGACCCCAGGTCCCCCGGTAGTAGGGCGACGGCCGCTCCTGGTGATCCAGGATCGGCTCCACGATGCGCCATTCCTGTTCGATGGTGTCCTCCCGTGCGAATCGGTGCCGTCGCCCGTCCATGGCGTCGTCGAGCAGGCGCTCGTAGGCCTCCTGACGATGCCCCAGAGCCGCGGCGAAATCAACATTGAGGTCGACCGACTGCGTGATCGTCGCGATGCCGGGGGCCTTGGCCTGGAGGGTCATCGTCAGGCCGTCGTTGCTGCCCAGCCGGAACCTGATCAGGTTGGCATCGGGCAGGGCCGCGTCGTGTCCGGTGAACAGCAACCGCGGCGGACGCCGCAGTTCGATCACCGCCTCGGTGGCCCCGCCGGGCATGCACTTGCCGGTGCGCACGTGGAACGGGACGCCGGCCCATCGCCAGGACTCGATCTCGAGCGTGGTGGAGACGAACGTCTCGGTGGTCGAATCCTTCTTCACCCCCGGCTCGTCCAGGTATCCGACGTACTGGCCGAGCGTCGTCGTGGCCGGGTCTATCGGGTGGATCTGCTTGAGGACCTTGAGTTCCTCGTCGCGGTAGGCGTCGGCGTCATCGGCGATGGGGGGTTCCATCGCGAGCAGTGCGATCACCTGCAGCAGGTGGTTCTGCAGGACGTCACGGACGGCCCCTACCCCGTCGTAGAAGCCGGCCCGGCCCTCGGTGCCGAAGGCCTCGGCCATGGTGATCTGCACGCTCGCGATGTAGTTGCGGTTCCACAGTGGCTCGAGCAGCGTGTTGGCGAACCGGAAGACGAGGAGGCCCTCCACCGACTCCTTGCCGAGGTAGTGGTCGATGCGGAAGATGTCCGGCTGGTCGAACGCGGCGGCGAGACAGTTGTTGAGCTGACGCGCCGAGGCCCGGTCGCGGCCGAACGGCTTCTCCACGATGACCCGCCCACGAGCGGCCAGACCGACCGAGTGGAGGCCCTCGACCACGTCCTGGAAGACCGACGGCGGAATCGCGAGGTAGAACACCGGCCGGACCGAGTCCACCAGTTTGTCGGCGAGCATCTTGTAGGTCTCGGGATCGCTGTAGTCGCCGACCACCATCGACAGGGCGGCCGCCATCTCACCGAAGACCGCCTCGTCGACCGGCCCGGCCGACGTCAGCACGTCGCGGGAGTGGTCGCGCAGCCGCTGGTCGTCCCAGTCGGACCGGGCCACGCCGATCACCGGCATGCCGAGGCGGCCGGCCAGGGCCAGCTGGTAGATCGCCGGGATCAGCTTCTTGCGGACCAGATCACCGGAGGCTCCGAACAACACCACCGCGTCGGCGCGGACCTGCATGACATTCTCCTCAGGAGTACGGGATGAGCCGGGGCTCCGGCGACGTCCGCGCGAACGAGGCGACCCCGCCGATGACGATCACCGCCGGCGCGCGCACACCACGCCGACGGGCGATGTCGGCGATCCCTCGTAGTGTGCCAGTGGTGACCCGCTGGTCCGGGCGGCACCCGTTCTCGATGATCGCCACCGGCGTGGCACCGGACATCCCGCGCTCCAGCAGTTCTCGGCCGATGGTCGGCAGGGCGGCTACTCCCATCAGGACGACGAGGGTGCCGTCGCCCCTTGCCAGGGTGGCCCAGTCCGCGGTGACCAGCCCGTCCTCGTCGTGGCCGGTCAGCACCGTCACCTGACGGGCCGTCCGCCGGTGGGTGACCGGGATGCCGGCGGCCAGCGGCACGGCGAACGCGCTGGACACACCCGGGACCACCGACACCTCGACGTCGGCGTCGCGACAGGCGGCCACCTCCTCGGCGCCCCGCCCGAAGACGAACGGGTTACCACCCTTGAGCCGGACCACCTGACGCCCGGCCTTGGCGTGGTCCACCAGCAGATCGTTGATCTCCCCCTGCGAGGCCAGGTGATGCCCGGCGGCCTTGCCGACCTCGACCACCAGGACGCCGGGTCCGAGTTCGTCGAGCACCTCCCGAGGCGCCAGCCGATCCACCACCACCACGTCGGCCTCGGCCAGTGCCCGGCGCCCGCGAAGCGTCAGCAGATCACCCGCACCGGGACCGCCGCCCACCAGGGTGACCCGACCGGGACCGCCGCGCGCCCGCCGCAGCGGCAGCGCGCCGCTGTCCATCGCCCAGCCCACCGCGTCCCGGATGGCCACCGCCCTCCGCGGATCGGCACCATCCGTCGTGGAGACGCTGACGGTCACCGATCCCCGTCGGAGCACCGCCGGCGATCTGGTCCCCGGCCGGGGGCCCTCGGTCGAGGGCGACGTCCGGACGCAGAAGATCCGCGATGCCTCGCCTTCCGCCTCGACGGCTCCGTCGGTATCCCGGTCCCCGGTCGCGGCGAACGCCAGCCAGGCACCGTCGAGGTCACCGGGCAGGTAGTCGCGGTCCTGCCACCGCACCTGACCCGCGTCCGCCGCCTCGGCGAAGTCGTCGCAGAGGTAGGGCGCAATCACCCTGACGAGCGCCCCGGCTTTCAGAGCCGACGAAGCTTTCCGCCAGGCCACCGGTCCCCCGCCGATGACGACGACCAGCCGGCCGGCGATCGACAGGTGCAGAGGCAGCAGGCCGGGTGTCACACGCCGACCAGCCGACTCGGCGAGTTCCGGACGTAGACCGTCCAGGTCACGGCGAAGCACAGTGCATAGAACACGATGAACACGACGTACGCGGCGTTGGCCGATCCGGTGGACAGGAACGACTGGCGGAACGCGAGGTTCACCAGCACGCCGCCGAAGGCACCGATCGCGCCGGCCACGCCGATCAGCGCCCCGGACAGCCGGATGGACTCGGCCGCAGTGGTGACCTCGTCCGCGCCGGCGGCGATCTTCATCGCCGCCTTGGCCTTGAAGATCGCCGGGATCATCTTGTAGACCGAGCCGTTGCCGAGGCCGGAGAAGACGAAGAGCAGGATGAACCCGATCAGGTAGAGCGGAAGGGACTTCGCCAGGGCGGCCGAGAGCACCAGTGCCGCACCGAGAGCCATGGCGATGAAGTTGTAGAAGCTCACCTTCGCGCCGCCGAACCGGTCCGCCAGCATGCCGCCGTAGGGCCGCACGACGGAGCCGAGCAGCGGGCCGAGGAACGTCAGGTTGGCGGCCTTGACGGGGGTGGAGAAGGTGCCCTTGAACTGGACCTGCAGCACCTGGCCGAAGGCGAAGCCGAAGCCGATGAACGATCCGAACGTGCCGATGTACAGCAGCGCGATGATCCAGGTGTTCCTGTCCCGGCAGACCCTGCGCATGGCGCCTCTGGCGTTGGAGGCGACGGTCAGGTTGTCCATCGTCAGGGCCGACCCGAGGGCCACCAGGACGATCAGCGGGATGTAGACGGCCACCATCACCCGCGGGTGGGCAGCCCCGGCAGTGCCCAGCACCAGGAGACCCACCAGCTGGACGACCGCGACACCGAGGTTGCCCCCGCCGGCGTTGAGGCCGAGTGCCCAGCCCTTGAGGCGCTGCGGGTAGAACGCGTTGATGTTCGTCATCGACGACGCGAAGTTGCCGCCACCGACGCCGGCCACCGCGGCCGCGATGATCAGCGTCGAGTACGACACACCGGGCTTCAGCACGATGGCGATGAAGATGGTCGGCAGCAGCAGGAGCAGCGCGCTGAAGATGGTGAAGTTGCGGCCGCCGAATTTCGCCACCGCGAAGGTGTAGGGCAGCCGCAGGATCGCGCCGACCAGCGTCGGCACCGCGGTGAGCAGAAACTTTCCGGCCGGATCGATGTGGTAGGTCGGCCCGAGGAACAGGACAAGGACGGACCACAGGCTCCAGACGGAGAAGCCGACGTGCTCGGACAGCACGGAGAAGATCAGGTTGCGGCGGGCGATCCTCGAGCCGCCGTTGTCCCAGAACTTCAGGTCCTCCGGACGCCAGTCGTCGATCCAGCGTTTGCCACGCGCCGGGGGTTTCGGGGCAGCGTCAACTTCGGTGTCGGTCGTCGAACTCATGGCGGGGCTCCATCGGGTGAGGGCTTGTCGCGTGGGGGCGTACGAAACGGGTGGAGCGAAAGATCAGGTCAGCGCCGGCGCCTGGATCACCAGCCGGCTGTCCTCGTCGACGGTCACCGACCACACGGACAAGGGCGGTTGACCACTGGTGGAACAACCGTCGGCGAGCGTGAACGCATTGAGGTGCAGCGGGCAGAGGACGACGTTCCCGTCGATCTGTCCGTCCGCGATGGGGCCGCCGCGGTGTGGGCAGACGGCCGAGACGGCATGCACCTGGCCGTTTCTCAGTCGGAAGACGGCCACCTGCTGACCGTGGACATCGAAGGCACGGCCCTCCCCGACCGGGATCTGGTCCACCGGGCCGAGCACGACGCCCGTGGTGGCGGTCATCGGACCGGCACCTGCGGAAGGACTTCCAGCGGCAAGGCGGTGCGGAACTGTCCGCTGGTGACCGGTTCTGCCCGCTCCTTCCAGGGATCCCGGTAGGCCGCAACGGCTTCCTCGATCGCGGCGTCGAGTTCGGCTGCAATGCCCTCGCTGTCGTCCACCACGATGGCCCGGATGGTGTCGATCCCGATGCGCGGCACGAACGCATAGGTCCGCTCCAGCCACTTGGCGTTCTGCCGGTAGTACTGCATGAAGCGCCCGGTCAGCGTCATCACCACGGCCGGGTCGTCCACGGTGGCCAGCAGGTCGCCCTTGCGGATGTGGGCGCCGGCCGCGCCGCCGACGTAGATCTCCCAGCGGCCGCCGTCGATGGCCACCACCCCGACGTCCTTGCAGAGGGATTCGGCGCAGTTCCGGGGACAACCGGATACCGCCAGCTTCAACTTCCCGGGTGACTCGAGGCCCTGGAACTTCGTCTCGATGGCTACCCCGAGAGCCGTGGAGTCACCGACCCCGAATCGGCAGAAGTCGCTGCCCACGCAGGTTTTCACCGTTCGGAAACTCTTGGCGTACGCGAAGCCGGACGGCATGTCCAGGTCCGCCCAGACGGCGGGCAGATCTTCCTTGCGGATACCGAGCAGGTCGATCCGCTGCCCACCGGTGAGTTTCACCAGCTTGATGTCGTACTTGTCCGCTACGTCGGCGATCCGGCGGAGCTGGTCCGGGGAGGTGACCCCGCCACGCATCTGCGGGACGACCGAGAAGGTGCCGTCACGCTGGATGTTCGCGTGCACCCGGTCGTTGATGAAACGGGAATCGCGCTCGTCGATGTACTCGGTGTCCCACATCATCTTGAGCAGCGAGGCCAGGCCCATCTTGGACTTCGCGTCCTCAGCACCTCCCGGGGCCAGCGCGGCGAACACCGCCGACGCGGACTTCAGGCCCTGCTCGCGGATGGCCGCCATCAGCACCGGCTTGTCCATCGGGATGCCCGGGACGTACCAGTTCGCCGATGGATCGACCTGGACTGCGTCGCCGGCGGCCCATTCGACGATCTGGCAGACGAGGGTCTTGCAGGAGCCGCACCCCTTACCGGCCCTGGTCTTGTCCATCACCGAGGCCACGGACCTGCAGCCGCCCTCCACGGCATGCACGAGCGCGCCCTTGGTGACGCCGTTGCAGTTGCAGACCTGTGCATCGTCGTCGAGCTCGGCAGCACCGACCTCGGCGGTAGGGGCGCCGAGATCGAACATCATCTCGAGCCGCTCGACCGGTAACGGCAGACCCCGGTCGAACGCCTGCATCAGGAACGCGACCTTGGAGGTATCGCCGAGAATGGTGGCACCGATGAGCTTCTCGTCGCGGATGACCAGGGACTTGAAGACGCCCTTCTTCGGCTCGGCGAACACCAGGTGCTCGTCGGTGTCCCGTTCCGGCCCCTGCAGACCCATCGAGGCCACGTCGACCCCGGCCACCTTGAGCTTGGTGGCGGTCCTGCTGCCGTGGTACGCGGCCTTCAGATCCCTTCCGCTCAGATGGTCGGCCAGCACGGCAGCCTGCTCCCACAGGGGTGCCACCAGCCCGTAGATCTCACCCCGGTGCTGCACGCACTCGCCGACCGCGTAGACGTCGTCGTCGTCGATGGTGCGCATCTGGTCGTCGACCACGATGGCCCGCTCGACGGTGAACCCGCTGGTGACGGCAAGTTCCACGTTGGGGCGGATGCCGGCGGCGACCACGACCATGTCGCACGCGATCTGCGGGTGTTCGAGAAGCCAGATGCCGGTGACCTTCTCGTCGCCCAGGATGGCAGTGGTCCGGGCCTTGAGGTGGACCTCGATACCGAGCTTCTCCACGCTCCGGCGCAGGATCTCGCCGGCCTGCGGGCCCACCTGGGCGTTCATCAGGTGGCCACCGGCGTGGACCACGTCGACCTGCAGCCCGTAGGCCTGCAGCCCGCGCGCCGCTTCCAGACCGAGGAGCCCGCCGCCGATGACGACCGCGCGGTTGTGGTGCTCGTGCTGCGCGTACTCGACCATGCCGCGGGTGTCGTCGATGGTCCGGAAGGCGAAGACACCGGGCTTGAGCGACCCGTCCTCGAGGTTGACGCCCTCCATGGACGGCATGAACGACCGGCTCCCGGTCGCGATGATCAGCACATCGTACGGGGTCACCGACGTCACGCCGTCCGCATCGAGGGCATGGACGAGCTTGGCGAACCGGTCGATCCGGGTCACCCGACTGCCGGCGAACAGGATGATGTCGTTCTCGCGATACCAGGACATCGTGTTGAGGAAGATGTCCTTGTCGCTCTCCTCGCCGGAGAGCACGTGGGACAGCATGATGCGGTTGTAGTTGCCGTAGGGCTCGTCACCGAACATGGTGATCGAGAACTGGCCCACTGCACTGCGTTCCAGGATCTCCTCGACCGTCCGGGCGCCGGCCATGCCGTTCCCCACCACCACCAGGCGGCGGGGTGTCGCCGGGCTCCCCACAACTCCGGGGCGCGGGAGGGTGGCCGTCATCAGACCTCCACGAGGCCGACGTCGATGACCACCGATCCGGTGAGTCCGTCCTGCGCCGCCACGTACAGCTCGACCGAACTCCCGGAGTCGATGTCCTCGACGACCCGCAGGGGCACGTGCACGTCGCCCTTGGCCCCGATCGGGAAATAGCGGATGGCCGCTCCGTCCTTCATCAGCACGACGGTGATCAGCTCGTCCGAGGTGTTGCCACCCCGGAAGTACAGTGCCTGGGCGACGGAGCCGTCCGGCACGACGTAGACCAGGCCGTCGTCCAGCGGTGCCGGTTTGTCGATCCCGACCCCCTTGAAATGGAAGATTCCCTGGAGGAATCGATTCTTGCTGGGCATGGGGTGGTCCTAACGTCGAGGGATCGGCGAGCGCCGGCCGCAGGCCTTGGCATCGGGAACAGCATCGCCAGCCGACGGGATCCCCCGGTGTCACCGGAGTTACCTGAGGGTTCCGTTTTCCTCACAGGGGCCCGGACCGCGATGTGCGGCCCCCGTGACGGCGCCCGCACACACGCCCCGCCCCGCGAGGTCAGGCCGACCAACACCGTCGGCTGCCCCTATCGTGTCGTCATGTCCTCCCGCAGACCGCTCACCGATGCGGTCACCCTGACCGGCACCCTGGTCACCCTCGAACCGCTGACGAGGGACCACCACGACGGCCTGGTGGCAGCCGCAAGCGACGGCGACCTGTGGGATCTCTGGTACACCTCGGTTCCCCGGCCTGAAGCAATGGCGGCCGAGATCGAGCGGCGCCTCGCGCTGCAGGCAGCCGGATCGATGGTCGCGTTCACCGCCCGGCGCAACGACACCGGAGCCGTCATCGGGATGACCACCTACATGAACGTCGACGCGGTCAGCCGCCGCCTGGAGATCGGGTCGACCTGGAACGCCGCGTCGGCCCAGCGGAGCGGCACCAACACCGAGAGCAAGCTGCTCCTGCTGCGCCATGCGTTCGAGTCGCTGGACTGCATCGCCGTCGAGTTCCGGACGCACTGGCTGAATCATCAGTCCCGGGCGGCGATCGCCCGGCTCGGGGCCAAGCAGGACGGGGTGCTCCGCAGCCACATGCTCACCGCCGACGGCACGATCCGCGACACCGTGGTGTTCTCGATCATCGCGATGGAGTGGCCGGCCGTGCGGAACGAACTGCTCCGCAGGCTGGCTGTCACCGATGCATCTCGGATGTAGCAGCGGGTTCACACGACCGACGCACGACAGTGACCGGAGCACGACAGTCTCGTAGGCGTGAGAGTCGAGCCGGCGAAGCCCGAACCCGAGGTCGGCCCGCTCGCTGGCTTCTCCGTCGGGATCACAGCGGCCCGCCGCCGGGAGGAGTTCGGAGCCGCGCTGGAGCGCCGCGGGGCGACCGTGCTGTACGGACCCGCCATCCAGATCGTCCAGGTCGAGGACAACGAGGCGCTCCGCGAGGTGACCCTCGAGTGCCTCCGCCACCCGCCCGACGTGGTGGTGGCCACCACCGGGATCGGGTTCCGCGGCTGGATCGACGCCGCGGACGGTTGGGGCCACGGTGAGGATCTGCTGGCCTGCCTGTCCATTGCGGTCCTCCTGGCCCGGGGTCCCAAGGCGCGCGGTGCCATGCGGGCTGCCGGGCTCAGCGGGGAGTGGTCCCCCGCCTCCGAATCCTCGACCGAGGTTTTGGAGCGCCTGCTGGAGATGAATCTGCAGGGGCGGCGGGTGGCCATCCAGCAGCATGGCGAGCCGTTGCCGGACGTCGTCCAGGCGCTCGAGGCGGCCGGAGCGACGGTGGTGCAGGTGCAGGTCTACCGGTGGCGTCCGCCGGTCGACCCGGTGCCACTGGAGAAACTGTGCCAGGCGGTCGTGGACCGCACCCTGGACGCCGTGACCTTCACCAGTGCGCCCGCCGCAGCCAGCTACCTGCAGGCCGCCGAGCGACTGGGGATCGCCCGGGCACTGATCGACGCGCACTGCCGTGACGTGATGGTGCTTGCCGTCGGCCCGGTCACCGCCTCCCCGCTCGACCGGGTCGGGATCCCGGTGGTCCAGCCGGACCGGGCCAGGCTGGGTTCCCTGGTCAGGGAGGTGGCCTCGCAGCTGCCGAACGCCCACGCGAAGCGGCTGGTCGCAGCGGGGCAGCGACTCGAGATCCGCGGGCACGGGGTGCTGCTGGATGGGCTCTACCTGAATCTGCCACCGACAGCGATGTCCCTGCTGGGGCGACTGACCGCCCACCCCGGTCAGGTGATCAGCCGCAGTGAACTCGCCTCGGCCCTGCCCGGCGGAAGTGCCGACGAGCACGCGGTCGAGATGGCCATCGGTCGCCTGCGCACCGCGCTGGGCAATCCGCGCATCATCCAGACCCTGGTGAAGCGCGGCTACCGCATCGCCTACGACCCCGAATGCGGATCGACCGGACGGTACTGACGTTTGTCGGCCTGACGCGCATCAGTCATTGACAGCGGGCAACTCCAGCTCGCCGGACGCGGACACCGGGACCGGAGCCGCGGACACCACCGCGACCACCGGCAGCGGTCCGTAGACATGCGGGAAGAGTTCCGTCCCGCCGCTGGTGTTCTCGGCCACCACCGGCAACCCGATGAGTGCCGGATCCACCACCAGCAGCACCACCGGAGCCTCGGGTTCGCGCCAGAAGCGTTGTGCCACGCCGGGCAGCTGGCTCGCGTAGGAGAAGTGCAGGAAACCCTCGGACTCGAGCGTCATGCCACGTCCGGAGATCCGGTACGAGCCGACCGTGACCGCGGCATCCCAATCGGCGGCGAAGGCCAGGTGGTAGATCATCAGACCGCGATGACGGTGGGGACGATCATCGGGCGGCGGCGGTACACGTCGCCGACCCAACGGCCGACCACCCGGCGGACGGACTGCGCCACCCGGTGCGGATCGGTGACGCCGTCCGACTCGAGCTGGGCCAGCTCGGCCTCGACCAGCGGGACGACCTTGGCCAACGCGTTCGGGTCGTCGGAGAAGCCGCGCCCGGAGATGGTCGGCGACTGCACCGCCCGGCCGGTGTGCGCATCGATGGCCACCGTGATCGCGATGAAACCGCCCTCGCCGAGGATGAGCCGATCCGACAGGGTGTTCTCGCCGACGTCGCCGACCGCGGCACCGTCCACGTAGACCATGCCGACGTCGATGTGCCCGGTGATCCTGGCCTTCCCGTCGATCAGGTCGACGATGGTGCCGTTCGGAGCGAGCACGACGCGCTCGGGCGGCACGCCGGTCAGCACTGCCAGCCGGGACTGCGCCCGCAGATGACGCCACTCGCCGTGCACCGGGATGACGTTCTTCGGCTTCACCGCGTTGTACAGGTACAGCAGTTCACCGGCCGAGGCGTGCCCGGACACGTGCACCTTCGCGACACCCTGGTGCACCACGGTGACGTTCGCCCGCGCCAGTTCGTTGATGACGGTGAAGACACTGGTCTCGTTGCCGGGGATCATCGAGCTGGCCAGGATGACGGTGTCGCCCTGGATCAGGTTGACCTGTCGGTGCTCGCCGCGGGACATCCGGGACAGCGCGGAGAGCGGCTCGCCCTGCGAACCGGTGGAGATCAGCAACACCTTTTCCGGCGGCAGCTCCAGGACCTTGTCCAACGACCTGACCAGCCCGTCCGGGACAGCTAGCAGGCCCAGTTCCTGGGCGATCTGCATGTTCCGGACCATCGAGCGCCCGACGAAGGCGACCTTGCGGCCATGGTTCTGCGCGGCGTCGAGCATCTGCTGCACCCGGTGGACGTGCGAGGCGAAGCTGGCGACGATGACCCGCTGCTTGGCGGAGCGGATGTAGTTGTCCAGCACCGGCCCGATCTCGCGCTCCGGCGCGACGAACCCGGGAACCTCCGCGTTGGTCGAGTCGACCAGGAAGAGGTCGACGCCCTCGTCGCCGAGGCGGGAGAACCCGCCGAGGTCGGTCAGCCGGCCGTCCAGCGGCAGCTGGTCCAGCTTGATGTCACCGGTGTGCAGCACCGTGCCGGCCGGCGTCCGGATGCCGACGGCCAGTGCATCCGGGATGGAGTGGTTGACGGCGAAGAACTCCAGGTCCCAGTCGCCGACCTTGCGGCGCTCGCCCTCGACGACCACCTCGAGCTTCGGGGTGATCTTGTGTTCCCGGCTCTTCGCGGCGATCAGGGCCAGCGAGAACTTGGCGCCGATGACGGGTAGATCCTTGCGCAGCCGGAGCAGCCAGGGGAGGGCGCCGATGTGATCCTCGTGCCCGTGGGTGATGACCACCGCGTCGATGTCGTCCACCCGGTCCTCGACCAATCGGAGATCCGGGAGGATGAGATCGACACCGGGCTGCGCGTCCTCGGGGAACAGCACGCCGCAGTCGACGACGAGCAGTCGCCCGTTGAATTCGTAGACCGTCATGTTGCGGCCGATCTCGCCGATGCCGCCCAGTGCGACGACCCGGAGGCCGCCCTTGGGCAGCCTTGGCGGAGGAATGGCCTTGGACGTTGCCGTCATGTGAGATTACCGATTTCTTCGAGGTCACGCGCTATCTGCGCAGTCTGATCGTGAGTGGCCGGGATTTGAGGCAGACGGGGATCGCCCACCTCGAAACCGGCGAGCCGCAGTGCGGTCTTGGCGAACACCAGGCCGGCTCCGCCTCCGGTTCGGGACATTGCCAGGTGAGCGGGCAACAGCGCTTCATGAATGGTGCGTGCCCTGGCGTAGTCGCCGGCCTCTGCCGCGTTCACCAGAGCCCGGACGTGCGGGCCGACGACGTGCGAGATGATGCTGACAACGCCGACCGCGCCGATGCTCATCCATGGCAGTGTCAGCGGATCGTCACCGGCGTAGTACGCGAGATCAGAGTTCGCGATCACCTGGGAACCGGCGAGGAAATCGCCCTTGGCGTCCTTGACGGCGGTGATCCGTGGGTGTTCG
Source organism: Nakamurella sp. UYEF19 (assembly GCF_040546275.1). Classification (NCBI taxonomy): domain Bacteria; kingdom Bacillati; phylum Actinomycetota; class Actinomycetes; order Nakamurellales; family Nakamurellaceae; genus Nakamurella; species Nakamurella sp. UYEF19. The sequence goes on along the minus strand of NZ_JBEPNO010000001.1, from coordinate 538,826 downwards.
GCCAGACGCAACAACGTCTCCGGCGCGATCGCCACGATCGAGCGGGGCGGGATGTCGTAGAGCATCACCGGCAGGTCGGTGGCATCTGCCACCGCGGCGAAGTGGGCGAGCAGGCCCTCCTGCTGCGGCCGCGAGTAGTACGGCGTGACCACGAGAGTGCCGTGGGCCCCGGCCTTCTGCGCCTCCTTGGCCAGGCGGACCGAGTGCGCGGTGTCGTAGGTGCCGACGCCGGCCACGATGGTGATGCGATCACCGACGGCCTCCACCACGGTGCGGATGATCGCAACCTTCTCGGCGTCCGACGTGGTCGGCGACTCTCCGGTGGTTCCGTTGAGCACCAGACCGTCGTTTCCCTGGGACGCGAGGCGGACGGCCAGGGCCGCGGTGGCACCCAGATCGACTTCGCCGGCCGAGGTGAACGGGGTGACCATGGCTGCCAGAACCGTTCCGAACGGCCGGCCTTCGCGACCTGCCGGACCGGCGATGAGACTCGTCATACCGCAAAACTTACCGCCCCGCCGACCTACTTCCTGCCCGCCCGCACCGCGGCCACGGCCGCCGGGTCACCCGCGAACTCCAGTCGCACCTGCGACCGGCCGCTCAACCACAGCAGGATCTCCGCCACGCCGCCGTGCAGCGTGACCCCCTCTGCCGAGCCGTCACCGCCGACGAGTTCTGTGCTGGGCACCAGCACGATGGGCCGGTCGTGTCCGCCGGGGGTGTCCGTCAGCCAGGCGGTCATCGGTATGCCTGCCTTCTTGACCGAGCGCAACATCAGGCCGGAGGTGAGCATCGGGATCAGCTGGGAGCGGGTGGTCTCGGACAGGTCACGTGGTTCCCAGTCGGGTTGGCCACGGCGGGCGTCCTCATGGTGGATGAACATCTCCATCCCGTTCGCCTTCTCGTCGATCGGGCCCCAGCCGAGCGGGCTGAAGCCGGGCGGCCCTGACCGGTACAGCTCGATCTGGTCCGCCCACGGACGACTTCGATAGCCGGCGGAGACGCGCGCCGTCCAGCCGGCCAGCGGCTTGATCAACACGCCCAGCGCCGCGTCGAGGCGCCGTTCCCGCACCAGCAGATGGGCGAGCAGATCCGCGGTGTCCCACCCGTCGCACAGCGTCGGCTGGTCGGGGCCGAGGTGGCCGAACAGGTCGGCCAGGGCTGCACGTTCCGTCTGCGCGAGGGTCACTGGTTCAACCTACCGACCGCCGCTTCGGAGCTCCCGCCTCAGGCGTCGGCGGCGGTTACGGCGAGCGGCCCCAGGCATCGGCGGCGGCGAGCGGCTCAGGCATCGGCGACGAGCGGCGAAGCGGCGAGCTCGGTGCCGTCCGGCAGCTGGCTGATCCGGAAGTCGGCGAAGACACTGGGAGCCAGGTCCTGAAGCACCCGGAGCACTCCGACGGCCAGCGTGCGGATCTCGACGTCGGCCGCCTCGGTCGCGCGCATGCCGATGAAGTGCCGCCAGGCGCGGTAGTTGCCGGACACCACCAGCGCCGTCGTGGTGGCGGCCGGCAGCAACCCCGCGGCGTGCTGGCGGGCCTGTTTGCGGGCCAATGTGCCGTCGGGCGACTGCTCGGCCGCCTCTTCCAGTGCGGCCAGCAACTCGCCGTGCGCAGCCGCTGCCGCTTCGGTAGCAGCGGTGAACTTCTCATGCAGGGCAGGGTTTCTCGCCACCGCATCCGGTTCGACCACGGCTGGACCGCCGGGCGGCACGAACCGCGGTGACAACTCGGAGTTGGAGAAGTGCCGGTGCCTGAGGATCTCGTGGGTGACCGCCCGCGAGATGCCGGTCAGGTAGAAGGTGGCCGTGCTGTGCTCGAGGACGGACAGGTGTCCCACCTGCAGGATGTGGCGCAGGTATCCGTCGTTGGTGGCGGTGGCCGGGTTGGGTCGGTCCCACGACTGGTAGCAGGCCCGGCCCGCGAATTCCGCGAGCGCCTGACCGCCCTCGGCGTCACTCAGGAAGCCGACGTCATCAGGGGGGAGGAACTCGGTCCTGGCGATCAACCGGATGCGTGGATCGGTCACTACAGGGCGCCGCCTGCGGCTGTCGGTCCGGTACTGACACCGCTGTCGCCCACGGCTTCCCGCGCCAGGTAGGTCTCGACCTCGAACCAGTCGGAACCGGCCCGCTCGGCGATGGTCAGCAGGGTCGTCATCGCGGCGACCTCCTCGACCTGCTCGCTGAGGAACCACAGCATGAACTGCTCACCGAGGAAGTCGCTCTCCTCCCGGGCCTTGGCGAACAGGGCCTTGATCTGTTCGGTCACGGCGACCTCCTGGGCGAGCGCGATACGGACCGCATCGGAGATGTCCAGGAAGTCGGAGCGGACCTCGTCGATGCCCGGGATCGACACCGGCAGATCTCGGTCGAGCATCCACTGGACCATCATCATCGCGTGGTTCCGCTCCTCGACGGCCTGGCGGTAGAAGTGCGTGGCCAACTGCGGGAGGTCGCGGGCATCGAACCACACCGCCATGGCCACGTACTGCTGGCTGGCGTTGAACTCGTTGCGGATCTGGCTGCGGAGCAGTCCGGCATAGGTGGTGGTCGAGCTCTGGGTGATCGTCATTCCCCCATCGTAGGAGATCCAATCCCTGCGGGAGTGACGCCATTCTGAGGTGATCTGACGTCAATCAGCGTCAGATTCTCCTTGCGTGACGTCACTAATGGTGTCATAGTGGTGTCATGGACCTGAACCCGTACATCAGAAGCCTGCGCGAGGACCTCCTCGCCGCAGCAGCAATCGGCGACGAGGAAATCCGTCGCGCGGCCGCCATCCTCGGCGCCGCCATCGAGCCGGCCGGTCGGCTCGCCATCATGAACGCGCTCTCCGACCTCGCCGCCGAGGTGACCGAGGCTCTCGACCGCCACGTCGTGGAGATCAAGCTGGACGGCCGGGACGTCCGTGTCTCCGTGTCCGACCGCGGCGGACCGTCGTCGAACGCCTTCGAGACCCACGGTTCCGACGGTTCCGACGATGATCTCGACGGGGCAAGCCGTCACGGCCACCACCTGCACGCCGACGACCTGAGGCGGGCGATGCAGGAGGCTGGAGGCGAGTTGTCGCGCACGACCGTCCGACTGTTCAACGACCTCAAGTCGCAGGCCGAGCAGGCGGCCTCGGACCAGGGCGTGTCGCTGAACACCTACATCTCGCGTGCCGTCTCCGATTCGGTCCGCACTGCCGTGCCGCCGGGCATGAAGGGCAAGCGGGACAGCAACGGCCGCAGCGGCAACGGCCGTACCGTCACCGGATACATCAAGGGCTGATCTGCCCTCCTCCCCTTCCAGCCCAACGCCTTTGACCCCGACCTGAGGACTCCCCATGCACACCTTTCTCACCCCTGACGCGGTCACGCTCGAGATCCGCAACGCGGCCGGTCAGATCCACGTGAACCTGACCGACACCCAGACCACCACCGTCGACGTCATCACCTCCACCGGCCACCCACTTGGATTCATCGACGACTTCCTGAAGTCGTTCGGGACCGGGCGGGGCTTCGACGGCTTCGGCAAGGGCCGCCAGTCCGGCCCCCGCGGCGGCTTCGGCGGCTTTGGCGGCTTTGGCGGCTTTGGCGACCAGAGCACGGACGCCGACCCCAGCGGATGGTCCACCTCCACCATCACCGACCCGGCCGACTCCGTCCGGGTCGAGCACGTCGAGGGCGACAGCCCCACCGTCATCGTCGACACGAAAACCGCCCGGGACGGATGGCGCTCGTCCTTCGACATCACCATCAACGCGCCGGTCGGCTCCAACGTCCGGGTGCAGTCCAAGTCCGCTGACCTGACCGTTACCGGATCCACTCGACTCGCGGATGTCCGGACCGCCTCGGGCAACGTGAAACTCACCGAGACCCGCGGAAAGGCTCTGCTGCAGAGCGCGTCCGGTGACGTCTTCATCGACATCGCCGGTGACGACGTCGATGTCCGCACCGCATCCGGCGATGTGGTGGTCGGTCCGATCGGCGGTAGCGCGCTGGTGCACACGGCATCCGGCGACATCCGGCTCGGCGCTGTCACCGGAGACATCACGGCCCGCACCGTTTCCGGCGACGTCCAGGTGGCCGATGCCGTTTCCGGGCTGGCCCAGGTCAATGCCGTCTCCGGAGACGTCCGCATCGGCATCCACACCGGCTCGCTGGCCGCCATCGACCTGTCGACGGTCTCGGGCACCACCCGGACCGACTTCGAGGTGGCCGACGAGGTGACCGAAGGCGACGCGCCGATCCTGCAGATCAAGGTCAGGACGACCTCGGGCGACATCCTGCTGCACCGCGCCGCCTGATCTCGGGCCGCCTGATCTCGGGCCGCCTGAACTCCGGCACTCAGAACCTGAGCGCCAGGCCGCCCCGCCGCGGGTCGCCGGCCGGTCCGCCGGCGGCCGCGGCGGCGACGCCACCGAAGTACGGGCGGGGCGCATCCCAGAGCACCAGTTCCTCCCCCGCCGCACGAAGGGCGGCCACCACCTCCGGCGAGAACCCGGGTTCCAGATGCACCACCGACTCGGTGACCGACATCCGCGGGGCGGCGATTGCGTCCGCGAGGTCACGGCCTTCGCCGAACAGGCCGGCCATGGTCTGCAGCAGGGCGGGACGGATCCGGCTGCCGCCGGCGGCGCCCCCGGCGAACAGCAATCGGCCGTCGGCGTCGGTGACCACCGACGGCACCATCATCGAGGCCATCCTGGTGCCCGGGACGAGTTCCCCGCGGAGCAGTTCGCCCTCCCCGAGCATCGAGTTGGCGTGGACCCCGCCGACCCAGATCCCGGACCCCAGCCCCAGTGAATGGGTTGCGGCGCATGCATTTCCCCAGCGGTCGACCGCGACCACGCTCGTCGTCTCGGCTCGCCGCGATGGGGCCCGCAGAACGCTCACCAGGGCGGTCGCCCGGTCCGGACCACCACGACCGACGGCGTCCAGATCCAGTGCAGCCGCGGTCACACCGAAGGAATCCAGATCGTTCCCGCGGACGTGCAACGTCCCCGGCCCGAACGGCACCCGGAGCGGCTCCAGATCGGTCACCTTATAGGCCGCCATGTCCTGCAGGGACAACGCCCCGCCGTCCGCCCGGACCGCGTCGACCATCGCCCGGCCGAGTTCGCCGGTGGCCAGCACCGCCGGCCCTTCCGCCGCCAGAGCCTCGAACGTCCCGGTGAGGCCGGGATGGTCGATGGTCTCCCCCGCCTGCAGGAGCCGGCGGCCACCGGCGGTGTCGGAGCGGGAGTAGACCTCGACCCCGGCGCCGACCATCATGGCCGGGGCGATCTCGGGTAGCAGGTCGGCGTGCGCCTCCGAGAACACCACCCCGCCGGCGGCCAGGTCCCGGGCCGGCCTCACCACCTCGGCCCACGGCAGACGTCCGAAAAGCCGGTTGAGCTCGTGGGCGCCCGACGGCGTTCCAGCGACGGCCACGCTGGGACCGCCGATCGCATAAGGCACGGGCACCGTGCCGAAGACGACCGAGATGTTCTGTGCCGGTGCGGGTTCCGTACCGTCCAGCCCTGGGACAGCGACGAAGAAGTCCAGACAGCTCACGATGCGGGTAGTGGCGTCGTAGTACGTCGCGAACCCGCCGCCACCCAGCCCGCAGAAGATCGTCTCGGAGACGCAACCGGCCAGCACCATGGCCGCTGCGCTGTCGGCCGCCGAGCCTCCAGCGGCCAGCACGCTATGTCCGGCGGTGGCCGTGGCCGGGTGTCCCGCTGCCACACCGGCCGGAAGTTGGGTCACCGGCAGAAGGTTACCGGGAGCCTCCCGGCATCATGGTCCCCCAGCGGCCAGGATCACGGCGGCGAGTTCGCCGCACAGATTGCCCTGCGGCCTGATCACCACCTCGTCCAGACCCAGCCACCGAGCCATCCGGCGCAGTTCGGCCGCGGCTGCCTCGGCGACGGCTCCGGGATTCGTTCCCGGCTCGTACCAGGAGGCCTGGACCAGCAGCTGGCCGGCAGCGCGGTCGGCCTTCAGATCGAACCGGCCCACGAGCTCGTCGTCGACCAGCAGCGGGAACACGTAGTAGCCGTGCACGCGTTTGGCGGCCGGCGTGTAGATCTCGATGCGGTAGTGGAACCCGAAGAGCCGCTCGGTCCGGGCCCGTTCCCAGATCAGCGGGTCGAACGGACACAGCAGGGCGCGGCCGGACACTCTGCGCGGCACCCTGGCGTCACGGTGCAGGTAGGCGACGTCGCGCCAGCCCTGGACGCGAACCGGCGTGACGACGCCTTCCTCTGCCAGCTCCTGCAGCGCCACCTTGGCGTCGTCGTTGCGGATGCGGTAGTAGTCGGCCAGATCGCCGGCGGTGCCGATGCCGTGGGAGCGCGCGGACAACTCCACCAATGCACGTTTGGCGTCTGCCTCGGGGGGTGTCGGCAGCGAGGCGATGGCCGCCGGCAGGATGCGGTCCATCAGGTCGTAGACCCGCTCGAACCCGCGGCGGTAGGACGTCCCGATGGCCCCGGTCGCGAAGAGGTACTCGCTGGCAGTCTTCGTCGTCGACCATCCCCACCAGCCCGGTTTACCCTTTCCGGGCGCCTCCAGGACTTTCTCGATGTCGCCCGCGGACAGCGGGCCCTCGTCCCGCACCACACCCAGGACGCGGTCGAGGAATCCCGGGTGCTCGGCCCGCAGCCGCGCGGCGGAAGCAAACGGACCGTCGACCAGCTTCTCCTGGCGCCACCGCAGGAGGGGCTCCAGCTCGATGGGGACCAGCGACGCCTCGTGCGCCCAGGTCTCCAGCAGCGTCCGGTCCCTCGCCCTGGCCGGCCAAGCGGCGCCCTGGAGGAGTTCGACCGGGTAGTCGCCGAGACGCGCGAACAGCGGCAGGTAGTGCGCCCTGGCCAGCACGTTCACCGAGTCGATCTGCAGCAGCCCGAGCCGATCCAGCATCCGCCGCAGGTGACCCCGGTTGACGGTCGCCGGCTCCGGCCCCAGCGGTGCGGCCAGACCCTGGGCGGCGATGGCGATCCGTCGGGCCTGGGCCGCGCTCAGGGTTTCCTCTGCAGTGATCACACGCGACATGCTGCCACCCGGCACCGACAGCGTTGCCGGCCAGAGGCTCGCGGGCGGCCGTCGGCGAAGCCCCCGCTGGGGAATCTGCTGCCGCTCAGATCACCACCGTCTGGGCATCTACGCCGTCACGCACACGCCACCGCTTGCAGGTGAGAAAGGTCGCCATCGCCGGACTCCAAGCGCGCGGGCCCGCCGGTCTAGTGGATCTCGCGACGTCGCGAATGCTTTCCCAGCTCCCGCCGGACCGACTCATCCGCACCGGACTGATCAGCACCGGAGCTGCGGACCGTGGACCCCTGCAGCTGTCCGGGTCGACCCGGGTTCAGCGCCAGGTGGGTATCCGCGGCGGTGAAGGCAGCGAGAGCGGCGAGATCGCCGGCAACGACGTAGCCGTCGGCGCCGGCTTCGATGGCCCGTTGCACCGGGCCGGGAAAGGAAACACTCGTGTCTCGGTCCTCGATCTCGGTCAGGACCACCCGGGCTGCGGGGAACATCTGCTTGAGGGCAGAGATCGTCTGCGGACTGAGCACCGGAGCGATCACGATGTCGGTGGAGGGTGGGGCCTTGCGCAGGTCGAGCACGACGAATCCGGGCCCGAGCTGTTCGCTCAACCGTGCTCTGGCATCGGCCTTGAGCATCGTCGTGGCCACCACCCGGACCGAGCGCAGTGCCGGACCGATCTCGGGAGCATCCGCGGCTTCGCCACTGTTCGAGGAACACCTTGAGTCAGCCCCGGTTGGGACCGGTTTGCGATCATCGATCGCGGCCACCACCAGGTCCGCGAGCCCAGCCGGTGTGTGCCGATCTCCGCGGAGGACAAGCGTGTCGCCGGTCAGGGACTCGCGGGCGGCGACGCATCGTTCAACTTTGCGGTGCCGGAACGCGCGCGCTCCGCCATCGCGGACCCAGTCGTCGTCCACCAGGATCTGGGCGTCGATGCGGCGCCGCAACTCATCGGCCGGCACCTCCAGGAACACGTGCAACAACTCGTGCCCAGACTTCTTGATCAACCCGAAGATTTCGCCGCGGTGGTGCGGGTTCACCAGCGTCATCGGCACGATGAGCATCTGGCCGTAGTCGTCGGCGAGCCCGATCACGAAGTCCGCGACCAGTTTTCGCCACAACGGCAGGTCCTGAAAATCTCCACTCGGCGCGGGTGGAGCCGATGTGACCAGGATGGCGCCGACACACTGCGGGTCGAATGCCAGGGCCTCCGGCAGCCTGCGATGGAGCTGCCGGGCGAGCGTGGACTTCCCCGCGCCAAACGCCCCGTCGATCCAGACGATCATGCGCGAGCAGATCCTTCCTTGTCGCTGCGGCCTTCCGCGTTCGCCGGTCGATCCGTGCCGACGAGACGTTCGCTCCGACTCCAATTCGTGGTCACCGCACTTGACATGACCCTCTGATGGCCCGTCGATGGCAGGAAGCATTCACGAAAAAGCTGCTCCTGCCCATGGGACCTTCCGACGGGTCGGCGGTAGACGCCGCGCCCACGCCGCGGTTCCAATTCCCGGCCATCCGAGACCGGTATCAACTGCGGCACCGAGGGAGAAGGCCTCGATGCGTAGTTCCATCAGCGGCGGCGCGGACGTCAGCTGGATGGCGAAGTGTCGGAGGGCAAGCGCGATTGCCTGCGCCCCGGCCGCGCGCGATGCGGGCCGGTCGGACAAACAGGCGGCAAATGCAGGCCCCCCGACGCGACTTCTTCCCTGCTGCGGATGTGGTGGGTCGGGCGTGTCCGTCATCTGCCTGAGCCTGATGTGCGGACGGCAAGTGGGAGCAGTTCGATCTTCGTCTTCGACTCGCATGCCGGCTTGGGCCGCACCAACGGTAGCTATCATCGTCCATGGCCTTGGGAAGAGCCGACTTCGAGCTGACAGTGGACGAGCTGCGGATGGTTGTGCGGTATGCCGCAGAGAGCGCTGAGGCGGTTCTTCCGCTTTTCGAGGAGGTCGCCACCGATGACCGCAGACCTTGCGCTGCCATCGAGGCGGCGTGGATGTTCGCTCACGGTGCCGGTCGCACGAACTTGCAGCGAATCACTGCCGTCGCAGCGCATCGGGCTGCCAGCGAGGTGTCGGATGAAGCCGCTCAGCATGCGGCTCGTGCTGCCGGGGATGCCGCGGCGGCCGCCTATCTGCACCCGTTGGCCAACGCCACCCAGGTCGGTCATATCTTGCGGGCTGTCGCCGGCGCGGCACGCGCAGCCGAGCTGAGAGCAGGCGGAGACCCTCACGTTGGGGATGCGCTGATCGAGTTGGCCTGCAACCGGGCCACTGCAACGCTGATCGACGTTCTGAATCGTTACCCCCGCGCGCTGGTGGGTGTCAGCCGCGTCACGGACCTCATGAAGACCCTGGACGAGTCTCTCCGGATGCCCCATTGAGCGATCCGCATGCCGGGACCAGTTTCATACCAAGGGAGTAACAGTTGGGCGATCCGGACCGTGATACTGAGGCATGGTGACACGGCGGGTGCGGCTTCGTCGGCTGGTCGGGTCGCTGGCAGCCGCGAGCACGTTGGTCAGCTGCACGACGACCCAACCGGTACGGCCTGTCCCTTCTGCCCCGTCATCATCCGAGACGTCCATTCTGTCGGCGTCCGCCGCCGCACAGAAGTACCTGGATACGGCGTTGGATCTCATGCAGCGTCGGGCGGTCAATCGTGCAAGGCTGAACTGGCCGGCGATTCGGCAAGAGGCCGTCCGCAGTGCATCTGGAGCGGCGACTCCCGCTGACACCTATTCTGCGATCGCGGTGGCCGTCGGGACACTTGACGTCAACGGACATTCCCGCCTCCTGCCACCTTCGATCGGCACGACCACCGCTTCGCTCCCAGTTGGTCCGTCGCAGGAGCCATCAGCCAAGATTCTGTCCGGACGAATCGGCTATGTCGCACTTCCCGGCGTCGACGTGCCCTACGCCGATCAGTAACAAAAAGCCGGCGCCGCCGTCGTGCGGGCTCTGCAGGTCGGGCACCCCGACGGCTGGATCCTGGATCTGCGCAGCAACAGCGGCGGCGACGTCTGGCCCATGCTCGGCGGGATCCAACCGCTGCTGGGTTCCGGCACGATCGGCTCGTTCGTCTCGCCACCGGAACCCCCCATCGTTGTTCGGGTGACGCCGACGCAACTGACACAAGGTGGGCAGGTCTCGATCCGGATACCCGTGGCAGCCCAGCAGGGCGCCAACACCGACCCTGTCGTGGTGTTGACCGGACCAACCACCGCCAGTGCCGCAGAGTTCGTCGCAATCGCATTTCGGGGACGCCCGTGCACCACGTCGATGGGATCGGCAACGGATGGTGTCCCGACCGGCAACGCGGCGTTCGAACTCGACGACGGCGCGACCCTCATCCTCACGACGGCCTTCGAAACCGACCGGACCGGCCACGTGTACCCGGACGCGCCCATCGAACCCGATGTCACGGTCGGCACCAACTACAACGCAACCTGGAACCAAGCTGACCCCACGATCCGTGCAACCCTCAAGTGGCTGTCCCTTCATCATCACGGCTGCAGATCGTGAGCGCACTGACGCGTCCTCGATCTGATGACGCAGACGCTGTCAGTGCTAACAGTCCTGCTGTACCGCGCTAACAGTCCTGCTGTACCGCACCAGCGAACCCTCATGATCTGGCAGGTGATCGGTGCACCGGAGCACCCAATGCTGAGTCGGTGGTCAGCAGCGGGTGGGCGACGTTCGGCAGCGTCCGCGTCGGCGTCACGAGGAGCCGTTTCTGCGGGTACCCAGGCGCGGGTAGACGTCGAGCCAGGGTGTGGATTCGATTTCGATCTGGAGAGGCTCACTGTCAGGTGAGCGGCCAACGCCCCTCGGGTGAAGGTTCCGCAGGCAGGTGGATCGGCCGCCGCGTCGATGATGAGTGACTCGTCGACGATCGCTCCTCCTGACGTCTGTCTCCTTGGTCGTCGCGCTGTTGGTGTGCGGCGTCGATCGATCCGAGGACGGCAGCGCGCTCGTCGTCGGGCACCGATTCCGCCGGTCGTGGGCCGAGCTCAGGGTTGTCTCTGCCGTGATCACGCACGACATGCTCCCACTGGACAGGAGCAAGTGGCTTTTGCCGGTGCCCGCGAGGCAAGATCAGCGCATGGGCCCGCACGAGCGCTGGACGGCATTGCTGGACATCCTTGGCCGCGACGGACGACTCGACGTGGCGGAGGCCGCCGACGAGCTGGATGTCTCGGCCGCGACCATCCGCCGCGACCTCGACCACCTGGCCGGCCAGCAGCTGCTCAGCCGGACCCGGGGTGGCGCCGCGCCGGCGAGTGTCGCCTACGACCTGCCACTGCGTTACAAGACCGGACGCCACACCGAGGAGAAGTTCCGCATCGGCACTGCAGCGGCCGCCCTGATCCGGCCTGGCTCGGTGGTGGCGGTGAATGGCGGCACCACGACGTCCGAGGTGGCCAGGGCCCTGGTGACGATCCCGACCGGGCTGGACTACGACGCGATCGGCGACAACCCCGCCTACACCGTGGTCACCAACGCCCTCAACATCGCCAACGACCTGGCGGTCCGCCGGACCATCAAGCTGGTGGTCACCGGAGGGGTGGCCCGGCCCAGCTCCTACGAACTCATCGGCCCGCTGGCCGAACCCGCGCTCGAACGGCTCCATCTCGACTACGTCGTGCTGGGCGTCGACGGCTTCGACGTGGAGACCGGCGCCACCGCTCACCACGAAGGCGAGGCCTCGGTCAACGCGTTGATGGTCCGTCAATCGACCACCGTGATCGTCGTCGCGGACGCCTCCAAGCTGGCACACCGGTCGTTCGCCCGGATCTGCCCGACGTCGGCGGTCGACATCCTGATCACCGACACGGCAGCGGATCCCCGACTGGTGGCCGACTTCGAGAACGCCGACGTGCGCGTCATCCAGGCCTGACATGGCGGACGCACTGGTCCGGCCGGCTGGTCCGCAGGACGCCGCTGTCCTGGCGAAGTTGCAGATCGGGGTATGGCAGCAGGCCTACTCCGAGTTGCTGCCGGCAGCTGCGCTGCTTGCCGATCCGGACCAGCAGGCCGAGGTGTGGGGGGCCCGCGTCGTCGCCGGTGGGGTGGTCCTGCTGGCCTTCGAGGGCGCCGAACCCGTCGGCTTTGCTGCCACCGAGCCGGACCTGGACGACGACGGAACCGCTCAGCTGGAACTGCTGCACGTGCTGCCCCGGTGGTCCCGGCGCGGCCACGGCGGTCGGCTGCTGGGTGCCGCCGCCGCACACCTACGCAAGTCCGCTGCAGGGCGCGGCAGCTGGTGGGCACCGGAGGCGGATGAGAGCATCCAGCAGTTCCTGCTCACCGTGGGCTGGGCCGCGGATGGCGGACGCCGAGTGCTCGACACGGGTGAGAGCACGTTCGCCGAGATCAGGTATTCGGGCAGCCTGGACCTGATGCTGGTCTAGATTCCGGCCGGTTGTGGCCAGTTGAATTGTGGTTGGTGGTTGAGGGTGTTGCGCAACGGTGTTCGGGTGGGGTCGTGGGTGGCGGGCGGGATGATTTCGGGGGGGCCGTCGGGGGCCGGGCGGACTTGCCAGTCGCTGTGGTGGATCAGGGTGTGGTGTCGTCGGCACAGCAGGCACCCGTTGCTGTAGTTGGAGGGTCCGCCGTCTTCCCAGGGTTGGATGTGGTGTTTTTCAGTCCACAGTCCGGGCATGTCGCAGCCGGAGAACACACATCCTTTGTCGCGGAGCAGGATCGCTCTGGCGGTGGCGCGTTGAAGGCGCGCATGGATCTGCCCATGTCCAGCAGTTCTGACCTGCCGCCGAGGACGGCGGCGATGACTTTGGAGTCGCAGGCCAGCATCCGGACTTGTTTGATGCTGATGTGGGTGCCGTAGCCCAGGGTGCCGTGGCCGAGGCGGTCCCGCAGTGATCGTTCTTCGACGGTGACCAGGAGTTGAGGTTTCTCCCCGCTCTGGATGGGGGCGTGTCCGGCTTCCAAGAATTTGGTGAACACGATGCCCAACGCTTGCGCTCGGCGGGTGGCGGCTCGGGGTGTGCCGGTGGGGTCTTGTTGCCGGTCGGGATCGGTGTCGGGGCAGGGGTCATCGCCGCAGAACAGGCGCGGTTTCAGGTCCGGGTACGGGCAGGCGTCATCGCCGTCGGGTGGGTGTGGTGTGGGGTTGGGGTAGTCGCCGGGCAGGGTGCCCAGCGGCGCCCACTGGTAGGGGACGCGTGGTGCCCGCCAGGTCGGCGGTGGGTCGACATCGATGGCTACCGAGTCATTTTCGTTCTGCCCGGCGTCGCGGGCTTCGCCTGGTTGGCCGACGTCGCCGGGTTCGCCGTGCTCAGTCGAGCTACCGGGCTCGCCTTGATCGAAGAGGTCGCCGTGGTCGTCGACCTCCGCGGGTTCGACTCGGTTGTCGGGGTCGTCCGGTGTTCCTGTGGCTTGCTCGGACGTCAGGTCGATGTCCGGTTCACCGGCGGGGTGCACGCCGGTTGGTTCCTGGGTGGTGGAGTCGGAGCTGTCTGGAAGGTCGAGGTCGAGGTCGACGTCGGAATCGGCGTCCGCGGTGGGGCCGCTGGTCTCGTCGGCATCCGCGGTGGCGCCGCTGGTCTCGTCGGCATCCGCCGTGGCGCCGCTGGTCTCGTCGGCATCCGCGGTGGGCTTCGTATCGCTGATCGTCCCGTCGGCCGGGCCAGACTCGGGTGTCGGGTCAGACCCGGGTGCCGGGGCGGGGTCGGGGGCGTCGCATTTGTTGCGGTCGGCGGCGGGTGCGCACATCGCCCCGAACACCACCCGCAGCGATTCCACGGTCAAATCAGCAGGCCGTCCACCGCTGCGGACACAGCGTTGATCGCGGCCTGCGCCGGGCCGGGTTCCCAGAAGGGATCAGCCGTGTCGGAGGCGTCGTCAGGTCGGTGACCTGCATCTTTGTCGTCGACGTCCATGCGTACAACTGTACGGGCGACCACCGACAGTCAGGCAAAACGGACCACGGCCATGCTGTCCGACCCGATGCCACTGGGCGAGAGTGGCTCGCAGTACCCGGCGACGGCGGCCGTCTACAGGTAACAGCAGTCCGCCAAAGCTAGTGCTAGCGGCCCGCCAGCTCGATGGCCGTCCGCATGGCGGCGCGGGCGCGCTTGCGGTCGCCGGCCAGGTTGTAGGCGTAGCCGAGTTCGTACCAGAGGCGCCAGTTGCCCTCGTCGGCCTCAACCCTGGTCCGGACCGTCTCGAAGTAGGCGTCCGCTGAGGCTCTCTCGATCCGACCGGACGGACGACGGGTCAACCCCTCGTCATCCGGGAGTTCGTCGTCCTGCGCCAGCCGACGCGCCAGCCGGGCGGTCGCGGCGCCGAAACGCAGCTCGAACACCACCAGCACCACCCCGATGACGGGGAGGATCAACACGCCGATCCCCAGGCTGATGCCGACGACAGTACCGGTCTCGAGAAGATAGAAGCCACGCTGGCCGAGCAGCCAGAAATACACCACCAGCGCGAACGTCAGGACCGCGACCGTTATCCGGGTCTTCAAGAGGGGACCTTCAAGAGGGGGTCAGTCCAGACCGAGCAGTTGCTCGAGACCGAGCGTCAGACCGGGGCGTTCCACGATCCCGCGAACAGCCGTCAGCACGCCGGGCATGAACGACGAGCGGTGCAGGGAGTCGTGCCGGATGGTCAGCGTCTCACCGGTGCTGCCCAGCATCACCTCCTGGTGCGCGACCAGACCGGGCATCCGCACCGAGTGCACGTGGATCCCGTCGACCTGATTACCGCGGGCGCCGGGCGCCTCGATGGTGGTGGCATCCGGAATCGGACCCATCTCGGCGGCGGCCCGCGCCGCGGCGATACCGCGGGCAGTGGCGATCGCGGTGCCCGACGGGGCATCGATCTTACCCGCGTGGTGCCGTTCGATGATCTCGGCCGACTCGAAGAACCGGGCCGCCTGACGCGCGAAACGCGCGGTCAGCACCGCTCCGATCGCGAAGTTCGGGACCACCATGACGCCGATCTCGGGCTTGAGCTCCAGCCAGTGCCTGATCTGCTTGGCCTGAGCGTCACCGATGCCCGAGGTACCGACGACGGCGTGGATGTTCTGGTCGATGCAGAAGCGGATGTGCTCCATCACGACGTCGGGGTGGGTGAAGTCGACGACGACCTGGCTGCCCGCATCGGAGAGCGAGAACAACCACTCGCGTCCGCCCACAGCGGCGACCAGATCCATGTCGTCGGCCGCGTCCACCGCTTGGCAGACCTCCGAACCCATCCGGCCGCGAGCGCCGATCACGCCGACCCGCAGAACCTCATCCGACAGCACCTTATCCGGCACGGCGGCGTCCTCCTGTGTGAACCATCGACGTCAACTCCTGGGGCAGATCCGTCTGGGCAGCGTACGGCCCCACCACGGCTGCGGTGAGCTGCTGGCCCAGCAACGTCTTCGCCAGCGTGGCGACCTGGCCGGCGTCGACCGCGGCGATGGCCGCCAGCTCGTCGGCGACGGAGCGATACTCGTTGCGCACCAACAGGTTCTTGCCGATGCGGCTCATCTTGGACTCGTTGTCCTCCAACCCGAGGACCAGCCCCCCGGCCAGCTGGCCGTGGACCCGAGCCAGTTCGGAGGTCTCAAGACCGTTCGCGGCTACGGCCGTCAGCTCCCTGCCGACCAGCCGAGCCACCGTGCCGAGGTTCTCCGGCTGGCAACCGGCGTAGACCGAGAACGAGCCGACGTCGGCGTAGCCGGACGTGGCGGCATAACAGGAGTACGCCAGACCGTGTTCCTCGCGGATGGTCCGGAACAGCCGCGAACTCATCCCGCCGCCCAGCGCGGCCGCGAGCACCGACATCGTGTAACGGGACGGATCGGAGCGACCCGGGGCCGGCACACCCACGCACAGGTGGGCCTGCTCGATGTCGCGGTCGACCACGAGCACCTCGGAGATCGCCCTGGCGCGCCCGCGTCCGAGGCGGGGCGCCTCCGGAGCAGCATCGGAGTCGAGGCGGGACCCGAACGCCTTGCGTACCCACTTGACCACCTCGCCGTGGTCGACCCCACCGGCCACCGACACGACCATCTTGTCCGGGGAGTACCGACGTCGGTAGTACCCAGCGATCTGGGCCCTCGTCATCTCGGTGATGGTCTGTTCCGAGCCGATCACCGGGGCCGCGACGGGATGGCCGGCGAACAGCGCGGCGGCGAACGCGTCGCCGAGGGTGTCCTCCGGGTCGTCGTCCCGCATCGAGATCTCTTCGAGGATGACCTGACGCTCGACATCGACGTCTGCGGAGGTGATCACCGCGTCCAACACGACATCGCAGACGATGTCGACGGCCAGCTCGGCCGAACTCGCCAGCACGTGGGCGTAGTAGCACGTGTACTCGTGCGAGGTGAAGGCGTTGAGCTCACCGCCGACGGCATCGATCGCCGAGGCGATCTGATGCCCGGTCCGGTGGCTCGTCCCCTTGAACAGCAGATGCTCGAGGTAGTGCGACGCCCCGGCCAGCTTCGGGGTCTCGTCGACGGAACCGACGCCCACCCAGATACCGACCGAGGCACTCCGTGCACCGGGAACGCTCTCGGTGATCACCCGTAGACCACCGGGGATCACCGAGAGCGTCACCGCAGAGCCGTCGACGCCCCGTTCCAGGACTGTGGTCCGGGTCCTCGCGGCCATCCAGTTCTCTCAGACCGAGACGGAGTCCGCCGGAGCGGAACCAGCTTCGGCGTCGGCACCGGCAACGACCGGGATCAGCGAGATCTTGCCGCGGGCGTCGATCTCGGCGATCTCGACCTGCAGCTTGTCGCCGACGTTCGCGACGTCCTCGACCTTGTTGATCCGCTTGCCGTTGCCCAGCTTGGAGATGTGGACCAGGCCGTCACGGCCAGGCAGCAGCGAGACGAACGCGCCGAAGGCGGTGGTCTTGACGACCGTGCCCAGGAAGCGCTCGCCGACCTTGGGCAACTGCGGGTTCGCGATCGAGTTGATGATCGCGATCGCGGCTTCCGCCGCTTCACCGCTGGCAGCCGAGACGTAGATGGTGCCATCGTCCTCGATGGCGATCTCCGCACCGGTCTGCTCGGTGATCGAGTTGATCATCTTGCCCTTCGGCCCGATGACCTCGCCGATCTTGTCGACCGGGACCTTGACCGTCGTGATGCGCGGCGCGTTGTCGCTCATCTCGTCCGGGGCGTCGATCGCCTCGTTCATCACCTCGAGGATGGTCAGGCGGGCGTCGCGGGCCTGCCTCAGAGCAGCCGCGAGCACGTCGGACGGGATGCCGTCGAGCTTGGTGTCCAGCTGCAGGGCGGTGACGAAGGTCTTGGTGCCGGCCACCTTGAAGTCCATGTCACCGAACGCGTCCTCGGAACCGAGGATGTCCGTCAGCGCCAGGTACTGGGTGACTCCATCAACCGTGTCCGACACCAGACCCATGGCGATACCCGCGACCGGGGCCTTGAGCGGCACGCCGGCGTTGAGCAGCGACATGGTCGACGCACAGACCGAGCCCATCGAGGTGGACCCGTTGGAGCCCAACGCTTCCGACACCTGGCGGATCGCGTAGGGGAACTCGACCTTGGTCGGAAGCACCGGCACCAGGGCGCGCTCGGCGAGCGCTCCGTGGCCGATCTCGCGACGCTTCGGCGAACCGACGCGACCCGTCTCACCGGTGGAGTACGGCGGGAAGTTGTAGTTGTGCATGTAACGCTTGCGCGTCTCCGGGGAGAGCGTGTCGAGCTGCTGCTCCATGCGGAGCATGTTCAGCGTGGTGACGCCCAGGATCTGGGTCTCGCCGCGCTCGAAGATCGCCGAGCCGTGCACGCGGGGCAGGTAGCCAACCTCGGCGGCCAGGGTGCGGATGTCGGACAGCCCACGGCCGTCCATCCGGATCTTGTCCGTGAGCACGCGCTGGCGGACCAGCTTCTTGGTCACGCTGCGGAACGCCTGGCCGATCTCGGAGCCGCGGCCCTCGAACCGATCGCCCAGGGCGGCGATGACCTCGGCCTTGACGACGTCGGTGGCCTCGTCGCGCTCCTGCTTGCCGGTGAGAACCAGGGCAGCCGACAACTTCTCGGATGCCGCTGCTTCGACGGCCTCGTAGACATCGGACTGGTACGGCGGGAACAGCTTGAACTCGGCGATCGGCTTGGCCGCGTGCGACGCAAGCTCCGACTGGGCCTCGACCAGGATCTTCAGGAACGGCTTGGCCGCTTCCAGACCGGCGGCGACGACCTCTTCGGTCGGCGCGGTGGCGCCGCCCGCGATGAGCTCGATGGTCTTCTCGGTGGCCTCGGCCTCGACCATCATGATCGCGACGTCACCCGAGTCGGTGACACGGCCGGCGACGACCATGTCGAACACGGCGTCGACGAGCTGGCTGTGCGTCGGGAAGGCAACCCACTGGCTACCGATGAGGGCGACGCGCACGCCGGCGACGGGGCCGGAGAACGGCAGGCCCGAGATCTGGGTGGAAGCGGACGCGGCGTTGATGGCCAGCACGTCGTACAGCACGTCCGGGTTCAGGGCCATGACGGTGATGACGACCTGGACCTCGTTGCGCAGGCCGGCCGTGAAGGACGGGCGCAGCGGCCGGTCGATCAGGCGGCAGGTCAGGATGGCGTCCTCGGAGGGACGTCCCTCACGACGGAAGAACGAGCCCGGGATGCGGCCGGCGGCGTACATGCGCTCTTCGACGTCGATCGTCAGCGGGAAGAAATCGAACTGGTCCTTCGGGTGCTTGCCGGCGGTGGTCGCGCTCAGCAGCATGGTGTCCTCGTCGAGGTACGCGGCGACGGAACCAGCAGCCTGCTGGGCCAGACGGCCGGTCTCGAGGCGGATGGTGCGGGTGCCGAACGAACCGTTGTCGATGACGGCGGTTGCGCTCTTGGCGGTTGAATCAGACATGTGTCTCCTCTTTTGTCCCCGGCCTCGTAGGCCGAGGGGGGTGTTGCTCCGCGTCCGGACATCGGTGCCCGGTTCTACCGCGGTGGTGCAGGTGCACGTCAGGGGAGGGCCCTGGTGGGCACTCCCCTGACGTGGTTGCGCTAGCGGCGCAGGCCGAGCCGCTCGATCAGCGAGCGGTAGCGTGCGATGTCGATGTTCTGCAGGTAGCGGAGCAGCCGACGGCGCTTGCCGACGAGGGCCAGCAGGCCCCGGCGGGTGTGGTGATCGTGCTTGTGCTCCTTGAGGTGCTCGGTGAGATCCGAGATCCTCTTGGTGAGCATGGCCACCTGGGCCTCTGCCGAGCCGGTGTCGGTCTCGTGCAGGCCGTACTCGGCCAGGATGGTCTTCTTCTGATCGGTGGTCAAAGCCACTGTGGTGCTCCCTGTGTGGTTCTGTCACGTGCACTGCCCGCACCGGACGAGGATGCGCCGGGGGGATGACGGTGCCGGCCGCCACGGACTGAGGCCGGACCCAATCGGTAAGTTTACCAGCGCGCAGCACCCGCGACGGACAGTCCGAGTTCGCGCTGCCGCGCGAGCACGTCATGTCTGGCCTGCGGCTCTGCGTCGTCATCCCAGTTGGCCAGGACCGCGTAGGCGACGGTCCTCGACGGCGTGGTCAGCAGTCCGATCTCGGCCCGCACGCCGCTATCGGTGCCGGTCTTGTTCACCACCGACAGACCCAGGTTCTCGCCAAGGTGCGCCAGCGGGTCCAGTCCCCAACCGGACGCTACCTGGGACAGATCCATGCCCTTGCCGAGCCAGCCGTACACGTGTCCGGACACCGTGTCACCAGCGCGGACGCCGCGATGCAGAGCGGCCATCAACCCAGCCAGTTCGGCGGCGCTTCCGGTGGACAGGGTGGCCGGGTGCTGCGGCCCCCGGACGTCGCGGACCCGGTCGTGCAGGGCGGTGACCGTCATCCCGCGTCGTGCTGCACTCGAGGCCACCCCGGCGAGACCGACCCGGCGCAGCAACACGTTCGTGGCCAGGTTGTCGCTGGTCATTCCGACCAATTCACAAAGATCGCCGACGGAGAGGGCATCGACGCCCAGGTACTGCCAGATGCCGGAGTCGGCCACCGCATCATCGGGTGTTCGGGTCAGGGGCTCGTCCGGCGTCAGATCGCCGCGCTCGAGCAGTTCGGCGATCCGGAACAGCAGCAGGATCTTGCCGATGCTCGCGGTCTTGAGCACCTCGTCGGCGTTCTCCTCGAGAAGGACCGCGTCAGAGTCCGCGTCACGCAGGCTGATCGACCAGCGGACCGAGGTCACGAACCAGCACGCTCCAGGATCTGCCTCGTCTGCTCGACGTCGAGACCGATCTGCTCGATCAGGGCGTCGACCGAGTCGTACTTGATCGTTGCGCGCAGACGTTCGACGAAGTCGAGGGCGACCCGGCGGCCGTAGAAGTTGGCGCCGCCGTCCAGGACGAACGCCTCCACCGTCCGGACCCGTCCCGAGAACGTCGGGTTGGAGCCGATCGAGATCGCCGCCGGAGATCGCCTGTCCCCCAATACGAACCAGCCCGCGTAGACGCCGTCGGCCGGGATCGCGCCGTGCGGTGTGACGTCGAGGTTGGCGGTCGGATAGCCGAGCTCGCTGCCGCCGCGGCCGTCTCCGTGGACGACGACACCCTCGACCCGATGGGACCGGCCGAGCGCCTGCGCCGCAGCGTGCACATCGCCGGCGCCGACCGACGCCCGCACCAGCGTGGACGTCACCGTCAGCGTGTCCTTGGAGACGAGGCCGACACCGACCGCGGTGAACCCGAACCGCGCTCCCAGCGTGCGCAGCAGGTCCAGATCGCCGGCGCCCCGATGGCCGAAGCGGAAGTTCTCCCCCACCACGACGCAGGCGGCATGCAGGCTGTCGACGATCACGTCGTGGACGAATGCCTGCGGATCGGTCGATGCCATGGCCGGGGTGAACGGCAGCACCATCAAAACGTCGATCCCGAGCTCGGCGGCCAGTTCGGCCTTGCGGCGCAGCGTGATCAGTTCGGCGGGATGACTGCCGGGGCGGACCACCTCGGCCGGATGGGGGTCGAACGTCATCATGACGGCCGGCAGGCCCAGTTCCTTGGCCTTGGTCACGCAGGCGTGCACCAGCTCCTGGTGCCCGCGGTGAAGACCATCGAACACTCCGATGGTCAGCACGCACCGCCCCCAACCGGGGGGTATTTCATCGACTCCGCGCCAACGCTCCACGCGATCACCCTCTCCTGAACCCGGCCGGTGCGCCCGCGCCCGCCGTCTACAGCGTGCCACGCCCTGCTCGACGGGTTCCATGGGAGACTCTTTACCTTCTGGCTTTGCAGAGCTACTTTCTGCATCCACCCGTCTGGGGGGATGACACCGATCGCCGTCTCACAGAGTGGAACGAGGGATAATGAGCGTTTTCAGACGTGTACGGCGGTTCCGGTGACAACGTGGTGCGCATCGACACCGGCGACGTGCCCGCGCTGCTCACCATCAGTTGCGCAGCCTGCACCAGCAACTTCATCGTCGAGGGCAACGGCGGCTACGAGGATTCGTTGCTGGTCAACGCAGTCGGGAGCTATACCGGAAGGCAGCTGGTCGACATGACCGGAGACCGCACCACCCAGCTCACCATCCAGGCTGATGCAGCTTGGTCGGTGAAGGTCGAGCCTGCTTCAACGCTCCGGTCATCCACACGTACCAGCGGATCAGGTGACGACGCCATCTACCTCGGCTCAGGTGCGAACTTCCGTTTGAAGCACACCGGAACCAGTAACTTCATCGTCGAGAGCTACACACCTGGTAGCCAATTCGGGGACCTCATCGTCAACGAGATCGGCAACTACAACGGTGTTCGACCGATCGATGTGCCTGCATACGTGGAGATCGTCGCCGACGGGACCTGGTCGATCACGCGCGCCTGATCAGGCCGGGTCCCAGACCAGACGCGGCCGGGCAAGGCCGCCGGACTCCTCGACCAAGGCCAGCAGGTCGCGTTCCTCGAAGAGCCCGTAGGTACCGGGTATCCCGATGCCGGGAATGGGCCGCCCGTGACGCATGTCGCCGGCCAGCGCCGCATCGACGGTGCGCACGGCAAAGGCGTTGCGGACGGCGTCGGCCGCCGGGATGATCGCAGCAGCCACTGCATCGCTGAATTCCGGCGGCACCTCCACCCGGGCTTGACCGCGCGGCGGAACTCCGTCGGGACCGTAGACGTCCACGGAATCGCTCACGTCGAACGGTCCTACAGTGGTGCGGCGCAGTGCGGACAGGTGCCCGCCGATGCCGAGCGCAACGCCGAGATCCCTGGCCAGCGACCGGATGTACGTCCCGGTGGTGCACGCCACCAACACGTCGAGATCGATGGATCCCGACAGTCGACGGGCCGGGGACAGCAGGTCGAAACGCGAGATGGTGACCGGACGCGCCTTGAGCTCGACCTCCTCCCCCGCCCTGACCAGTTCGTACGCGCGCTTGCCGTCCACCTTGATGGCGGACACCGAACTCGGGACCTGCAGGATCGGGCCGGTCAGCGCCGCGATGCCGGCCAGGATCCCTTCGTCCGCGACACCGAGCACCGCCGACTCCGACGCAGCGCCGACCACGTCGCCTTCGGCGTCATCGGTGGTGGTCGACTGCCCCAGCCGGATGGTCGCCAGGTAGGTCTTGTCGGTCAGCGCCAGATGTCCGAGCAGCTTGGTCGACCGCTCGACGGCCACCACCAGCAGCCCGGTCGCCATCGGGTCCAGGGTGCCCGCGTGGCCGATGCGGCGGGTGCGCAGGACTTGGCGCAGGCGCCCGACCACGTCATGAGAGGTGCAGCCGGACGGCTTGTCCACCAACAGCAGTCCGCCACCGGGCGGGATTGCGTCGCCCGCCATCAGTCGTCGTCCCCGGTCGACCGGTTGGCCCGCGACCGTTCGGCCTCCCTGGCCAGTTCGGCCTCGTCGACCAGCTCCCAGCGGTGGACGTGCAGATGCACCGGAACCTCCTCGCCGCGGGCGGCCGCCAGCAACACCATCGCCCTGGTCCGCAGCCACCAGGTCAACATGCGGGTCAGCCCGAAGGCGGTCACCACGATCAACGAGCTGAAGGCGAACCGGAACGCCTGGACCGAATGCACCGAACCGGTGGGCTCCATCAGATCGAGGATCTGACCGACCAGGAAGATCCCGAGCACGGCGCCGCAGAACCCGCCGATGTTCACCATTCCGGTCGCAGTGGAGATCCGATGCCGCGGGTTGTAGTCACGCGCCAGCATGAACGCCACGGCCGACGTCGGCCCGCTGAGGGAGAAGACGAACACGACCACCAGCACAACCGCGAACGGCGGCCTGCCACCCGGCCAGACGATCAGCGTCAACCAGGCCAGGATGGCCAGCAGGCATACGACGACCGCCATCGGGGTGCGGACCTCGGGTCGGCGCCCGACGATCTGGCCGACCGCGAGGTTGGCCAGTACCCCGCCGAGCACCAGCACCAGCATCAGCGACGAGGCCACTCCGGTGGCGTACCCGAGGCCCTGCGTCAGATACGGAAAGCCCCACAGCGTCGCGAACGTCGTCGGACCGGCCATGCACGTGAAGTGGACCCAGAATCCGAGCCGCCCCGACGGCAGCCGCCAGGCACTCTTGACCTCGGTCCAGACCCTTCGTCCGGCCACCGGCCCGGTCGCGGCCCGTTCCTCGGCGGCGCGGAACGGCGCCGCGGTCGCCGGGCGGAACAGCAGCACCGCGTAGGCGATCGACAGCCCGCCGGCGATACCGAACGTCGGACCCCAGCCGAGGGTGTGCAGCAGCCCGGTCAGCGGCAGCGTGGCGACGATGTTGCCGATCGAGCCGGCCAGCGCGGTGAAGCTGGTGAGTACCGCGTACCGACGCGCCGGGAACCAGCCGGCCACCAGGCGCAACACCGAGATGTAGGTCATCGCATCGCCGCAGCCGAGCAGACCGCGGGCGAGCAGGGCCGGGACGTACCCACCGAGGAACGCGAACAGCAGCTGCCCGGTTCCCATGGTCAGCGTCGCGGCCAGCAGCATCCGCCGCGGTCCGAACCGATCGACCATGATCCCGGTCGGCACCTGCATGATCGCGTAGACCGCCAGCTGCAGCATGACGAACGACGACAGCTGCGCCGCGGAGAGGTGCAGTCGTTCTGCGGCCAGCGGGCCGGCGACGCCGAGGGTGCTGCGGTGGAAGACGGCCAGCACGTAGACACCGGCTCCGATACCCCACACCAACCACGACTTGCCGGGGGCCTTGGCGGGATACGTCACGGTGGTCGGAGCGGGGGCGGTGGAACCGGCGCTTGGCACAGCGGACCTTTCGGCGGTCGGTGTTTCGGCGGTGAGGACGGTGTCTTCGGGTGGAGGTGCCATCAGGTGTTCACGCCAGACTTCGGGCGGCCGTCGCCAGGTGCTCGATGGTCAGGCGGACGGCGGCTTCGCGGTCTTCGCGGGCGATCGCATCGGCGATCCCGCGGTGGTCGGCAATGGTGCGATTGATGCGGATCGGGTCGTCGAGACCCCCGGCGGCGAACAGGTTCGCCGCGCCCATCCGCAGCTGCCGGTCGCGGAGCGAGGAGTAGAGCCGATCCAGGATGTTGTTGCCGGCGGCCGCGACGATGGTGGCGTGGAAATCCCGGTCGGCCGACACGTAGGCCGCGACGTCCTTCGCCCTCGCTGCCTGCTCCACGCCCTGGACAGCCGCCTCCAGCCGGGTGGTCAGCATCGGCGCTCGCCCACCGTCGATCACCTGGGTGACGCAGTAGGTCTCGACCAGTTCACGGGTGGACAGCACGTCCCGCCACTCCTGGGCGCTGACGGGCAACACCAGGGCGCCGCGTTTCGGCAGCAGGCGCACCATGCCCTCCGCTTCCAACCTGAGCAGAGCCTCGCGGACCGGCGTGCGGGAAACAGCAATCTCCTCGGCGATCCGACCCTCGGCCAGCAGATCGTTGTCGGCGAACCGCCGGGTGAGGATGCCCGTGCGTACGTGCTGGTACACCCGCTCTGCGGCAGAGACCTGTACACCTGATGCATCCATGATGTATCTATCCTGCGGGTTCAGGCCGCCGGAATCAAATCGGTGCGACCCGGACTCACGCCAGTGCGGCGACCAACGCGGCGAGCGCATCGTCGGCGGTTCCGTCGAAGCCGAACCCGGCCGCGCGGACATGGCCGCCGCCGCCGAGTTCGCTAGCGACCGCGGCGACGTCGACGCTGGGGACCGAGGCGCCGTCCGGGGCCGGGCCCGGCCGGGACCGCAGCGAGACCTGCCACTGACCGGGCGAGGTCTCCTTGAGCACCGCAGCCACCTGGGCTTCGGAGGCGGTCCGGAGGATGTCGATCACCGAATCCAGCTCCTCCTGGCGTAGGCCGACCGCGATCCCGCGGCCGATGACCGTGGAGACCAGCCCACGTCCACCCGCCGCCTGCCGGTCCAGAGCAGCCGAGCCGAGCACCCAGGACAGCATGTCGAGCCAACCGAACGGATGCAGGTCGGTGATCGGCCGCATCAGCTCGTCCGGGTTCACGCCGGCATCGAGGAGTCGTGCCGCGAGTCGGTGGGCCGCCGACGAGGCGAAGCGGAACCCGACCGTGTCGGTCGCCAACCCGGCATAGATGTTGTCCGCAATGGCACGGTCGATCGGCAGACCGAGCCGGTCCAGCATGGCGGCCACCAGAACCGTCGTGGACTCGGCAGCGATGTCGACCAGATGGTTGCTGCCGAAGCGGGTGTTGGAAGCGTGATGATCGATCACCAGGCTGTCGCCGGCCGTCTCGAGCAATGCACCGAGACTCCCCAGGCGTTCCCGGGAGTTGACGTCGAGACAGATGACCAGATCAGGGTGCTCCGGTACGTCCTGGACACCCTTCACCAACCGCTGGCCGGGGAGACCACGAAGGGACATCGGCACCGTCGACGGTTCGGAGAAGGCCACCGTGACGTCCCAGCCGGCCGCATCGAGCGCGAGACCCAGGGCAAAGGCACTGCCCAGCGCGTCCGCATCCGGGCTGACGTGGGCCAGCAGCACGACGCTCGAGGCAGCGCGGATCAGATCGCAGGCAGCGGCGAGGTCTGACTGCACGCCGAGATCCGCCGAACCCGGGACACCGCTCGAGGAGGTAGCGACCCGGACGATGCGTCGCGAGCCAGAAGTGGTCGCCCTGGTCACCAACACCTCCTCACCCACTGCGACGAACCACGCACAGTGACGTAGTGCCATCCAGCCATCACTGGATCGGGGGAATTCATGCGATCGGCCATGGGTCGAACGGGCGATGCACGGCGGAACAACGTTGCCAGAACGGTACTACGGTCCGAGTGCCTGGTACTCACCCGTCCAACGCAGAACGAAACGTCCAGGACCGATGACTGTCGGTACCGGACGGCCGGCCGTTACGGTCTGGTGCGACCGGATCCGGCGACCGGGACATCCTCGTCATCGAATGCGGGCGAACCGTCGATTTCCGACGAACGGGACGGATCTTCGGCATTGTCGAGATCCGCGGCATCGTCGAGATCCGAATCGTCCTCGAGGTCCGCATCGTCCTCGGGCTCCCGCGGAACCTTGTACGGGTCGGCATCACCGGCGTACTGCGCACCGGCTGCCTGCGAGGCCACCGCAGCGTCGGTGGCCTTGGCCGCGGCGATCAGATCGTCGATGCGGTGGGCGTTCTCCGGAATGGTGTCGAGGCGGAACGCCAGGGTCGGGGTGAATTTGATCCCGGTTTCCCGGCCGACAGCACTGCGCAGCACACCCGTGGCGCTGGCCAGGGCCACTGCCGTGGAGGCCACTTCCTCCTCGTCTCCGTAGACCGTGTAGAACACGACGGCCTCGCGGAGGTCCGGCGTCACGGTAGCTGCCGTCACGGTGGTCATGGCCAGCCGCGGGTCCTTGACCTTGAGTTCCAGCTCTGTTGCGACGATCGCGACGATGCGCTTGGCCAGTCTGCGGGCCCGTGCCGAATCGGCCATCGGACTACTCCTTCTTCTTGTTCGTCATTCGTCGTGCGGGCCGACCACCCGTCGACGGGCGCTCAGCAGTTCGATCTCGACCTCCCCCGCGACCTGACGCTCGCAGGTGTCGAGCACAGCGGTCACCTGGGCATGGTCACCGGACACCGTGGACACGCCGATGAGGGCCCGGCGCAGCCGATCCGGATCCCCGGCCTCGGTGACCGCGACCTCCAGTCGTCGCAGACGGGCCAGGATCGGACGGATCACCGCCCGCTTGTACTTCAGCGAGTCGACCTCGCCGAGCAGTAGATCGAGTTCGAGAATGCCTACATACACTCGAATGTCTCCCGTCGACCCCACGACCGACGTCCGGCCGGACGCACCCGGAGGTGCGTCCGACCGGACGGACTTCGGTCAGGCGCGAGGCTTCTCGCGGATCTCGTAGGTCTCGATGGTGTCCTCGACCTCGATGTTGTTCCACGTTCCGAGTCCGATGCCGCACTCGAAGCCCTCGCGGACCTCGACGGCATCGTCCTTGAACCGCTTCAACGAGTCGATCGCAAGGTCCTCCTTGATCACGACCCCGTTCCGGAGCAGCCGGGCCTTGGCGTTGCGCCGGATCTCGCCCGAACGCACGATGCTGCCCGCGATGTTGCCGAACTTGCTGGAGCGGAAGACCTCACGGATCTCGGCGACGCCGACCGCGACCTCTTCGAACTCCGGCTTGAGCATGCCCTTCAGGGCAGCCTCGATCTCGTCGATCGCCTGGTAGATCACCGTGTAGTACCGGATGTCGACGCCCTCGCGGTCGGCCAGCTCCTGCACGCCACGGACCGGCTTCACGTTGAAGCCGATCACGATCGCGTCGGTGATGACCGCCAGGTTGATGTCGTCCTGGGTGATGCCACCGACACCACGGTGGACAACCCGCAGGTTGACCTCCTCGCCGACGTCGAGCTTGATCAACGAGTCCTCGAGCGCCTCGACGGTGCCCGAGTTGTCGCCCTTGATGATCAGGGTGAGTTGCTCGATCTTCTTCGCGGCCAGGGCGTCGCCCCAGTCCTCGAGGGTGATCCGACGACGGTTCGCAACCTGGGCCTTGCGGGTCCTGGCCTGACGACGCTCGGCGATCTGCCGGGCGACGCGGTCCTCCTCGACCACCATGAAGGAGTCGCCGGCACCGGGCACGGAGGTGAATCCGAGCACCTGCACCGGGCGGGACGGGGTGGCCTCGGCGACGTTCTCGCCGTGGTCCCCGAGCATGGCCCTGACACGACCGTAGGCGTTGCCGGCGACGATCGAGTCACCGACCCGCAGGGTTCCGCGCTGGACGAGGACCGTGGCGACGGCACCGCGACCGCGGTCGAGGTGCGCCTCGATGGCGACGCCTTCCGCGTTCATGTCCGGGTTGGCCCGCAGATCGAGGGCCGCGTCGGCGGTCAGCAGGACGGCCTCGAGGAGACCGTCGATGTTGATCCGCTGGCGGGCCGAGATCTCGACGAACATGGTGTCCCCGCCGTACTCCTCGGCGACCAGACCGTACTCGGTCAGCTGCTGCCGGATCTTGTCCGGGTTGGCGCCTTCCTTGTCGATCTTGTTGATGGCGACCACGATCGGTACGTCCGCGGCCTTGGCGTGGTTGATGGCCTCCACCGTCTGCGGCATGACGCCGTCGTCGGCGGCGACCACCAGCACCACGATGTCCGTGGACTTCGAGCCACGGGCACGCATGGCGGTGAACGCCTCGTGACCCGGGGTGTCGATGAAGGTGATGAGCCGTTCGACGTCGTTGAGGTTCGTCGCGACCTGGTAGGCACCGATGTGCTGGGTGATGCCACCGGCTTCCTTGTCCACCACGTTCGTGCTGCGGATGGCGTCGAGGAGCTTGGTCTTGCCGTGGTCGACGTGACCCATGACGGTGACCACCGGGGGGCGCACCTGCAGGTCGTCCTCGTCCCCCTCGTTCTCCCCGTAGGAGAGGTCGAAGGTGTCGAGCAGTTCGCGATCCTCGTCCTCCGGGGACACGATCTGGACCTCGTAGCCCATTTCCGAGCCGAGGAGTTCCAGGATGTCGTCGGAGACCGACTGGGTGGCGGTGACCATCTCGTTGAGGTGGAACAGCGCCTGCACCATCGAGGCCGGGTTGGCGTCGATCTTGTCCGCGAAGTCGCTCAGCGACGACCCGCGGGCCAGCCGGACGACGGAACCGTTGCCGCGCGGCAGCGTGACGCCACC
This sequence comes from Nakamurella sp. UYEF19, assembly GCF_040546275.1. NCBI lineage: Bacteria > Bacillati > Actinomycetota > Actinomycetes > Nakamurellales > Nakamurellaceae > Nakamurella > Nakamurella sp. UYEF19. Next base: position 509,741 of record NZ_JBEPNO010000001.1, on the reverse strand, counting down.
GATCGACGGAGCCTGCATGTTGTCGAATTCCTGGCGACGCTGCTTCTTGGACTTGCGGCCCTTCCGGACCTGTCCACCCTGACGCCCGAAGGCACCCGGAGCTGCACCACCACGACCGCGACTGCCGGCACCGCCGGGACGGCCACCACCGCCGCCGGCCGGAGCGCCGCTCGGCGCACCACCGGGACCGCGATATCCGCCGCCACCGGCGGGAGCCCCACCGGGACCACCGCCACGGTAGGCACCGCCACCACCGGCACCAGGGCGGGTGCCGGGAGCACCGGCTGCCGGCGGGCGACCGCCGGGCGTACCGGGGCGGGGACCGCCACCGGGAACGCCGGGTCGGGCGCCGGGAGCCGGACGGGGACCGCCCGCACCGGGCGCGCCTCCGGGACGGGTGCCCGGAGCGGCCTGCGGCGGGCGGGGAGCACCCGGCACGCCACCCGGCCGGGCCGGAGTGTTGCGGGGGGCACTGACGCCGAACGGGTTGTTGCCCATCCGCGGGGGACGCGGAGCACCGGGGACACCACCCTGGACACGGGGCGGACGAGGCGCAACCGGAGCCTCGTTCGCCGGGGTCTGCACGGACGGCGCCGGCGGAGCGGAGAAGGTCGGCGCCGAAGGTGCCGCCTGGACCGGAACTGCCGGCGTCGGAGCCACGACCGGAGCAGCCACAGCAGCGGGAGCTACCGGCTGGGCCGGAGCGACCGGGGCCGCTGGACGATCGGGCACCGCTGGGACGGGCGCGGACCGGTTGGTCGGGGCGGCTGGTACGGCATTCTCGGTCGGCGCAGCCGGACGAACCGGAGCCGCCGGCGATCCGCCGGCCCGTGGGGACGGCGACGCCGCACCCGGAGCCGGACGCGGCGTGGTCGGTGTCCCGGGACGCGCGGAGGGTGCACGGAGGGCGGGCGTGCTCGTCCCGCCGTTGGCGCCGCCACCGTTGGAGCCGCCACCGTTGGTACCGACACCGTTGGCGGGTGCTCCGACGGTTCCCACCGGGAACGCATCCTTGAGCTTGCGGACGACGGGTGCCTCGATGGTCGAGGACGCACTCTTGACGAACTCGCCGAACTCGTTGAGTTTGGCGATGATTTCCTTGCTTGACTTGCCGAGCTCTTTCGCGAGCTCATGCACTCGGGCCTTGCCTGCCACTGCTCTCCTTACGGTGAGGCCGGGCGGCAGAGACCGCTCGACCTCGTGTTAGTTGTACCGGCTCATTGCTGGGACTTCACGGCATACTCACGACGGGTCGACCTGCTTTCGGTGTGCTGGGTACTTCGGGCTGCTCGATGAGGACCTGACGCACCTCGGTGGTGTCGAAACGTTCGGATGGACGCCGAAATGCCCGTCCGAACGCACGGCGACGCTCCGCGAGGTCGAGGCATCCCAGGATCGGATGCAGCCACGCTCCCCTTCCGGGGAGACGGCGCCGGGGGTCCGGAACGACCGACCCATCGACGGCAACAACGCGGAGCAGTGTGGGGGCCGTTGCCTTCTCGCGGCAACCGACACACGTCCGGAGGGGTTCGTTCATCTGTTCCCGTCCCGGATGGATGGCGGCCACAGCAGCTTGCGCCGGGCCCAACCAGACAAGTCTAACGCTTCGGGGCCGCGGCGCTCACCGGAGCACTCACTCGGCGGCCGGCGGGACACCCGGTGCGGCGTCGCTCCGGATGTCGATCCGCCAGCCGGTGAGGCGGGCGGCGAGCCGGGCGTTCTGCCCTTCCTTGCCGATGGCCAGCGAGAGCTGGAAATCGGGCACGATCACCCGGGCGGCCTTGGCGACCGGATCCACCACGGTCACCGACAGCGCCCGAGCCGGCGAGAGCGCATTCCCGACGAACGTCGCCGGATCGTCGTCGTGGTCGATGATGTCGATCTTCTCGCCGCCGAGTTCGCTCATGACGGCGCGTACCCGCTGACCCATCGGGCCGATGCAGGCGCCCTTGGCGTTGATCCCCGCCACCATGGGCCGCACCGAGATCTTCGAGCGGTGACCGGCTTCCCTGGCCACGGCGGTGATCTCCACGCTGCCGTCGGCGATCTCCGGTACCTCGAGGGCGAAGAGCTTCCGGACCAGGTTGGGGTGCGTACGGGACAGCGTGATCTGCGCCCCGCGCGCTCCCCTGGTCACCGCGACCACGTAGCAGCGCAGCCGCTGCCCGTGGACGTAGCTCTCGCCGGGAGCCTGCTCGGCCGCCGGGATGATGCCCTCGATCTCGCCGAGGCTGACCACGACCACACCCCGGGCGTTCACCTTCGCGTCGGCGCTGACGGTCCCGGTGATCAGCTCGTGCTCACGGCCGGCGAAGTCGCCGAACGTGCGCTCGTTCTCCGCGTCGCGGAGGCGCTGCTGGATCACCTGACGGGCGGTGGTGGCGGCGATCCGTCCGAAGTCCTCGGGCGTGTCGTCCCATTCCGACGTCACCTGACCGGCGTCGTCGAGTTCGGCGGCCAGCACGCTGATGTTCCCGCTCTTGCGGTCGACCTCGACCCTGGCGTGCAGCGAGTGCCCCTCGGTGTGGCGGTAAGCGGAGAGCAACGCGGTCTCCAGCGTCTCGATCAGGGAATCGAATTCGATGCCCTTCTCCTTCTCGACCGCGCGTAGTGCCGTGATGTCAACGTTCATGGTGTTGTCAGATCCTCTGCTTCATCTTCGTCAGGTTCTTCATCAGGTTCGTCGACTTCATCGAGCTCGACTCCTTCGCCGTCGGAGACGTCGTCGTCAGGTTCGTCGTCGTCAGGTTCGTCGTCGTCAGGTCCTTCGTCGTCCGAGTCCAGGTCCGGCTGGGTGAACAACTGGGCGGTGTCCTCCCCGAGTGCGGCCAGCACCGGCCCCGAGGGGGCGCTGAACTCGACCTCGACCCTGGCCTTGGCGATCACCGGGTAGGCCAGGGTGAGCGGATCCGTGCCGGATTTGCCGACGAGCAGTTCCACGCCGTCGTCGTCGGCCTTGCGCACCCGTCCGAGCAGCGATCCGCCGTCCTCGGTGGTGATGGCCAGCAGTCGTCCCCTTGCCCGACGGAAATGTCGGGGCAGGCTGAGCGGCCGTCCGATGCCAGGGCTGGTGACCTCGAGGGTGTACGCAGCCGCGCCCATCGGGTCAGCGGCATCCAGTTCGTCCAACTCGGCGGAGATCTCACGACTGACCGTGGCCGCGTCGTCCAGGTCGACACCGGCATCCCGATCGATGACGACACGCAGGAGCCGACGGCGTCCTGCTGCCACGACAGTGAGGTCCTCCAGGTCGTAGCCCGCCCGGGTGACCACCGCTTCGACCACTCCGCGCAACCGCGCCTGGTCTGCCGATGCCATGGTGCCTCCTGGCTCTGTGTAGTTGTCGAACGAAGGTGATTCTATCGGCCTGACATGATGGTCCCGTGCAATCCGATCCACGGCACCCGCCGTCCACCCCGCTGCTGCCGGCGCGGCGAACGCTCGTCCTCGGTGCCGGCGCCGTGGCATTGGGCGCCAGTGCGGGTTGTAATCCGTTCGCCACGCCGACCAGGGTGACCCAGACCGTGACGGCGGCAGCGCCGCCGGTGGCGGACCCGGTCCCGACCCTGATCGCGACCACCCGTCTGCACGTGGTCCGCCTGGCCAACGCGATCACCGCCGACAAGACGCTCGCCGCGAGGCTCACCCCGCTCCGTTCGGACCGGGCAGCACACCTGACGGCGTTGATCGCCGAACTCGGCCGCACCAGTCCCCAGGCCGCCGCCCTGGAGAAGAAGAAACCGACCGCCGACGCGGGGATCTCCGTGCCGTCCGGCGGGTCGATCCAGATCCTCGCCGGGATGCGGAGCGATGCGGCGTTGGCGCAGGGTTTGTTCACCGACGCGTTCGGGTTGGCGTCCCGCTACCGGGCAGCCCTCTTCGGTCCGATCGCCGCCTGCCTTGCCACCCACCGGCTGGTGCTGGCATGACGAGCCCCACATCCCCGTCCACCACCTCACCGTCGACCCCGACCACTGCGGCACCGTCCGGGAAGCTCTCGGCCCTCACGGCCAAGGCGTTGCAGGTGGCACTGGCCGCCGAGCAGGTCGCCGTCTGGGCCTACGACCTGGTCGCCGCCTACGACCCCGCTGACGCCGACGAGATCGCCGTCATCCGCGCGGGTCACCTGGCCCGGCAGGGGGCGACCGCAAGCCTGCTGATCAAGGGCGGCGCGTCGGCGCCCGGGCCGGCGCCGGCCTACTCGCTGCCGATGAAGGTCACCGAAGTCGTCGGCGCCCGGGCCTTGAGCGCCGTCATCGAGGGTGACTGCGCCGCCGCGTGGCACAGCGTGATCGGGACCACCGACAGCGGATCGCTGAGAACGATTGCACTGGCTGGACTTTCGGACTCGGCGGTCTGGCTGACCATGTTGAGGATCGCCGCGAAGACGATTCCCGCTACCGTGCCGTTTCCCGGCCGGGGCTGACCGACCCCAGCCGGGCCGCCCAGGCCCAGCCGGTCAGACCTACCAACGTCTCGATCGCTTCGGCGACGCTCATCTCGTTTCCGACGCCCGTCCGGCGGTCCTTGAGTTCCACGGTGCCCTCGGCCACGCCGCGACCCACCACCAGGATGGTCGGGACCCCGAGCAGCTCCGCATCGGCGAACTTGACGCCCGGCGAGGCCTTCCGATCGTCCAGCAGCACGCGGACGCCCGCGGTGTCCAGCTGGGCGGCCAGTTCCTCGGCAGCCGCGACGACCTCGGGCCACTTGCCGGCGATCACCAGGTGCACGTCGGCCGGCGAGAGCTCGCGGGGCCAGATCAGACCTTTGTCGTCGTGCGAGTTCTCGGCGACGGCGGCCACTGCACGGGAGACACCGACACCGTAGGAACCCATGGTGACGGTGACCAGTTTGCCGTTCTGGTCGAGCACCTTGAGATCCAACGCCTCGGCGTACTTCCGTCCCAACTGGAAGATGTGGCCCATCTCGATGCCACGCGCCAGCGACAGCGGGCCGGACCCGTCTGGCGCGGGGTCGCCCGCCCTGATCTCGGCGGCCTCGACCACACCCTCGCCGTCGAAGTCGCGCCCGGCCGTCAGGTCGAACACGTGCCTGCCGTGCTGGTCGGCCCCGGTGATCCACCGGGTGCCCGAGACGATCCGGGGATCGAGCACGTAGCGGATGCCGCTGGCCTTGGTGGTGCCCAGCACGCCGGGCCCGATGTAGCCCTTGACCAGGGCCGGGTTTCGCTTGAAGTCGTCCTCGGTGAACGCCTCGATCTCGGCCGGCGACACCTGCGCCTCGAGCCGCTTCATGTCCACCTCGCGGTCACCGGGCAGGCCGATGGCCAGGGGCTCGCGCGTGCCATCGGGCAGCCGCAGCATCACGACGAGGTTCTTCAACGTGTCGGCGGCCGTCCACGGCCGGTCGGCGCGGGGGAACCGCTCGTTGGCGACCGCGACGAGGGTATCGATGGTCGGCGTGTCGGGCGTGTCCTCGACACGCGCCGGAAGGGCGTCGTCGAACGGGATCACTTCGGGCACCGGCGTTGTCACGGCTTCGACGTTGGCGGCATAGCCGCCGGGCGAGCGCACGTAGGTGTCCTCGCCGACCTCGGAATCGGCCAGGAACTCTTCGGACGCGCTGCCGCCCATCGCACCGGACATCGCCGCGACGATGACATAGCGCAGCCCGAGTCGGTCGAAGATCCGGATGTAGGCCTCGCGGTGGCGCTGGTAGGAGGCCTCCAGTCCGGCGTCGTCGATGTCGAAGGAGTACGAGTCCTTCATCACGAACTCGCGCCCGCGCAGGATGCCCGCACGGGGACGTGCCTCGTCGCGGTACTTCGTCTGGATCTGGTAGAGCGCCAGCGGAAGGCTCTTGTACGACGAGCAGATGTCCCTGACGAGCAGGGTGAACATCTCCTCGTGGGTCGGCCCGAGGAGGTAGTCGCCGCCCTTGCGGTCCTTGAGGCGGAAGAGGTTCTCGCCGTACTCGGTCCAGCGGCCGGTGGCCTCGTAGGGCTCACGGGGCAGCAGCGCCGGGAAGTGCACCTCCTGCGCGCCGATCCGGTCCATCTCCTCGCGGACGATGCGTTCGACGTTCCGGAGCACCCGGTACCCGAGCGGCAGCCACGAGTAGATGCCGGGCGCCGCACGACGGATGTAGCCGGCGCGGACGAGGAGCTGATGACTCGGGACCTCGGCGTCGGCTGGATCCTCTCGCAGAGTGCGCAGGAACAGGGTCGACATCCGGGTGATCAACGCTTCGAACTCCTCGATCGGACGATACCGCCGGGTGCGGCACACTCATGGATCAGCCTATCGGCAGCCGGCAACGTCAAAAGTCCAGGCCGTGCACTACGTTCGTGTGCACGACTTCGTAGCCGAGCCGCTCGTACAGGCGGCCGGCACCGGTCGGGGAATCGGCGTCGACGGTGAGCTCGGCGTACCGGATGCCCGCATCGAACTGTGCCCGCATCGAGTCGGTCAGCATGGCGGCTGCCAGTCCCCGCCCGCGCACCGACCGAAGCGAGCCGACCCGATCCACGTACGCGGTCCGGTAGCCGCGCGCCTCGGTCTGCGCCGGAAACTCGGCAACGAGGACGAATCCGACGATCTCGCGGCCGGCCACGGCCACCCGGGACAGTTCCGGTCGGAAGAACGAGGACTCGGCGAAAGTGATCCGCCAGCGGTCGACGTCCATCGGGGGCGAACCCCAGTGATCGGCGAAGGCCGCGTTGTAGGCGAGCCGCGTTCGCTCGTCGTCGGCCGGGTTCCAGCCCCGGATCTCGATCCCGTCCAGGGGGAACGCGGCGGGACCGGCCGCCAGTTCGGCCCGCATCTCCACGAAGTACCGGCGGGTGACGAAGCCTGCGGTCGACGCGAACGCGCTGGCGGCGTCTCGGCCGCCGGGCACCCAGACCAGCAGGTCACCTGGTAGGTCGGCAGCGCCGGCCGCCGAGCGCTGCGACTGCGCCTTCTCCTTCAGGAGCGCCAACATCTCGCGTCCGAGACCGCGGCGGCGGAACTCGGGCAACACAGCCCCGAACAGGTTCACCGTCCACCTCGTGCTCGTGGGGCGGACGAGCAGGAAACCCGATGCGACGATGTCGTCCCCGGACAGGTAGGCAAGGCTGCCGCCGACCAGGTCGACACCGGGGTTGGCGAGTCTCTCCTGCAGCTTGGTCAGGTCCGGGAAGTTTTCCGAGGGCTCGGCCTGCTCGGCGGCGAGTTCGATCTCCAGCAGCGCGGCCGCGTCGCTGGCCAGCAGCGGGCGTCGGGTGAGGGCGTCCATGACCGATCACGCTAGCGTGGCCGGTGTGTACGTACTCCTGCCACCGTCCGAGACGAAGTCGAAGGGCGGGACCGCCCCGGCGCTCGACCTGGACGGACTGTCGTTCCCCTCGCTCACCCCGATCCGATCGCGCCTCATCACCGAAACGGTGAGGTTGGCCTCGGACGTCAACGCCGCCCGTGCGGCCCTGCGGATCTCGGCCGCCAAGGACGGTGAGATCAGGGGGAATGCCGCCCTGTTGACCGGCCCCACCCTGCCGGCACTGAGCCGATACACCGGTGTGCTCTACACCGCCCTGCAGACCCCGCGCATCAGCAAGGCGGAAGCCTCACGGGCCGACCATCGCCTGTTGATCACCTCGGCGCTGTTCGGGCTGATCGCCGGTGGCGACCGGATCCCGGCCTACCGGATCTCCGCCGGATCACGCCTGCCCGGGATGCCGACGATGACCATGCTGTGGCGCGATGCGATGAGCGCCGTCCTGGCCGGACTCGAAGGTCCGGTCCTCGATCTCCGGTCCGGTGCCTACGCCTCGTTCGCGCCGGCTCCGCAGGCCATCACCGTCCGCGTCGTCACGATGACGCGGTCCGGCGAGCGAAAACCGGTGAGCCACGACAACAAGGCGATCAAGGGGGTGCTGGCCCGTCTGGTCGGTACCACCAGGGCCACCATCGACGACCTGTCCGGACTGCTGCGGGTCACCTACCGCGCTGGATTGGTCGTGAAGAGGACGGGACCGTCCTCGATCGATCTGGACGCAACAAATCAGTTGCGGATGGGGACGGCTCAGGGTCATCGTTGAGCCCTCCTCCCGGTGTGATCCCCCGGAGGAGTTCCAGAGAACGTCCGGATCCATGTCCGGACATCTCCCGAGTGCGAGGAGGCAACCCATGACTGTTGCGAGCGGTAGACCCGTCCCCCCTTCTCGCCTCCCCTCTGGAGTCCTCCGTGCCACGTTTCGACCCGTCCGACCCGCTCGACCATGCTCCTGACGAAGAACGCCGCCGCCCGCGTCGTGCACCCAATTCCGCCCCACGACTTGCCGGACCACGACTCGTCTCCGAGGGACGTTCCGGCCGATTCACCGCCGACCTGGACGAGCCCGCGCTCGAAGCGGCGCCGTACTCGTCCTACGACACCGCCGGCCACGGCCCGTCCCCCGTCCCGGACTGGCTGATCACGTCCTTCTCGGCGCGGGACACCACCCTCGGTCTCCTCAAGACCGGCAAGGAGGCGGACGTCAGCCTGCTCGACCGGTCTCTGCCGGGCGGTCCGGGATGCCTGCTCGCCGTCAAGACCTACCGCGACAGCCACCACCGGATGTTCCACCGCGACAGCGGTTATCAGGAGGGCCGCCGCACCAGGCGCTCGCGCGAGTCACGCGCGATGGCGGCCAGGACGACCTTCGGCCGTGACCTCCTCTCGGCCAAGTGGGCCGGCGCCGAGTTCACCGTCCTGTCCACCCTCTGGACCGCGGGGGCGAAGGTCCCGTACCCCGTGCAGATCCTCGGATCCGAATTGATGATGGAGTTCATCGGGGGTCCGGACGGTGCTGCCGCCCCCCGGCTGGCCGCCTACCAGGGTGATTCCGAGGAGTTCACGTCGCTCTGGCACGACCTGGTGCAGAGCCTGGAAACCCTGGCCCAGCTCGGCCTGACCCACGGCGATCTCTCCCCCTACAACGTCCTGGTGCACGAGGGTGGGTGTGTGGTGATCGACCTGCCGCAGGCCGTCGACGTGGTGGCCAACCCGCAGGGCGAGAGCTTCCTGCAACGGGACTGCCGGGTGATCGCCGAGTTCTTCGCCCGGCGCGGCGTGTTGGCGGCGGACGGTGAGTTGCTGGCCCTGCATCTGGGTGGGATTGCTCGCGGTTAACCTGGTGGGATGCCTCATTTCGATCTTGTCATCGTCGGCTCGGGCTCCGGGAACTCCATTCCCGGGCCGGAGTTCGATCACTGGAACATCGCCATCGTCGAAGACGGTCTGTTCGGCGGCACCTGTCTGAACGTCGGCTGCATCCCGACCAAGATGTTCGTCCACCCAGCCGAACTCGCCGACGCCTCCCGGCACGGCGCACACCTGAACATCGCCTCGCACCTGGACAAGGTGGACTGGCCGGGCATGCGCGACCGGATCTTCGGCCGGATCGACGCCATCGAGGCCGGCGGCCGCCTGTACCGCGAGGGCCCGGGCAGCCCGAACGTGACGGTGTTCGCCGGGCGGGGGGTCTTCACCGGGCACAAGGCCCTGCACGTCGACCTGCACGACGGCACCACCGCCGAGGTCACCGCCGACCGGTTCGTGCTGGCGGCCGGCTCGCGGGCCGTCGTCCCCGAAATCCCCGGCCTGACCGACGGCAGCGTGCCGTTCCACACCTCGGACACGATCATGCGGATCGACGATCTGCCCGCCAGCATCCTGATCCTCGGCGGTGGTTACATCGCCGCCGAGTTCGCCCACGTCTTCTCCTCCTTCGGATCCAAGGTGACCCAGTTGGTCCGCGGCGACCGCCTGCTCAAGTCACACGACGCCGACATCTCGGCCGCCTTCACCGCCGAGGCCGCGGCCCGCTACGACCTGGTGCTGAACGTCGTTCCCGACCACATCGTGCGCAGCCCAGGCGGTGTCGCCGCCACGTTCTCCACTCCGGACGGGCCCCGCACCGTGGAGGCGGAACTGGTGCTGGTCGCCACCGGCCGCACCCCGAACGGCGAGCGGCTTTGCGTCGCGGCCACCGGGGTCGAACTGCACCGCGACGGCCGGGTGGTCGTCGACGAGTACCAGCGGACCGGCGTCGACGGCATCTACGCGCTCGGGGACATCAGTGCCGAGCACCAGCTCAAGCACGTGGCCAACCAGGAGGCCAGGATCGTCCGGTACAACCTGGCCCACCCCGACGCCCCGAAGAAGTCGGATCACCGATTCGTCCCGGCGGCGGTGTTCACCGACCCCCAGATCGCCGAGGTAGGGCTGACCGAGCGCCAGGCCCAGGACCGGGGCCTCGACTACGCCGTGAAGCGTCAGGACTACGGAGACATCGCCGCCGGCTGGGCCCGCGAGGATAAGGGCCATTTCCTCAAGGTGCTGTCCGACCGCCGGACGGGGCTGCTGATCGGGGCCCACGTCATCGGGCCCGAGGCGGCGACGGTGATCCAGCCGTTGATCCATGCGATGTCCTTCGGGCAGCTGCCGCACGACGTCGCCCGCGGTCAGTACTGGATCCACCCGGCTCTCTCGGAGCTGGTGGAGAACGCGTTGCTGGGTCTGCCGGAGCCGGTGTGACCTGGCGTAACACTCTCTTCGACGCGGCCGGCGCCGACGTCACCGTCGACCCGTCGTGGCTGCTGACGCCGCTGTTCCTGCGGGATTTCCTCCGCCTGCAGAGCACCGGACCGGGTCCGGGCGCCCTGATCGACAAGCCACCGGCCGAGCGGCTGGTCGACCCCTGGCTGATGCACACCGTCCGGCCGGACCGCACGGTCCTGCTGACGGCGGCCGCAGCCGACTGGCCTGCCTGGTGGGAGCAGGCGGTGGACTTCCGGCCCGGTGGTCCGGCGCCGCGGCCGACCGACCTGATCGAGTTCTCGGCGGCGCTCCGCGACATCTGGCCGGAGGTGGAACCGTGGTACGACCGCTGGGCCGCGCGACGCCGTCCCACCGAACCCGGTCCGACCGTCGAGCAGACCCTGCTCGGAGGGTTCGAGGAATTGCACGGGCGTCCGCCGGCCCACCGCTCGATCAGCGTGCTGCTGGTGCCCGTCGTCGGGCATCTGTTCATCCGGCCGGAGCCCGACCGGATCGTCGTCTCGGTGGGCCTGCGCCGGGACCTTCCGAGCTACCGGGACCTGCTCGACCCGGTGCTGGCGGACTACTTCTGAACTGCCCTCCGGAATCGCTTACGGGATCGTCAGGATCTCGGCGCCGGTGTCGGTGACGACCAGGGTGTGCTCGAACTGCGCCGTCCAGGACTTGTCCTTGGTGGTGACCGTCCACTGGTCGTCCCAGATGTCCCAGTCGACGCCGCCGAGGGTGATCATCGGCTCGATGGTGAAGGTCATCCCCTTCTCCAGCACGGTGGTCACGGTCGGCTCGTCGTAGTGCAGGATCACCAGTCCGGAGTGGAACGTCCGCCCGATCCCGTGGCCGGTGTAGTCACGGACCACGCCGTACCCGAACCTCTTGGCGTAGGACTCGATCACCCGGCCGATGACGTTCAGCTGCCGACCGGGAGCGACCGCCTTGATGGCCCGGGCCAGGCTCTCCTTGGTCCGTTCGACCAGCAGCCGGTTCTCCTCGGACACGTTCCCGGACAGGTACGTCGCGTTCGTGTCGCCGTGCACACCGTCGATGTAGGCCGTGACGTCGATGTTGACGATGTCGCCGTCCTGGATGACGGTCGAGTCCGGGATGCCGTGGCAGATCACCTCGTTCAGCGAGGTGCAGCAGGACTTCGGGTAGCGGCGATAGCCGAGGGTCGACGGGTAGGCCCCGTGGTCGCAGAGGTACTCGTGAACGATCCGATCCAGGGTGTCGGTGGTGACGCCGGGGGCCACCGCGGCGCCGGCCGCCTCCATCGCCCTGGCGGCGAGTCGGCCGGCCAGCCGCATCTTCTCGATGGTCTCCTCGGTCTGGACCCAGGAATCGTTGCTCGGAGCCGGACGCTGCTTGCCGACGTATTCGGGTCGGACGATCTGGGCGGGTACGGGTCGGGTCGGCGTGGGGACGCCGGGCTCGATCATGGTGCGCAACATGCCAATCAGCCTACGGTCAGCTGCTGGGGACGGCCTTGAGGAACTGATCGGCGATCACGTTGGTGCGCTTCGACGTGTCCCCCGCCACGATGAGCACGGAGAACGCCAGGTCGCCGCGGAACCCGACCGTCCAGGCGTGGGCCTTGTCGACACCCTTCGCGTCGACGAAATCGGCGGTGCCGGTCTTGGCGTAGACGGTGCCGGCATCCTGCAGGATCAGCGCCGTCCCGTCGGTGACGACCGCCCTCATCAGCGTCTTGACTCCGGTCTGGGTGGCCGCCGATCGGGCCGGAGCAGGTTGATCGACGGTTGTCTTCGCCCCACGGATCAACGACGGCATCGGCATGTTCCCGGTGGCGGCGGTGGCCGCCATCAGGGCCGCGGAGAACGGGGTGACCAGGACGACGCCCTGACCGAAACCGTCCTCCGCCTTCTGCACGGTCGAGTCGGCCACCGGCACCCTGCCGGTCAGCGTGGTGATGCCCGGGATGACGAAGTCACGCCCGATCCCGTACTGGGTCGCGGCCTTGGTGAGCGCGTCGACGGGCATCTGGGTGGCGAGCTGCGCGAAGGTGGTGTTGCACGACTTCGCGAACGCCGTGGTCACCGGGACGGTGCCGAGTTCGAAGCCCTCGTTGTGGATCTCGCGGGAGTCGATGGTCACCACCCCCGGGCAGTCGACCTGGGTCGTCGGGGTGATGAGTTTGTTGTCGAACCCCGCGGTGGCCGTCACGATCTTGAACGTCGACCCTGGCGGGTACTCGCCGGTCAGCGCGAGCGGTCCGAGGGCGTTGGCGGGCTGGTTCTGCGCGACAGCCAGGATCTCGCCCGTCGATGGCTGGATGGCCACGATCATGGCCGGCTCCGGGGTGCCGGCCAATGCCTTCTCGGCCGCCTCCTGGATCGCGGTGTCCAGCGTCAGCGTCACGTTCGGGCCGGGGGTGGCTGCCTGACTGGCCAGGGTCTCGAGTTCGGCGCCCGTCGCGTCGATGGAGTCGATCTCCCAACCCGGTTTGCCGGCCATCAGCTTGTTGGCCACCGGCTCCGCCTCGGAGAGCAGCAACTTCGCGAAGTCCTTGACCGGCGGGAGGTTTCGCGTCGTCGAGGGAAAGGTCAGCCCCGGGATGGTGTTCAGCTGGCTGCGGACCGTCTCGTAGTCGGCCTCTCGCAGGTTGGTGACGGTGTAGCCCGTCGCGGGGGTGGCGATCTTGAGACCGGCCACCACCGACGCGGGCGTGACGGTCGGGTCAAGCTTCCCGAGGATCTTGGTCAGCGCCGCCGCCGCCACGTTCACGTCGCCGACCTTGCCGGGCAGGGCGACCACCGAGTAGACCGTGACCGGCTGCTGGATCTGTTGGTTCTTCCGATCCACGATCACCCCGTTGGCGGCGTCGGTGGTCCGCAGCACCATCGTCTGACCCTCGCCCAGCTTCGGGTTGATCAGCGTGGCCGCCCACTGGGCCTTCCACGGACTGGTCGTCGCGGTGCGGGTGAACGCCCAGTTGGCCGTGTACTTCCAGGTCACCCCCTTGGCCAGGGTCCAGACGAAGGATGCGGACGAGGTCGCGTTGAGCGGGTCAGTCTGCTTCACGTTGCCCGCGGTCACGGCGACCTTCGTCGGGGCCAGGTTCTTCAGGACCGAGGTCAGCTCCTCGGTCGCCGATCCGGGGTCCGAGGTGAGGTTGGCGATCGTGTCGGTTTTCAGCCCCTGCCAGGCGGTGGCGAACTGCGTGACGGTCGCGTCCGGCGTCGGCCCCGGATCGGAGGCCGGTGGGGTGCTGGTGCACCCGACCGTCACCAGGGTCGAACCCGCCAGCAGAACGGCGAGTCGGACGCGGAATCGGAAGGCCCTCATGAGTGCGAGTATCTCCCGCTGCCGCTCGGCGGACGCCGTCCCACGCCGTTCTCCCACGGGATCAAAACCCCTGCCCTACCGACGTTTCACACGCATGCCAGACTCATCGCCGTGACGGCGCCCGGAACCACCGCATCCAAGTCCCGCTACCTCGCGCTGGTGGCGATGCTGTTCGCCGTCGCGATGACGTTCATCGACCAGACGATCGTCTCCATCGCCACCCCGCGGATCCAGGACGAACTGGCCCTGACCCGCGGCGGCGTGCAGTGGGTCGTCAACGGCTACATCCTGGCACTGGCCGCCGGCTTCGCCTTCGGCGGTCGCCTGGCCGACGTCATCGGGTCCAAACGGATGGTGCTGATCGGCATCGCCGGGTTCGCCGGAACTTCCGCCCTCTGCGGTGCAACGCCGAAGGGCTCGCTCGCCGAGACCTGGATCGTCTTCTTCCGGGTCGTCCAGGGCTTCTCGGCGGCCGTGATGATCCCGGCCGCCCTGGCCGTGGTGGTCAGCTCGTTCCCGCTGCGGGAGCGGGGCAGGGCGCTGGCCATCTTCTTCGGCGTCAGCGGCGGGCTGACCGCGATCGGACCGATCGCCGGTGGCTATCTGACCCAGTGGACCTGGCGGGCGATCTTCTGGATCAACGTCCCGATCGCCGTCGTCGCCATCGTCATCGCGGTGATGGCCAAGATCACCACCGCCGGACGGCGGGAGCCGATCGACTATCGCGGAGCCGTGCTGGCCGCGGCGGGCATGGGACTGAGCGTCTTCGGCTTCGAGCAGGCGTCCAGCTGGGGCTGGTCCAACATCGGCACCTGGCTGTGCATCGTCGGTGGGTTGGTGATCATCGTGGTGTTCGTGCTGGTCCAGACCCGGACAGAGTTCCCGCTGATCAAGGTTCAGATCTTCCACGATCGCGCTTTCGTGGTCGACAACGTGGTGCTCTTCTTCTCGATGATCGCGTTCGTGCCGGTGTTCTTCTTCGCGAGCGTCTATTCGCAGGTCTCGCTCGGGTACGACGCCAACAACGCCGGCCTCTACCTCCTGGTGTTCTTCGGCGGCTTCGCACCGGCAGCCCAGATCGGTGGTCGCATCCTGGACAGCCGCGGCGCCAAGCCCGCGATCGTGGCCGGGTCGGCCATCGGGGCCGTCGGCTTCGCGCTCTGGGCGATCCAGCTGACCAACCTGCAACTCGGCGCCCAGTGGTACGCGATCGTGCTGGCCGGCGCCGGGATCGGCCTGCTGCTCGGACCGTCCAGCACCGACGCCGTCAACCGCGCGATCGGTGCGTCCTACGGGGAGGTCACCGGCATCTCCCAGACGGTCCGGAACTACGGGTCCGCTCTTGGTCTCGCCGTACTCGGCACCCTGCTCGGCAACGTCTTCACCACTCGCCTGACGACGACTTTCGTCGGCGCCGGTGTCCCGGCCGACCAGGCGGGCGCAGCTGCCGCGGCCGCCGCGAGCAGCAGCACCGGCGGCTCCGGATCCGGTGCACCGTCAGGTTTCCCAGCCGCCGCGGTCCAGCAGATCCGGGCCGCGATCCCACAGGATTTTGCCGTCGCCACCCGGGCGGTGCTCATCGGCATGTCGATCGCCCTCGCCATCTCGCTGGTCGCCGCGTTCTTCCACCCCGGTGGCGTCGTCACGCACGAGAAGCCGGCGGTGGAACCCGTCACCGCCGGCTGACCCCGCGGCTGACGGGCGTGGCGTCAGGTCAGAAGAGCACGGACGCGAAGGTGCCGACCTGGCGGAAGCCGACCCGCTTGTAGGCGGCCCGGGCGGACAGGTTGTGGGCGTTGACGTACAGGCTCGGGATCCGGCCGAGGGAGCGGATGTGATCGGCGAGCGTGGCCACCGCCGGCGCCGCGAGACCTTGGCCACGGCATTCCGGAGTCACCCACACCCCCTGGATCAACCCGGCCCGGGACGACATGGCGCCGATCTCGGCCTTGGCCACCACCCTGTCGCCGTCGAAACGGGCGAACGACCGACCGGAGCGGATCAGCTCTTCCACGCGCGCCCGGTAACCGGTCCCGCCGTCGGGCCAGCGCGGGTCGACGCCGACCTCTTCGGTGAACATCGCCACCGCGGCCGGGTAGTAGATCTCCAACTCCTCGGGGCAGACCGGGCGCATCAGCGGATCCGTCGCGCACTGCACCCGCTCGGTGCAGGCCAGCAGCGGCTGGTCCTCCCGGACCTCCCGGGCCGGGCCCCACCGTCCGGAGAGGCGATCCCAGAGCGGCAGCACGAGCTCGGCCGGGCCCAGGATCGACGCACAACGACGACCGCCGCGGGATGCGGCCTGCGCGAAGGCTTTCAGCGAGTGCTTGTCGCCGGAGAGCGGCACCAGGTTGGGGCCGTCGAAGCAGACACCGTCCCGACCGCCGCCCACGCCCCAGAACTGACCGCCCAGGGCGCGCGAGTCCATCCCGGCCTGCTCGAAGCGAGCAGCGACGAGGCACCCGGCAATGGGGTCGGAGGCAAGCACCCTGGCCACTTCGCCACCGTTGGCGGGACCGAGGATCCGCGCGAATCCTGCTGTCAGCACTGTTGTTCCGGTCAGACCAGGCTGACCGAGGGCTCGCCGCTGGGAGTGCCTTCGGCCCGCATGATGTCGGCCAGTTTCATGGCCTCTTCGATGAGCGTCTCGACGATGTCGGCCTCCGGGACGGTGCGGATGACCTCGCCCCTGACGAAGATCTGGCCCTTGCCATTGCCCGACGCCACACCCAGATCGGCCTCACGAGCCTCGCCGGGGCCGTTCACGACGCAGCCCATCACCGCGACCCGGAGCGGGACGTCCATGCCCTCGAGACCAGCCGTCACCTCGTTGGCCAGCTTGTAGACGTCGACCTGCGCACGCCCGCAACTCGGGCAGGACACGATCTCCAGACCGCGCTCCCGCAGATTCAGCGACTCCAGGATCTGCAGCCCGACCTTCACCTCTTCGACGGGCGGCGCGGACAGGGAGACCCGGATGGTGTCGCCAATTCCACGGGACAGCAGCGCCCCGAAGGCGACCGCCGACTTGATGGTGCCCTGGAACGCGGGGCCGGCCTCGGTGACGCCGAGGTGCAACGGGTAGTCGCACTGCTCCGCCAGCAGCTCGTAGGCCCGGACCATGATGACCGGGTCGTTGTGCTTGACGGAGATCTTGATGTCGCGGTAGTCGTGCTCCTCGAAGAGCGAGCACTCCCACAGGGCCGACTCGACGAGCGCCTCGGGCGTGGCCTTGCCGTACTTCTCGAGCAGCCGCTTGTCCAGGGAACCCGCGTTGACGCCGATGCGGATGCTGATCCCGGCGTCCTTGGCGGCCCGGGCGATCGCACCGACCTGATCGTCGAACTTGCGGATGTTCCCGGGATTCACCCGCACTGCTGCACAGCCGGCATCGATCGCCGCGAACACGTACTTGGGCTGGAAGTGGATGTCGGCGATGACCGGGATCTGCGAGTGCTTGGCGATCTGTGCGAGCGCCTCGGCGTCATCGGTGTCCGGAACGGCCACTCGGACGATCTGGCACCCCGAGGCCGTGAGCTCGGCGATCTGCTGCAGCGTGGCGTTGACGTCCGCGGTCTTGGTGGTGCACATCGACTGCACGGACACCGGGTGCTCGCTGCCGACCCAGACGCCACCGACGTCGAGCTGCCGGGTCTTGCGCCGGGGAGCGAGCACCGGGACGGCCCGCTCGGCGGGCAGGGAGGGCATTCCCAAACCAATCATGTTGCTCTTTCCATCGGGTGTTGCGAGAAGGTGGTAGCTGGACGGGTGCTAGCCGAACAGTTTGACGGGGTTCACCACGTCGGCCACGAAGGTGAGCACGGAAAGCCCTATGAACAACAATGCCACCACGTAGGCCACCGGCATCAGTTTGGCCACGTCGAACGGACCCGGGTCCGCCCTGCGGCGGACCTTGGACCATCCCCGTCGGACCCACTCGATGACGGCGCCCAGGATGTGGCCGCCGTCGAGCGGGAGCAGGGGCAGCAGGTTGAGCAGGAACAGGCTCATGTTGAAGCCGGCCAGCAGCTGCAGGAACAGACTGATCTTGTCCTTCGCCGCGGTGTCGGAGGAAAGGATCTCGCCGCTGATCACACCGGCGCCGACGATCCCGACCGGGGAGTTCTGGTCTCGGGCCTTGCCGTTGAAGATGGAGTCCCAGAGATCCGGGATACGCGCCGGGATGGTGACGACCGCGTGGGCGGCCCGGCCGATGAACTGGCCCGTCATGACGAAGGCCTCCCCCACCGACTGCGACTGGTATTCAGTCTGCGCGGTGATCCCCAGGAACCCGCCGAGGGTGGTGCCGATCTGGGTGCCCTGGTCGTCGGTGACGGCCAGGGTGTTCTGCACGATGGGCACCTGGACGGTGGTCTGCACCCCGGCGCGTTCGTAGGTCAGCGACACCTCGCGGCCGGCGGAGGCCCTGATCAGAACCCGCATCTGGTCCCAGCTGGTGATCTCGGTGCCGGCGAAACTGACGATGCGGTCCCCGGCCAGCAGACCGGCCCTGGCCGCGGGCGTCGGCTGGTCCGTCGCGGTGCAGACGGGGGAGGTCGACGTCGCGGGCAACACGCACCGGCTCACGGTCCCGACCGTGGGGATGCTGGTCGGCAGACCGATGCCCACCACGATGACGATGAACAGCACGACCGCGAGGATCAGGTTCTGCACCGGACCGGCGACCATGACGATGATCCGCTTGAACGGATGCAGCTGGTAGAACTGACGCCCGTCGTCGAGCTCGGTGACCTGGGCACGGTCGCCGGCCCGCGAGTCCTCGATCAGCTGCCGGACCATCCCGGCCGGCCCCATGGCCGTGGAACTGATCCGCTGACGTCCATCTTTTCCAGGCGGCACCATGCCGACCATCCGGATGTAGCCGCCGAGCGGAATGGCCTTGAGCCCGTACTCGGTCTCGCCGCGTTGCCGGGAGAACAACGTCCGGCCGAATCCCACCATGTACTGGGTGACCCGGACGCCGAAGATCTTGGCGAAGGTGAGGTGGCCGAGTTCGTGCCAGGCGATGGAGAACAGGAGCCCGAGAACGAACAGGATCACGCCGATCGCGGTCAACACGTGTTGCTGCTCCTGTCGGTTCTCGATGAGTTCACTTGGATCAGTTCGTCGGCCCTGGCCCTGGCCCAGTCCTCCGCAGCCAGGACGTCCGAAATGCTGCCCGGTTCGGCCCGGACGTGGTCGGCCTCATCAAGGATGCCTTCCAGGATGTGAGAAATGCCGGTGAAGGGCAGTTTTCCGGTCAGAAAGGCGGCCACCGCCTGTTCGTTCGCGGCGTTGAACACGGCCGGGACCAGCCCGCCCGTGGTCCCGGCCCACCGGGCCAGGTCCAGAGCCGGGAAGACCACTCGGTCGACCGGCTCGAACGTCCACGACGACGCAGTGGAGAAATCACAGGGCGTCGAGACCTGCGCGAGCCGGTCCGGCCAGGTCAGACCCAGCGCGATCGGCAGTTTCATGTCCGGCGGGGACGCCTGGGCGATGGTCGAGCCGTCGCGGAAGGTGACCATCGAGTGGATGACGGACTGCGGGTGCACCACGACGTCGATCCGGTCGTAGGGAATGCCGAAGAGCAGATGGGCCTCGATGACCTCGAGACCCTTGTTGACCAGTGTGGCTGAATTCACCGTGACCACCGGCCCCATCGCCCAGGTCGGGTGGGCCAACGCATCCGCAACGGTGATCCCAGCCAGCTGCTCGGCGGTCCGGCCGCGGAAGGGTCCGCCCGATGCCGTGACGACCAGCTTCGACACCTCCTCCGCCGACCCGCCGCGCAGGCACTGGGCGAGCGCGGAATGTTCGGAATCCACCGGCACGATCTGGCCGGGCCGTGCTGCCGAGGTCACCAGCGAGCCGCCGGCCACCAGAGACTCCTTGTTGGCCAGGGCAAGGGTTCGTCCGGTGGCGAGCGCCGCCATCGTCGGGCCGAGCCCGATCGAGCCGGTGATGCCGTTGAGGACCACGTCGGCTTCCACCCCGGTGACCAGGTCGGTGGCTGCCGACGGGCCGCGCAGCACGGTGCGGCCGGGCATCGAGAACTCCGCGGACAACGCTGCCACAGCGACCACTGCGTCCGGATGCGCCGAGGCCTGGGCGGTGAGGAGCTCTGCATTCCCGCCGCCCGCCGCCAGCCCGACCACCTCGAACTCATCACGGTGAGCGGCGATCACCTCGAGCGCCTGCGTGCCGATCGAGCCGGTGGATCCGAGAATCACCACGCGTCGGCGACCATGGGTAGATGTCACCCCGCCATTCTCTGCTACTGCCGCGGTTCGACGCGCCCGGCGGGGATCTCCCGGTCCGGGAGTCGTTGTCGGCGGTGATCGGCACCCTGCGGAGCCGGGGCGCCGCGGTGCTGGTCGCGCCTCCGGGTTCGGGGAAGACATCGCTGCTCCCACTGGCACTGGCCGACGAGTGGCCGGGCCGGGTGATCGTGGCCGAACCGCGCCGCATCGCCACCCGTGCCGCCGCGCGCCGGATGGCGGAGCTGGTCGGCGAGGAAGTGGGCGGACGCGTCGGGTACGCGATGCGGGGCGACCGGCGGGTGTCCGGCGCCACCAGGATCGAGGTGGTCACCACCGGGTTGCTGCTTCGGCGGCTGCAGCAGGATCCGGAGCTGGCCGGGGTCGATGCGGTGGTGATCGACGAGGTCCACGAGCGAGCGCTGGACACGGATCTCGCGCTGGCCTTCTGCCTCGACATTCTCTCCACCATCCGGCCCGACCTCCAGCTGGTCGCGACCTCCGCCACGGCCGACTCCGCTCGTCTTGCCGAGCTTCTCGGCCGTGGGGATCCGGCCCCCATCATCACCGCTGGGAGCTCCACGTACCCGGTCGAGCTGATCTTCGCGCCGGCCGCGGTGCCGACTCCACTACTGGCCGATGCGCGAGTGGACCCGCGTCTGCTGGATCAGGTGGCGGCGGTGACCCGGCGCGCGATGGCCGAGGCCCCGGGGGATGTGCTGGTGTTCCTGCCCGGCGAGGCCGAGATCGCCTCGGTGGCTTCGCGTCTGGGGCCACTTGACGATGGCGGCGGCCCCGATGTGCAGCGGCTCTACGGGCGGCAGAGCGCCGCCGACCAGGACCGGGTGCTGCAGCCGTCAGGTCGGCGGCGGGTGGTGCTGGCGACAGCCGTGGCGGAGAGCTCGCTCACCGTTCCCGGGGTCTCGATCGTGGTGGACGCCGGGCTGTCGCGAGAGCCGCGGATGGACCACGTCCGCGGGCTCGAAGCCCTCACCACCACCAAGGTGTCCCGGTCGTCGGCCACCCAACGAGCCGGCCGGGCCGGCCGGCAGGGTCCCGGCCGGGCCTATCGGTGCTGGTCCGAGGCTGACGATCGACACCTTCCGGCTCATCAGTCGCCGGAGATCCTCACCACCGACCTGACCGGCTTCGCCCTGGCCGTCGCCGAGTGGGGTCACCCGAGGGGCGACGGACTCGATCTCCTCGACGCCCCGCCGTCACCCGCCCTCGACGCGGCCCTGGCAACCCTCGCGTCGTTGGACGCCGTCGACGAATCCGGCCGGATCACGTTGCGGGGCCGGGAACTCGCCCGGATCGGAGCCCCGCCGCGGCTGGCGCGGGCCCTGCTCGACGGCGCACAGCTGGTCGGCTCCGACCGGGCCGCCGAGATCGTCGCTGTGCTCTCCTCGGACATCCCGACCGCGGGGGACGACCTGGTGGCCGGGTGGCGCGCTGTGCGGAACAGCCGTGAGCCGACTGCGGGCCGGTGGCGCGAGGAGGTCCGGCGGCTGACCACCCAGCTCGCCACCTCGAGCCGGCGGACCGCCCTGGACGACGACCTCGCGGCAGGTGTCGTCGTGGGTCTGGCCTTCCCGGACCGGCTGGCGCGGCTGCGCAGTACCGGCCACACGGCGGGTCGCCACTACCTGATGACGGGTGGGACCGGCGCGCAGCTCTCCGGATCGACCGGTCTGACGGGCTCCACCTGGTTGGCCGTCGCCTCGGCCGACAGACCGTCGGGTCGCGCCGACGCCCGCATCCGTCTTGCCGCCCCGCTCGACCAGGCCACCGCACTGCAGGTCGCGTCACCCCTGCGTCATACGGACGACAACATCCGTTGGAGTGAAGGCACTCTCACGCTCCGGCGGACCGACTCCCTCGGTGCCATCGTGCTGACCGACCAGCCATTGACCGATCCCGATCCCGAGCAGGTGGCCACAGCCCTCCTCGCGGGCCTCCGCGCCGAGGGTCTGGGCATCCTGTCCATCCCGGCTGCGGCCGACACCCTGCGCCGACGGCTGGCGCTGCTGCACCGGGTGATCGGTCCGCCCTGGCCCGACGTGTCCGACACCGGCCTGCTGGCGAGCGTCGAGCAGTGGATCGGTCCCGATCTGCGCAAGGTGCGTCGTGCCGCAGACGTGGGCCGCATCGACATGACCTCGGCGCTGCGCCGGCTGCTGCCGTGGCCGGCGGCGGCCCGGCTGGACCAACTCGTCCCGGAACGGGTGCCGACACCCTCTGGATCGCCGGTCCGACTCGACTACGGGGCGATCGATCACGACGGGGATGGCCAGGTGGTGCTCGCGATCAAGGTGCAGCAGGCCTTCGGCTGGACGTCGGCGCCGGTGATCGCGGACGGGCGTGTCCCGGTGGTCGTGCACCTGTTGTCGCCGGCCGGTCGACCCGCGGCGATCACCTCGGACCTGGCCTCCTTCTGGACCAACGGCTACCCACAGGTGCGGGCCGAACTACGCAGCCGCTATCCGCGACACGCGTGGCCCGACGACCCGTGCCAAACTGGTCCCGGTAGGCAGTAGACATAGGTAGGCAAGAGCCAAGGAGGATCCGTGTCCGGCACATCCATCGAGCGCATTCCGTCAGGCGATGCCGATCACAGTGCTGACCACGGCGCAGACGAGCACGGCGCCATCGAACCGGCGCACCACGGCGCGATCGTGTCCTACAACCCGGACGCTCCCAGCGAGGAGTGGGGCTGGCACGGCCACTGGGGCGATTTCGCACCGCGCGGCAAGGCGATCTTCCTCTGGGTGGGCGTCGCGGCGATGTTGCTGATGGCCGTCTTCGGCAACCATGTCTCGCACGTCGAGGACTACTTCCTGGTGATCATCGCCGCGCTGATGGCTGCGTGGATCGTCCGGAGCACACGCCAGCGCAAGCGTGAGCGGCGGCTGCGGCCCTGACTCCCGCCCGGTGGCGTAGCCGGGTGCTGGATCACCTCGACGAACATGCTGCCGCGATCGTCACGGATCTGTCGGCGCTGATCCAGGTGCCCAGCATCTCCGGCACCGATGTGGAGAACTCCGTCCAGGACGACCTCGCCCGACGCCTGACGCAGATCGGCACCGAGGTCGATCACTGGTCCATCCCGCTGGCCGAAACCATTGGTGCGCACAACTTCCCAGGGGCCGAGGTAGATCGGTCGGAAGCCTACGGACTGGTCGGCCGGCTCGCCGGACGCGGTGACGGGCCGTCGCTGATGCTCAACGGCCACGTCGACGTGGTGCCTCCGGGCGACCTGGCGGCCTGGCCGCGGAACGACCCGTTCGACGGTGCTGCCGACGCCGAGCGGGTCTACGGACGGGGGGCCTGCGACATGAAAGGCGGCCTGGTCGCGTCGATCTGGGCCGTCCAGGCGTTGCGTGCGGTGGGCGTTCCGCTGCGGGGCGATCTACTGCTCGCTTGTGTGGTCGGCGAGGAGGACGGCGGACTCGGTACCTACGCCACCCTGCAGCGCGGATGGCGGGCCGACGCCTGCGTCATCCCCGAGCCGACGTCGCTCGACCTGGTGCCGGCCAACGGCGGTGCGCTGACGTTTCGCCTCCACGTCCCCGGGCTGGCCTCCCACGCTTCCCGTCGGAGCGCCGGCGTCAGCGCAGTCGAGAAGTTCTGGCCGGTGTTCCAGGCGCTGCGAGCCCTCGAGGCCGCGCGGAACGTCGACGCCGATCCGATGATGGCCCGCTGGGACATCCCCTATCCGATCGAGATCGGCCAGGTGCACGCCGGCGAGTGGTCGTCCTCGGTTCCGGACCTGCTGGTGGCGGAGGGCCGCTACGGCGTCCGGCTCGGCGAGAGCACTGCCGAGGCCAGGGTGATCCTCGAGGACACGATCGCGCAGACCTGCCGGGAGGATCCGTGGCTGGCCGACCATCCGGTACGGGTCCAGTGGTGGGGAGGCCAGTTCGCCTCGTCCCGGACCGATGACGCCAGCCCGATCCTGGACGCGGTGGCCAGGGCCCACGCCGGCGTCTCGACGCACCGGCAGCAGCGGTGGGGCGCGCCGTACGGGAGCGATCTGCGGTTGATGAACACGATCGGCGGGGTGCCGACCGTCCACTACGGACCGGGCGACGTGACGCTGGCGCACGGACCGGGCGAGTCGGTGCCGATCGCGGAGGTGTTGACCACCGCCCGGGCCCTTGCCGCGCTGGCCATCGACTACTGTGGCGTCAGCTGAGGTAGTTCCTCGGCGGCGAGCTGACCGCAGGCCGCGGCGATCTCCTCGCCCCTGGTGTCCCGGACCGTGCAGGCCACGCCCTGGGCGCGGACCCGTCGGACGAACTCGTCCTGCACCGGCTTGGGCGAGGCGTCCCACTGGCTGCCCGGGGTCGGGTTGAGCGGGATGAGGTTGACGTGGACGAGCTGCCCGAGGTGCTGTCGCAGCAGCTCACCGAGCATGTCGGCCCGCCAGGGCTGGTCGTTGATGTCGCGGATCAAAGCGTATTCGATGGAGACCCGACGGCCGGTCCTGTCGGCGTAGCCACGGGCGGCTCTGAGTACTTCGTCGATCTTCCACCGGTCGTTGACCGGCACCAGGGTGTCACGGAGTTCGTCGTCCGGGGTGTGCAGCGAGACTGCGAGACGCACCTGCATGTTCTCCGCGGTGAGCTTCTCGATCGCCGGGACCAGCCCGACGGTCGACACGGTGACCGATCTGGCGGAGATCCCCAGCCCGTACGGAGCGGGCGCGGTGATCATCTTCACCGCGGCGAGCACCCGGTTGTAGTTCGCCAGGGGCTCCCCCATCCCCATGAACACCACGTTGGACAGCCGTCCGGGAGAGCCCATCGCGCCGTCGCGGGCGGCGCGGGCGGCCAGCCGGACCTGCTCGACGATCTCGCCGGTGGACAGGTTGCGCTGCAACCCGCCCTGTCCGGTCGCGCAGAACGGGCAGGCCATGCCGCACCCGGCCTGCGACGACACGCAGAGCGTGATGCGGTCGGGGTAGCGCATCAGCACCGATTCGATCAGCGTTCCGTCGTGGGCCCGCCACAGCGTCTTGCGGGTGTCGCCGTCGTCGCAGGAGATCGACCGCACTTCGGTCAGCAGCTCGGGCAGCAGCGCATCGACGAATTCCTGACGGCCGTTGGCCGGTAGATCGGACATCTCGTCGGCGGCTCTGGTGAGTCCGCCGAAGTAGTGACGGGCCAGCTGATCGGCGCGGAAGGCGGGCTGCCCGGCTGCGGAGACTGCCTTCTTGCGACCGTCCGCATCGAGGTCGGCCAGGTGCACGGGCGGCTTGCCGCGCTTGGGTGCGGAGAAGATCAAGGGCAGAGGTTTCGTCATGACCTGACGATTCTCCCACGCCGGCGGCCCGGTTCCGCAGATCGGCGAACGCACGTGAAGTGCTGACGGGCGGCTGGCTAACCTTCACCTCATGAACAACGATCAAACAATCTCACTCCCGATCGGTTCGGTGCTCTCGGTGAACCTCGGCCGGGCGATGGACATGCCCTACACCTCGGCCCCGGCCGGCACCGGCATCGACAAGCGACCCGTCGCCCATCCGGTGATGGTCACCGCCCCGGGCCGCAAGGGTGTGGCCGGCAGCGGACTGGCCGGTGACGACGTGTGCGATCTGCGCCACCACGGAGGCGACGACCAAGCTGTGTACGCCTACGCCCGGGAGGATCTCGACAGCTGGCAGGCCGAGATCGGCCGGCCGCTGCCGGGCGGGTCGTTCGGCGAGAACCTGACGACGACGGGCATCGACATCAGCAACGCCGTCGTCGGCGAGCAGTGGGCGGTCGGCGACACCCTGGTACTCGAGGTCAGCGACCCGCGGATCCCCTGCCGCACGTTCGCCGGGTTCCTGGCCGAGCGTGGCTGGATCAAGAGATTCACCGAGCGCGCCGAGCCAGGTACCTACCTACGGGTCATCACTTCCGGCGAGGTGGCGGCCGGCGACCGGATCCAGGTGCTGCACCGACCGGACCACGGCATCACGGTGGCCACCGCCTTCCGCGCTTTCACCACCGAACCCGAGCTGCTGGCATCGCTCGTCGGCGTGGAGGGGCTGTCGCCGGAGGCCAAGTCGTCAGTGGCCAAGCGGGTCCCGATCTCGCTGGACGCAGACCAGTGACCGCCGTGACCGGGACGACCGAGCATGGAACGACCCCCGGTTCGTGGCCGTCCCCGATCTCCGCCGACCAGGCCGTGACGGCCGGGCGGTCGCTGGAGGCGGTGGCGTTCGCCGGCGACCGGCTCTGGTGGTCGGAGGGCCGCCCGTCCGAACGCGGCCGGGTCGCTGTCTGCACCACCGACGCCGGAGGCGCGACGGTCGACCTGCTGCCCGCGCCGTGGGACGCCCGCACCAGGGTGCACGAGTACGGCGGCACCTCCTGGCTCCCGGTTCCCGCGCCGGACGTCCCCGGGCGGGTCGTCCCCGGTGCCAACGGCCACGACCTTGTCTTCGCTCACTTCACCGATCAGCGGCTCTACCGGCTGACTCCGGCCGGCGAGCCGGTCCCGCTGACCCCCGCTCCGACGCTCCCCGCCGGGCTGCGGTACGCCGACATGCACCTGGACACCCGCCGCTCACGCCTGCTGGCCGTTCGCGAGACGCATCGTGGCGACAGCACTTTCGGGACCGTCGACCGGACCATCGTGGCCATCCCGCTCGACGGCAACGCCGCGGAAGATCCCGACGCGGTCATCGACCTCCTCGCCGGGCAACCACGCACCGACTTCCTGGCTTCTCCGCGGCTGTCCCCGGCGGGCGATGCACTGGTCTGGATCAGCTGGAACCACCCGGACATGCCGTGGGACAGCACCATCGCCCACCTGGCCGCCCTCGACCGGTCGGGAGCGGTCGCCGGAGCGGTGCAGCAGATCGCCGGTGGCGCCGGCATCTCGGTGGTCGACCCTGGCTTCGCCCCGGACGGTTCCGTTTTGCTGATCAGTGACGAGAGCGGTTGGTGGCGACCGATTCTGATCGATCCGCGCACGGGCGCACGCCGCTACCCGACAGCACTGGACACCGACTTCGCGCCACCGTTGTGGGTGCTCGGCCGACGCAACTGGGCCGCAGTGCCCGGCGGGCGCCTGCTGCTGCGGCCCGGCGGCCGCCCATCGGTGCTGGACACCTTCAGCGGCGAACTCCGACCGCTCGATCCCGAGTGGACCTCCGTGGGCGACCTGACCACGGACGGGTCCGGCCGCATCGCCCTGGTCGTGGGCAGCGATACCGCGGCCTCGGAGGTGGTCTTGATCCAGGCCGACGGGAGCCGGCAGTCGATCCGGTCCGGTGTCGAACAGCCACTTCCAAACGGGTTCGCACCGGTTCCGCAGACCCGCACTTTCGACGGCGTGCATGCGGTCGTCTATCCGCCGACGCACCCGGATCACCGGGCCGCCGCCGGCACCGCGCCGATGGTGATCACCGTGCACGGAGGGCCGACCGCCGCGCACAGCCGTTCGCTCTCGACCATCACCGCCTACTTCACCAGTCGCGGTTTTGTGGTCGCTGCGGTGGACTACCGCGGCTCCACCGGCTACGGCCGGCCCTACCGGGAGGCATTGACCGGGCGATGGGCCGAGCTCGACGTCGCCGACGCCATGACGGTGGCCTCCGGACTGCTGGCCGACGGCACGGCCGGCGCAGCGTTCATCAGCGGCGGTTCGGCCGGCGGGTTGACTGTGCTGGGCGCGTTGACGACGGAGGGCAATCCGTTCTCGGCAGGCGTTTCCTCCTACGGCGTCGGCGATCTCGCTGCGCTGATGGAGAGCACCCACGATTTTGAGTCCCGTTACCTGCACAAGCTCACCGGCACCGGCCCGGACGTGCTGGTCGACCGCTCGCCACTGCACCACGCCGACCGGTTGGCCCGACCGGTGCTGCTGCTGCAGGGCGGCAAGGACCCGATCGTCACTCCCGACCAGGCCGAGAGTTTCGCGGCGGCCTGCGCCGCGCGCGGGATCGCGCATGCGCTGATCGTGTTCCCGGAGGAGGGGCACGGCTTCCGGGCCGCTGCCGCTCGCAAGACCGCCCTGGAAGCCGAACTCGCCTTCTACGGACAGGTCCTCGGCTTCCCCACGCCGGGCGTGCCGAGCATCGAGCTGATCTCAGGCGAGACCGAGTGACTTCATCCGCTCGGTGTGGCCCATCTGCAGGCGGCGGAACAGTGCCGCGATCCCGGACAGGTCACCGGAACCCGTGACGATCAGGGTGGCCAGGTCGTCGTGGTCGGCCACCACGTACTGGGCCTGGGTGATCGCCTCGCCGAGGAGGCGACGACCCCAGAGAGCGAGGGCCCCGGTCAGCCTGGGGTCCTCCTGACACGCCCGGCGCACCTCGCGAACCGCAAAAGAAGAGTGACCTGTATCACTGAGCACCTCGACAACGAGATCACGGGTCACCGGGTCGAGCATTTCGGCGATCTCACGGTAGAAGTCGGCTGCCAAACCGTCACCCACGTGCGCCTTCACCAGCGATTCCAGCCAGGAGTGCGGGGCGGTCGAGTCGTGGAACGCCTCCAGCGGCACGACGAACGGCGTCATCGCGTCCTCCACCGTGACCCCGAGACGATCGAGATGCGCTGCCAGGCGCCGGAAGTGGCCCATCTCGGCCGAGGCCATCTGGGACAACGCGACTCGTCCGGACAGGGTGGGCGCGTACCGGGCGTCGGCTGACATCCGGTCGAAGGCCGACAGTTCGCCGTAGGCGAGCACCCCGAGCAACTCGGTGGTGCCGGCCGGCACCGTGCTGGATGTGCGAAAACCGCCGGCCGGGGATTGAAAAGTACCGGCACCGACATTGCCCGCTGCAGCGTCCGTCATACGGCCTCCGTTGCCCTTACGCCGATCGGCGATCGACCTGTGCATCCCACCACGTAGAATCGGACCCGACAGGCAGCACCATGACGGCGCTGCCGCATTGTGCGCGCGTCGCCCCGGGCCCGTAAACCTGTGATCACTGCCAACGCGCGCGGACCGCACGGAAGGCTTCGACCACCCATGACCGAACTGATCCCATCGATAGAACTCGAGCACGTGGCTGACGTACCACTGGACGAGGAAGCAGTATCCCACCCGCTGACCGGTGACGCACCGGTGGCACCGGAGGCACCCACCTTTGCCGATCTCCAGGTCGACCCGCGCATCGTGCGGGCTCTGACCGAAGCCGGTATCCACCGGACCTTCGCCATCCAGGCGCTGACGCTGCCGATCGCCCTGGTCGGGTCCGACCTGATCGGGCAGGCCCGGACCGGGATGGGCAAGACGCTGGGCTTCGGAGTGCCGCTCCTGCAGCGCCTCGCCTGGGACACCGGGTCGCAGGACGAGAACGGCAAGCTCAACACCGGACGGGCGCCGCGCGCGCTCGTGATGGTGCCGACCCGGGAACTGTGCGTCCAGGTCACCCGGGATCTGCAAGGTGCCGCGAAGTACCTCGGCCTCTCGGTCACGGCCGTCTACGGCGGCCGGGCCTACGAGCCCCAGATCGCCGCACTGCACGCCGGCGCCGATGTCGTCATCGGTACCCCCGGTCGCCTGCTCGACCTGGCCAAGGGCGGTCACCTGCAGCTCGGCGGCATCAAGGTGCTCGTGCTGGACGAGGCCGACGAGATGCTCGACCTGGGGTTCCTCCCGGACATCGAGAAGGTGCTCGGCATGGTTCCGGACGTCAAGC
Organism: Nakamurella sp. UYEF19; assembly: GCF_040546275.1. Lineage (NCBI taxonomy): Bacteria > Bacillati > Actinomycetota > Actinomycetes > Nakamurellales > Nakamurellaceae > Nakamurella > Nakamurella sp. UYEF19. The sequence continues at coordinate 479,990 of NZ_JBEPNO010000001.1, read as the reverse complement.
AGACGATGCTCTTCTCGGCCACGATGCCGGGGCCGATCCTCACCCTGGCCCGCAGTTTCATGTCGCAGCCGACGCACATCCGGGCCGAGGTCGCGAGCGAGGGCCAGACCCACCTGACCACCACCCAGTTCGTGTACCGCGCCCACGCGCTGGACAAGATCGAGATGCTGTCCAAGCTCCTGCAGGCGCGCGGTCGCGGCCTGACGATGGTCTTCACCCGCACCAAGCGCACCGCCCAGAAGGTTTCCGACGAACTGGTGGAACGCGGTTTCGCGGCCGCCGCCGTGCACGGTGACCTGGGCCAGGGCGCCCGCGAGCAAGCGCTCCGTGCGTTCCGGGCCGGCAAGGTCGACGTGCTGGTCGCCACCGACGTGGCCGCCCGCGGTATCGACGTCGAGGACGTCACCCACGTCGTTAACTACCAGTGTCCGGAAGAGGACAAGACCTATGTCCACCGGATCGGCCGTACCGGGCGGGCCGGCAAGACCGGCGTCGCCGTGTCCTTCATCGACTGGGACGACATCCCCCGCTGGAAGTTGATCAACGACTCGCTGTCCCTGGGTTTCGCCGACCCGGCCGAGACCTATTCGAACTCGCCGCACTTCTTCGCCGACCTGGACATCCCTGAGGGCACCACCGGGCGCCTGCCGAGGTCCCAGCGCACCCGCGAAGGTCTTGGCGCCGAGGCCGTCGAGGATCTCGGTGAGACCGGCGGACACCGTCGCAAGGCGGCCGTGGCGCCGTCGCGCGGGACCGGCCACGGCAGTTCCCGGGACAGCGGCGCGCGCGGCTCCCGTCGTTCGACGTCGACGGAGCAGCCGGCCGCCCAGTCCGACGTCTCGGTCACGGCCGAGGACGGCGGACCATCTTCGTCACCGCGCAAGCGGTCACGGCGTCGCACCCGCGGCGGCAGCGGATCGGCCGGCGCAGCTCCGTCCGGCGAGTGAGGCTCGGGCTCGGTCACCTGTGCAACCGCCATCGTGACCAGAACTGCAGCCACCCTCACCCACGAAGACCGCTCCGGACAGCACCGGCGAGCCTCCTTCCCTTCTTTGCTCTCAGTGCCATTGCGTAGGCTTCCGCCGTGACTTCCACGTTCCGCCGACGGCGTCTGCTCGACCGTTCACTGGCCGCCGGACTCGCCCTCGTGGTGGCCGTCGCCGGGATCCTGGTCTACCGGTCCAGCGACATCCGCAACGCCGACCTGGTCGTGAGCTCGCCCGGGAATGCGCCGTCGGGAGCGTACGCGGCGGCCTCGGTGCCCTCACCGTCCAGTGCCGTGCCGACCACGCTGACCCAGAAGTGGACCGCCGCAACGGATCCGGCCCTCGGGGTGGTGTCGTCCGAGTCCGGTGTCGTGGTCACCGCAGACACCCACACGATCAGTGCCCACGACGCGGTCAGCGGCGTCGTCCGCTGGACCTACACCCGGTCCAACCGCACGCTCTGCGCGATCGGATCCGGCGACACGGGACCCGCGGACATGACCTCGAGTGCCTCGATCGCCGGCATCGCCACCGTGTACGGCGAGAACGGCTTCTGCTCGCAGGTGATGACGTTCGACCCGGTGACGGGTGCGCGGGGGAAGGTCCGGACGTCGCCCGGACAGGAGAACGGCTCGCTGGTCTTCGGATCGCCGTACGGCGGCTGGCTCGGCGCCACGCGACTGGAAGTGTGGCGCTACGACCTGGTCCGCACCATCCAGTACGGGGACCAGGCAAACCCGCCCAAGCCCGGTCAGTCGCGCCTGGGCTGCACGTTCACCGACCTGGCGATGACCAGCAACCAGTTCGCCGCCGTCGAGCACTGCCCGTCCGAGGGCGCCAACGCCCGGGTGGTCCTCAACTTCGATGATCCCGGTGCGGTGGTGGACCATCCGGACGGCTGGGACGTCTGGCAGCACTACCCGCGCACCTGCGTGCCGGACCCGAACAAGAAGGGCTGCGCCGACATCGACACCGGAGCTGCAGCCGCCCGCATCGTCGGTCTGACCGCCGACCGCGTAGCCGTCCTGGTATCCGGCCCGAAGCCGGCCGTGGTGGTCTACGACGCCACCGGCAAGGAAGCCTCCCGGACCCCGGTGGACATCCCGGCGGCGGACATCATCGCAGCCGACTCGGTGTCGAAACCTGCGAAGGTGACACCGGCGGTGCAGACCGACTCCACCCGCTTGTCGCTGGTCGGCGACCATCTGCTGGCCGTTTCGACCACCAGCGCCCAGGTGCCTCCACCGGCCACGGCCTTCTCCTCCGCCGCGCCGACCACCACGAGCAGCAGCAACATCACCGACGCGCTCAACCCATCGTCGTCAGCGCCCACCACGGTGTCCGTCTCGGACCTGACCCTGAGCTGGGTCGCCGACGGCGCGCTCGGGCTGCCCGCGGCCATCGGGACGACCTTGCTGATGCCCACCGACAAGGGTCTGGAGACCTTCGACTCCACCTCGGGTCCAACGGTTCTCGGAGCTGCCGGTGGAAAGACGATCACGGTTGACCGCCAGGGCTACACCGGCCGCGTCGACGCGAGTGCCATCGGCTCGATGATCATCGAGGACCGCGGCGACAGCGTGGTCGCCCTGGGTTGACGCTGGCCGGACTGACGCTGGCCGGACTGACGCTGGCCGGGTTGACGCTGGCCGGGTTGACGCTGGCTGCGACGACATCGCTGGAATGATGTCGGCATGGCCGATCAGCTGACCCCCACCCACGCCGTCCACAGCAGGCTCGAGTCCTCGATCGGGCCGCTGGCCGCGCTCGTCGGCTCCCCGGCGGACGATCCGCGAGCGGTGGTCCTGCTGGTCCCGGGCTACACCGGTTCCAAGGAGGACTTCGCGCCGATCATCGACCCCTTGGTCGCCGAAGGCTTCGTCACCATCGCGATCGACCAGCCCGGCCAGTTCGAGTCACCCGGCCCCGATGACGAGACAGCCTACACCCCAAGGGCTCTCGGTCTGGTCATCGCCTCGGTGGTGGCGGGGTTCGCGCTCGATCACCCGGTCCTGCTGCTGGGCCATTCCTTCGGGGGTCTGGTCTCCCGCGAGGCGGTCCTGGCCGGGGCGGACGTCAGCGGGCTGGTACTGCTCTGCTCCGGGCCGGCCGCGTTCGTCTCCGGCAATCGGTTCGACGCCCTCACGGCCGGCGCGCCGGTACTGCGGGAACAAGGACCGCAGTCGTTGTACGACAACGGCCAGAGGGCGGCCGGGGCCGATCCGGACGATCCCCATCCCCTGGCCCGGTTCTACCGGCGCCGCTTCCTGGAGTCGAGCCGGGCGGGACTGCTCGGCATGGGCGGTGCCCTCCTGACGGAGCCGGACCGTACCGCCGAACTCGCCTCCGCCCTGGCAGGCCGCGGCACGCCGGTCGCGGTCGTGGCCGGCGAGGCGGACGACGCCTGGCCGCTACCGGCACAATGCGCGATGGCGCAGACCCTCGGCTCCGAATTGCTGTTGATCCCCGGCGGCGCCCACTCACCGGCCGTTGAGGCACCGCAGGCCCTGCTCGACGTGCTGCTGCCGTTGTTCTCGAGCTGGACGCACTGAACTGCTCAGCGCCACCAACCCCACCAGAGCGCTGCGAACGACACCAGGATCACCACCACGGCCACCGCCGGCCTGGAGCGCTCCGGTAACCGAGATCGCTTGAGGTGCAGGAACTCTCCGAGCACACCGACGATCAACTGCACCAGCACCCGATCGAGCCGCGGACCGTCGGTCACCAGAAGATTCCCCGCCGGCCCGCCCGCCCCTGCGACTCCGGTACCGCTGACCAGAGCCGGCGCGGCCACCACCAGGACGGCCAGCGCAAGCCCGAGGACGACGAGCCCGGCGGACAGCAGTGCGGCGAGTACCTCCAGAATGCGGACCGCAGGCGGGAGCCTCAACAGCTCAGCTCACCGGCCCGAGCGGCACCGGCCCGAGCGGCAGCGTGACCCCGCCGGTGACCGCGATCAGGGCCGCCAGCACCTCGGGATCCGTGGTCTCCTGGGCGATCCGGAGCTTTTTGTTGTGGCCGTGGTAGTCAGAGGATCCGGTGGTGAGCAGCGCGTGCTCGGCGGCGATCTCCCGGAGCTCGGCACGCTGCGCCGGGGTGTGATCCGGATGGTCGACCTCCAGGCCGGTCAGGCCGGCCGCGGCCAGCGCGCCGATCAGCTCCGGGGTCAGCACCCGCTGCTCACCCCGGCCCCGCGGATGCGCGATGATGCTCGCGCCGCCGGCCGCCCGGATCATTCCCACCGCGCGGAACAGATCGGTGTCCACCTTCTGCACGTAGTACTTGGCGCGGCCTGACAGGTGCGTCGCGAACGCCTCGTCGACGGAGGCCACCACGCCGGACGCGACCAGCGCCCGGCCGATGTGAGGCCGGCCGACCGGCGCGTCACCGGCGATCGCCAGCACCTGCTCGCCGGTGATCGGCAACCCGTCCTGCGCCATCCGATCGACGATGGCCAGGCCGCGACGCCGGCGCTCGGCCTTCAGTCGCGCCTGCTCGTCGACGATCGCTGTGTCCGTCGGGTCGAACAGGTAGCCCAGCAGGTGGACGCTGTGTGCCCATCCCTCGCCCATCACCTGGGTGGAGAACTCCGAGCCGCGGATCAGGGTCAACCCCGACGGCAGTGCGGCAGCGGCAGCCTCCCACCCGCCGGTCGTGTCGTGGTCGGTGATGGCGAGGACATCCACCCCGGCCCGAGCAGCGGCTTCGACCAGCTCGGCGGGGGTGTCGGTCCCGTCGGAGGCGTCGGAATGGGTGTGCAGGTCGATGAGCATCGCACCCCATCCTGCCTGCTGCTCGCCGGACAACTGGCACGGGTAGCCTGATCCGGGTTCTGCGCCACGCGAAGGAGGTTCGTCATGCCCGTTCTGCCACCACTGCCGGGGTTCATGACCATCGGCCGCAAGCAGCATTCGATGGTGGTCAGACCGATCAGCAGGGGGCAGGCCCTCGTCGACTGCGGCGCCTACGTCGACGGGCGGCGGGACACGAACTGCTCGGACCCCGTGACTGCGCTGGGCCGCGTGCGGTCGACCGGCGAGGGCTTCGTCTGGGTCGGGTTCCACGAGCCGACCTACGAGGAGATGGCTGCGGTGGCCGAGACGTTCGGGCTGCACGAACTCGCCGTCGAGGATGCCGTCCACGCCTACCAGCGGCCGAAGATGGACAAGTACGGCAAGTACCTGTTCTTCGTCCTGAAGACGGTGAAGTTCCAGGACCATCTGACGGCCCGCAAGCAGGGCGGCGAGGTGGTGTCCAGCGGGGAGATCATGGTCTTCCTCGGCAAGGATTTCATCATCACCGTCCGACACGGCGAGCACTCCGAACTGGCCGGGCTGCGGAGCTCGCTGGAGTCCGACCCCGAGCAGCTCGCGCTGGGACCGGCCGTCGTGATGCACGCGATAGCCGACCGGATCGTCGACGAGTACGTGACGGTGGTGCAGGAGATCGAGGAGGACATCGACGAGATGGAGTCTGCGGTCTTCGACCCGGACGAGTACGTCGACACCGAACAGATCTACCGGCTCAAGCGCGAGATCCTCCGACTGCGGCGAGCGGTGACTCCCCTCGTCGCGCCGCTCCGTGCGCTCTCGAACACTCCGAACGCACTGATTCCGGACGACGTCCGCGAGTACTTCCGGGATGTCGAGGATCACGTCTCCCACGTCGCGGAGCGGATCAGCACCTTCGACGAGATGCTCACCACCCTGGTCTCTGCGGCACTGGCCGAGGTGGCCAACCGGCAGAACCAGGACATGCGCAAGATCTCGGCCTGGGCCGCGATCGCCCTGGTACCAACGGCCATCGCCGGCATCTACGGGATGAACTTCACGCACATGCCCGAACTCAACTGGACCTTCGGCTATCCGATGGCCATCGTCGGGATCATCCTGGTGTGCTCGGTGCTCTACTACGCGCTGCGCCGCAAGCGGTGGCTCTGACCGCTCAGGATTTGGAGCCGAGCTCCATCCGGGCCAGCAGGTTGCGGGCCTGCTCCGCGGTCCGCGGCTGGCACAGCACGTCGTAGCGGCGGGCGACGACCTGCGAGGCAGAGGTGAAGTCCCGCTTGCCCTTCGCCACCGAGTAGCCCAGGTAACCCATGATGGCGCCGAACACTGCACCGATGGCGACCGAGACCAGGATCAGCGCCAGGCCCGCACTGGACTGCCCGTAGAAGCTCATCAGTAGCCCGACGAACAAGCCGAACCAGGCACCGGACGCAGCGCCGGCGCCGGCCAGCTTGCCGGCCGTCAGACGACCGGTGACCCGCTCGACCAGTTGCAGGTCGGTACCGACGATGGTCACGTCCTGGATGGCGAAGTCGTTCTTGGCCAGGTGCTCGATGGCGCCCTGGGCCTGGGCGTAGGTCGGGTACGCGGCCACCGCGAACCCGGTGGGCGGGGTGGGAAGTGCCGGCGCACCGGCGGCCCCGCGGAATCGCATCTGCGGGCTTCCAATGGGCGATGTCATGCATTCATGCTGGCACGGCTAGGTGTGCATCTGATGTGGATACAAGCCCCGTAGCCTCATCTGTATGCCCGGAACCGCCGAAGAACTGACCGCCCTCGTCCGCACCGCCCTGTCGACCGTCAAGGACCCGGAGATCCGGCGCCCCATCACGGATCTGGGCATGGTCGACGCGGTCGAGGTCAGCGCCAACGGCATCGTCGAGCTGACCGTGCTCCTCACCATCGCGGCCTGTCCCCTCCGCGACAAGCTCACCGAGGACGTCACCACCGCGGTCCGGGCCGTCCCCGGCGTCACCGAGGTCAGGCTCACCCTCGGGGTGATGACCGACGAGCAGCGCGGTACCCTCCGGGACAACCTCAAGGGTGGTGCCACCAAGGACATCCCGTTCGCCAGAGCCGAATCCCGGACCAGGGTGTACGCGATCGCCTCCGGAAAGGGCGGCGTCGGCAAGTCGACCGTCACGGTGAACCTGGCCGCCTCGCTGGCCGCCAGGGGCCTGGCCGTCGGCGTGCTGGACGCGGATGTCTACGGCTTCTCCATCCCCCGGATGCTCGGTGTCACCGGCCGGCCGACCCGGATCGGCGAGATGATCCTGCCGCCCGAGGCCCACGGGGTGAAGGTGATCAGCGTCGGCATGTTCGTCGACGGCAACACCCCTGTGGTGTGGCGCGGGCCGATGCTGCACCGTGCGCTGCAGCAGTTCCTCGCCGACGTCTTCTGGGGCGACCTGGACGTGCTGCTGCTCGACCTCCCGCCGGGCACCGGGGACATCGCGATCTCCACCGCCCAGCTGATCCCCACCACCGAGATCCTGGTGGTCACGACCCCGCAGCTCGCCGCCGCCGAGGTGGCCGAGCGGGCCGGCTCGATCGCCCTGCAGACCCGGCAGAAGATCGCCGGAGTGGTGGAGAACATGACGGCCATGACCCTGCCCGACGGCACCGTGCTGGATCTCTTCGGGTCGGGCGGCGGTCAGGTGGTCGCGGACTCGCTGAGCCGCGTGACCGGGGGGACCGTGCCACTCATCGGACAGATCCCGTTGCAGGTCTCCCTGCGGGCGGCCGGCGATGCCGGTGTGCCGCTGGTGATCTCCGATCCGGATTCACCGGCGGCGAAGGCTCTCACCAAGGTCGCAGACGATCTGGCGGCAAGGAACAGGCCACTCGTCGGGGTGTCGCTCGGCATCGCACCGTCCCGCCGCTAGGACCGCCGCCCTCTGCGAGGACCCCGTCAGGTCGCGTCGGCGTCGAAGCTGGTCGGCGCCGCGTGACGGGGCGCGGACACCGGCTCGTTGACATGGATCGCAGGCACCGAATGGGTCGGCACCGGGACTCCGGGGGCCTGGACATCGACACCCCGAGCCTCGGTGACCGGAACCTCAGGGGCCGTGACCTCGGGCAGGCTCGCCTGGGCGATCGTCTCGACCTGGTTGGGCTTCTCGACGCTGACCGGCTTGTCGAAGCTTACCGGTTGGTCGGTGATCAACGGGGTCGCGACTGCCGGTTCCTCCGCCACGCCTGATCCGGTGGTCTCGGCCGCCTGGTTGAGACCGAGGAACCCGCCGATGCCGCCGCTGAACTCCTCGCCGAGGATGTTCTTCTGGATCATGGCTCTCGGGTTCAGGTCCCGCAGCTTGCGGAGATCCTGGATCTCCTTGAGACCCTGCAGCTCCTCCACCTGACGACGGAGCTCGTCGATCTCCGGCCCGAACTCGCCACGAAGCTGCTCCTGCGCTCCAGCTGCCATGGTCCGGACGGTCTTGAGGGTCGAACCGACCCATTTCACCGCTACCGGGATCCGCTCGGGACCGAGGACGAACATTCCGACCGCCAGGATGATGATGATCTCGGGCCACGACATGCCGAACACAGCAGCGGCCTCCGTCCCTGGTCTGGTGAATCCTCGGTGTTTCGCCGAAAGCGTCTGGCGAGCGCTGCCTCAGCTTACCGGCGGCAGCTGCTGGTCCTGATTCGGAGGCGACATGCCTGCCGACTGGTCACTCGGCCGTGAGCACCACAGTCACCCGTAGGGTTTTCCCGGACCTGGTGAGGCTCACCGCTACCGACTCACCGACATCGTGCGACTGCACTGCCACGACCAGTTCGTCAGCGTTCCCGACGGAGCGGTCGCCGACCTTGGTGATCACATCCCCCTCGCGGATGCCGGCCTTCGCCGCCGGGCCGCCGTCCTTGACGTTCTGCACCTGGGCGCCGTCGGTGGTGCCGTCGGTGGCGGACTTCGCGTTGACGCCCATCGTCGAGTGGATCACCTTGCCGTTCCGGATCAGTTCCTGCGCAATGGTCTTGGCGTAGTCGATCGGGATGGCGAACCCGAGTCCGATGGAACCACTGGTGTCGCCACCCAGCGTCCTGATGGCCGAGTTGATGCCGACAACGGCGCCCCCAGCGTTCACCAGCGGGCCACCTGAGTTGCCGGGATTGATCGCGGCATCGGTCTGCAGCGCGTCGATGACGGCGTTCGTGTCCGAGTCACCGCCGGAGAGACGGACCGGACGGTCCTTCGCCGACACGATGCCCGTCGTGACCGTTCCGGCGAGTCCTAGTGGTGACCCGACGGCGATCACCTCGTCACCGACCTGCACGCTGGCCGAATCACCCAGCTGGGCCACCGTCGCGCCGGTCACGGTCGCCTTGACCACGGCCAGATCGGATTCCGGGTCCCGGCCGACGATCGTGGCCGGTACCCGTTTGCCGTCGGAGAAGACCAGGGTGAGCTGGGCCGTGGAGTCGATGGCCGCCAGGGAGACCACGTGGTTGTTGGTCAGCACGTACCCGCGCCCGTCGATCACCACCCCGGACCCGGTGTCGCCGGTGTCGCCGGTCCGCACCTCGACGGACACCACGGACGGGATGACCTGCCGGGCGATGGCGGCGACCGAACCGGCTGGTCGCTGGATCGCCGGCGCGACCGAGGCCACGTTGAACTCGGGATCGGTGGAGACCGCAGGCAGACGGCCGCCGGCCCACACGCCGATCGCGGCGCCCCCGCCGCCGAGCACGACAGCCAGGACGACCAGCACGATGAGTCCGGCCGGACGGATCCGGCGCTCGAACAGCGCCTGCCGCAACGTGAATCGTTCGATCGGAATCTCTTCCGGCGCCTCGACCACCGACTCGGCCAGCGCCGGCTCCCCGAGGCGTACCGGAGCGGAGGGATCACGCCACGGGTCCGATGGTTCGGGTTCTTCGACAGCCGGTGGACCGGCCGGCGGGCGACCGAGGCTCGATCCGTCGCCCGGGGGTCTGCCGAAGGCGTCGGCGAGCATTTCCGGCACGACCTCGCCGGTAGTCAGAGCGGTGTGGCGACCACCAGCGGAATCGGCCGGTGCGGTGCGTGGACCGAACGAGGAGGGAACTCCGTCGGGACGCCCGAATGCGGCGGTCTGCGCCGGGTCGACGGCAGGACGCCAGACGGGACGCGGCGCCAGCCGGGGTGCGGGTGGAGGAGTCATCATCGCCAGGCTACGACACGGCGGATCACCGTGTGGCTCGACTGCTCCGGGCCACCACATTGATCACCGTCGAGTGCGGCGCCGAGGTCGGACTCGGACGGGAGACGGCGGCCGTGTCCTGGCCGATGGGCGCCGACGGGTTCAACGAGGACTGGTCGGCACCGGACGCTGCCACGACTGCGCCGACCGCGATACCTGCCACGAGCGCTCCAGCTCCCATCCGGAATCGGCGTCCACGATGTTGTCCGGAATCTTCCGGCGACCGCCTGGCCCGACCGGAGACGGTGTCCAGCACGACACCGGGTACCGGGCGCGCCGCGGGGACTGCGACCGGGATCGAACGGAGGGACTCGAAGAGCGAACCCGGCATGGTCGGCATCCGGGCCTGGCGCAGGTACTGGGACGCGGCCGTCTGCTCGGCCACGTCCGCCGCGCAGGCACCGCACCGCATGACATGGGCGGCCGCCCGCTGGTACGCCGTCAGGCTCATCTCGCCGTCCGCATACGCCACGATCGCGTCCAACGCCAGATGATCATCGAAGAACGAACTCACGGCATCACCACCTTGGGCAGCAGGGTGTTGCGCAGCGTCCGGTACGTCCCACCCTCGACTCTTGCCTCCCGCCGCCGTTCGATGGACGCGCGAAGCGCCTGCCGACCGCGGTGGATCCTGGACCGGACCGTGCCCAGCTTGACGCCGAGAGTCGCCCCGATCTCCTCGTACGAAAGGCCTTCGACGTCGCACAGCACGACGGCGGCCCGGAACTCCGGCAGCAACTCGTCCAGTGCGGCCTGCAGATCGGGGTCGAGGTTGGCATCCTGGAAAGCCTGCTCCGGCGAGGGTTCCCGACCGGCGATGCGGTCGGTCTCCTCGGGCAGCGACTCCATCCTGATCCGCTGCCGACGACGCACCATGTCCAGGAAGACGTTGGTGGTGATGCGGTGCAACCAACCCTCGAAAGAACCGGGACGGAAGCCGTCGAGCGAACGGAACACCCTGATGAACGTCTCCTGGGTGATGTCCTCGGCGTCATGGGAATTACCGGACAGGCGGTAGGCCAGACGGTAGACACGATCGCCGTGGTCCTTGACGATGTCCTCCCAGGCCGGCGGGGTCCACGTCGCGACATCGGACGCAGCACTCGTTCCGGCTGGACCGCTCGGCGTGGGCAGGATGGTCAGTGGACTCACCTCTTGTGGTTACTGCTCGGAAGATACAACCGTGATTCTGCCGCCGGGCAGTGTGAGCCCCCTGTGAACGCGGTCGGGCGGATCTGTCAAAGCGCGCGTGTCCGGCTCGAACCCATTGCCGAGGGCGGTACGTTCGCCTCCTCAGCAGAACATCCCGGAGGTAGCAGATGAGCTCCAGCAGGTCCTTCGCGGAATTCTTCGTGCCTGAGCACGACGCAGTGCTGACGGCCCGTGGCCGTGCAGCCGATCTCGGCTGCGAACCGATCGGATCGGGGGCCGGTGCCGCGCTGACCTTCCTGGCCGCGGTGCTGTCGGCTCGCGCCGTCGTCGAGATCGGAACCGGGACCGGTGTGAGCGGTCTGCATCTTCTGGCCGGCATGGCCAAGGACGGCGTGCTGACCTCGATCGACATCGAGGCCGAACACCAGCGGGCCGCGAAGGAGGTCTTCACCGTGTTCGGCGTGACGCCGGGCCGCGCCCGGCTGATCAACGGCAGAGGCCTGGAGGTGATGCCCCGGTTGACCGACGGCGCCTACGATCTGGTGCTCGTGGACGCGGATCGGACCGGCTACCCGCAGTACGTGGGCGAAGCGATCAGGCTGCTGCGCACCGGCGGCATTCTCGTCCTGGCCGGCGCCCTGCACGGGGACAAGGTCGCCGACCCGACCCAGCGGGACGCCGAGACGATCGCCGTCCGGGAGGCAGGGCGGATCGTGCGTGACGACGAGACCCTGGTGCCGATGATGACGTCCTTGGGCGACGGTCTGCTCGCCGCGGTCAAGCGTTGAGGATCGAGCTCTTGAGAACGAGACCTGCTGTACTGGTCGGAGCGCTGGCCATGTCGTTGGTCGCCGGTTGCTCCGGCGCACCGACCGCCGGACCGGAGGTCACCGTCACGGTCAGGTCGACCGTCGTCCCCACCACGGCTGCGCCGTCCTCCCAGTCGGTGATCAGCGTTCCGGCAGCCCCGAGCTCGACACCCGCGTCCACCATCGAGGTGTCGTCGACCCTGCCGTCCGCCTCCCGCTCCCCCACACCGCCCACCTCGGCGCCGGTGTCGACGCCCGGTCCGTCCCCGACGCCGAAGACGACGCCGAAGACGACGCCGAAGACGACGCCGTCGAGCCCGAAGACCACCACCGGGACGACCGGCACCTCGGCCGGCGTTTCGCAGGTGTCCGCGGATCCGAACGTCGCCGGACCGGGCGACGGCCCGGCCTGTTCGGTCGATCCCCAGTATTCCGACGAGGCCCCGACCGGACTGCGGGCCGACGTCCGCGCCGGCTGGGTGGCGATCAAGAAATTAGCCGCCTCCAAGAAGGTCACGCTGTGCCTCAATGACGGCAAACGCAGTGCCGCGCAGCAGATTGCCCTGTTCGACGAGTACGTAAAGGACTATGGCGAGGCCAACGCGCGCTTCTACGTCCTGCCGCCCGCAAAGTCCGCGCACGTCAAGGGATATGCCGTCGACGTTCAACCCGCGACGGCCTATCAGTGGCTGCAGGCGACCAAGGGTCGGCAGGGCTGGTGCCGGATGTACGACAACGAACCATGGCACTTCGAGTACTCGACGAGCTATCAGAAGGCCGGTTGCCCGGCCCGGTTGCCCAAACCGATCGGCTGACCTACCGCTGAATGGTGATGCCCTTGCCGACCACGGTGATTCCCGAGGCGGTGACGGTGTAGGCAGCCCGGTCGGCCTCCAGATTGATGCCTACCGTGGCGCCATCGGGGACGATGACGTTCTTGTCCAGGATTGCGTTGCGCACCACGGCATTTCGCCCGATCCGCACACCGGGCATGATCACCGAGCCCTCGACGCTTGCGCCCACCGCGACTCGGACGTTCTCCGAGACGACCGAGCGGCGCACGGTGGCGCCGGAGATGATCGTCCCGGGACCGACCATCGAATCCAGAGCCATGCCGTTCTCGACGAATTTCGCCGGCGGCAGCGTCGGCGGAACCGAAAGAATGGGCCACTTCTGGTTGTAGAGGTTGAAGATGGGGTGGACCGAAACCAGGTCCATGTGGGCGTCGTGATATGCGTCGAGAGTACCGACGTCACGCCAATATCCCTTGTCGCGTTCCTCGGAACCCGGGACCTGGTTGCGATCGAAATCGTAGACGTTCGCGGTACCGCGATCGACGAACATAGGAATGATGTTGGCGCCCATGTCGTGAATCGAGTTCTCGTCGCCGGCGTCGGCCTTGAGCGCCTCGATCAGGGACTTCGTGGTGAAGACATAATTGCCCATGGACGCGTAGGCGACGTCCGGATCGTCTTGCACGGCAGGGGGATCCGCTGGCTTCTCCAGGAATCGGGTGATTCGGTGGCCGGTGTCGTCGGTGTCGATGACGCCGAATGCAGTGGCCTCGTGTCGCGGCACGCGAATGGCCGCCACGGTCGCCTCGGCGCCCGACTCGATGTGGTCCGCGACCATTTGGGACGGGTCCATTCGGTAGACGTGATCGGCTCCGAAAACGACCAGGTATTCGGGATCGTCGTCGTAGACCAGGTTCAGCGACTGCAGAATGGCGTCCGCGCTGCCGGTGTACCAGCGTGGCCCCAGCCGTTGCTGTGCCGGCACCGGTGTCACGTAGTTGCCGAGCATCTGGCTCATCCGCCACGTGGTGGTGATGTGCCGATCGAGGGAATGCGACTTGTACTGCGTCAGTACGCAGATCCGTAGGTACCCCGCATTGACGAGATTGGAGAGGACGAAATCGATCAGGCGGAAGTTTCCGCCGAAGGGCACGGCCGGCTTGGCGCGGTCAGCGGTCAACGGCCAGAGCCGCTTTCCCTCACCACCAGCGAGAACGATGCCGAGAACTCTGGGCTTGAGGACCATGGACGAACCCTATCGGTCCGCAATTCCACTCGCTCGGCGGGATGCCCCGTGCGACCGCTGGATTGACCCGAGCCTGGCCGCTGGATTGACCCGGGCATGGCCGCTAGATTGACCCGGTGGCCCCGACATCGAGCACCCTGAAGACCGCAATCCTCACTCGCGAGTTCCCGCCTGATGTCTACGGCGGTGCGGGTGTCCACGTCGACTACCTGGTGCGCGAGTTGCGCAAGCTGATCGACATCGACGTGCACGCGTTCGGCGCCGACCGTCCCGGCGCCTCGGGGCACCGCCCCGCACCCGATCTGGAGGGGTCCAACGCTGCCCTGTCCACGCTGTCGGTCGATCTCTCCATGGCCGCCGCCTGTGGCAGCGCCGACCTGGTGCATTCGCACACCTGGTACGCCAACATGGCCGGCCACGTGTCGAAACTGCTGTATGGCGTCCCACACGTCGTCACCGCCCACTCCCTCGAGCCACGTCGGCCCTGGAAGGCCGAACAGCTCGGCGGGGGTTACCGGCTCTCCAGCTGGGCGGAGAAGACGGCGTACGAGGCCGCCGACGCCGTCGTAGCCGTCTCCGATGGGATGCGCACCGACATCCTCGACTGCTATCCGGATCTCGACCCGGCGCGGGTCCACGTGATCCGGAACGGGATCGATACGTCGATCTACCGTGCCACCGACGACCGGACCGCACTGACCGCAAAAGGGGTCGACCTCGCTGCGCCGATCGCCTCGTTCGTCGGCCGCATCACGCGGCAGAAGGGCGTCGGACATCTGATCGCGGCCGCCCATCGATTCGACCCGGAAATCCAACTCGTGCTGTGCGCGGGGGCACCGGACACGCCCGAGATCGCGGCCGAGACGGCGGACGCCATCCGCGCGCTGCAGGCCGTCCGGCCGGGTGTCTTCTGGTTCGACGGCATGCTGACCCTCGACGAGGTCCGTCAGGTGCTGACGGCTTCGACGGTGTTCTGCTGCCCCTCGGTGTACGAGCCCCTGGGGATCGTCAACCTCGAGGCGATGGCCTGCGGCGCCCCTGTGGTGGCGAGCGACGTCGGTGGGATTCCCGAGGTGGTGCAGGACGGTGTCACCGGCACGCTGGTCCACTACGACGCGCAGGACGGGACGGGGTTCGAGGCCGCGTTCGCCGCGGCGGTGAATGCGACGGTCGCCGGTCGAGATCGCGCCGCCGCGCAGGGCGAAGCCGGACGGGTGCGGGCGGACTCGCAGTTCTCGTGGACCGCGGTCGCCGAGCAGACGGTGGATCTCTACCGATCATTGCTCTGACCGTCGAGCCCGAGGCACCGGGGCAAAAAAGGCCGCCCGGGTCGTCTGCGCCGAGAGCATCGGTGCAACGGACCCGGGCGGGGGGGTGCGCGGTGGGATCTAGCTGACGACAGCCTTCAGGGCATCTCCGAGCGCTGACGCCTCGTCCGCGGAGATCTCCACGACGAGCCGGCCACCGCCTTCCAGGGGTACCCGCATCACGATGCCGCGGCCCTCCTTGGTCACTTCGAGGGGACCATCCCCGGTGCGGGGCTTCATGGCCGCCATGTACGACTCCCTCCACACTCGATCAGGATGCCTGCTCGCATCCCGTGTGCAACTCATCCGGACCGGACGGTGGTTCCCGTCCGGCGATCGACCCACCGCAGCTTCGTTCACCGGAGTGGCTGTCCTATTCTCCCCCATGTCAGGGGCAGTGCCGACCGCAGGTGCTCAAATGCCGACCACCGACCGTGACGGACCGTCTTTCCGCGATGATTCGACCCAGGAGTCGACGATGACCCTCAGTTCCAGCCCAGCACCCGGCTCTGCCCCCGTTCCGGCCGGGACCGAGCCCCTGCTGATCAGCGACGCGGGCGGTGTCCGGACCCTCACGCTGAATCGTCCGGGCGCCTTCAACTCGTTCGACCTCGCTCTCAAGGACGCACTGCTGACGGCCCTGTCCGCGGCGGCCGCCTCCTCTTCGGTCCGCGCTCTGGTGCTCACCGGAGCCGGTCGGGCGTTCTGCGCCGGACAGGACCTGAAGGAACACCAACGGCTCGTGAAAGCCAGGGATCCGCGGATCGCCACCACGGTCGGCGAGTTCTACAACGTCGCGATCAGCACCATCACGACCATGCGGAAGCCGGTGATCGCGGCTGTCAACGGAGCCGCGGCCGGCGCCGGAGCCGCCTTCGCCTACGCCTGCGACCTCCGGGTGGCCGCCGCGTCGGCCTCGTTCTCGGCGGCCTTCGCGGGCGTGGGTCTGTCAGCGGACTCCGGCGCCAGCTTCACGCTCCCCCGCCTGGTCGGCGCCGGCCGGGCGTCGCGGATGATGTTGCTCGGCGAGCGGGTGGACGCTGCCGAGGCACTGCGGATCGGCTTGGTCGACGAGGTGCTCCCCGACGACGGGTTGATGATCAGGGTGGCAACGCTTGCCGCCGCCCTTGCCGACGGCCCCACCAGCGCCTACGGCTGGATCAAGGCGTCGCTGCACCACGCTGCCACGGCGGATCTCGGATCAGCCCTGGAATTCGAGGGCCGGGCGCAGGCCGAACTCTTCGCCGGTGCCGACCACCTCGAGGCGATCGCTGCCTTCGTCGACAAGCGCCGCCCCAGGTTCGTCGGCAACTGACCTGACGCCGCTCCAGGACGTACGCTGAACGACGTGGGACCACTCGGAGAACTAGGCGCGCTGTTCAATCCCGGCATGCGTCACGAGATCGAGGAACGCCAGTCGAAGGCGAACCGACGCGAGGAAGAGGGCAATGCCAGGGACGGCGATCTGCGAATCGATCTCGCCTCGGGGGTTGCCGTCATCAACGTGCCCGGCAAGTCGGGGACCGGCGCGAAGACTGACGATCCCGAACCGGCCGGGCCGGCTCGGCAGTCTCCCACCGAGTCGGCCGCCGATGCCAGGACGGCCTCGCGGAATGCGGCAGCACAGCGCCGAGCGGCGTCGCGGACCCAGCGGAAGCACTCGGCGCAGGACTCCGGGAGCTCCAGGACCAACGCCGGCGACACCGAGCAGCCCCGGACGGCCCAGGTACCGTCGTCCAAGGCGTCACGCGCCGCGCGCTGACTGCCCGGCCCGCCAACAGCCCGACACGTGGTCGTCGACCATGCCGGTCGCCTGCATCAGGGCGTAGGCAGTCGTCGGCCCCACGAAACGAAATCCCCGTCCCTTGAGGTCCTTCGCCAGCGCAGTCGATTCGGCCGTGATGGCCGGTACCTCGGCCGGCGAGTGCGGCCGGGTGGTGTGGACGGGCGCGAAGGACCACAGCAGGGCATCGAGTCCGCCGTCGAGTTCAAGGGAGATCCGCGCGTTCGACAGCGCCGCGTCGATCTTCTGCCGGTTCCGCACGATCCCGGGGTCGGCCATCAAGCGAAGAGCATCGTGTTCGTCGAAGTCGGCCACTGCAGCGATCCGGAAGCCCGCGAAGGCCGTGCGGAAGGCGGGTCTCTTCCGGAGGATCGTGATCCAGCTCAGGCCCGATTGGAAAGCCTCGAGGCACAGCCGCTCGAAGAGCGCATCGTCACCGCGCAGGACCACGCCCCACTCTTCATCGTGGTAGCGGATGTACTCCGGCGCCGAGGTGGCCCACCCGCACCGGACCTTGCCATCGCGAGCCGGGGTGGTCACGGCCGACCGGTCATCGTGCGACGGTCACCGGAAGGCTACCCTCGACGACTCCCCTGGCCAGTCTCCTGAGCGACTCCGAGAGTCCCCACCGGACCAGGGGTTTGGCGAAGTTCCAGCCGAAACGACCAAGGGCGCCGAGGGGTAGGTCGACTTCCTCGGCCCACGTCACCCGGGCGCCGAGCGGACCGGGTTCGACGCTGAAGATGCCGATGCCTTTGAAGGCGTTGCCGGTGTGGACGGTCTCCCAGCGGTGCGGCGGGTCGAACACGGTCACCGTCATGGTGTCCAGCACCCCGATGCCGGCGATGCCGGTCAGCGCAGCGATCCGGGAGCCGACCTCCGGGACGTCCACCTCGCCTTCGAGAGCGAACAACCTGGTGCCCAGCATCCACCTGTCCTGCGACGGCAGGTCGACCATGGCGGCGAAAACCTGCTCGACCGACGCCTTCACGTCCAGCGTCGCGTGCACCTTGCCCCGGTGGCCCGTCATCGGGACTCCTGCGCAGGGCCGGAAGTGACCTGGCCGCTGACGACCTGTCCGGCCGCCACCATGTCGTCGGCCGACCCTTCGGCGGTCCCCGGCTGCTCCCCCGGACCGGCGAGACCGCGCAACTCCGTGTTCTCCCGACGTAGCTCGTCCAGCTGGTCGCCCAGGCGTTCCAGGGTCCAGTCGACGTCGCTCATCCGGTAGCCGCGCAGCGCAAGTGCGAACCGGATGTTTCGCACGTCTTCCGAGGTCACGTCATGCTCGGGCAGCTCGGCCGGTGACGTCCTCGGATCCAGTGGCGCCATCTGCTCGCCCCGCCCGAAGACGAAAACAGCGAGGAAGAAGATCACCAGGCCGATGACGGCGGCGATGACGAGGTAGAAGAGCACAGTGGTCACACCGTCGATGGTGCCATGCGCCCGGGCCGGTCAGTGATCAGACCATGCCGCGGCGCGGAGCCATCGGAGGTCGGATGCCCCTGATCGAGGCGACCATCTCCAGGACGCGGCGGGTCGGGACCACCTGATGGGCGCGGAAGACGGCCGCGCCGCCCAGCGCGGCCACGGCCGTCGCGGCCAGCGTCCCCTCGAGTCGCTCGTGCAACGTCACCCCGAGGGTCTCGCCGACGAAGTCCTTGTTGGACAGCGCCATCAGGACCGGCCAACCGGTATCGACCAGTTCGTCGGTGCGGCGGATCAGTTCCAGCCCGTGCCAGGTGTTCTTCCCGAAGTCATGCGTCGGGTCGATCAGGATGCCTTCCCTCGGCACACCGGCCGCGACCATGCCCCTGGCGGCGGCAGTCGTTTCCTGGATGACCGAAACCACCACGTCGTCGTAGGCGACCCGGTGTGGGTTGGTGCGGGGCGCTGCTCCGCCGGTGTGCGAGCAGACGATGCCGGCGCCGTAGCGGGCCGCAACCGCGACCAGTCCGGGGTCGGCCCCGGCCCAGGTGTCGTTGATCAGGTCTGCGCCCTCTTCGCAGGCTGCGGCGGCGACCTCGCTCCGCCACGTGTCGACGCTGATGATCAGCTGCGGATGGGCACCTCGCACCTTGGCCACGAACGGCACCACCCTGGCGATTTCCTCGGCGATGTCGACGGTGGCCCCGACTCCGGCCTTCACCCCGCCGATGTCGACCAGATCGGTTCCGTCGGCGACAGCCTGGTCGACGGCCGCCATCGCGGGCCCGTCGTCGAAAGTCGCGCCACCGTCGAAGAAGGAATCCGGTGTGCGGTTGACGATCGCCATCACCGCGGCCCGATCGGTGCGGAGCGGGCGTCCTCGGAACACCACTGGATCCACCGGATCAGCCTACGTGTGCGTCCCCCCGGGTGGCGGAACGCACCAGTTCGGCAAGTCCGTCAGCATCCAGCAGATCAGCGGGGGCGTACGTGTGCTCGGCATCGACGTAGACGAAGGCGGCCCGCACCCGGTCCAGCGGCAGGGACAGCATCTCCGCGACCGCGAGACGGTAGACGGCCAACTGCACCGTGGCCGACGATCGACGCGAACCTTGGGGTGGTCGTCCGGTCTTCCAATCGACCACCGTGCAACCGCCGTCGTCGTCTCGGAAGACCGCGTCGACCCGGCCGCGAACCGGCTGCCCGCCGATGGTCATCGAGAACGGCAGTTCCACCTCGAACGGCACCCGGCGGGCCCAGGCGGACAGTTGAAACTTCGTCTTGAGCGACTCGACCTCGAGGTCAGGCTGGAGCGAGGCATCATGAGCGCCGGGCAGATCGGCGATCTCCAGTAGCGCGGAGGCACGGAAGAACCGCTCGAGCCAGGCGTGGAACGCGATCCCCTGCTGTGCCCGCGACGTCGGTGCATGGGGCACCGGGCGCCGGATCCGGCGGGCGAGACCGGCCGGATCCTCGGCCAACTCGATCAAGGATGTCGCCGACATGGTCTGCGGCAGCGGCACTTCGATGAAACGGGCCCGCGCGGCCGCGCGCTCCGCGAGCAGGGCGGCGACGTCCCGGCCCCAGTCGTAAGGGTCGTCGGCCTCACCAGACGCCGCGGAGGCGTCGCGCCCGTCCATCGCCGCCTCGACCATTGCTGCGCCTCTCTCGACGTCGACGCGACGGCGCCCGAGCGGATCCAGCGGCCACTGGGCGGTCCGGGGCTCCGCCGTCAACGGGTTGCTCTGGCCTTCGGCCGGCGCCGGCGCCGGCCGGTCCGACGGCCCGAACGGCGCGGCTGCCTGCTGGATCTCGAGCAGGAACTCGCTCGGGCCGTGCGGCTTGCTGCCGGTACGCCCCCAGTGATGACCCGAGAGCAGGACTGTCCGCTCCGCCCTCGTGACGGCCACGTACAACAGTCTCCGTTCCTCCACGGCCTGCGCCGCCTTCAGATCGGCGGTGTGCGCGGCCAACGCGGCGACCATGTCCTTCTGGTCGCCGCCCGGCGGTAGGTGGAGCTGCGGGAGGTCCGCTCGGTCGCCGCGGACAGCCGGTGGCAGTTGCGAGGCATCGCCCAGCCAGGTGCTGCCGCGGGATCCGGGGAAGACGGTGTCCGAGAGATGTGGCACCGCAACGATCTCCCACTCCAGACCCTTGGCGGCGTGCACCGTCAGGATCTGCACCCGGCCCGGCGCCGAGACCACTTCGCCTGGTGACAGTCCGTCCTCCCGTTCAGCGGCGGTCAGCAGGTACTCGACGAGTTCGAGGGGGCCACCCCCACTCGCGGCGAACTCCGCGACGACGTCCGCGAAGGCATCCAGGTGGGCGCGCCCTGCAGCTGAGGAGATCCCCACCTCGACATCGAGTCCGGTAGCCCGCTCGATCTCGGCGACCAGATCCGACAACGGGTGGTTCAGTCGTCGGCGAAGACGGTTCAATTCCGCGGATAGCCGTTCGAGGCGATGGAAGCCGTCGGCCGAGAAGTCCGACGGGGACCCGGGGTCGGAGATGGCATCGACCAGCGAGGCCGAGTCGATGTCCTCACCGGATCCGGCTCCGTCCAAGGCCGCACGGACGGCCGCACGACCCGGACCGGCGCCTTCGGTGTCTGCACCGCCACGGACCCGGCGCGGGGTCAGAGCGGCGGCCCGGCGCGAGAGCGCCTCGAGGTCGGCCATGCCCAGCTGCCACCTCGCACCGGTCAACAGGCGCAGTGCCGCCGACCCGGCCGTCGGGTCGACCAGCACCCGCAGTACCGCCAGCAGGTCCGCGATCTCCGGTTCGCTCAGCAGGCCACCCAGGCCGACGACCTCGACCGGGAGGCCCACCGCGCGCAACGCCATCGCCATCGGCTCCATGTCGCGGCGCCGCCGGAGCAGCACTGCGGTGGACGGCGGTCCTGACCCCACGCCCGAGCCCGATTCCGAGCCCGATTCCGAGCCCGATTCCGACCATCGCTGCCGGATCTGGTCGGCGACCCACTTGTCCTCCGTGATCGCCGTGTCGAACAGGCCGTAGCGGACCTCGCCAGCCGGTGCGCCGGGTCGCGGACGTAGTTCCTGCACCTGGACCGGGCTGCTGCGGACGATCTCCGAGATCTCGTTCGCCACCCCGAGGATCGAGCCGGCGTTCCGGAAGCTGGTCGACAGGGTCAGGGTCGCGGCGGGCGAGCCGTCCGACGTCGGGAAGTCCGCCGGGAAACGCGGCAGGTTGGACGCAGACGCCCCCCGCCACGAGTAGATGGATTGCACCGGGTCGCCGACGGCGGTGACCGGATGACCGGACGGTCGCCCTGCGACACCGGTCTCGGAGAAGACGGCCCGCAGGATGACCCGTTGGGCATGACCGGTGTCCTGGTACTCGTCGAGCAGGACCACCCGGTGGCGTTCACGCAGGGTCAGCCCGATCCGCGGGTGGGTGGAGACGAGCGCGGCCGCGACCTGCATCTGATCGGCGAAGTCGACAACCCCGGCCTCACGCTTGGCGCGGGTGAAGGCGTCGACCAACGGCAGGATCCAGGCCCGGTCCTGCAGCCGTTTGATCGGGCCGAGGAGCCCGCTGTGCACGGACCCCTTCTGGGCCGGTGACGGCGGCGCCGCCCGCAGGCGGGCCAGGACGGACTCGATCTCGTCGGAGAGGGCCTGCGTGCCGATCAGGTGATCGGCGAGGCTACCGGCCATCGCCAGCAGCCGCTCGGTGACCTGGTCGGGCCCGAGATCGGTCTCCAGGTCACCGTCCCATCGTCCGACGACCCTCCGTGCCAGCTGCCACGATCCGGTGGCGCTCAATACTTTCGACGTCGGTTCGATGCCGGCCAGCGGGCCGAACTCGGAGATCAGGCGACCACCGAAGGAGTGGTAGGTCGAGACCTGGGTCTCTCCCCCGCCCTCCGACCCGAGGTCTACCGGACGACCTGGTAGCGCGCCGACCGTCGCCAGGGTGCGCAGCCGTCGCCGGATCCGAGCACCGAGACCGGAAGCCGCCTTGCGGGTGAACGTCAGACCCAGCACCTGGTCAGGCGCGACCATCCGGTTGGCTACCAGATACAGCACCCGGGCCGCCATGGTCTCCGTCTTGCCCGAACCGGCCCCGGCGACGACCAGCGCCGGTCCGAGGGGCGCCTCGATCACCGCCGCCTGCTCGGTCGTGGGCGTCGGCAGTTGGAGGATCTGCGAGAGTTCTGCGGCCCCGATCATCCGATCACCTGACGCCCCTCGTTCTGCAGCGGACAGCTCGTCCGCACCGGACAGCGCTCGCACCGGGCATTCTCCTGGGCACGGGCGGTCGAGAAGGCGAGATGTGCTGCTGCGGAACGAATCGTCCCCAGCCAGCGGGTGGTCGAGGCAGCCGTCGGCTCGTCCTGCACCAGGACCTTGGGTCGGCCGGAACGCAGGAAGACCAGCTCGGCCCCGCCCGGTCGCATCGGTTCGGCGCCCTGCTGGCCGGCACTGTCCTGGCTCTCGGCACTGTCCTCTTCCCCGGCATCGACCCCTGTGACCGAGTTGCTGAACGCGCCGAGGGTGATGGCGGCCTGATAGGCCGCCAGCTGCGCGTTCGCCTGGGCCTCGGCCTTGGTCGGCGGGGTGGCCCCGGTCTTGAAGTCGGTCACCACCACGCCGCCGTCGGCCTTCCGTGAGAGCCAGTCGACACGACCGACCAGATGCACGGCGTGGTCCGGGGTCTCGTGACCCTCGGGCGGGATGATGATGTCCATGTCGAGTTCGGATCCGACGAGGGTCCGCGGCGGATGGTTGTCCCGGACCCAGGAGCAAGCCGCCTCCAGCATGGCAAGCAGTCCGCGTCGGGTACGGTCCAGCTGCCAGGGCGGCAGGCGTTCCTGGCCCTCCAGGAACGTGTCGATCTCTGCTCGGAGTTCGACCTCACCGACCCCGAGGGCCAGCCCATGGGCCATTGCGTGCACCACGATGCCCTCGATCTGCGCCTGGCCGGGCTCGGTCCGACCACCTCGTCGTTCGAGCACCGCCCGCAAGGCACAGTTCTCCAACGACTCGATCAGTGAGGGCGATACCCGGATCCGCTCGCCGGGTGGGATCGGCGAGCGGTCCGTCGAGCGCGGCGCCAGACCGTACCAGTCGTCCGGACGTGCACCGGGGACGCCGGCGGTGGCCAGTTCCGCCAGGTGTCGGGCGGCGGCCTCCCGGTCCGGCGACGGCAGCGACGGATCGGTCACCGCCCGCCGCAGATCGGCCAGCAGGTCGGTGAGATGCAGACCGCGGCGCTCGTTTCGCACGAAGGGCGTCGCTGCGTCCTGCTCGACCGCGAGGTCGTCCTGGGTGCCGAGCAGTTCCTGGAGGAACCGCGACGGCACGATGTCCTGGTTCAGGACCCCGGTGCAGATTAGTTGGCGGCGTGCCCGTGTCGCGGCGACGTAGAACAACCTCCGCTCCTCGGCCAGCAGCCCGGAGGAGGGGACGCCGACCGGCAGGCCCGCCGCGAGATCGAGCAGTTCCCGACCGCCCAGAAGGCTCCCCCGCGGCCGTAGATCGGGCCAGGTCCCCTCTTGGACGCCCGCGACGGCGACGACCTCCCACTCCAGACCCTTGGCTGCGTGCGCGGACAGCAGCGCCACCGCGTCGCCCGCTCGTTCGGTCTCCTGCTCGCCGGGCAGCTGACGGCCGCGTACCTGGGTGATGAAGGCATCGACACCGGCCAGCGGCAGTCGCTGGGTGAGATCGTTGGCCATCGCGAACAGGCCGAGCACCGCGTCCAGCGCCCGATCGGCACGTTGCCCCCCGCTCCCACCCCTTTCGACTGCGGCGACGAGGCTCTCCTGCAGTCCTGTCGCCTGCCAGAGCTGCCACAGAACCGTCTCGGCGCTGGGGCTCGACGCACCCTCCAGGGCAATGGTCAGCAAGGCCCGCACCCGTTGGAGGGCGGGACGAAGATCAGTCGGAACCGAAACAGGGAGGGGTGCACCGGCCAGGACCGCGGCGAGAAGATCGGCACTCGAACCACCACCCGGGTTGGCCGCCCGCACCGCGCGTCGCAGGCGCCGGAGGCCGAGCGCATCCACGCCGCCGAGTGGCGACGAGAGCAGTTCTGTCGCTCGCTCACCGGTCAGTGCAGCGGGCCGGATCCCGCAGTCCAGCGTCGTGAGGAGTGCCGACACCACAGGCTCCGCGGACAACACCTCATCGGTACCGCCGAGGACGACCGGGACGCCGGCCACCACGCACGCCCGCGTGATCGCGGCCAGCCCCACCGAGGGCGCCCGAAGCAGGATGGCCATGGCTCCCCACGGCACGCCGTGCAGCAGATGAGCGCGGCGGAGGGTGTCCGCGATGTAGGACGCCTCACGGGCCGCGGTGGCGAACACCTTGACCTCGACCAGTGCCGATGCCTGCGTGTCCGGGTCGGTGTCTGGCGTCCGCAGCTCGCGATGGGTCGCGGTGCCTGGAAGCAGCGCGGCCACCCGGCGGGTCGCCGCCGTCAGCACCGGTGACGATCTCCGCGACAAGGTCAGCACCGCGGTCACATCGACCTCGATGTCACGCATCGCCGTCGGCTCTGCACCGCGGAAAGCATAGATCGATTGGTCGGGGTCGCCGAAGACGATCAGCTCGTCCGCGCCCGCCGACAGCACCGAGATCAGCCTGGCCTGTGCTGGATCCACATCCTGGTACTCGTCGACGAAGATCCGCCGGATCCGTCTCTGCTCGGCGGCGAGCACTTCGTCCCGGTGCAACGCACCCAGCGCAGCCGCCGTCAGCTCGGCCTGGTCGAGAGCGACCCCGAAGCCGCTGATGCCCTGCCGAAGATCGCTCACCTGCTGGTACTCGCGTGCGAACTGCCCGGCCGCGATCCACTCCTGCCGCTTGTGCCGACGTCCGAGCTCCACCATCCGGGCTGGTGGGACGCCCTGACCGGCGGCTCGAAGGAGGATCTCTCGCAACTCACCGGCGAACGTCTGCGAGGACAGCGCACCAGCGAGGTAGTCCGGCCACTGCCCACCTCCATCCGCCACGTGCCCGCCGAGAAGATCGCGAACCATCTGATCGGACTCTCCTGCGGCCAGCAGTCGCGGAGACGGCTCGCCCGCCTCGGCCGCCTGCGTGCGCAGGACCGAATAGGCGTAGGAGTGCAGCGTCCGGACCATCGTCTCCCTGGTGGTCAGCCGCAACCGCCGGCTGATCCGCCCGGACAGCTCGGCCGCGGCCCGCCTGGAGAAGGTCAGGACCAGGATCTCCTCCGGAGACACCCCACCCACCTCGACCCTGTGGGCCACCGCCTCGACCAAAGTGGTCGTCTTCCCCGTTCCGGGCCCGGCCAGCACCCGGAGCCGCGGGGCGGTGTTCACGGTGACCTGCAACTGTTCGGCCGTCAGTGATACCGGCGCCGAGGCCGGCGGGACCGGTCCGAACCGGTAGCTGACGGACGAGGGGGAGTTCATGCACTGATCCCATCACGGACCCCCGACAGTCAGGCACGCCCGAGCTGTCAGGCGGGTCCCGTTGTTGGCAGGATGGGGCGGATGGACATGGAACTGGCGGAGCGGATGCTCGCCGAGGTCGCGGACGTCCCCGCCGGATATGTCGCCACCTACGGCGACATCGCGGCGCGGGCAGGTTCGCGGTCGCCCCGCCTGGCCGGCCGGGTGTTGTCGGAGATGTCCGACGAGTCGACGCACTGGCACCGGATCCTGCGAGCCGACGGCACTCCCGCGGCCCACCTGCGGGACGAGCAGACCGCGCTGCTCCGCGCCGAGGGTGTCACCGTGACGGACGGTCGGGTGGATCTGCGCCGCTACCGCTGGCAACCCACTCGAGCGCCCGACGATTGTGGACAGAGCGTCTGATCCATCCACCTACCCGTCGACTGTCCACAACGGCAATCTGCCCGTGGACGGGCATGGCACCGGCGGCCGATGGTCTGCCACATGACAACCACCGACGGCACCACCACCACCGTTCGACTCAGCGGCCGCAGCGGCCTGCTCGCGGCGATTCCCGCCATGCTCGGCTTCCACCCGCAGGAGAGCCTGGTGATGGTCTGCATGTCCGGGCCGCGAAGACGGCTGGGGCCGGTGATCAGGATGGATCTCGAGGAGCCCCGGGGCCAGGGCGGACCGCCCTCACCGCCGGGCGAGCAGCTTCGCCTCTACGCCGGGCGGTACAGCGACGAGGTGGCCCTGGTCTGCTACTCACGTGCCAAGCGCCGTCCGGGGCTGTACGACAAGGTGGTTGAGTCCTTGGAAGCCGGCGGTACCACCATCCTGGACCAGGTGTTCGTCCGCGGGGACCGGGTCTGTTCGAGCTGGCCAGGACGCGGCGACAACTCCGGCCGGCTCCCTGGCGCGCGGGACCCGCAGGTGCTGGCGATGAACGCCGCGTCGGCCCTGAGCGGACGCAGCATCCTGGTCGACCGACAGGCGCTGCGCGACTCGATCGCCGGGCCGGTCGGCCGCGCCGCGACCCAGGCGTCGCGAGCGCTGCACCTCGCTGCGGATGCCCTGGTGGGGCCGGTCGGCACCGAGGGACCGGTGGACAGCGCGGCCCTCGAGGAGATGACCAGGGTCAACATCGACCGGGCGTTGGCCGAGGCAGCAGGAAGCAGCGGGCTGCCGGCGTCGCGCTGCGCCCTGATCGCTCTGCTGCTGTCCGACGTCCAGATCCGCGATCACGTCATCGCGCGGGCCGTCGAGGAGATGGAGCCGCCCTGGCTGCCGATGTTGATCGCGGTCGCCAGGGCCACCCCGGACGTGGATGCTGCACCGATCTGCGCGGTGCTGTCGGTCGCGGCCTATCGCCGCGGCGACGGCGCGCTGGCCCAGGTGGCTCTCGACCGCGTGCTGAAGGCCGAACCCGACTACCGGCTCGCCCACCTCATGCTGGGCGTGATGGCCGCCGGGCTGCCGCCGAGCAATCTGCGCGGTCTTGGACAGGACCCGCCATCGGTACAGGACGTGTTGTCCGCACAAGAAGGCGGGCTGCCATGGCCGGACTCGACGCCGGGACGGACAGGAGCGTCAGGGCAGGAAAGGACGGATGATCTCGGCGGCGGAAACGATCTCGACCAGTGACGAGGGGGTGCTCCGCGGATGGGAAAGGCTCACTGCTAGCCGGAACATCAACGCGCGCAACAACATCTGTGGCCATTCGGGCAGATGACCCCACTCCTGCAACAGGTCGGTCTGCGCACCACCCCAACTGATCGCGTCCACTGCGATCACGGCCGCCGACCAGGAGGCGGGCCGCCAGTAGGGCGTCATGTCGATGACGGCGGGCGGGGCAGTCCCGGCGAACAGCACGTTGCCGAACATGTCCCCGTGCACCAGTTGAGGTGCCACGTCGACCGGCTTGCGCCCGATCGCCAGATCCTCGAACAGTCGCGAGCCGTGCCCATCGCCGAGGTCGAAACGATCGGTCACGCGCTCGCCCCAGGACAGGCGGTCGGCCCAGCTGTACAGATCGTCACGATCACGGAGGTAGCGGGGATGGGGAATGCCGGCCAGGGCCTCGTGCAGGATCAGCGAAGTCTGGATGATCTCGCTGTACCGGGGTTCCGTCCGCCCGGACACGAAACGCTGGGCCGACCAACCCGCAACCACCCATCGACCGTCCGACGATCTGACGGGGCGGGCGACCCGGATGCCCGAGATCCGCAATTGCTCGAAGGTCGCAGCGATCCAGGACGCCTCGGCCGTGTTGTCCACCGGCTTGAAGACGATGTCGGCACACCGGAAGGCCAGACCTCGACCACCGGCGAGCTGCTCCGGCACGACCGAACCGGCACCGAACGCCGCCAGCACATGGGCGGGCGGCGACGTGGGCACGAAGAGTGACGGTACAGGCCCTTGGGCCTTGCCCGTCGTCTCCCCACCGGGGAACGGGACGAAATCAGTAACTGGGCAGACTGGGGTCGACCTGCTTGATCCAGGCCAACACCCCACCGCCGACGTGCACGGCGTCGGCGAAACCCGCCTTGTGGAGGACGGCGAGCGCCTCCGCGGAACGCGCCCCGGACTTGCAGTGCAGGATCACGGGCTTGTCCTGCGGGATCAGCGAGAGAGCTTCACCGGAGAGGATGTCGCCCTTGGGGATGAGCACAGCACCAGGGATGGAGACGATCTCGAACTCGTTCTGCTCCCGCACGTCGATGAGGGCGAAATCCTCGTGCGCATCGATCCGACGCTTGAGTTCCTTCGCCGAAATGGTGTGCGAGGCAGCAGCTTCGGCAGCCTCGGTCGACACCGACCCGCAGAACACCTCGTAGTCGATCAGGCCGGTGATCGGTTCGCCGTTGGGGTCACGACGCACCTTCACGGTGCGGTACGTCATCTCCAGCGCGTCGTAGACCATCAGACGGCCCAGCAAGGTCTCGCCGATTCCGGTGATCAACTTGATCGCTTCGGTCACCATGATGGAGCCGATCGAGGCGCAGAGAACGCCGAGCACGCCACCCTCCGCACACGACGGCACCATGCCGGGCGGCGGCGGCTCGGGGTAGAGGTCCCGGTACTGCGGGCCGTACTCGGCCCAGAACAGACTGACCTGCCCCTCGAAACGGAAGATGGAGCCCCAGACGTAGGGCTTGTTCAGCAGCACGCAGGCATCGTTGACCAGGTAGCGGGTGGCGAAGTTGTCGGTCCCGTCCAGGATCAGGTCGTAGCCGGCGAAGATCTCCAGCGCGTTGTCCGACTCGAGACGGTCGGTGTGCAGGATGACCTCGACGAACGGGTTGATCTCGGCGACCGACTCCGCAGCCGAGACAGCCTTGGACTTGCCGACGTCGGACTGTCCGTGGATCACCTGGCGCTGCAGGTTCGACTCGTCGACGATGTCGAAATCCAGGATGCCGAGCGTGCCGACCCCGGCCGCGGCCAGATACAGCAGCGCCGGGGATCCGAGTCCACCGGCACCGACCACGAGAACCTTGGCGTTCTTCAGCCGTTTCTGCCCGATCATCCCGACATCGGGAATGATCAGATGCCTGGAATACCGCTCGACCTCGGCCTTGCTCAGCGATTCCGCCGGCTCCACCAGAGGGGGTAGGGACGTCACAATTCTCTCCTCGACACTGTTCGACTCCAGGCTCAGTTCGACTCCAACACATGTGTGTCGCCGTCACTCAAGGCCAACTGCCCTGCCGCCTGAAATCTTCCCGGCCGACGCCGGACAAGGCGTACGGATCAGCCGCTCGGCTTGCTCGCAGTCGACTGCGCGGCCGGCGTGGTCACACCGGACGGCGATCCCAGGGGGTATGGGTAGGGGTTGAACTTGCACACCTTGCCGTCCATCGGGATCAGCTGCGGATTCAAGAGCGAGAGATCGTCGTTCGCCGTCGACCACGACTGCTGCATCATCACCGGAGCCAGCCCGCCATTGGTCGCGCAGGGCTGGTGCATGAAGCCCAGCGCGTGCCCGACCTCGTGGTTGATCGCGTACACCCGGTAGGAGCCGAGGTCGCCGTTGAACGACACCGCCCCGCGAGTCCATCTGGCGTCATTGATCGCCACCCGCTTGACGTTCCGCGCGTAGCAGGAAGCCTCGAACTGGATCTCCCACCCGCACAGCGCGTTCTCGCGCACCGTCATCTGGCTGGTCAGCGAGATCGTGAAGGACGGCGTACCGGAATCGACCCGCTGGAGCGTGTAGCTGCCGGAACCGATCCAGGACCGAGGGTCGGCCAGCGTGTTGTCGACGAGGCTGGCGAACTCCTGGTCGGCCTGGGTGTTCTCGACCCCGTCCTCCACGGCGATCGCATAGGTGTACTTGGTCGGCCCGCTGCCCATCGGGGCGGTGGTGCCCTTGACCAGGTGCCAGGTGTCCTTGCCCTTGGCCACGAAGGACGCCCCTGGTGGCAGGGCGGCCGAGGTGAGGTTCTGGTAGGTCCCGGTCGGCACCGGGCCGGTCGAGCCGGTCGGCGCGGTGGTCCTCGCTGTGTTCGCCGTCGCGGGCAGCCCGTTGCCGGTGCTCGGCGTCCTGGGCGTGGTGCCGGCCTGGGCGGAGGCGGTGGTCTGCGGCGCCATCGTCACGGTCTCGGTGACGCCACTGATCACCGTCACGACGGCCGGCGCGACACTGGAGGGCGCCGCCGCGGTCGATACCGGCGGCTTGCCCACCTGCACGATGACGATGACGGTCAGTGCGATCAGCACCGGGATGGCGTAGGCCCGCCAGCCGTAGCGGTGGACGAACCAGCCGACCGCGCTGCGCCGCCGTCCCTGCCTGGTCGGTCTGGGCTTGTTCGGCGGACGGGGCGTCCGCTCGACAGGATCCCAACTGGCCTTGAGCGGCTGCGGTCCACTCTGCCGGGTGTCCTGCTCGTCCCACAGCGGGGACCGCCCCACAGGCGGCGGACGGCGACCGGAGCTGCCGGGTGGCGGTGTGTACATCTGGCGGGGCCCCGACGGCCGCCCACTGCGGGTTCGGTGGGTGTCGTTGCCGGGACGCGTCACGCTGACGAGGTTGCCACAGGTCCTGTGAGAGGAAGGTGCGGCGCGCCCGGCTTCTCCCAGAGTCGGGCGATCGCCCTCGCGGTCAGCCGCGGCTCCTCCATCTGCGCCGTGTGCCCCGCACCAGCGATGACCAGCAAGGATGCGTCGGGAAAGGCCTCCGCGGTCCGGCGGGACAGACGCACGTCGACCAGCGCGTCCCGAGTGCCCCAGATCACCAGTGTCGGTACGCGTATTCGGGCGGCGTCGCCCTGGAACGACCCGGAACGCCGGAGGTAGCTGCGCATCAGCGCGCGCAGGGTCCCGATGGTGGCCAGGTGTACCCACGGTAGCGGCCCGCGCCAGGCCAGATCCGCGGCCGCGACCTCGAAGTCGTGGTCGGTGAGGCGGCTGGGATCGCCGTAGCAGAGCCGGCCCATGCCGCGGGCGCGCGCCATCGGGCTGGTGGCGCTCAGCTGTCTCACGGCGACCCCCGCCGTGCCCGGCAGCAACAACAGGCCGAGGATCCGATCTGCTCCCCGATCCTTGGTCAGGCGCAGGTCCGGCACGGCGGGTGAGATCAGGGTGAGGGTGGCGACGAGTTCCGGGAACCGGGCGGCCAGCGCGGTGACGACGATCCCACCCATCGAATTGCCGACGAGGTGCACCGGACCGCTGGAATACCGACGGATCAGCTGTGCCACCACCCAGGCGTCGTCCACCAGCGAATAGCGCCCACGGGGCGGTGGGTCGGAGCGACCGTGACCGGGCAGATCGACCAGATATCCGACCGCCCGATCGGCCAGTGCGCCGGCCAGTGACACCCAGTTGGTCGAGGAACCGGCCAGCCCGTGCACGAACCAGACGTCGGGCCCGTCCGGACCCGCGTCGATCGGTTTGTCCGTACGTCGCAGGAAAACCCCACGGCCGTCGACCATCTCGGTCCAGCCGGCCGGCGGATCGTCAGCGACGCCCGGTGTCTCTCCGCCTACCTCGGCCAGCTCCGCGGTCGTCCAGCTCTCGAGGTCGTCGCGGGCGGTGATCACCCCTCGATGGTGCCAGTTGTCCCCATACCCCTCCGCTGTCCACATTCGGCGACGGGCTCTGGACCCGTCGGCGTCGGTGGCGGAACCATCTGATTGGCCAGCCGCCACTGCGTCCCGGAAGGACACCCGTGCCAGGAAACTTCGATCTCGAGGTCGACACCGACTGGATCCGCCGATCGGCCAGCACTCTGGAGGGCGTGGCCGCCCGGTTCCGGGCGGTACCGGCCGCCACCGGCGCCCCCGTCTCCGCTGCCGGGCTGGGCGGTTCCCCGGTGGCATCGCAGGCCGCGGCTCTGGTGAACCTGCGCACCCTCCAGGCCGACGAAGCTGGGGCCCAACTGGGTGCAGTCGCGTCCGGGCTGGCTGGTGGGCTCAGGGTTTCCGCCGAACAGTTCGACCGCTTCGAGCAGGCCATCAGACCGGAACCCCGGTGACCGGCGACAGCCTGATCGGGAGCGCGATGCTCGCCCAGCACATGCCGGAACTGGATGCACCGGGCCAAGGCAGTCCGGCCGCACGCCTCGCTTCGCTGCACACCGGCCAGCTCCGGGACGCGGCGGCCCATCTGGCGGGTGTCCTGTCCGCGCTGACCGCCGGGCGCACCGACGGTGAGTCCGCCATCGGGGAGATCAGCAGGGGGTGGTCAGCTCCATCACCCCGGATTGGTAGCGGCCGGCTGTTGCTCACCGCGCAGGAGACTGCGGTCCTCCTGCTACGGCAGGCCGCTGCCATCGAAGGTGTGTGCGTGGTGATCGATCGGGCGGTCTTCGACGCCCGCATCGATGTCCACCTCGCGTTGGCTGAGCTGAAACATCTCCGGGACGCCACCTGGGTGGATCAGGTCGGTGGCATCTTCGGCGTGCCGCAGGCCGCAAAGGCCTTGCGGATCAACGGGATCGCCCGGGAGCTCGACGCGGCCCTGCGCGGCCGCCTCGCTTCCGTGGAAGCGGCCCTCGACTCGCTGAGATCGGGCCTGGCCGCCGATCCCACCACGGGTCCGGACGCCCTGCGCGGCGGTCGGGATCCACTGCTCCGCCCGGACCCGGTGATGAATCCCGCCTACCGGACGGACCAGCGCAACCGAGCGGCGCTGGCTGCCGACCTCGGGTCGGATGACCCGACGCGCATCAGGTTCGCGATGTCGATCCTGCACTCCCTCCGCGAGGCGGCCGACCGCTCCGGTTCCGCCGCCTTGATCGTCTACGACCCCGGCGCGTACGCCGGCCAGGGCCGGGCGGCTGTGGCGGTCGGTGACCTGACGACGGCCACCAACGTGGCCGTCGTCGTCCCGGGTATCGCCAACTCCCCCTCGCAGATGGCCGGTGGCATCGACCTGGCCGCCGACCTCCGGGACGAATCGATGACCCAGTCGCCAGGCGAGCAGACGGCCGTCGTCGTCTGGTACGGCTACGACATCCCGCTCTCCTGGCCCAAGGACCCGGACAGCTCCCTGGGGACGGACATCCGCGACACGGTGGCCGCTGCCTCGGCCCAGTCGGCTGCTGCTGCCGCACCGGTACTCGCCGCCGACCTGCGCACGATCAGATCGATGTCGCAGAGCTCGGCCAGGGTGACGGTCCTCGGCTTCTCGATGGGATCGACAACCGTGTCCGAAGCCGCCCGGTACGACCTGCCCGTCGACTCCCTCGTGTTGATGGGATCTCCGGGCGCCGGCTGGGACACGCGGTCTGCGGCCGGATACCCGAGCGTGCCGGCTTCCCAGGTCTACATCCTGAGCTACGACCAGGACCCGATCACGCTCCCGGTGACCGACAACCTGGCCTCCCGGGTGACCGGTCTTGCCGAGCCGTACGGCACGGATCCTGCGTCGAAAGCATTTGGCGGCACCAACATCGACGTCTCCACCAACGTCGCAGCCCTTGCCGGCACCGGCCTGGTGGCATCGCTGTTGAGAGTCGGCGGGGACCCCCGTCACCACAGCATGCGGAACTACATGCAGGGTCGGGCGCTGGCTGCGGAGGGCTCGATCGTCGTCGGGCGTGGCCGCGACGTTCCGGTCAAGCCGGGACGATGAGGTGGCGACCGCAGAGCACAATGGCTCCTGTGACGACCCGCCCAGCGGCCCGCCCTCCAGGCACGGCTTGGACCTACTACCAGCAGGTGCAGGACACCGTACTGGTCCAGCTGAGCGGCCGTGGGGTGGCCGGATTCGGCCGGTCACCTGCCGGTCATCGCGTGGTGCTGCACATCACCGAGACCCAGGATCTCGAAGAGGCCGTCCGCAGTGGTGTCGTCAGCTTCTGGCTGACCGGTCTCGACGCGCCAGGCCTCGCCTTGTTGCGGATCAGGCCCGGTGAGGGCAGCGAAATCGACACGGTCGCTACCGCCACCTTGTCGATCGCAACATCGATGGCGCATGACGGGCTCGCCTCGACGGCCATGACCGACGGCGCGGGCGGCCTCTACCTCGTCGCTTGGGCCGTCGGAGGGATGAATGCCGGTGCGGGCGCCGCCGGCTACGCAGCGGCACTGACCCGCTCGGCGCCGGAACTGGCCACCGATCGGCGGGACGACTCCGACGGACGAGCGCTCATCGAGGTCCTGTCGCCGGATCGAGAAGGACTCCCGTCGCCCTACTCACTGGTGGCGGATCATTCGCTTGCCGCGGATCGCTGCCTGACCGCCGATCGCGCCGAGCACGACGGACACCTCGACCACGAGCATCTGGGCGTGGTGGTGCCGCTCACCCTCGACGAGGTAGCTGCCGCCAGTGCGGGCATGCCGTTGGAGATCGATCCTGCCGACGTCCCGGCCCGGATCGCGGCCTACGGCGACCTGGCCGCCGCGTGGGCCCAGGCCACCAGGGGTCCCGCGTAGTGTTGTGACCCGACGTGGATCCGAATCGCATGGACCAGGGAGGGCGCAACCGTGGCACAGCTGTCAACCACCCCGGGGTCCTCGACATCCCCGACGAAACCGACGCCCCGCCTGAGCCGGTCCGATCGACGGGCCCAGTTGTTGGCTGCCGCCCGGGGTGCCTTCGTGGCCCAGGGCTACCACGCCGCCGCGATGGACGACATCGCAGACCGGGCGGGTGTCAGCAAACCGGTTCTGTACCAACACTTTCCGTCGAAGCTGGAGCTGTACCTGGCACTGCTCGGCGAGTCCGCCGACGAGATGGTGCGATTGGTCGAGGACTCATTGCACGGCACCACCGACAACAACGAGCGGGTACACCGAGCAGTCGAGGCCTACTTCAGCTTCGTGGCCGACAACGATCAGGCCTACCGGTTGATCTTCGAGTCGGACCTCCGAGGTCAGGCCCAGGTGGAACGGATCGTCGACCACGCCACTGATTCCTGCATCCTGGCGATCACGGACACCATCATCACCGACACCGGGGTCGATCCGGAGCGTGCCCGATTACTGGCGGCCGCTCTGGTGGGACTGTCGCAGGTCAGCGCGCGCTACTGGTTGACCCAGAGCCCCGGAGTGCCGCGGAGCGAGGCCATCGAGATGCTTTCCACCTTGGCCTGGCGGGGAATCTCACGATTCCCGCGCCAGGCCTGAGGGCGTCGCACCAGCCTGGTCAGTGGGTCCTCGGTCGGTCAGCCCGTCTGACCGGGTGGGTCAGCCCGTGGTAGAGAAGCCGACGCGACGAACGTCGGCCGGAGCGATCTCGACGTACGTGATCCGCGCGGAAGGCACGATGACCCTGCGGCCCTTCTCGTCCACCAGCACCAGCGTTCCGCTGGGGTTTTTCAGCGCCTCGCTGACGAGCGCCTCGATCTCGTCCGGCTGAGAGGCCGAAGTGACCACCAGTTCGCGTCCGCTGTCGGTCACACCGATCTTGATATCCACGCCGGTCCTCGTTTCTGTGCTGCTTGCATGGGTGCAAATCGCTCGTGTGCGGATCGTGGTTTCTTGCCACTTGCCGCTCTACTGCAGGCTAGTGCAGCGTCGCGATCCGCCGGGCCCGCAGCCCTGCGCCGACGGCGAACAGCGGTCTCGCTGGAACGGCTGTACCGGGTGGAGTCGCCACCCGCCGTCCGGTCGGTTCAACCAGACAGTCAGGATCGACGGCCGGGTGGCCATCGGGCCGGATGGTGGTGCGGCTCTGCTGGAGCTCGGAGGTGGTCACCACGCGTTCGTCGGCCGTGCGGGCGAATCCGTCACGCTGAAGGGCGAGGGCCGGCCGCCGGGGATCACTTTCCCGCGGGACGAACTGGGTCATCTGCCTGCAGCAGAATCTCTTTGTCCTAGCAGCTCGTGGGCGTAGACTCGAACTGTCGTACCGGGTGGTTGCTTGAATCAAGTCGGCTGGTTACCTCTGACGTCATGAATGTCCAGGGCCGATGCGAAGCCCGACTTGTGTCCTGGCAGACCAGTGTCAAGATCTCTACATGCAGACCTTGGAGTGGTGGCCGGAGTACGGAAATACTCTGCTGTGGCTGCGGAACGGGCGCGGAGGCAGTGCGGTCGATCCGGCGGCGCCTTGGTATCGAGATCGGACTCGTATCGCGCCTTGCCGAATGGGGCGTCGCGCACGCCGACGACAGGTCGCCAATTGACGGTGCCGGCGATCAGGAGTGGATGGACGTCGGCATCGGACTCCTTGTAGAGGTACGGGTCGCCCTCGCGGGACGGTATGAGGTCGTTGTCACCGAGCCCTGGTGGGGCGAGGGTCCAGACCTTTCCTGACCAACGACAGCTACGAAACATCAACAGCACCAACACGATTGCGATTCAAGTCAGATCGAGTATCCCGGTCCTCATGGCTCAGAGCCAGCCGCTCTTAGGCTCCGTTCCGAACTTGACTCAAGCAACCACCCAGTACTGTCGTACGAGGAATTCTGGTTTACGGAAGAGCGGAGGGGATCCTGGCATGAGGACGCTACCTGACGACCCCGACGGTCTGGCTGTGGGCTGGGGATGATCCGCGCCCACCCGCCAATACCCCGACCCCAACCAACCACCGTTCCGACGGCTCGCGCAGACAGGTCTTTGCGATCAAGCTGCGCCGACCGCGTGACCAGCTGACAGTGCGATGTGTGGCCCTGTATCCCACCGGCCCCAGGTCTCACCGGCAAATCGCCTCCAGCTCCAGACCGACACCACTCACGAAGCGACATGCGCGTCCATCCAGATCAGGTCAGAACAACCGGCCGACGGTGTCGTCCATGCCGCGCAGCTGGTCGTAGTCCAGCACCAGGCAGCGGATACCGCGGTCTTCGGCCAGCGTCCTGGCCTGGGGCTTGATCTGCTGGGCGGCGAACACGCCGGTTACCGGGCCGAGAAGTGGGTCGCGGCCCAGCAAGTCGACGTACCGGGTCAGCTGCTCGACCCCATCGATCTCGCCGCGACGTTTGATCTCCACGGCGACCACGGCTCCGGAGGCGTCACGGCAGAGCAGGTCGACCGGTCCAACGGGCGTCGGATACTCGCGCCGGATCAGGGTGAATCCCGGTCCGAGGAACTCGACCTGCTCGGCCAACAGCGCCTGCAGGTGCGCCTCGACGCCGTCCTTGATCAATCCGGGATCCACCCCGAGCTCGTGCTGCGAATCGTGCAGCACTTCCTCGAGGGTGATGATCAACTGCTCACCGGCCTTGTTCTCCACCCGCCAGACGCCGGGCTCCTGCGTGAGCCAGCACGGCGGGCTCATCCAGTTCAAGGGCTTGTAGGCGCGATCATCGGCATGGACGGAGACGGATCCATCCGCCTTCACGAGCAGCAGCCTGGTCGCCATCGGAAGATGTGCGGTCAATCGGCCCACGTAGTCAACTGAGCAACGGGCCACCACGAGACGCACTCCGACACCCTATCGGCTGTCGCGGCGTGCACCCGCACATCGGGCACTCGCCGGGAACCGGCCACCTGTCAGTCCACGAACTGCGGCTTGCGCTTCTCCAGGAATGCCGACATGCCCTCGCGCGCGGCCGGACTCTGCGAGGCGGCGGCCATCGCCTCGACGGCTATCCCGTAGGCATCGGCCTCCGGGCGGTCCAGCTGCGCGTAGAGCACCCGCTTGCCCCAGGCCTTGGAAGTCCCACTACCGCGGGTAGCCCTGGCCAACAGCTCCTCGACGGCCGCGTCCAGGTCGGCGTCGTCGACGACCCGGTTGACCAGACCCCAGTCGAGCGCCGTCCCGGCGTCGATGACGTCGCCGGTCAGCGCCAGCTCCATCAGTCGCTTCCGGCCGATCGCCCTGGCGACCGGGACGGCCGGGGTGTGGCAGAACCAGCCGCCCTTGCCGCCGGGCAGCGCGAAGCCGGCCGACCGCCCGGCTACGGCCAGGTCGGCCGAGGCCACGAGTTGGCAGCCCGCTGCGGTAGCAAGCCCGTGCACTCTCGCGATCACGATCTGGGGCATGGACTGCATCTGGGCCATGACGGCGGTGCAGGAGGTCAGCAGCGCCCGCACGCCGTCCACATCCCGACTCGCGACGTCCGCGAAATCGTGGCCGGCGGAGAAGACCGGCCCGTTGGCCGCGAGCACCAGACCGGTGGCCGGACCGGTCGCCACTTCGGCCAGCCCGGCACCGATCTCGGACAGGACCTCGGCGGAGAGCGCATTGCGTCGCTCTGGCCGGTTCAACGTCAGCCGGGCGACCGGGCCGCCGACCGTCACCTCGATGTGTCGATAAGCCATGACTGCACCGTAGGGCACGGGAGCATGACCCGGGCGGCGGGAGGGGCAGTGGGCGATCCGGGTGACACGGAGCAGGGACAATCAATTCGTGACGCCTCCCCCGCCGGTCCTCTGCTCGCAGGCTGCCAGGGACTCCGGTGACGACCCCGCCGGCACTGCGGCCCAGTTCGGTTCATTCGTGCTCCTCGACCACCGCGCGTCGTGGACGGCGAACACCGCGGAGGACGCGGTCGCGCAGTTGGACCCGGCGGTCGCCGAAGCCATCGGAACCCGGAACGGGCTGCGCGCCTTCGCAATCCGGAGCGTTCACTCGCGACGCATCGCCGAGGCGGGCAGGAGTTTCCTCGGGGTCGTCGGACCGAACGGTTTCGTCGCGGCACTCGATGGCGCGGTCACCACCGCCGACCTGACTGACCTCGACACCCATCGGACCCAGGCACGCCCCCAGCCGGTCTTCGCAGTCTGCACCAACGGCCGCCGCGATCGGTGCTGCGCCATCGTCGGTCGCGGGGTGGCCACCGGCCTGCACCAGGAGTTCGGCGAGACCATCGTCGAGATCAGCCATCTCGGTGGGCACCGGTACGCCGGCACCATGCTGGTACTGCCGTGGGGTTACGCCTACGGATTCCTCGACCTGGCCGGTGCTCGGGCCGTCGTGACAGCGGCAGCCGACGGACTGGTTCATCCCGACGGCCTGCGGGGCCGCGCCGATCTGCCACCAGCAGCCCAGACCGCAGACGTCCTGCTCCGCCGGGAGCTCGGACCGGCCGCAACGGACGCCGTCCGGATTCGGGCCGTCCCGGCACAGCACGGCGATCACGTCACTGTGGAAGCCACGGTCCACGATGAAGCCGTGACCGTGCATCTGCGCCGGGAACACGGACCAGCAGTCCACGACACCCTGTGCGGTGGCAAGCCTTTCGCAACCGGCCGATGGGTAAGGGACTAGCAGGGGCCCTAGAGCGCAACCCGCTCGATCTTGGCTCCGAGCGACCGCAGGTCCTCCACGAAATGCGGATAGCCGCGGTCGATGTGGCCGACCTCGTGCACCTCGGTCACGCCCTCGGCGACCAGTCCCGCGAGTACCAACCCGGCACCGGCCCTGATGTCGGTCGACCACACCGGCGCGCTGGACAGCTTGGCGCGCCCCCGCAACGAGGCGTGATGGCCATCCGTCCGGGCGTCGGCCCCCATCCGGATGAGCTCGTCGACGAACCGGAACCGGGCTTCGAACACGTTCTCGGTGATCAGCGAGTGTCCTTCGGCGACCGCGGCCAGGGCAAGGGCCATCGGCTGCAGGTCGGTCGGGAAACCCGGGTAGGGCATGGTGATGAAGTCGACCGCACGCGGCCGGGACGGCATGTCGATCGAGAAGCCGTCCGCCAGCTCCTCGACGATGGCGCCGGACTGGACCAGACGCTCCAGGGGCGCGGCCAGGTGCGCGGCCCTGACCCCGCGGACCGTGACGTGGCCCTGGGTCACGGCGGCGGCGTAGGCCCAGGTGCCACCGACCACGCGGTCGCCCACGGTCCGGTGTTCGGTCGGGTGGAGCGCGTCGACGCCCTCGATGGTGATCGTGGCGCTGCCAGCGCCGCTGATCTTGGCGCCCATCTGTCCCAGCATCAGTGCCAGATCGATGATCTCGGGTTCGCGGGCGGCGTTGTCGATCACCGTGGTGCCCTGGGCCAGGACAGCCGCCATCAGGATGTTCTCGGTTGCCCCGACGCTGGGGAAATCCAGACCGATCTGAGCGCCACGCAGACGCTCGGCCTCGCCCACCACCATGCCGTGCTCGATGCTCATCCGCGCCCCGAGGGCGCGCAGCCCGTTCTGGTGCATGTCCAGCGGTCGGGACCCGATCGCATCTCCGCCGGGCAGTGCCACCCTGGCCCGGTGGCAGCGGCCCATCAACGGGCCGAGGACGCACACCGACGCACGCAATCGACCGACCGCGGGAAAGTCGGCCTCGTACGAGAGCTGGGCCGGCGTGGTGATGCGGACGGTGTCGTCGGAGAGCTCGACCCGGCACCCGAGGCCGGTCAGCACATCCGCCATCAGCGGCACATCCAGGATTGCCGGGCAGTTGGTGATGATCGTCGTGCCCTCGACGAGCAGCGCTGCTGCCATCAGCTTGAGCACGCTGTTCTTCGCGCCCGCCACCGAGACCTCGCCGAAGAGGCGGGCA
The DNA here is from genome assembly GCF_040546275.1 of Nakamurella sp. UYEF19. NCBI lineage: Bacteria > Bacillati > Actinomycetota > Actinomycetes > Nakamurellales > Nakamurellaceae > Nakamurella > Nakamurella sp. UYEF19. The sequence continues at coordinate 439,265 of NZ_JBEPNO010000001.1, read as the reverse complement.
CCGCCGGTCACCAGGAAGCGATCATCCACTCGTCGGACTCTAGTGCCCCATCACCGGTCTCCGTGCCGCCGCAGGTGGCCGACCCGCTCTCACCGCAGGTCGCGGGAGGTACACCGCCGCCGACACCCGGGCATGCGTACGCTCGCGGACATGGCTGTCCACCTCACCCGCATCTACACCCGTACCGGCGACGACGGCACGACCGGCCTGTCGGACTTCTCCCGAGTCTCCAAGACCGACCCCCGGCTCATCGCCTACGCCGACTGCGACGAGACGAACGCCGCGCTGGGCGTGGTGATGTCCATGGGATCTCCCGCGGTCGAGGTCGCGGGCGTCATCTCCCGGGTCCAGAACGAGCTGTTCGATCTCGGAGCGGATCTGGCGACACCGATCGAAGCGGATCCGCAGTACCCACTGCTGCGTGTCACCCAGGACTACGTGGACCGGCTCGAGCGGGACTGTGACACGTTCAACGACACCCTGGATCCGCTGAACTCGTTCATCCTTCCCGGCGGCACACCAGCCGGGGCTCTGCTGCACGTGGCCAGGACGATCACCCGGAGGGCGGAACGGAGCGCCTGGGCGTTGATGGCGATCGACGCGGAGCGAACCAACCCGCTGGCACCGACCTATCTGAATCGCCTGTCGGACCTGTTGTTCATCCTGGGTCGGGTTGCGAACCCGGACGGTGACGTGCAGTGGATTCCCGGTGGGGATCGGGCCTGACGGGCAGCCTCAGCCTGACCGACCCGACACTGCCGGTCGACGACCAGCTCAGCGGGTCGACCAGCTCAGCGGGTCGACCAGCTCAGCGGGTCGACTGGCTCAGACCTCGGTGAGCCCGCCGCGTCGGCGTCCACTGATGCTTCCGGTGGCAGGGGGCACCGACTCGAGCCACGACCGCAGACCGGTGACGGCTTCCTCGGTCAACGCCAGCTCGACGGGTGCACTGCCGTCGGTACATCGGATCACGACCGAGCCGACCGGCAACAGGTCCGGCTCCGTTCCGGCGAGCCCACGGCGTTCCCCGAGCATCAACCGATCCCGCAACATCACCCGGGAGGCCAGCGGTAGCGGCGAGAACGAGCGGTAGAGGATCAGCTCACCCTCGCGGTAGCGGGCCTGGCCGAACGACCATCCTCGGCCTTCCGGGCCCAACGAGGATCGCCAGCAGATGTCGACTCCCCCGGACCGGGTCAGCAGGGAACGCCGGACGGCAATCGCGACGATGGACAGCAGGAGGACAAGGAGGAGCGCGAGACCGACGATCTCAGCGCTCACGATGGTCCTCTCCTGTTCTGCCGGCGTCAGTTTCGGGTTCGGCCGTCAGACCGTCTCGCCGGACGCCAGCAGTTGCGCGCGCGCCCGGCGCAGCTCCGCTTCCGTCTCGGCCGATTCGGTCCCTGCTGCCTTGGCCCGCTCGTAGGCCGACCGCGCCGACGTGACGTCGATGTCCTCGCTGAGCTCCGCGTCCTCCGCCAGGATGGCGACGCCGTCCTTGGTGACGGAAAGAAATCCGCCATGAACGGCTACCGCCTGGACCGTCCCGTTAGGCTCGATGATCCTGGCCGAGAAACCCTCACGCAGCTGGGCGAGCAGAGGTGCGTGACCCGGCATGACACCGATGTCGCCGTCCACCGTTCTGGCCACGACCATCTGGGCCGATCCCGACCAGATCTGTCGTTCGACCGCGACCAGATCAACCTGCATCTCAGACACTGACGCTCCGCCTCTTCGCTTGGTGGATCTCCTGAGTCTAACCCGAGGCCGCACGGCCCCGAAAGGACAGACTGTGCAGCTCGCGCTGACATGCTTCGATCAGAAAACCGGAAGGCCCCAATTACCCGCCAGGGCAAATGGGGCCTCCCGCAACACTTCTCACGACGACCGCCGGATCAGGACTCCAGCGCCTTGGCCTTGGCCATCACGTCGTCCAGGCCACCGACGTTCAGGAAGGCCTGCTCCGGGATGTTGTCGTACTCCCCCTTGGCGATCGCGTCGAACGCTGCGATGGTGTCCGCCATCTCGACGTAGGAACCGTCCTGGCCGGTGAACTGCTTGGCCACGAAGAAGTTCTGTCCGAGGAAACGCTCCATCCGGCGGGCACGACCGACGAGAAGCTTGTCCTCTTCTGCGAGCTCGTCCATCCCGAGGATGGCGATGATGTTCTGCAGTTCCTTGTACTTCTGCAGAATCCGGATGACTTCCTGGGCAACCCGGTAGTGCTCCTCACCGACGAACTGGGGGTCCAGGATGCGCGAGGTCGAGGACAGTGGGTCGACGGCCGGGTAGATGCCCTTCTCGGTGATGGACCTGGCGAGCTCGGTCGTCGCATCGAGGTGGGCGAAGGCCGCGGCCGGGGCCGGGTCGGTGTAGTCGTCAGCCGGCACGTAGATCGCCTGCAACGACGTGATGGACCGTCCACGGGTGGAGGTGATGCGCTCCTGCAGCTCACCCATCTCGTCCGCCAGGGTCGGCTGGTAACCGACTGCGGACGGCATCCGACCGAGCAACGTGGAGACCTCGGAACCAGCCTGGGTGAATCGGAAGATGTTGTCGATGAACAGCAGCACGTCCTGGTTCTGCACATCGCGGAAGTACTCCGCCATGGTCAGTGCGGACAGCGCCACCCGCATGCGGGTCCCCGGCGGTTCGTCCATCTGGCCGAAGACGAGAGCCGTGTCCCGGATGACTCCGGACTCCGTCATCTCGGTGATGAGGTCGTTGCCCTCACGGGTCCGCTCGCCGACTCCGGCGAACACCGAGGTGCCACCGAAGTTCTTGGCGACGCGGGTGATCATCTCCTGGATGAGCACCGTCTTGCCGACGCCGGCTCCACCGAACAGGCCGATCTTGCCGCCCTGCACGTACGGGGTCAGCAGATCGATGACCTTGATGCCGGTGACCAGCTGCTCGGTCTTGCCCTCGAGCTGGTCGAAGGGCGGCGGCTTGCGGTAGATCGGCCAGTGCTCGGCGTCCTCCGCCGTGCCCGGAGCGTCCAGGCACTTGCCGAGGGCGTTGAACACGTGACCCTTGACGATGTCCCCGACCGGGACCGAGATCGGCTTGCCGGAGTCGCTGACCGACGCGCCGCGGACCAGACCGTCGGTGGGTTGCATGGAGATGGCGCGGACGATGTCGTCGCCGAGGTGCAGGGCGACCTCGAGCGTGAGCACCCGCTCGTCACCGAGGCCGGAGACCTCGACGTTCAGCGCGTTGAAGAGCTCGGGAACCTCGCCCCGGGGAAATTCGATGTCGACGACCGGGCCGATGACGCGGACGACGCGGCCGGCGACGGCGGATTTGGTGGCAGTGGTCACTTTTCTAGTCCTCTTCGCTTCCTGCGGCAGCCAAGGCGGCGGCGCCGCCCACGATCTCGCTGAGTTCCTGGGTGATCTGCGCCTGCCGGGCCTGGTTGGCCTGGCGGGACAGGATCTTGATGATGTCGTTCGCGTTGTCGGTGGCCGCCTTGCAGGCAGCCCGCCGGGCGGCCGACTCGCTGGCCGCGGAGTCGAGCAGTGCCGCGAAGATCCGGGTGGTCACGTACTTGGGCAGCAACGCGTCCAGCAGGGATTCCGGAGCCGGTTCGAACTCGTAGGACGGCAGGAGAGGCGTGCTCTCCGTACTCTCCACGTACTCGATCTCCATCGGAGCCACTCGACGCACCGTCGGTGACTGGGTGATCATCGATTCGAAATGCGTGGAGACGAGATGGATCTCGTCGATCCCGGCACTGCCGTCGTCCAGCTGGCCGGCCGACCCGGCGACGAAGGCCGGCAGCAGCGTCTGGGCCGCCGCGACCGCATCGTCGTAGGTCGGCTTCTCCGAGAAGCCGGTCCAGGACTCGACGATGGCGCGCTGACGGAAGCTGAAATAGCCGACACCCTTGCGGCCGATGATGTAGTAGACCGGCTCCTTGCCCTGCGAGCGCAGGAGCGCTGTCAATTCCTCGGTGGCCTTGAGCACGTTGGCGTTGTAGCCGCCGCACAGACCGCGGTCGGAAGTGACGATCAGGATCCCGGCACGCTTCGCATCCGGACGTTCCACCAGCAGCGGATGGTCCAGTGTCGACGCGGTCGCCAGCGCCGTCAGCACGTCGGTGATCCGCGCCGAGTACGGGGCGGCCGCCAGTACCTTGGCCTGCGCCCTGGCGATGCGCGAGGTCGCGATCATCTCCATGGCCTTGGTGGTCTTCTGCGTCGACTGCACGGATTTCACGCGCTGGCGCAGGACCCTGACCTGAGCTGCCATTACTTCGCCGGAGCAGGCTTGCGGACCTGCACCTTCTCCTGGCCGACCTTCGCCGGATCCATCGCCGCGAACTTCTGCTCTCGGCCGAGGATGGTGCCGTCGGAGGTGGTGAACGACTCGGCGAAGTCGCCGAACGCCTCGAGCAGCGCCTTCTCGGTCTCGGGCGAGAGATCCTTGGCTTCCTTGATGGTCTGCAGCGGTCCACCCGACACGTGCCGGAGGTACTGCAGGAACTCGGCCTCGAACCGGCGGACGTCCCCGACCGGCACGCGGTCGAGGTGACCGCGGGTACCGGCCCACAACGACACCACCTGCTCCTCCACCGAGAACGGCGCGAACTGGGCCTGCTTGAGCAGCTCGACCAGACGGGAGCCACGCGACAACGCACGCTTGGACACGGCGTCCAGGTCCGAACCGAAGGCGGCGAACGCCTCCAGCTCGCGGTAGGCCGAGAGGTCGAGACGCAGGGTGCCGGACACCTTGCGCATCGCCTTGACCTGCGCCGCGCCCCCGACACGGGACACCGAGATGCCGACGTTCACGGCCGGCCGAACACCGGAGTTGAACAGGTCGCCTTCGAGGAAGCACTGACCGTCGGTGATCGAGATGACGTTGGTCGGGATGTAGGCCGAGACGTCACCGGCCTTCGTCTCGATGATCGGCAGACCGGTCATCGAACCGGCACCGAGCTCGTCGGAGAGCTTGGCACAACGCTCGAGCAGACGGGAGTGCAGGTAGAAGACGTCACCCGGGTAGGCCTCGCGCCCCGGCGGACGGCGCAGCAGCAGCGAGATCGCACGGTAGGCCTCGGCCTGCTTGGAGAGGTCGTCGAAGATGATGAGGACGTGCTTGCCCTGGTACATCCAGTGCTGGCCGATGGCCGAGCCGGTGTACGGGGCGAGCCACTTGAACCCGGCCGAATCGGACGCCGGAGCGGCGACGATGGTGGTGTACTCGAGCGCGCCTGCGTCTTCCAGCGACTGCCGGACACCGGCGATCGTGGTGCCCTTCTGGCCGATCGCGACGTAGATGCATCGCACCTGCTGCTTGGCGTCGCCGGTCTCCCAGTTGGCCTTCTGGTTGATGATGGTGTCGACGCAGACCGCGGTCTTGCCGGTCTTGCGGTCACCGATGATCAACTGGCGCTGACCACGCCCGATCGGCGTCATGGCATCGATGGCCTTGATGCCGGTCTGCATGGGCTCGCTGACCCCCTGGCGCTCGACGACCGAGGCAGCCTGCAGTTCCAGCGCGCGGTTCTCCTCGGCCTTGATCTCGCCGAGTCCGTCGATGGGCTGCCCGAGCGGGTTGATGACCCGTCCGAGGAAGGCGTCACCGACGGGGACCGAGAGGACCTCACCGGTGCGGGTGACCTGCTGTCCCTCCTGGAGAGTGTTGGCGTCGCCCAGGATGACGGCGCCGATGGTGCGGACGTCGAGGTTGAGTGCGACGCCGAGGACACCGCCCGGGAAGCTCAGGAGTTCGTTCGCCATCGCCGAGGGCAGACCCTCGATGGTGGCGATTCCGTCACCCGTGCTGGAGATGACGCCGACCTCTTCCCGGGTCACCTCGGGTGCGTACTCGGAGACATAGCCCTCGATCGCAGAGCGGATCTCGTCAGCGGAGATGGTCAACTCGGTCATCGCGTTCCCGTTCTGTGTCGTCATGCGTGTGCGTATCAGATGTTCGCCAGATCAGGTTCACCGGAACCCGTCGTGCATTTTGCTCGTTCTGCGGGGTGGTTCAGCCGGCCATGCGCCGACGGAGGTCGTCGAGGCGGCCGGCGACACTGCCGTCGATCACCTCGTCGCCGACACGGATCCGGATGCCGCCGCCCAGGGAAGGCTCCACGACGACGTGGACCGAGACGGGGCGGGCGTAGATCTTGGCCAGTGCGGCGATCAGCCGATTGGTCTGCTCGACGGTCAGCTCGGTGGGCGACTGGACCGTCGCGACGATCTTGTCCTTGCGCTCGGCGGCCTGCGCCACGATCTCGCCGACGCCGTGCGAGAACGAGCGGTTGCCCGGGTTCATCGCCAGCTGCTCGAGAAGATCGGACGTGAGCGAATGCGCCCGCCCGGCGAGCAGCCGTGCCACGAGGGAGGATCGCGCAGCGCCGACCGTGGTCGGGTCGTCGAGGATGACGGACAACTCGGGCGCGCCGTCGAGGATGCGACCGAACCGGAACAGCTGGTCCTCGACCTCGTCGAGTTCCCCGGACCGCTCGGCCCGCAGGAACATCGCGGTCCGTCCGAGCCGGACGAAACCGTCGGCGAGATCCCGCCCGGTCGCCCACGACTGCCGGATGACGAAGTCGACCATGGTGGCCGCCGGGGTGCCGATCTTGCCCGCGAGCAGGGTGGACAACACGCCCGCTCGGTGTTCGACATCGGTGGTCGCCTCCGACAGCGTGCGACGAAGGATCGGCTGCTGGCTGAGCAGACTGCCCACTCCGGCCAGATCGGATCCGAGGGCACCGAGGCCGGTGTCGTCCAGGGTGGCGGCCTGCACCAGCAGCCTGCCGCTCGCGGCGGCCAGCGACTGCTTGCTGGCGATGTGCTCCATCAGCTCTCCAGCTCGGCCAGGAACCGCTCGACCGTGCGGCGCTGTCGGGCGTCGTCCTCGAGGGATTCACCCACCACCTTGCTGGCCAGCTCGACCGAGACCCGACCTAGATCGCCGCGCAGCTCGGCCACGATCTGAGCGCGCTGGGCGTCCAGCTGGGCGCGACCGGCAGCGGCGATCCGCTCGGTCTCGGCGTGTGCCTGGGCCAGCAGGTCGTCCCGGATGGCCTGGGCCTGGGACCGGGCGTCCTCACGGATCTTGGCGGCTTCCTCGCGGGCGCCGGCCAACTGCTGCTTGTACTCGGCGAGCGCTGCAGCGGCCTCGGTCTGGGCCGAGGCCGCCTGGGCGATACCGCCCTCGATAGCGGCAGTCCTTGCGGAGTAGGCCTTCTCGAACATCGGCCAGGCGAACTTCTGCAGAACTACGAGCAGGACTACGAACCCGATGGCCGCGATCGCGACCTCGCCCCATGGCAGGCCGATCGGGTTGGTCGTCGCCTCGGCCGCGAGGTTGAGCGCGGATTGCATCAAGATGTGCCCCTCGACTGGTGGTCCGGTGGTAGGCGGAGCGTGATCAGCTGGTCGGCAGGATGAACGGCACGACGAAGCCCAGCAGGGCCAGTGCCTCGGACACGGCGAAGCCGAGGAACGCGTAGGTCCGGGTCAGGCCGGCCGACTCCGGCTGGCGCGCGGTCGAGCTGATGTAGGCGGCCCAGACGATACCGACACCGATGCCGGGGCCGATGGCCGCGAGACCGTAGCCGATGGTGCCGAGGTTGCCGATGATCTGGACAGCGGCGAGATTGGCGACGACAGACATTGGAGTTTTTCTCCCTCTCGGTGGATCTGTGCGGTGACTGACCCCGCCGGCGCGGGATCAGGTGGAGCAGTCCTGGATGGTGATGGGTGGAGCGGATCAGTGCGAGTCGGCCAGCGAGCTCTCGAGGTAGATGGCAGCCAGCAGGACGAACACGTAGGCCTGCAGCGCGCAGATGAGCAGTTCGAAGAAGACCAGGAACATGCTGGCCACGAACGGCAGCACCATCGTCGCGTACGAGATGCCGCCCTGTTCGAACAGGAAAAGGGTGCCGGCCGAGGCCACGCCGACCAGCATGTGGCCGGCGAACATGTTGGCGAAGAGCCGGACGGCCATGGTGAAGGGCCGCAGGATGATGTTGGACAGGAATTCGATCGGGATCAGCAGGATGTGCATGTACCACGGGATCCCAGCGATGTAGCACATCAGCTTCAGGTAGCCGAAGAACCCATGCTTCTTGATCCCGACAAAGTTGTAGATGACCCAGACCATGACGGCCAGGAACACCGGCACGGCGAAATGCGAAGTGACCGGCAGCTGGGCGACCGGTAGCAGTTCCCAGAGATTCATCACCAGGACGAAGACGAACAGGGTGGCCAGGAAACCTGCCCACTTCCTGCCGTTCTTGCCCAGGATCTCGATGGCAACCCCGTTGCGGACGAACCCGTACAGGCTCTCGCCGGCGAACTGCAACTTGCCGGGAACGACGGCGGCACGGCGTGCGGACGCCGTGAAGAAGGCGATGATCGCCACCACCCCGACGACCAGGAGACCCATCGCCTTGACGGACGCGATGACCGAACCGTCTCCGATCTTGTCGAAGAAGAACGAATGCTCCACCGAGGGTGGCTGGAAACCGCCATCGGCGGCGGCCAAGAAGGTCAGGGACACTCGGTCTCCCTTCGGGTGTTGGCCGGAGGCGGCCCGGGCTGGGGGTCGGGGGTGTATCTGGCGGAGCGATAAAGACCTGGGTTGTACTGCGTCGGCCTCGACGTGGTCGGGTGGGTGCTCCTGAATCCGCCGTGCCGCGCGACCACTGCGTAGATGCCGAGCGCCATTCCGAGGATGAGCCCCACGGGCGTGAGAAACGACGTTCCCCACCACCGGTCCAGGAGCCAACCGATTGCACCCCACACGACGAAACCGCCGATCAGGGTGGTCATCACAGCCCAACCCTCATCGGCCCCGGTAGAGGTGGAGTCGGCATTGGCCCGCTTCTTCATGGCTCCCGGACACTATCAGTAAGGAGTTGGTATTCCCGCACCCGGGAGGGGTCCCTTCTACAACGTGTCGAAGTTCGCCGGACTGCGGAACCGGTGATCGGCGAGCAGGTTTCGGCTCAGTGCGGGTCGACGTAGTAGACCTTCGTGGTCCACACGTAGCGCATGTGGGCGCCCAGCCACACGAAGAGGCCGAGCCCGATGGCCCCGGACATCCATCTCGTGTCGAAGACACCGTCCCTCGGCATGAAGGTGAGGACGACGCCGAGGGCGACGATCTTGAACACGTAGGCCGAGAGTGCCGCCACCATCACGAGTTTCGGGCTCACCTGGCCGGCCTTGGCGATGACGACGGCAGAGAAGCTGAAGAAGATCCCGACGATCACCGTGCCAAGGGCCACCCCGGCGACGGCCCGCCCACCGGACAGCAGCGCGGCGGCGACCAGGAGCAGCGTTCCGGCCACGACGAGCGCGATCCAGCAGATCCGGAGATGGCCGAGCGACCACACCCCGCCCGTTCGGCTGCGCTCGGCGGCGCGCTGGGCGGCGACGACATTCGCCGCAAGATCCGGTCCGGCCGACCTGCTCCTGCTCACGGTGTCGATCCTGTACTCACGGTGTCGATCCTGTACTCACGGTGTCGATCCTGCCCCATCGCCGGCCTGGGTCCCGACCGTTGGCTTCGCCCCCACCACGACGGGCCCCTTCGACACCACGCCCAGCGCCCGACGCCTGGTCAGGCGGCGCGAGCGGAGCCACGGCCACATGGAGATCAGCAGGGCGACGAGTGCGGCCCCGGCCGTTGGCAGCACCACCTCCTGCCACCGCGCGAAGACCAGGGACACCGAGCCGGCCGAGAGCACGAAGGCCCAGAGGTAGAAGATCAGGACCGCCTGACGGTGGGTGTGCCCGATCGCCAGCATGCGGTGGTGCAGATGCCGCTTGTCGGCGCTGAAGGGATGACGGCCCTCCTTGGTGCGGCGGATGACGGCCAGCAGGAAATCCAGCAGCGGGATGAAGACGACCGCAAGCACGACGATGACCGGCGCCAGCAGCGCCACGGTGCTCCGCGGGCCGAAGTTCGAGCTGTTCAGCTGCCCACTGGCGGTGATGACCGAGGCCGCCATCGTCAGGCCGATGAACATCGACCCGGAGTCGCCCATGAAGATCCGGGCCGGGTAGAAATTGTGCGGCAGGAAGCCGAGACAGGCCCCGACCAGTGCCGCGGCGATCAACGGGGGCTGCGAACCGACGGAGTCGTCGGCCGACGCCATCAACTGGTGGACGGAGAAGATGAAAACCGCGACCGCCGAGATGGTGGCGACGCCGGCGAGCAACCCGTCGAGACCGTCGATGAAATTCATCGCGTTGGCCAATACCACGGTGATCAGCACGGTGATCAGCGCGCCCTGGGTCTGCGAGAACGACACCGTCGTGCCGCCGTCACCGGAGGGCAGCCACACCTGCAGCCAGGTGACGCCGTAGAGCACCAGCACACCGGCGGCCAGGATCTGTCCGAACAGCTTGGTGATGGCGTCGAGGTCGAACCGGTCGTCCAGCACACCGACCAGCACGATGACGCCGCCCGCGGCCAGCACCCCCTGGATCGACGACGACGAATCGAATGCCCGGCCAACGACCGGCATGTTGCGGGCGATCAGAATGGCCGCAGCCACCCCCAGGTAGACCGCGACCCCACCCATCCGGGGCGTTGGCAACTTGTGCACGTCACGATCCCGGATCGGCGTGACAGCACCGATCTTCGACGCCAGCAGGCGCACTCCTCCGGTGGCGATGAAGGTGACGAAGGCAGCGGTCCCGAACACGAGCGCGTACTCCCGCACTGGAATCGCGATGTCGGCCACCGGCTCAGGGTAGTAGCGGAATCACCCCGACCGAGCCAACCGCCGCGATGACGCCGCCGGATCCGGTCGGGAAATTCTGCCCGCGTCCCGCCGGATTTCTCCTCGGTGTCATGGAACCGACCCCTGGCCCCCGGCGTCACAACAGTGCCTGCCGATCGAGAGGCGCTGACCGAGAACCCAAGCCGGGTACTGCACTTCGGTCGCCCAGCACATCCCATCCGATGTGCTCGATCGATGCTCCCACGCCGGGGGCAGCCGCACCGGGCCCGGTCCGAATGCTTCGGACCGGGCCCGCGGCATGTCTGCCGGAGGGCGCGGTATTCCTGCCGCGGGGGCGGGTACTTCTGCCGGGGGTGGGCGCCGTGAACTACTCCCCGATACCCCGCACCGAGCCCGCCACCTCGCGCAGCGCGTCGAGCGAGACCGCACCCTGACGCAGGACGACCGGGATCGGACCCGTCACGTCGACCACGGTCGAGGCCACCCCGATCGGCGCCGGGCCGCCGTCCAGATACACACTCACCTGTTCACCCAGCTGCGCCACCGCCTCGTCTGCGGTCAGCGCCGGGGGCTGGCCGCTGCGATTCGCGCTGGACACCGCCATCGGACCGACCGAGCGCAGCAGGTCCAGAGCGACCGGGTGCAGCGGCATCCGGACCATGACCGTGCCCTTCGCGTCACCCAGATCCCAGGTCAGCGACGGTGCGTGCTCGACCACGAGCGAGAGACCGCCCGGCCAGAACGCCTCGACGAGCTTCGTGGCCACCGGCGGTACCGCGAGCACCAGACCCTCGATGGTCTTCCAGGAACCGACCAGCACCGGGACCGGCATGTCGGGGCCGCGGCCCTTGGCAGCCAGCAGGGCCCGCACGGCGGAGGCGTTGAACGCGTCGGCGCCGATCCCGTAGACGGTGTCGGTCGGCATCACGACCAGCTCGCCGGCCGCGGCCGCAGCGGCTGCGGCCTCCAGCCCGGCACGGCGGGTGACCGGGTCACTGCAGTGGAATGTCGTCACTGCCTCATCCTTTCAGTTCTGTCCGGGCGTGCTGTCCGCCGGCACGGCCGTGCTTCCTTCGCGTCGTTGCCGCTGCGTCAGCGCGTCATGGTGACGCGGCGGGCCGTGACGAATCGCGGTCGACCGGTCAGGTCCTGGTGATCCACGACGTCGGCGAGCACGCGGCGCGACGACAGCAGCCCCGGGACCGACTCGCCCTGGGTGTCGTCGTGCTCGATGGCCAGGAAGCCCCCCGGTTTGAGGAGCCCGGCACAGATCGAGATCAGCGGTTTGATGAGATCGAGGCCGTCCGGGCCGGCGAACACGGCCTCGGCGGGATCATGCTCCCCCACCTCGGGATCGACGACGGTGCCGGCCGGGACGTAGGGCGGATTGGCCGTCACGAGGTCGGCGGTGCCTTCCAGATCGGTCAGCAGTCGCTCGTCGGTGATGTCCCCCCCGCGGAGATCGATCGGGGTACCACCGGCGTCTCGGTGCAGTTCGGCGTTGCGGCGTGCCCAGGCCAGGGCGCCGACCGCCCGTTCGACGGCGTGCACCCGGGCGTCCGGCCTGGCCTGTGCGATCGCCAGCGCGATCGCGCCGCTGCCGGAGCACAGATCGATGACGACCGGGGCCTCGATGTCCTTGATCGCGTCCAGCGCCCACTCCAAGAGCACCTCGGTCTCCGGCCGCGGGATGAATACGCCCGGCCCCACCTGGACTGTGGTGCGTCCCAGGTAGGCCTCACCCGTGAGGTGCTGCAACGGAACGCGGGCCACCCGACGGGCGATCAGGGCCTCGTAGGTCTCCACCCATTCCGGCTCGACCAGCGGCTGCAGCCCGAGTTTCGTCCGCCCGATGCCGAGCAGGTGCGCGGCGAGCTCCTCCGCGTCGAACTGCGGGCTCGGCACACCGGCATCGGTGAGCCGCTGCGCGGCCGCCATGATCTGCACCCGGAGGGATTCACGCGCCAACGGGCCCACCGCCGGCAAGTCTTTCGGCGCGGTCGGCACGGTCGAGACTGTCCAGCACGGCGTCCAGATCACCGTCCAGCACGGCGTCCAGGTTGTAGGCCTTGAAACCGACGCGGTGATCGGCGATCCGATTCTCCGGATAGTTGTAGGTCCGCACCCGCTCCGACCGGTCGACCGTCCTGACCTGCGAACGACGGGCGTCGGCCACCACGGAGGCCGCCGCGTCCCGGGCTGCCGACAACATGCGAGCACGCAGGATCCGCATCGCGGACTCCTTGTTCTGCAGCTGGGACTTCTCGTTCTGGCAGGACACGACGATGCCCGTCGGAAGATGGGTGATGCGGACCGCGGAGTCGGTGGTGTTGACGCTCTGACCGCCCGGTCCGGACGACCGGAACACATCGATCCGCAGGTCGTTGGGGTCGATGGTGACATCGACGGCCTCTTCGGCCTCAGGTGCCACGAACACCCCCGCCGCCGAGGTGTGGATGCGTCCCTGCGACTCGGTCACCGGCACCCGTTGGACGCGGTGCACACCGCCTTCGAACTTGAGCCGCGCCCAGACCCCGTCCTCGGGAGCAGGCGAGCCGGGCGCCTTGACCGCGACGGTGACGTCCTTGTAGCCACCGAGGTCGGACTCGGACGCGGAGATCACCTCGGTCTTCCAGCCGTGACGCTCGGCGTACCGCAGGTACATCCGGAGCAGGTCACCGGCGAACAACGCCGACTCCTCACCGCCCTCGCCGGCCTTGATCTCGACGATCGCGTCCTTGGCGTCGTCGGGATCGCGCGGCGTCAGCAGTTCGGCCAGTTTGGATTCCAGTTCGGACACCTGGCCGGTCAGCGTGACGACCTCGTCGGCGAACGAAGGGTCCTCCGTCGCGAACTCGATGGCCGTGGCCAGATCACCACGGCCGGTCTCCAGGGCGTTGGCGGTGTTGACGATCGGCGTCAGTTCGGCGTAGCGACGCCCTAGCCGGCGGGCGGCGGCCTGGTCGGCATGCACGGCGGGATCGCTGAGCTTGGTCTGCAGTTCGGCATACTCGGCGATCAATCCGGCGGCAGGCCCGGCTGTCGAATTCCTTGCGGTCGAGCCCGAAGCAGTGGACGCAGCCATCGGCGCTCCCTTCTGTTCGGGAAGCTCTGTGGTGGAGCAGGTTTCGCTCCGGATGGGGACGCAAAAGCGCCCGCCGGTCACCGACCGACGGGCGCTTTGGGAGAGCTAGCGGCTGCGCTTGCCGTAACGGGCCTCGAAGCGTGCAACCCGGCCACCGGTGTCCAGGATCTTCTGCTTGCCGGTGTAGAACGGGTGACAGTTCGAGCAGACCTCGACGGTGATCTTGCCGCTGGTCTTGGTGCTGTGGGTCTCGAAGGTGTTGCCACAGCTGCAGACCACCTCGGTGGCCACGTACTCGGGGTGAATGCCGGTCTTCATGGGGTAGTTCCTCTCTTGGAGCCACGGATCAGCCGCCGGGTCGCCCGCACCGTTGTGCGGAACGTGAACCGGAGCCGGCCTCCCAGTTTGCCAGATGGACGTGCTGGAGTGTTAAACGAGGACAAGGCCGATACCGCCACGCGGTTGCGGCGGGCGCGACAGCATCGCGTTGATCCGGTCGGGCAATTGCGTGAGCCGGGCGACCACACCGTACTTGTCGATCAACGCAGCCATCACCGCGTCCAGTTCGCCCGGGTCGAGGATCCGGGCCGACGCGGGCACGGGGTAGCCCAATGGCCTGCCGCTCCGGGTGCACGGCCCGATCTCGACGTGACCGTCGCGACGGATCCGCTTGACCTTTCCGGCCGTCGGGTTGGTCCAGACCATCAGCTCGTCAGCGATGCGCACCACCCAGACCGGCGTGGCGACGGCCGTGCCGTCCCGGCGAAATGTGTTCAACAGCATATATTTCGATTGGGCCAACACCTCCAACGGCGTCGTCATGGGTCGCGCTCTCAGTCGTTGCCGACGCCGGTCGTCGTCTTCGCGACCTGCATCAGGAACTCGACGTTGCTCTTGGTCTTGCGCAGGCGATCGAGCAGGAGCTCCAGCGCCTGCTGGGAATCCAGCGCCGACAGCACCCGGCGAAGCTTGACGGTGATCGCCAACTCGTCCGGCGAGAGCAGGAGGTCTTCCTTGCGGGTCGAGCTCTGGTCCACATCGATCGCCGGGAAGATCCGCTTGTCGGCGATCCGGCGGTCGAGCTTGAGCTCGGCGTTGCCGGTGCCCTTGAACTCCTCGAAGATCACCGTGTCGCCGGCGGACCCGGTCTCCACCAGCGCCGAGGCGAAGATGGTGAGCGAACCGCCGTTCTCGATGTTGCGGGCCGCACCGAGGAATCGCTTCGGCGGGAACAGCGCGGTGGAATCGACACCACCGGACAGGATGCGCCCGGACGCGGGAGCGGCCAGGTTGTAGGCCCGGCCGAGCCTGGTGATCGAATCGAGCAGGACGACGACGTCACGACCCATCTCGACGAGCCGCTTGGCCCGCTCGATGGACAGCTCGGCGACCATGGTGTGGTCGGCCGGCGGCCGGTCGAAGGTCGAGGCGATGACCTCACCCTTCACCGATCGCTGCATGTCGGTGACTTCCTCGGGCCGTTCGTCGACCAGCACCACCATGAGGTGGACCTCGGGGTTGTTGGTCGTGATCGCGTTCGCTATGGCTTGCAGGATCGAGGTCTTGCCGGCCTTCGGGGGCGACACGATCAAAGCGCGCTGGCCCTTGCCGACCGGCATCACCAGATCGATGATGCGGGTCGTCAGGATGTGCGACTCGGTCTCCAGACGCAGCCGATCGTTCGGGTAGAGCGGGGTCAGCTTGGTGAACTCCGGACGGTCCTTCGCGAGCTCGGGGTCCTGCCCGTTGACCGAGTCCAACCTGACCAGGGCGTTGAACTTCTGCCGGGCACCGGTCTCGCCCTCGCGCGGCGCGCGAACGGCTCCGGTGACCGCGTCACCGCGACGCAGGCCACTCTTGCGGATCTGCGACAGCGAGACGTAGACGTCGTTGGGGCCGGAGAGGTAGCCGGAGGTCCGGATGAAGGCGTAGGAATCGAGCACGTCCACGATGCCGGCCACCGGCATCAGGATGTCGTCGTCGCGCACCTCGGTGTCGGTCGGAGCGTCGGCGAACCGATCACGGGTGCGACGGTTCCGATCGCGGAACCGACGGCCACGCCTGGTGTCGTCACCATCGAGATCCTGACCGCCACGATCCTGGCCGCCGCGGTCCTGACGATTGTTGTCCTGGCCGTTGCGAGTGTCCTGACGATTGTTGTCCTGACGGTTCCGGTTCTGTCCATCGCGGTTCTGTCCGTCGCGGTTCTGGTTCTCGCGGGGCAGCTGGCCGTTCTGGCCCTGCTGACCACCTTGGCCCTGCTGACCACCTTGGCCCTGCTGTCCGTTCTGGCCCGTCTGGCTGGACTGGGTCGCCTGGCCGTTCTGGCTGGTCTGGGCCTCGCGGGTACCGATCTCGCCGTTCTCGACCGTGGTCTGGTCGCCACCACGGTTGTCGCGGTCACGGCGATTCCGACGGTTGCGCCGGGTGCTGCGGGGGCCGTCGTCGTCGTAGGACGGTCGGTCACCCCGATCGGCGCCGTTCTGCTGGCCACCGTTGCCCTGGCCGCCGTTCGTCTGCGCGCCGTTCGTCTGGCTGTCGTTCGTCTGGCCGCCGTTCGTCTGGCCGCCGTTCGTCTGACTGTCGCGCTGCTGATTCTCGGCCGGTGCCTGGGCACCGTCGGAATGGGCGCGGCTGACGCAAGCCTGCTCGGTGGTGTCGGGCGCTGCAGCAGCGGGTGCCGACCCGGCAGCCGGGGCGGTGCCGATCTGTGCCGTGCTGATCGGCGCCGAACTGATCGGAGCTGCACTCGTCGGGGCGCCCTCAGGACGCGCAGCGGCGCGTCGGCGGGCGGGACGCTCGGGCAGATCGATGTCCAGCGACAACGCAGGTTCGTCCTGGCGGCTGGTGGTGGGGGCCTGGTTGCGGCCGTTCGTCTGACCTGCGACCCGAGCGCCGGTCGGCGGTGACGACACGCCTGACTCCGCGGACACGCCTGGCTCCTGGGTCGCGGCAGCCTTGTTCTTCGGCGAGGAGCCGGTGATCGGCGCCGAACCGCTGTTCTGGTGGGAAGCGATGGCGGACACGAGGTCGCCCTTGCGTAGTCCCGAGGTGCCCTTGATGCCGAGCTGGGCCGCGAGGGCCTTCAGATCGGCGAGCACCATGCCCGAAAGTCCATCGCCGCGGCGCGCTCGCGCTGCGGTGGTGGAGGAGACGGGCTGCTCCGTGGTTTCTCTCACGAAGATCCTTCCTGTCCGACCCGGAAGATTCCGGTCGGGTTCGAAGCGCCGGCGCCCTGGGCGGCGGCTGCTGATCCACACCCGGCGGGCGTGGAGGGGAAAAGGTCACTGCGGTCGGGCGCTGGAAGACGCTGGAAGACATCGCCAGAGTTGGAACCTTCGGACATCCCCTCGGCCTTGCACACCGTCCCGTCGGAAGACACCGAGTGGGCTCGATGCTCCGCTCGCGTGTTGGACGACACGTCGATTCGAAGCACAAGAGGGGGATGTGGAGTTCGTCAATCGAATCCCCGAGATTCCGGCGGCACTGCTCACGACCGGTGATCGATCTCCAGCGTAGACGTACCCTGCCCCCGGCGGCAACAAACGCCCCCGGTGCGGCGTGGCGGGAGTACTCTTGCCCAAGCTAACAGTGATACATCTACAAGTGATTGCGCAGGCTGAACTTGCCCGATACAACCGTGCCGCAGAAGTTCGAGAAGCACCCCTCCGACGCGGAGATCGCCGGACCACCGGCGTCACGCAAGACCCTCATCCTGGCCATCTGCTGCATGAGTCTGCTGATCGTCGGGATGGACGGCACCATCGTCAACGTCGCACTCCCCTCGATCCGCACCGATCTGGGCGCCAGCGTGTCCGGTCTGCAGTGGGTGATCGATGCCTACACCCTGACGCTCGCCAGCTTCCTCATCCTGTCCGGATCCACGGCCGACCGCATCGGGCGACGCCGGACGTTCCAGATCGGGTTGACGTCGTTCACCCTCGGTTCGGCCCTGTGCAGCGTCGCGCCGAACCTGCAGTTGCTGATCGTCGCGCGGATCGTGCAGGCCCTCGGCGGGTCGATGCTGAACCCGGTTGCGATGTCGATCATCACCAATGTGTTCACCGAGAAGCGCGAACGGGCGAAAGCGATCGGCATCTGGGGCGGCGTCGTCGGCATCAGCATGGGACTGGGCCCGGTCATCGGCGGTGTGCTCATCCAGACGGTCGGCTGGCGGTGGATCTTCTGGATCAACGTGCCGATCGGCATCGCCGCCATCGTGCTGGCCGGACTCTTCGTCCCGGAGTCGCGCGCACCCAGAGCGCGCCGGTTCGACCCGATCGGCCAGGTGCTCATCATCGTCATGCTGGCCGCCCTGACCTACGCGATCGTGGAATCCGGTCGGCTGCAGTGGGGTTCGGGCGTGCTGTGGTCGTTCATCCTGCTCGCTGCGGCCGCGCTCATCGGGCTCCTGCTCTACGAGCCGCGTCGGGTCGATCCGCTGATCGACCTGCGATTCTTCTCCAGCGCGCCATTCTCCGGGGCGACGGCGATCGCGATCTTCGCGTTCGGAGCGTTCTCCGGCTTCCTGTTCCTCAACAGTCTCTATCTCCAGGAGGTCCGCGGCTTCTCGGCGCTGCAGGCCGGCCTGACCGTGCTGCCGATGGCCCTCATGACGATGATCTTCGCCCCCATCTCCGGACGCCTGGTGGCCGCCGGGCGGGCCAGGGTGGCCCTGATTTTCGCGGGCACTGCGATGGCGCTCGGCGCCACCGGGCTCACGGTGATGACGGCGACCACCGCACTGCCCTACCTGATCGGCTGCTACGTCCTCTTCGCGATCGGTTTCGGGTTGGTCAACGCGCCGATCACCAACACGGCCGTCTCCGGGATGCCCATCAGCCAGGCTGGTGTCGCCGCCGCGGTGGCGTCCACCAGCCGACAGGTCGGCGCGACTCTCGGTGTGGCGGTGATCGGATCCGTGATCGCCTCGGGCGCCGTGGCAGGGTCGGGATCGCCCTCCGTGGGCCAGGCGGCCGGGATTCTCGCGACGGCGCAGACCGCCTGGTGGATCGTCGCCTGCTGCGGTCTCGCGGTCCTCGGGCTGGGCCTGACCACCACCGGTCGCTGGGCCAGGTCGACCGTCGACCGGGTGGCTGGTCTGATGAACTCGGATCCGACCCGGCAGGCCGCGGCGGCGCGATGACCCCCCACCCGTCCCCGCCCATCGCGCTGGACCCTGGTCGGCGGCAGGTTGCTGCGTGGCAGGCGATCCGCGAGATGGTGATGGAGCATCTGGCGGTGCGCCGGGCCGAGATCAGCCACCGACTGGGGGTCAGCTTCATCAAGGCGAAAGCCCTGCGGCGTCTGTCTTCCGGGCCGCTGACGATGGGTGAGCTGACGGCCTCGCTCGGCACCGATCCGCCCTACACCTCGGTGGTGGTCGGAGATCTGGTCGATCGACGGTTGGCCGTCAGGGCCACCCATCCGTCCGACCGGCGCCGCAAGATCATCGACCTGACCCCCGCCGGACGCGAGATGGCCGACCTCGCCCAGGAGATCCTCGATCGCCCGCCGGCGGGTTTCACCAACTTCTCGGCGGAAGAGTTGGAGCACCTCGTGACGTTGTTCGCGCGCACCGCCGGCGTCGCGGTCAGTCGAGGCCGACGGTCGCCCCGGTAGTGCAGATCGGCACTTCCTGCGCATCGAAACCGTTGCGGCGCCAGGCATCCAACCGCAGGTCCTCGGCGACCAGGGCCAGCACGGAAGGTCCCGCCCCGGAGATCACCGCGGCGATCCCGGCCTCCCGCAGGTCGTTCATCAAGCGCGCCGACTCCGGCATCGATGCCGCCCGGTACGGCTGGTGCAGCCGGTCCTTCGTGGCCTCCAGCAGGTAGCTCGGATCCGTGGTCATCGCATGCACCAGCAGGGCCGCCGACGCCGCATTCGCCGCGGCGTCGACGTGCGGAACCATCTGCGGCAGCAGCGTTCTCGACTGGTGGGTCGACGAAGTCTGCGAGGCGGTGAAGACCACGGCCCGCACCGACGGATGGACCGCCCGCCGGACCGCGGCGGCGCCGCCCTGCCCGTCGATGAAGGCGAGCGTGAACCCGCCGAACAGGGCCGGTGCGACGTTGTCGGGGTGGCCCTCCATCCCGTTGGCCAACTGCAGGATCAGATCGTCGCCGACCTCCGCTCCCCCGCCCGGCAGCAGGGCCCGGCCCAGCAGCAGACCGGCGACGATGGCCGCGGCCGATGATCCCTGCCCGCCGCCGTGCGGAATGGCGTTGTGGCAGCGCAGCCAGACGGACGGCAGCTCCCGTTCGACGGCCGCCCAGGTCCGCGCCATCGCCCGGATGACGAGATGGCTTGCGTCGGTTGGCACTTGACCCGCTCCGACGCCCTCGACCTCGACCCGCACTCCGTCAGCGCAGAGCGTGGCCCCGACGTCGTCGTAGCGCTGCAGAGCAAGCCCGAAGCAGTCGTACCCCGGTCCGAGATTGGCCGAGGTGGCCGGCACCCGGACAGTCGCCCAGGCGCCGGTCACGCAAGTTCCAGTGCTTCCGCCACGGCTTCTGCCGCCACCGGGATGATCATCGGCATGGTGAGCCCGGCCAGTGCCGTCTGCGGATCCTTGAGCCCGTTCCCGGTGACCGTGCAGACGACGGTCGCACCGGAAGGCAGACGGCCGTCGGCCGCGGTGGCCAGCAGACCGGCGATCGAGGCCGCCGACGACGGCTCGACGAAGACACCCTCGGTAGTGGCCAGCTGCCGGTAGGCCGCCAGGATCATCTCGTCGGTGACGGCGTCGATCAGCCCGCCGGACTCGTCGCGGGCACCGATCGCCCCGTTCCAGGAGGCGGGCGCACCGATCCGGATCGCGGTGGCGATGGTTTCCGGGTCCGAGATCGGGTGGCCGAGCACCAGCGGAGCCGCACCGGCGGCCTGGAATCCGAACATCCGCGGACGGGAGCTGATGATCCCATCGGCGAAGTACTCGCGGTAGCCCTTCCAGTACGCGGTGATGTTGCCCGCGTTGCCCACCGGGAGGATGTGGATGTCGGGTGCACGGCCCAGCACGTCGCAGATCTCGAAGGCGGCCGTCTTCTGGCCCTCGATGCGCACCGGGTTGACCGAGTTGACCAGCGCGATCTCCTCGTGCGCCGCAGCGGTCTTGCGGGCCAGCTCCAGGCAGTCGTCGAAGTTGCCCTGGACCTGGAGGATCCTTGCTCCGTAAACCACCGCCTGGGCCAGCTTGCCGGTGGCGATCTTGCCCTCCGGAATCAGCACGGCGCAGGTCATCCCGGCCCGAGCCGCGTAGGCGGCGGCCGAGGCCGAGGTGTTCCCGGTGGAGGCGCAGATGACGGCCTTGGCGCCGGACGCGAGGGCGTGGGTGACGGCCACCGTCATGCCGCGGTCCTTGAAGGAACCCGTCGGGTTCGCACCTTCGATCTTGAGCCAGACGTCGGCACCGACGGCGGCCGACAGCGCGGGCGCCGGCAGCAGCGGGGTACCGCCCTCGAGCAGGGTGATGGGGGTGGCGCCCGGCGGGACGGCCACCCGGTTTGCGTAGGCGGCGATCAGACCGGGCCAGCCCGACCCGGGCCTCGGAACTGCTGCACCCGTGTTCACGCCACGTCTCCCATGACTCTCATGACCGAAGTCACCCGGTGGACCGACTCGAGTTCGGCCAATTTGGCCACGGTGTCCGACAGCGCGGCGTCGGGTGCGGAGTGGGTCACCACGACGAGCGTCGCCGCTGCTCCACTGCCCTGCTGCCGAACCGTCGAGATGGAGACGCCGGCATCGGCGAACGCCATCGCCACGGCCGCGAGCACACCGGCGCGGTCGTCCACCTGGAGGCTGATGTGGTACTTCGACGGCACGTCGCCCATCGGCTGCACCGGCAGTGCGGCGTAGGCCGACTCCCGGGGGCCACGGCCACCACTGATCTTGTTCCGGGCCACGGCCACGAGGTCGCCGAGCACCGCGGAGGCGGTGGGCGCCCCACCGGCGCCGGGACCGTAGAACATGAGGCGACCGGCGGATTCCGCCTCGACGTAGACCGCGTTGTAGGCGCCGTCGACGCCGGCCAGCGGGTGCGCCCTGGGCAGCATCACCGGGTGGACGCGGGCGGATACGGCGTCGCCGTGCTCGCCGGTCACGCGCTCGCAGATGGCGAGCAGCTTGATCACGCAGTCCAACTCGGCGGCCGAGCGGATGTCCGACGCCGTGACGTCGGCGATGCCCTCGCGGTGCACGTCGGCCGCACCGACCCTGGTGTGGAATCCGATGGACGCCAGGATGGCGGCCTTGGCCGCGGCGTCGAACCCGTCGACGTCCGCGGTGGGGTCCGCCTCGGCGTAACCCAGTCTGGTCGCTTCTTCGAGCGCGGACTCGTAGCTGGAGCCGGCCGCCGTCATCTGCGACAGGATGAAGTTGGTGGTGCCGTTGACGATGCCCATGATGCGCGAGATCCGGTCCCCAGCAAGGGATTCGCGGATCGGCCGGATCAACGGGATGGCCCCGGCGACAGCGGCCTCGAAGTACAGGTCGGCGCCTGCGGCGTCGGCGGCCTCGTAGAGGGCCGGTCCCTCCTCGGCCAGCAGGGCCTTGTTCGCCGTCACCACGGCGGCGCCGCGCCGGAGGGCGGTCAGCAGCAGGTCCTTGGTCGGGTTGATGCCGCCGATCACCTCGATGACGACATCGACGTCATCCCTGGCCACCAGGCCGGCGGCGTCGGTGGTCAACAGCTCGTCCGGGATGTCCGGATGCGCCTTGGGCCGGCGGACGGCCACCGCCACCAGTTCGAGCGGGGCACCGACGCGCGCCGACAGCTCGTCACCCTGCTCCCGGAGCAGGCGCACCACCTGCGAACCGACCACCCCGGCGCCCAGCACCCCAACGCGGACGGGTTTCACCGGGGACCACGTCTGGTGGTCTGGCGGAACAGCACGAAGGCGTAGACCAGCAGCGCGATGACGACCAGGACCACCAGGATCACGATGGTGACCTTGAGCCACTGCGCCATCGCGGGTTTGATCAGCACCACCACGATCAGGACGGCAGCCAGCCCCAGCAGGATCGCGGCGGGCGCCACCGACGGCTGCTTCGGGCCGCCGCCGTTCTGTGATTCGTTCACCAGGTCTCCAGGAGCATCAGGTCGTCGTCGGTCTCGCGGCGGAGCAACAGGCGGGAGGTGCCGCCGGTCACCGCGATCAGGGGCGGCCGGGGCAGCCGGTTGTAGTTGCTGGCCATCGCGTAGCAGTAGGCACCGGTCGCTGCGACAGCCACCAGATCCCCGACCGCGAGGTCCGCAGGAAGATAGCAGTCCCGCACGACGATGTCGCCGCTCTCGCAGTGCTTGCCCACCACCCGGGACCTCACCGGCAGGGCCGCGGACGAGCGCGAGGCCAGCACCACGGTGTAGTCGGCGTCGTACAGGGCGGTCCGGATGTTGTCGCTCATCCCGCCGTCCACGGAGACGTACCGGCGGACCACGCCGCCGTCCAGGTGCACGTCCTTGATGGTGCCGATCTCGTAGACCGTCACCGTTCCCGGTCCGACGATGGCCCGGCCCGGCTCGACCGCGATCCGCGGGACGACGAGGCCGGCGGCCTGGCACTCCCGTTCGACGATTGCGGTCAGCGATTTGGCCATCGCGTCGACCGGTGGCGGGGTGTCGGCCGAGGTGTAGGCGATGCCGAGGCCGCCACCGAGGTCGAGGGTGGTGATGGTCTGCGCCAGTTCGGGGTGGTCGGCGATCACCGACTTCAGCAGCAGCACCAGCCGGTGGGCCGAGACCTCGAATCCGGAGGGATCGAAGATCTGCGAGCCGATGTGCGAGTGCAGCCCGATCAGTTCGAGGCCCGGAGCGGCTGCGATCCGCCGCACCCCCTCTGCGGCGTCCCCGCCGGCCAGCGAGAACCCGAACTTCTGATCCTCGTGGGCGGTGGCGATGAATTCGTGGGTGTGCGCCTCGACGCCGACCGTGACCCTGATCATCACCGGGATCCGTCGGCTGGAGCCATTACTGGTGCTCGCCGATCCTGCACTTCCGCGCGCATCTGCGATGCCGGCCAACCGGCCGATCTCGTCGAACGAGTCGACGACGATGGCGCCGACGCCCGCCTCCACGGCGGTTTCGAGTTCGACCTGGGACTTGTTGGACCCGTGCAGGGCGATCTGCTCCGGCGGGAACCCGGCGCGCAGCGCCAGCCGCAGTTCGCCGCCCGAGCAGACGTCGAGCGAGAGTCCCTCCTGCGCAAGCCACTTCACGATGTGCGAGGACAGGAAGGCCTTGGCCGCGTAGTGCACGTCGGCGGCCGACCCGAAGGCGTCGGCGAAGTCCTGGCAGCGACTGCGGAAATCCTGCTCGTCCATCGCCAGGAACGGGGTGCCGTAGGTCATCGCGAGATCACGGACGTCGTTGCCGGCCAACGTCATCACGCCGCCTGACCGGCCGGCGCCCCGAGGCCAGACTGCCGGGTCGAGTTCATTGAGGTCGGCCGGGACGAACGACGTGTGGTCGGCAGGGATCTCGCCGTGCCGAGGGCCCGCTGGATGCGCTCTCATGTTGGATCCTGACTCTTGGTGCAAGCGCTCATCGCTCGCTGCGCTCCGCTCCTTGTTGGATCCTGGCTCTTCGCGCAAGCGCTCATCGCTCGCTGCGCTCCGCTCCTCGTTGGATCCTGGCTCTTCGCGCAAGCGCTCATCGCTCGCTGCGCTCCGCTCCTTGTTGGATCCTGGCTCTTCGCGCAAGCGCTCATCGCTCGCTGCGCTCCGCTCCTCGCTCGTTCCTCGCTGCGATGCTCACTGCGCACTCGTTCCTCGCTACGGTGCTCACTCACTACATGCGCTCCGGGGCGCTGACGCCGAGCACGGCGAGGCCGTTGGCCAGCACCTGACGGGCGGCGCTGCACAACCACAGACGCGCGACGTTGGCCGGTGTCACCGGTTCCTCCCCCATCGGCAGTACGCGGACCGCGTCGTAGAACTTGTGGTAGCCCGAGGCAAGATCCTCGAGGTACCGAACCACCCGGTGCGGCTCGCGCAGGTCGGCAGCTGCGGCCAGCACCTGCGGATATCCCGCGATCAGTGCGATCAGCTCCGCCTCCTGCGGGGTGTCCAGCAGGGCCGCGTCGTAGTCGTCACCGAGGTCGATCCCCAGGTCCGACGCGGACCGGGCGAGCGCCGACAACCGCGCGTGGGCGTACTGCACGTAGAAGACCGGGTTGTCGCTGCTCTGCCTCGTCCACAGGTCGAGATCGAGGTCCAGCGTGGTGTCGACCGAATACCTGATCAGCGAGTAGCGGGCAGCGTCCACCCCGAGAGCCTCGATCAGATCGTCGAGCGAGATGACGGTGCCGGCACGCTTGCTCATCCGGACGGGCTCGCCGTCCTTGACCAGGAACACCATCTGCCCGATCAGCACCTCGACCACCGCCGGGTCGTCGCCGAAGGCGGCCGCGGCGGCCTTGAGCCGGGAGACGTACCCGTGGTGATCCGCGCCCAACATGTAGATGCAGAGGTCGAAACCACGGGACCGCTTGTCCAGGAAGTAGGCGAGGTCGCCCGCGATGTAGGCAGGATCACCATCGGACTTGATCACCACCCGGTCCTTGTCATCGCCGTAGTCGGTCGACTTGAGCCACCAGGCACCGTCGGCCTCGAAGAGATGACCCGACTCCTTCAACCGGTTGACGGCCTTGCCCACCGCCCCGCTCGCGTGCAGGGAGTCCTCGTGGTAGTAGACGTCGAAATCGGTCCGGAACGCATGCAGCGTCGCCTTGATCTCGGTGAACATCTGCTCGACGCCCTGAGTCCGGTAGAGCTCGGCGGCAACATCGTCCGGAAGCTCTGCCACGCCAGGGTTCTCGGCCGTGATCTTGCCGGCGATGTCGTAGATGTAGTTGCCGCCGTAACCGTCCTCGGGCGCCGGGCGTCCCTTCGCCGCCGCCAGCAGCGACCGCGCGAACCGATCGATCTGGGCGCCGGCATCGTTGAAGTAGTACTCCCGCACCACCGTGGCGCCCTGAGTGCTCAGCACCCGGCCCAGCGCGTCACCGACGGCTGCCCAACGGGCACCACCGATGTGCACCGGACCGGTCGGGTTGGCCGAGACGAATTCCAGGTTGATCTGCTTGCCCGCCAACACCTGCGACGATCCGTAGTGGTCACCGGCGGAGACCACCTGACCGACGACCGCAGCGGCGGCCGCGGCGTCGAGACGGATGTTGAGGAACCCGGGCCCGGCGATCTCCACCGCGGAGATGCCGTCGACCTCCGCCAGGTAACGGGCCAGCACCTCGGCGATCTGCCGCGGGGGCAGTCCGGCGGCCTTGGCGAGCTTCAGCGCCACCGGCGTTGCATAATCGCCGTGCTCCCGCGAACGCGGACGGTCGATGGTGACATCGTCCGGCACCGTGAGGGCCAGGGCTCCGGCGGAGACTGCGCTGGACAGGGCAGCACGAACGGCATCGGCCAGTTGGACGGGATTCACCTGTCCATTCTAGGAAGGTTCCGCACCCGGTTTGTGCCACGTGGGGTCCCCGGCGCCCAGCGAATGCTCACACCGAGGTCACCGAATCGCCCCGTAGACTCCAGCGGTCTACCTCCGGGCCTGTCACGGTCCGGTCCGGCTTGGAAGAGTGAACGAGGTCGAAGCACCGATGATGGCAAGCGGTAAGAGCGCCAAGAAAACCCGGTCGGTGGCCCCGGTGGTCAGCCGGAGGCAGGGGCTCCCCTGGCTCACCATCGGCGCCGTGGTAGTGGTGCTGATCCTGATCGGTGGCATCTTCACCGTCGTCTACTCCAAGAACAAGAGCAACGACGACGCAGCCGCCGCGGTAGCTCCCTTCGTGCCGTCGGACACCAACAAGGACCCGTCGACCAAGATCACCGGCATCTACGCGGGCAAGAGCACGGTGGCCGCCAACGGCACCCTGAGCTTTGCCGAATACAAAGCGGCGCTGCACGTCTCGTCGACCCAGCGGGTCGCCTACGACCGCTACCCGCCCATCGGTGGTCCGCACGACGCCGAGTGGGCCGACTGCAACGGCGCCATCTACCCGACGGCCGTCCGCAACGAGAACATGGTCCATCCGCTCGAGCATGGAGCAGTATGGATCGCCTACAACCCGACGACCATCGCGGCGGGCGACCTGGACATCCTCAAGTCCCTGGTCAGTGGCAAGTCGTACATCCTGATGAGCCCGTACCCCAACCTCGATTCGCCGATCTCGTTGCAGGCCTGGGCCCACCAGCTCAAGGTCAGCTCCGCCTCGGACATCCGGATCAAGCAATTCATCACCTCGCTCCAGCAGAACCCGTACATCGCGCCCGAGCCGGGTGGATCCTGCGACCAGCCCGGCTTCCTGGCGAGCCCGCCGGCCTACGATGCCGCCACCCCCGGCACCGATGCGATCAAGATGAATGGTGCCGGGTTGACCGCCGACACCGCCGAGAGTGTCATCAATGCCGGTGATACCGCAGGAGTAGTTCCGCCCGCCAGCAGCGGAGCGGTTTCGGGCGCCACCAGCCCGGCCGTGGCACCGGCCTCGGTCCCGTCCTCCGCCGCGTCGTCTCCCGCACCGTCGTCTCCCGCACCGTCGTCTCCCGCACCGTCGTCTCCCGCACCGTCGAGCAAGTAGGCCCGATGAGCACACCGACCTCCGAATCCGCTCCTGGCCTGCACGAGGACAATGACACTCGCGTCGGGCCGGCGGACCGCAACTCCTCGATCCTGACGCGCTGGGGATCGCGCGGTACGGCGATCGTCCTCGGACTGGGCGCGCTGGTGATGGTCCTGATCGGCGCCAGCGTCGGACTCGCCCTGGGCAACAGTGGCCCGCAGACGATGTCGATCAGCGCCGACGGCAAGGACGTGGTGAACACCGGCTTCGCCCGCGACATGATCGTGCATCACAACCAGGGCGTGCTGATGGCCCACATCGCCGAACTGGACTCCAGCGACAAGGAAGTCAGGCTCACCGCCTACGACATCGAGTACACCCAGACATCGCAGATCGGCACCATGCAGGGCTGGTTGGACCTGTGGGGTGTCCCCCGCCTGAACAGCGACGCCCACATGTCCTGGATGGGATCGGTGGGAATGGCAGACATGAACGTGGTCGGCACCTCCACGGCGTCGTCCGGACTCTCCGACGGTGCCGTGATGCCCGGCATGGCCACCGACGCGGAGATCACCAAGTTGGAGGGGCTCAAGGGCAGCGCATCTGACATCTTCTTCCTGCAGCTGATGATCCGTCACCACCACGGCGGCGCGGCGATGATGACCTATGCGGCCACCCACGCGGCGTCCCCCGTCGTGCAGAACTTCGCCAGCAAGATGCTCGAATCGCAGGAATCGGAGATCGGTGTGATGACTGGCATGCTCGCCGCCCGTGGCGCAAAGCCGTTGGCCTACACCGCACCCACCGGCTGATCCGTCGCCCTCGGTCGGGATCGGCACGGTCGATACGGCCGTCGTCGATACGGTAGAGTTCTGCCTCGCGCCCCCGTAGCTCAGGGGATAGAGCACCGCCCTCCGGAGGCGGGTGCGCAGGTTCGAATCCTGCCGGGGGCACAGGGCGTCAGTGCAGTCCGCGAACGACGAAGGCCCGGTTCCCCCTCGGAGGAACCGGGCCTTTCTCGTGTGCTGCGTACCGACCGCAATCGTCAGGCGGAGGCCGTCGGGCGCAGATGTCGGGTGGCGTCGGGGAAGGTCGAGCCGCCGCGCTGGGTGTTGAGCGGGCCGAACTCCGAACCGCGGAGTCCGACCGGTCCCTGGAACAGCGACGGCGGACGCTGGTCCCGGGCGACCGGATGCTCCTGCCCAGCGACATCGATACCGAGATGGCCGAGCACGTTGTTGGCCGAGCCGGTCACGGTGATACGACTGCCGCCCTGCAGGTGGATCTCCGATTGCGATCCACGGGAGGGAACCACCGCCGAGACGTGATCCGGCCGGATGAAGACGGTCTCCCCATGAGGGGTGTCGAACCGCATCAACGTTGTCATGATGTCCTCTCAACCACAGGTTTGCTTCACAGTGCCTCTACACCGCAAGAATGACGGGTAGTTGTTGCGACGGAGTAAACATAGCCAGGAAGTTCGCAGAACGAAGATATCGATCGTACAACGGTGTGTCGTCAGTGGATCGGGAGGAACGTCACCGTGGACTCAGGCGGTTTTGCTCGCCTTGGTGGGGGTCGTGGTCGTGGTCGATCGGGCGCGCGTGGGGGCCTTGGCCTTCTCGGGGTCGGCCTTGGCCGCGGGTTTGCGAGCGGCTGATCTGCGGGCAGCAGGCTTCTTGGCAGTGGCGTCCCTGGCGTCCGAGCCGTCCTCCGCGTCCTCCTCGGCCGTCGCCTTGGCAGTCTTGGACGGGGCGGCCTTGCCTGCGTCCTTGTCGGCATTGCGCTGCACGCTGCGCTGGAGGGCCGCCAGGAGGTCGAGCACCTCGGCGTCCTCACCGTCGGACGACTCCTGCTCCGGGAACGCCTCCTCGCCTTCGAGTTTGGCGTCGATCATCTGTTGGAGTTCCTCGCGATAGGAATCCTCGTGCTGGTCCGGGTGGAAGTCGTCGGCGTAGGAGTCGACCAGCAGTGCCGCCATCTGCTTCTCCGCCGCGGACAACGCCACCGGCGTCTCCAATGACTTGAACGACGCTTCGCGCACCTCGTCCGGCCACCGGAGGGTCTGGATCACCAGGACGTCACCTCGCACTCGGAGCGCGGCGAGCCGCGTCTTCTGGCGCAGGGCGAAGTGGACGATGGCGACCCGGTCGTTCTCGGCGAGCGTCTCGCGCAGCAGTACGTACGCCTTGGCCGACTTCGAGGCCGGCTCCAGCAGATAGCTGGCGTCGTAGAGCACTGGGTCGATCTGGTCCGACGGGACGAACGACAGCAGGTCGATCTCTCGCTCCGAGCTCGTCGGGAGGGACTTGAGGTCCTCGTCCGTGATGATCGCGGTGCGGCCGTCGTCAGCCTCGTAGGACTTGGCGATGTCGCCGAAGGCGACCACCTCACCGCAGATCTCGCAGGTGCGTTGGTAGCGGATCCGTCCGCCGTCCTTCTCGTGCACCTGGTGGAACCGGATGTCGTGGTCCTCGGTGGCGGAGTACACGGCGACCGGGACGTTGACCAGCCCGAAGACCAGGGAGCCCTTCCATATGGAACGCATCGGTTCATGATGGACCAACTTTGCCGTCACTGACACCCCCCCATGGTGCGTCAAGATGGGACGGTGACCGGACCATCTGCCCTGGATGCCGCAGTGGAGGATCTCTACTCCCATCCGATGGCCGAATTCACCACTCGACGGAAGGCTCTGGCTGCTGCGGCAAGGAAGGTTGGCGACCGGGACGGTGCCGGCCGGATAGCCGCCCTGCGCAAACCGACGCTCGCGGCGGACACGCTCAACCAGCTGGTTCGCTCTGCGCCCGATGAGGTCGGCGAGCTGCTCCGGCTGGGAGCCGAACTGCGCGAGGCGGAGCAGGCCCTCGATGCCCACCAGTTGCGGGAGCTGACCGGGCGGCGACGTTCCCTGGTCAGGGACCTGGCCGATCTGGCGTTCGACGTGACCGGTCAGCCGACTCCGTCGGCCTCCATCCGGGACGAGGTCGCCGGAACGCTCAACGCCGCGCTGGCCGACGAACAGGTGGCCGAGCTGCTGATGTCCGGCGTGCTCGTCACCCAGGCCCACTGGGACGGTTTCGGGTCCACCACGTTGCCGGAACTCGCCGCGGTGCTTTCGCTCGACACCCTCCGCCAGGCCAGACGCGCCCGAGCGGAGTCGCCACCGGCGTCGCCGAAGACATCCGCACCGCAACCGGCTGCCGGGGCCCGTACCTCGTCGGCGGTCACGGTCCGGACCAGCGCCCCTCCGGGATCCAAGCGTGCAGGGACAGATCGAGCGACCGCCGAGCACGCTGCCGCCGAACAGGCCGCCACCGACCAGGCCACAGCACAACAGGCGGCAGCTCAACGGGCCGCCGCCGACCAGGCCGCAGCTCAGCAGGCCGCCGCCGACCGGACCGCAGCTCAGCAGGCCGCCGCCGACCGGACCGCAGCTCAGCAGGCCGTTGCCGACCGGGCGGCAGCCGACCGGGCGCGGCGGGTGGCGGCAGCGGAACAGGAGGCGGCCGACGCGCAGGCCGGGTCCAGAGCCGCCGACGAGGCCGTCCAGGCGATCGAGGGCCGGATCAAGGAACTCGGCCGCCAACTGGCGGCAGAACGCGAGCATCTCGCCGAGCAGCAGAAGATGGCCCGGGCTGCGCAGATACGCCGCCGGGCGGCCCAGCTCGCGCTGACCAGAGCCGGCG
This sequence comes from Nakamurella sp. UYEF19, assembly GCF_040546275.1. Taxonomy (NCBI): domain Bacteria; kingdom Bacillati; phylum Actinomycetota; class Actinomycetes; order Nakamurellales; family Nakamurellaceae; genus Nakamurella; species Nakamurella sp. UYEF19. The sequence continues at coordinate 408,200 of NZ_JBEPNO010000001.1, read as the reverse complement.
GCAACCGGACCTGACAGGTCGCATCGGCACGCGAATCATCAACGGCGGCAGAGGATCTCACCATTGAGAACAGCGAACCAGGCATCCGGATGGGACGCCCATTCCCGCCATCCGGCGGCCATCGCCTGCAGACGCGCCACGTCGGCGAAGCCGCGGTTCACTGCCTGCGCGGCGAACGCGGACCCGACCACCCGATCCGCCCAGAGGCCGCCCCACCACTGCCTTTCTGCCTCGGTGGAGTAGCACCAGACGGAGGCGGACGACGTCACGTCGGCGAACCCGGCCCTATGGGCCCAGTGACGGAGGAACCGGCCACCGTCGGGCTCGGCGGCGTTGCTCCGGGCCACCTGCTGGTAAAGGGTCATCCAGTCGTCAAGGGCAGGCACCCGCGGAAACCAGGCCATGGCCGCATAGTCGGCATCGCGGGCCGCCACGATGCCACCCGGCCGGCAGACCCGGCCCATCTCCCGCAGCGCGGCCGCTGGGTCGGCGAGGTGCTGCAGCACCTGATGGGCGTGCACCACGTCGAAGGCGCCATCGGCGTGCGCCAAGGCGTAGACGTCCCCGACCCCGAAACTCGCGTTGGCGGCGCCCCTGGCCTTGGCGGTCCGGGACGCTTCGGCGACGACCTCGGCGCTGCTGTCGACGCCCCACACCGCCCCCGGGGCAACCAGATCCGCCAGATCGGACGTGATGGTCCCCGGCCCGCAACCGATGTCGAGCAGCGAGAGACCGGAGGCCAGATGCGGCAGCAGGTATCCGGCCGAGTTCTGCGCCGTCCGCCAGCGGTGGGACCGCAGCACCGAGTCCTGGTGGCCGTGGGTGTACTGCGGATTCGTCATGACCCCACGGTAGTCGGAGAACCAACAGTTGGGAATGTGGTTTCACATGCTGGGACTGACGTGGTCGACGGGGTGGTCCCGACAGGCCGCGTACTAGTCTCGTCCGGCAGTGCCGCACCGGTGACATCCGCCGCGTCGCGAGACTTCCAGGGAGCAACGATGTCCGTCGCAGGACCACTTCGGGTCGGCATGGTGGGGTACGCCTTCATGGGCGGCGTCCACTCGCACGCCTGGCGAAGCGCCCATCGCTTCTTCGATCTACCGCTCACCCCAGAACTGACCGCGCTGGCCGGCCGCAACGCCGGCGCCGCGCAGGCCGCCGCCGACAAGATGGGGTGGGCCTCGGTCGAGACCGACTGGCGGCGGCTGATCGAACGCGACGACATCGACCTGATCGACATCTGCACCCCCGGCGACACCCACGCCGAGATTGCGATCGCGGCCCTGCAGGCCGGCAAGCACGTGCTCTGCGAGAAGCCCTTGGCCAACTCCGTCGCGGAGGCCGAGCAGATGACGCAGGCCGCCACCGCGGCCGCTGCGAACGGCGTGATGGCCATGTGCGGCTTCACCTATCGCCGTACGCCCGCACTGGCGCTCTTCAAGCAGATGGTCGACGACGGCAAGGTGGGGACCATCCGTCAGGTCAGGGCGCAGTACCTGCAGGACTGGCTGTCCGACGAGAACGGACCGCTCACCTGGCGGATGGACAAGGAGAAGGCCGGGTCCGGTGCGCTCGGCGACATCGGCGCGCACATCATCGACGCCTCACAGTTCGTCACCGGCCAGCAGATCACCGGGGTGTCGGCGATCATGGAGACCTTCGTGAAGGAGCGTCCGATCGGCGGCGAGCTCGTCGGCCTCGGCGGGCGTGGCGCGGTCGGCGCCGACGTGCCGAAGGGGCCGGTCACCGTCGACGACGCCGCCCTTTTCACGGCACGTTTCGACGGCGGGCCGATCGGCATCTTCGAGGCCACCCGTTTCGCTCTCGGCCGCCGCAATGCCCTGCGCCTGGAGGTCAACGGCTCTCTGGGCTCGATCGCGTTCGACTTCGAGGACATGAACACGCTGCAGTACTACGACGGCACCGATGAGCCTGGCGCACAGGGGTTCCGGCGCATCCTGGTGACCGAGCCCGAGCATCCGTACATCGCCGCCTGGTGGCCGCCCGGCCACGGACTCGGCTACGAGCACGGATTCACCCACCAGGTCGTCGACCTCGTCAACGCGATCGCCACCGGCGTCCAGCCGACTCCGTCGTTCGCCGACGCCCTCAAGGTCCAGCGTGTGCTCGCGGCCGTCGAAACCAGTGCCGGCAACTACTCTACCTGGGAACCCGTCCCCGCCTGACCCCCCCCGCCGCGCTTATCAACTTCGACGGCGCTCATGATCGTGGCGGTTTTGTGGCTCGTGGGGCAGAAATCGACCCGATCATGAGCGCAACCCTGACGAGCCAGGGAACGCTCGTCCCGCCCGACCAGGAAGAGGAAGAACATGAGCGCGCTCTACACCGCGTCTGCCACCGCCACCGGGGACGGCCGCAACGGCCACACCCGCAGCTCGGACGGCCTGGTCGACCACGATCTGGCCACCCCGGTGGAGATGGGCGGCCCCGGTGGGGCCACCAATCCGGAGCAGCTCTTCGCCGCCGGGTACTCCGCGTGCTTCCTGTCCGCGCTCAAGCTGATCGCCGGCAAGGAGAAGGCCCCCATCGCCGACGCCGCGGTGACGGCCGACGTCGGGATCGGCCCGAACGGCGCCGGCGGGTTCGTTCTCTCGGTGGCGCTGCACGTGGAGATGTCCGGCGTTGACCAGGCCACCGCCGACGCCCTCGTCGAGGCCGCCCACCAGGTCTGCCCCTACTCGAACGCCACCCGCGGCAACATCGAGGTCACCCTGGACACCATCACTACGTAGACCGGACAACGGTGCAACTGCAGCCGTGATGCAACAGTGAAGGTCGGAGTCGTTCGTAGTCGAACGACTCCGACCTTCGTTATCGGCTGCCGCCGCCGACCGGGGTCGGGAACAGCCCGTGCGGGTCGTGTGACGGTGGGCGCGGAGGGGTTCGAACCCCCGACCGCCCGGGTGTAAACCGGGAGCTCTTCCGCTGAGCTACGCGCCCTTCATCAGGGGCCGACGACAAGGCGCCCTGACCGGAAGATGATGCCACGGCTGGGCGGGTCGGCCCAAACAATGCGCCTTCCGACCGCGGGTACACCGGGAGCCGCACGACCCACGGCCGTTCCCGCCACCGCCCATGCTCTCCGCGGTCAGGGCGAGGTGGACGGGTCAGGCGGTCGCGAGGGCTGCGACGGCGCGCTTCCAGGAGCCTTGGTCCCTGGCCTCGCCCGGCCCGTTGACCTCGGCGAAGCGCACGACGCCCTCGGTGTCGATCAGGAAGGTCCCGCGGAGCGCGAACCCACCCTCGTGGAAGGAGCCGTAGGCCTGGGAGACCACACCGTGCGGCCAGAAGTCCGACAGCAGCGGGAATTCGTACCCCTGAGCTGCGGCCCAGGCCTGCAACGCCGGGGCCGGGTCGGTGGAGACGGCCAGCACCTGGACATGCTCGTTCTGGAAGGACGCCAGATCGTCGCGCACCGCACACAGCTCGGTGGTGCAGGTGCCCGAGAAGGCGAACGGGTAGAAGACGACCAGCACGGCCTTCTTCCCCCGGAAAGACGACAGCGACACGGGTGCCCGGTTGGCGTCCGGAAGGGTGAAATCCGGTGCTACCGAACCGATCTCGACTGACATGATGGCCCCTTCCCACTGCTGACGATGGCTGGTGTTGGCTGTTGACCGGAGCTGCCTGGCAGGCATCCGATGACCACAAGCTACCTGCGGATCCGGCCCTGCTTCGCGCGCGCCAACCTGGCGGTCATCCACTGGGTGCCCCCGGCGACGGTGGTGGTCTGCGAGAGCCCCGCAGTCCGGGTGGCCTCGGCGATGTCACTGGGCTCCACATAGCCGGCCCGCCCGGTCTTGGGCGTCAACAGCCAGATGACCCCGGTGTCGGCCAACAGGGTGATCGCGTCCACGAGCGCGTCCGTCAGGTCACCGTCGTCCTCTCGCCACCACAGCACCACCGCGTCGAGGACGTCATCCGCGTCCTCGTCGAGTAGTTCGGACCCGATGATGCGTTCCACCGCGTCCCGCAGATCATGATCGACGTCGTCGTCGTAGCCGATCTCCCCCACGACGTCGCCGGCCTTCAGACCGAGCCGGACAGCGACGCTGCTCTCGGAGGAGCCCTGCGCCTGTCCCGAGACCTCGCTCACGTGTTGTCGCGCCTTCCCACTTGGTGAACCCTCCATAGATGCTTGTGAACCCGTGCGGCCTTGAGAATGCGACACCGTGCTCGGCATCACCAGCTGGAAGTGCCCCGGCGTGGACCACATTATGCAAGCAACCCGCAGTCCGAGAACTCCCGACCCACCCTTGGGCCCGATCGTGGGCGGCCGACAGCTGTCCACCGCAGCCCGCGGCGGCAGAGCGCTGAATGATGCGGAAGGATGGTAGGCGGCGGCTCCCACCCGGGGCGGCCTGAGACCAACCGGTCGACGCGAGCACGTGCCCATCGCACATCACCGCCGCCGATCGCCTGACGAGGAGATCCCTTGGCTTCCTCCAGCATGACGCCGCGGCCGGCCGGACCCGAGACGGGCCCCTCACGACACCACCTGATCCGCGACGGTTTCGCCGCCCAGTTCCCGGACGCCGATCCGGAGGAGACCCAGGAATGGCTGGACTCCTTCGACGCCATGGTCGACGCCGGCGGCCAGCAGCGGGCGCGCTACCTGATGATGCGGATGCTTGGCCGGGCCGGAGAGCGGCACGTCGGGCTCCCCGCGCTGACGACGACGGACTACATCAACACCATCGCGACCGAGTCGGAGCCCTTCTTCCCCGGTGACGAGGAGGTGGAGCGCCGCTATCGGAACTGGATCCGCTGGAACGCCGCGATGATGGTGCACCGCGCCCAGAGGCCGGGCGTGGGCGTCGGTGGACATATCTCGACATATGCCTCGTCCGCGAGCCTGTACGAGGTCGGCTACAACCACTTCTTCCGCGGCAAGAACCACCCCGGCGGCGGCGACCACATCTTCTTCCAGGGGCACGCATCGCCCGGCATGTACGCCCGCGCGTTCCTCGAGGGGCGACTGTCGACCGACAAGCTGGACGGCTTCCGTCAGGAGGTCTCGCACCCGGGCGGCGGGCTGCCGTCCTACCCCCACCCCCGGCTGATGCCCGACTTCTGGGAAAACCCGACGGTCTCGATGGGCCTCGGCCCGATGAACGCCATCGCGCAGGCCAGGGTCAACCGCTACCTGCACCACCGCGGCATCAAGGACACGTCCCAGCAGCACGTCTGGGCCTTCCTCGGCGACGGCGAGCTCGACGAGGTCGAGTCGCGCGGGCTGATCCACCTGCCGGCCATCGACGGACTGGACAACCTGACGTACGTGATCAACTGCAACCTCCAGCGGCTGGACGGCCCGGTCCGCGGTAACGGCAAGATCATCCAGGAGCTGGAGTCGTTCTTCCGCGGCGCCGGCTGGAACGTCATCAAGGTGGTCTGGGGCCGCGAGTGGGACACCCTGCTCCGCGCCGACAAGGACGGCGCCCTGGTCAATCTCATGAACACCACGCCGGACGGCGACTACCAGACCTACAAGGCCAACGACGGCGCTTACGTCCGCGAGCACTTCTTCGGACGCGACCCCCGGACGAAGGCCATGACGTCGTCGATGAGCGACGCCGAGATCTGGGCCCTCAAGCGCGGCGGCCACGACTACAAGAAGGTGCACGCGGCCTACCACGCCGCCACCCACCACGTCGGGCAGCCGACGGTCATCCTGGCGAAGACCATCAAGGGTTTCCACCTCGGGTCCTCGTTCGAGGGCCGCAACGCCACCCATCAGATGAAGAAGCTGACCCTGGACAACCTCAAGTCGTTCCGGGACGAACTGCACATCCCGATCTCCGACGCGCAGCTCGAGGCCGATCCCTACCAGCCGCCGTACTACCACCCCGGCGACGATGCTCCGGAGATCCAGTACCTCAAGGAGCGGCGGGCCCGGCTCGGCGGATACATCCCCGAGCGTCGCGTCACCTCGAAGCCACTGCAGCTGCCCGGCGACGACACCTACAAGGTGCTGACCCGCGGATCGGGCAAGCAGGAGATCGCCACCACCATGGCATTCGTCCGCTTGGTGCGAGATTTGTTCAAGGACAAGGAGATCGGCAAGCGGATCGTCCCGATCATCCCGGACGAGGCCCGGACCTTCGGCATGGACTCGTTCTTCCCGTCGCAGAAGATCTACAACCCGGCCGGCCAGCTGTACACGGCCGTCGACGCCAACCTCATGTTGGCGTACAAGGAGTCCGAGCAGGGCGTCATCCTGCACGAGGGCATCAACGAGGCCGGTTCGGTCGCGACGTTCACCGCGGTGGCCAGCAGCTACGCCACCCACGGCGAGCCGATGATCCCGATGTACATCTTCTACTCGATGTTCGGTTTTCAGCGGACCGGGGACGGCCTCTGGGCCGCCGGCGATCAGATGTGCCGCGGGTTCGTCCTGGGCGCCACCGCCGGCCGCACCACGCTCACCGGCGAGGGCCTGCAGCACGCCGACGGGCACTCGCACCTGCTCGCCGCGACCATGCCGCACGTGGTCGCCTACGACCCGGCCTACGGGTACGAGATCGGACACATCGTCAAGGACGGCCTTCGCCGGATGTACGGCGGCCCGGAGGCGTCGGGCTCCGGCGTCACCCGGTCTGCCGGGGACTTCGGCGGCGAGGACATCCTGTACTACATCACTCTCTACAACGAGCCGTACGTCCAGCCGGCGGAGCCAGAAGGTCTCGACGTCGAAGGACTGCTCAAGGGCATGTACCTGCTCTCGCCGGCCAAGGAGACCGAGGGCAAGGCCCGGGTGCAGCTGCTGGCCTCCGGCGTCGGGGTGCGGTGGGCGCTCGAGGCCCAGCAGTTGCTCGCCGCCGACTGGGACGTGGCGGCCGATGTCTGGTCGGTGACCAGTTGGACCGAGCTGCGCCGCGAGGGCGACACGATCGAGCGAGCGAAGCTGCTCGACCCCTCGGGAAACCACCCCGAGCCGTATGTCGCCAGCGCCCTGGCCGACCGCCCCGGACCGGTGATCGCCACCAGCGACTACCAGCGTGCGGTGCAGAACCAGATCGCGCCGTGGGTACCCGGGGAGTTCGTCGCCCTCGGCGCGGACGGCTTCGGCTTCTCAGACACCAGAGCCGCCGCCCGCCGCCATTTCCTCATCGACGGACCGTCGATGGTGGTCGCGGCTTTATCCGCTCTTGAACGTCAGGGCGGCTACCGGGAGGGCGCCGCTTCGGAAGCAGTCGGGCGTTACCAACTGCACGACGCGAAGGCCGGGACCTCGGGTAACGCAGGTGGCGACTCCTGACCCAAGATCTCTCCGCGGCAGCGGTTGTCGGAGCTCCGGGCGGTCTGTGAAATGGCCGCACGGGCTCTGGCCAACCGGTTTGCCGCCGCGGTATCTTCGGGCGCGTTGTTGCTCTTCTCTCCGGCGCCTCGCGCACTTCACGGGGTCAAGGCGCATCCCCTCGGTCGGAGAACGGCACCGGCCGGGGTGTTCCACCCCGCGGGCCCACCGTGGACAACGCTTCAGGAGAGCAGCATGGCGCAGGGAACTGTGAAGTGGTTCAACGCGGAGAAGGGCTACGGGTTCATCTCCCCCGAGGACGGATCCGGCGACGTCTTCGTGCACTACTCGGCCATCGGCGGGTCGGGCTACAAGTCCCTCGAAGAGGGCCAGCGCGTCACCTTCGAGGTCGAGCAGTCACCGAAGGGCCCGCAGGCCACCGGCGTCACCCCGGAGTGACCCGCTCCGGCCGCGTACATCATTGCCCGGCCGGGAACAGCGGCACATGAGGGCCGGTATCGCCGCCGCGATACCGGCCCGGCATGTTGCGCCCGCGCCCGCCAATGCGGGCCGACGAAGGGACCCCAGATGTTCGGTCTGATCGCCCCCTGCCGACACCATCTCGACGACCAGCTCCACCGGCAGTGGCAGGCCCACCTCTGCGGTCTGTGCCTCTCGCTCCGGGATCGGCACGGCCAGCTGTCGAGAGTCACAACCAATACCGACGCCGTGATGACGTCGGTACTCCTGCAGGCCCAACGCAGCATCGCGGCTTCGACCGTGACGGCCGGACCCTGTCCGCTCCGCGGGATGCGCACGGCCACGGTGATCGCGCCGGCCGAGTTGTCCGCCCGGTTCGCCGGCACCGCATCCCTGACGCTGGCCGCCGCGAAAGCGGCTGATGTGTTGCAGGAGAAACGATCCGGGGTGAACTCGGCCCACCCGGTCCGTAGCGCGGCCGCCGCCGGCCTGGCCGGTGGCCTGCGCAGGCGGGCGCTCGCGGACCGCGCCATGTCAACATCGATCGACGCCCCCGGGATGTTGGCCGACCTGGCCCGGCAGGCCGATCTGGAGTTGACCACGAGGCCGGGTGACTCCCTGCTGGCCGTCACCGCCCCTTCTGCGATCGCAGCCGGCACGATCTTCGCGGCCACCGCCGACCTGGCCGAGGCCCCGGCGAACGCCGGTGCGCTGCGCGAGATCGGCGAGGCCTACGGAGCTCTGGCGCACGTGATGGACGCAGCGGAGGACCTGGACCGCGACGCGCGGGCCGGCGACTTCAACCCACTGACCGCGACCGGGCACACCCTGGCCGACGCCAGGGCGCTGTGCCGGCAGCTGGCCGACACCATCCGGAACGGGCTGTCGAGGCTGCAGCTCACCGACGACCGGCTGATCCGGATCCTGCTGGTCGACGCCGTACACGCTGCGGTGCACCGTGTTTTCGACCCGCGCGTCCTCGACGCGACCGCATCGTGGGAGCCGGCGGCGCCCGGGGGACGGCCGATCGCCGGCCATCCGGGTCACCCGCCGGCGGCGCCAGGCGACCCGCCACCGGGACCCGGTGGTAGTCGGTCCTTCTGGCGCAACGTGTTGCCCTGGGTCGGCGTGTACTGCACCGGCTACGCGCTCTGCGCCAGCCACGACAACCCCTGCACCGGGCGCCGTCACGAGCCCGGATGCACCAATTGCAACTGCGACGGCAGCTGCTGCGACTGCTGCGACGGGGGCTGCTGCGACTGCTGCGACTGCTCCTCGACCCACCACGCGGACCCACCCCCCACGGCCGGACCGACCGACCAGCCGACCGGACACCCGTCCCCGCCGAGCGGTCGTGACACCCTGCAGGGGTGACCGGAACCATCGACGCAGAACTCGCCGAATCGGCTCGGCCGGCCGTCAGCGATGCGACGTTGCTGAAGGTGGAGCGCGCCGCCAGTGGCCTGGCCACCCGCTCGGTCGCTCTGATGGACGAGCGGCTGCCGTGGTTCCGGACGCTGCCGGCGCTGCAGCGCAGCTGGGTGACCCTGGTCGCTCAGGCTGGCATCGCCGGCTACGTCGGCTGGGCCCGCGGCGGCCTCGACGGGTTCAAGCTCACCGAGGCCGTCTTCGGCGCCGCCCCCCGAGAACTGGCGCGCAGCGTCACGCTCCGCCGCACTGTCGAACTGGTCCGGATCGCGATCTCGGTGGCCGAGGAGCACCTGCCGGCGCTGGCCACGGACCCGGCCGAGTCGGCGGCGCTGGCGGATTCGCTGCTGCGCTACTCCCGGGAGGTCGCGTTCTCCGCTGCCGGGGTCTACGCGGCCGCCGCCGAATCCCGCGGTGCCTGGGACCAGCGATTGGAAGCACTGGTGGTGGACGGCATCGTGCGGGGAGACGGCGGCGATTCCCTGGCCTCGCGGGCTTCGGCCCTGAACTGGGACTTCTCCGGTCAGGTCGCGGTGGTCGTCGGATCCCGGTCTGCCGCCCTCGCCGGGACTGCGGATCGGGCCGCGGCGGCCGGCGTGTCCGCGCTCTCCGGACTGCACGGCGACCGGCTGATCCTGATCCTGGCGGCCGACACCGAGCAGGTCCTCGCCAAGGGCGTCGACTCCCTACTGAACATCTTCGGTGACGGACCGGTGGTGCGCGGACCCGTCGGGACCGGCCTGTCCGGGGCGATGGCCTCGGCGCGGACGGCGCTGTCGGGCCTCCGCGCCGCTGCCGGATGGCGCGACGCGCCGCGCGGGGTCGACGCCGACAGCCTGCTGCCCGAACGGGTGCTGGCCGGCGACGCCGAGGCGGCAGACTACCTGCGGCGCAGCGTGTATTCCCCCCTGCTCGCCGCCGGAGAACCGCTCCTGGGAACACTGGACACCTACCTGGCGTCCGGCGGCGCCCTCGAACCGACCGCCCGGCTCCTCTTCGTCCACGCCAACACGGTTCGGTATCGGCTGCGACGGATCAGCGACATCACCGGGCTGGACGCGACGACCAGCCGTGAGGCCTTCACCTTGCAGATCGCGCTCACCGTCGGGCGCCTCGCCGATTCGGTCTGACCCTGACAGGTCCAGCCGACCATTGGCCGAATACGCACCCTCGTTTAGAGGATTCCTACAAGGACCGGAGGGGGACTTGGTAGGACCGACGACCACGCATCCGGGTCCGCGTCGTGGTTTGCTGAACGGGTGCTGGCCATCGTCTCCCCTGGACAGGGATCGCAGAAGCCCGGAATGCTCCTACCCTGGCTGGAGGTGGAGGGACTCGCCGCATTGGCCGCCCGGTTCACCGCGGCCGCCGAACTCGACCTCGTCCGGCTGGGTACCACCGCCGATGCGGACGAGATCAAGGACACTGCGGTCACCCAACCGCTGGTCGTCGCCTCCGCCCTGCTGGCGGCCTCCACCCTCGCTCTCCCGGCCTCAGCCGTCACCGCCGGTCATTCGGTCGGTGAACTGGCCGCCGCCGCGGTCGCCGGCGTGATCGACCCGGAAGCGGCCGTACGTACGGCCGGGATCCGCGGCGCGGCCATGGGCCGGGCCTGCGCCATCACCCCGACCGGCATGTCAGCCGTGCTCGGCGGCGACACGGACGCCGTCCTCGCCGCTCTGGAGGCACTGGACCTGGTGGGGGCCAACGTGAACGGCGGCGGCCAGGTCGTGGCCGCCGGCTCGATCGAGGCACTGGCTGCCCTGGCGGCGGCCCCCCCGGCAGGAGCGCGGGTCATCCCGCTGCCGGTCGCCGGGGCGTTCCACACCCAGTACATGGCCGCCGCTCGGGACGCCCTGCACGCCGCCCTCTCGGGCATCACCACGGCAGATCCGGCGCGCCCGCTGCTCACCAACTCCGACGGCTCGGTCGTGGCGTCGGGGTCCGTCTACCTCGAACTGCTCACCGCCCAGGTCACCAGGCCGGTGCGCTGGGACCTCTGCATGGCAACCCTCGGGCGCCTGGGCGTCACCGGCGTCCTCGAACTGCCACCGGCCGGCACCCTGGTCGGTCTCATCAAGCGGGACCTCAAAGGCGTTGCGACCCTTGCCCTCAAGACCCCGGACGACCTGGACAAGGCCGCAGCCTTCATCGAGGAACACAGCGGCGCGTCTGGAATCAGCACCGCTGCACCGAACGGCCCAGCGTCGAACAGCACAGTGAGGTCCAACGCATGAGTGGTGTCAAGATCTCCCACCCGACCCCGACGGCAGGATCGAAGATCGTCGGGCTGGGCCACTACCGACCGGAGCGGATCGTCACCAACGACGACCTCTCCAAGATCATGGACACCAACGACCAGTGGATCCAGAGCCGGGTCGGGATCGCCGAGCGTCATGTCGGCGGCGATCAGGACACCGTCGCGTCGATGGGCGCAATCGCCGGCGGGAAGGCTCTGGCCGACGCCGGTCTCGACCCGTCGGACATCGACACCATCATCGTCGCGACCTGCACCACCGAGTCCCAGGTCCCCCACACCTCGACCCAGATCGCGCTGGCCCTGTCGATCTCTGCTCCCGGTTCGTTCGACCTGAACGCCGCGTGCGCCGGCTTCTGCTATGCGTTGGCCGCCGCCGACCACGCCATCCGCGCCGGCAGCGCCAGGAACGTGCTGGTCGTCGGTTCGGAGAAGTTGACCGCCTGGACCGACCCCGTCGATCGCGCCACTGCGATCATCTTCGGCGACGGCGCCGGCGCTGCGGTGGTGACCGTTTCCGACGAGCCGGAGATCGGACCGGTCGCCTGGGGCAGCGACGAGCAGCAGACCCAGGCCATCCGGATCGAGTCGCGTGCAGGCAGTTTCATCCAGGAGGGTCAGGCCGTCTTCCGCTGGGCCACGTCGGCCATCGCGCCGGTGGCCATCAGGGCCGTCGAGCTGGCCGGCCTGCAGCTGTCGGACATCGACGTGCTGGTCACCCACCAGGCCAACCTGCGCATCGTCGAGTCGATCGCGAAGAAGCTGGTCACGGCCGGGGCGCGTCCGGAGATGCGGGTGGCCAAGGACATCGTCACGTCCGGCAACACGTCGTCGGCATCCATCCCGATCGCTCTGGACCGGATGCGCGAGGCCGGACAGGTCTCCCCCGGCGAGGTGATCCTGGCCGTCGGTTTCGGCGCCGGACTCACCTACGCCGGACAGGTGTTCCTGTGCCCGTGACTGCCTGTCGGCGCTGAGCGCCCCGCCCGCTGGGGCAGAATTCGCCCTGTGCACGCAACTCCCGCACCAGCGGGGATCGCTGAACACAATCCTCCCGGGTCCCCGGCAGGAACATCACCACCGAAAGGAACCACCGTGAGCAACGAGGACACCCTCGCCGGCCTCGGCGAGATCGTCGAAGAGGTCGCCGGCGTCCCGGCTGCCGACGTCACCGCCGACAAGTCCTTCACCGACGACCTTGACATCGACTCGCTGTCGATGGTCGAGATCGCGGTGCAGGCCGAGGACAAGTTCGGTGTCAAGATCCCGGACGACGAACTGGCCAAGCTCAAGACCGTGGGTGACGCCGTCACGTACATCGACGCCAACAAGGCATGAGCGAGGACCACGACGTCGTCGTCACGGGGATCGGCATCACGTCGCCGATCGGCGGCACTGCTCCGGACACGTGGCAGGCCATGCTCGACGGCCGCATCGGCGTCACGGCGAACACCGCACCCTGGGTGGAGAAGTACAACCTCCCGGTGGCCATCCACGCGCCTCTGCTCGTGGAACCGACCGACATCATCCCGCGGGTCGAGGCCCGTCGGCTCGACCGGTCGCAGCAGGTGGCCATGGTGGCCGCCCGCGAGGCCTGGGCGGATGCGGGTTCACCGGAGATCGACCCCGAACGGATGGGCGTCGTGGTCGGAACGGGTATCGGTGGCGCCCTGACCCTGCTGGGTCAGGACGACATCCTGGAGCAGTCCGGGATCGGCAAGGTGGCCGTCATGACCATCCCCATGCTGATGCCGAACGGCCCGGCCGCCGCCGTGGGTCTATGGGCCAAGGCCCGCGGCGGCGTCCATGCCCCGGTGGCCGCCTGTGCGGCCGGCGCCGAGGGCATGGCCTGGGCCTACACCCTGATCAAGGCCGGGGAGATCGACATCGCGATCGCCGGCGGTGCCGAGGCCTGCATCCACCAGCTCCCGGTGGCCGGCTTCTCGCAGATGCGTGCGATGAGCACCCGCAACGACGATCCGACGACGGCTTCGCGGCCGTTCGACCTCGGACGGGACGGATTCGTCCTCGGTGAGGGCGCCGGCATGATGGTGCTCGAGCGTCGCGACCACGCGGTGGCACGCGGAGCCGAGATCTACGGCACGCTGGCCGGTATCGGCATGTCGAACGACGCCTTCCACATCACCGCCCCGGAGCCCAACGGCGAAGGTGGCAGTCGCGCCATCGCCAAGGCGCTCCGTTCGGCCGGCCTCACCAAGGCGGACATCGGGCACGTCAACGCGCACGCCACGTCCACTCCGGTGGGCGACGTGGCCGAGTCCAAGACGATTCTGCGTGCCATCGGAGACCACCCGGTGGTCACGGCGACCAAGTCGATGACCGGTCACATGCTGGGGGCATCCGGAGCCGTCGAGGCGATCGCCACCGTGCTGGCCGTCAAGCACGGCATCGTGCCCGGCACCAAGAACGTGTTCGACCTCGATCCGAAGATCGAGATCGACGTGGTGACCGAGACCCGCAAGGTCGAGCTCACCGCGGCCGTCAACGACTCCTTCGGTTTCGGCGGTCACAACGTCGCGCTGGTCTTCACCAAGTAGCGGTCTTCACCAAGTAGATGTCAGGAGCACGCGTGAGCACCCCGACCGCTGAGGCAGCCGCAGCAACACCGGCTGCCGCACCCGGCCCCCGCCAGCTCGATTTCCGAGAGCCGGAGATCCGGCTGGCCAAGCTGCTGGATGTCGACACGGTGGTGGCTCTCCACCCGACCGACACCTCCGGAGTGTCGGTGGTGCGCGGCCGGATCGACGGCGCGAAGGTCATCGCCTACTGCACCGATGCCACCCGGATGGGCGGTGCGATGGGGTCGGCGGGCTGCCGTCACATCGTCGACGCGATCGACGCCGCCATTCGGGAGCGCATCCCGGTGATCGGCATCTGGCACTCCGGTGGTGCCCGCCTGGCCGAGGGTGTCGAAGCCCTCGACGGTGTCGGGCAGGTTTTCGCTGCGATGGTCCGGGCGTCCGGACGGGTGCCGCAGATCTCCGTGGTGCTCGGGCCGGCCGCCGGTGGCGCCGCCTACGGGCCGGCGCTGACGGACGTCGTGATCATGTCCCCGGAAGGCCGGATCTTCGTCACCGGACCGGATGTCGTCCGATCGGTGACCGGTGAGCAGGTCGACATGGAGGCCCTCGGCGGGCCGTCCGCCCACGGACGTAAATCCGGTGTGGTGCACATCGTCTCGGACTCGGAGGACGACGCCTACGTCCGCGCCCGCCGGGTCTCCAGCCTCTTCTCCCGGCCGGGCATCGCCGGAGTGGCCGGCATGGTCGACGACCCCGAACTCGAACACGTCCTGCCCGAGCAGCGGAACCGGGCGTACAACGTCCGCCCGGTGATCGACCGCATCCTGGACGAGCCGATGGAGGAGCTGCAGGCCAAGTGGGCCCCGAACATCGTCATCGGTCTCGGTCGGCTCGCCGGCCGCAGCGTCGGCGTCGTCGCCAACAACCCGCTGCGGCTGGGCGGCTGCCTCGACTCCACCTCGGCCGAGAAGGCGTCACGGTTCGTCCGGATGTGCGATGCCTTCGGCATTCCCCTGCTGGTGATCGTCGACGTGCCCGGCTACCTGCCCGGCGTCGGCCAGGAGTGGGACGGGGTGGTGCGGCGCGGCGCAAAACTGTTGCATGCCTTCGCCGAAGCCGTTGTCCCACGGGTCACGCTGGTGACCAGGAAGGCCTACGGCGGGGCCTACATCGCGATGAATTCCAAGTCGCTCGGCGCCACCGCGGTGTTCGCCTGGCCGGGCGCGGAGATCGCCGTCATGGGTGCCAAGGCGGCCGTCGGGATCCTGCACAAGCGCAAGCTCGCTGCCGCTCCTGACGACGAACGCGAGGCCCTGCACGCTGCCCTGGCCATCGAGCACGAGAAGGTCGCCGGTGGCGTGAACCGCGCGATCGAGCTGGGCGTCGTCGACGAGGTCATCAGTCCGTCCGAGACCCGGCGTCGGGTGGCCGAGGCCCTCGCCTCGGCCCCGGCCGGCCGCGGCGCCCACAGCAATATTCCCCTCTAGCCGTCCCGAACATCCCCCTCCAGCCGTCCCGAACATCCGGATGCAGCCGCCCCAGTCTGCTGAGCTAACCAGCACACTTGGCCATGACAACGCTGCCGGGTACGGTCGAGCCGACCACCAAGCGGCCGTTCTCAGCGGCGAGTTGGTAGGTCAGAGTCCAGTCGATGCAGGCCGCCTGGAGGTCCTTGGGCGCCAGGTCGACGTCCTGCTGCGAGGTGAAACGCAGCGTGACCTGCAGCGGGTCGTCTCGCATCGACTCCATCCAGATGCTGGAGTCGACGGTCGTCGCGTAGGCCTGAAGCCAGGCCTCGCTGGTCTGCCGCGACTCCATCGCCCCGGTCACGGACTGCGTCCAGCTCACGTAGTTGTGCTGGTTGATGGCGTCGAAGAAGCCCTGCAGCAGCAGCTGGACGTCCTGCGCCCTCGGGTGCGCTCGGGAGGACGGCGACATCTGCACCGTGAGATTGTTCGACGGACCGGCCGGTGCGCTGGTCGGATCCGGGGAGGATCCGCCGGCCTGCGGATCAGCCGAGGGGGCCGGCCCTGTCGAAGAGTTCGACGTCGTGGCACCCGGACCAGCGACGGAAGTGCCCGACGACGGACTCGGGGACGACGGCTCCGAACCATCGGATCCGGACTTCGCCGGCGACACTGCGGCGGCCACACCAGGTCCGGTGACGGCAGCTGAACTATCGCCGGGCGAGGACGAAGCATTCGTGGCCCCGGCGCCGGCCGAACCCTCGACGCCACTTCGATGCGCCGAGATGGCCAGTGCCGACGCACCGCCCAGCACCAGGACGGCCACGAGTGCGGCCGTCAGGACCATGGTCAACCGCCGGCCACGAAGGGGCAACGCCGAGCTCCATCCCTCATCGATCCCCCGCCGGTCGCAGAGGTCCAGGAGAGAGACGTTCAGGATCCGGTCAGGTTGTCCCGAGCAGAGACGGTCGACCGCAATGGCCGCCGCGTCGCCTTCGACGTCCAGCGGGCACCGCGACCGGGCGGCTCAGCCGACCTGGTGCAACCACGTGACGGGAGTTCCCTCACCGGCCCGTCGGAACGACTCCAGTTCGGCGTCGACCTCCGCGCCCAGGGCTTCGGAAAGCGCATGTCGGAGTCCGTCGAGGCTGGTCGCGCGCTCCATCAGACTCCGGATCCGGTCCTCGCCCAGCACCAGATCGCCATTGGCCGCCATGGCGGACCGCCACAGGCCGCGGCCGGGGACATGGCAGAGACGTTCGCCGTCGGAGATGTGAGAGGCATCCTCGGTGATCTCGAAACGCAACATGGGCCAGGCGCGAAGCGCGGAGGCGATCCGTCCGGCCGTTCCGGGCGTACCCTTCCAGCCGACCTCGGCGCGTAGCTGGCCAGGAGAGGCGGGCTGCGCCGTCCAGGACAACGAGACGCGATCTCCGACCACTCCGGAAATCGCCCACTCGACGTGCGGACAGATCGCCGCGGGCGCCGAATGCACAAAGATGACGCCCTGCGCCCTCGTCGCGCGCGGCGCTTCGTTGTCACGATTCACCACAGTCCACCTCACCTCGAGCTCCAACGTCTTCCCCGACGTGGATGCGCGATCGATCGGCGTGCTGTGTACCGGTGAGGCAGCGAAACCCTGCGCGCAGGGATGGACACGCTGCTTCCACTGGGGCCATTGTGCACCGTGATACCACCGTGACGCCAGCTTTCCGCCGAAGTCGAACGGCCTGCCGGCATCCCGGGCCGGGGACGGACCTCGGGCGAGGTCCCGCAGCACCGTCAGTGACAGCGCCGTAGCGCCTCGGCCACGACCGAGGCGTAGAGCTGTCCGCCGGCCGCTCCGGGGTGGACGCCGTCAGGTCCGAGCAGGTCCTTGCGTGCGCCGATGGCGGCATGCCAGTCCGCCAGGCACGTACGCGGTCGTGCCGCCGCGGCTGCTGCGAGGTTGTTGTTGGCCTCGTCCTGCCAGCTGTCCGGCACGAAGGCGTTCACCAGGACCACCCACTCCGAGGCAGGCAGTTCGGCCAGCGCAGATCCGATGTGCGCCGCCGAATCGGTGCCGTTGGTACCGAGCCCGATCACCAGGTAGGGCCGGAGTTGCCGGTCGGCGAGCTTCGGAGCGATGAGGGTGCCGAGGTCCCACAGCTGACGACTGACCACCGCGTCGATGTCGGCGCCGCGGAAGCGATCGAGCATCGCGGGCGCTGACGCCAGCATCACCGAGTCGCCGATCGCACTGATCTGCGAGCCATCGACGTCTGGAGGTGGACTCGAACGGGTGGTGGTCGTACCCGGCGGCGTCCGGCTCGTCGGGGGTGGTTTCACCGGCTTGGTCGGCTTGGCCTGCTTGGCCGGGCCGGCGGGCGCGGCGCCGGACGTGGAGGTCTTCGGCGTCGCCCTGGGGTATACCGGTTTCACCACCTTGGCGATGGGCCGGCTGGGCGCGCCCGACGTCGCGGCCGGCATCGAGATGGGCGTCGAGTCCGGCGTCGAAGTTGGCGTCGAGGTTGGCGTCGAGGTTGGCGGCACCTTCGACCCGGCCGAGGCTGGGGCCGGCGGTGGTGACACCGCGGCAACGGCGTCCGTGAGGGGCGATGCGGTCATCCCGATCGTCGACGGCGCAGCGTCCGTCCGGAGAGCCGACTGCGCGGATGGGCTGGTCCGATTCGCACTCGCCTGCGCCAGCGCCTCCTCCCCGGCCGCCAGCGAGACCGCGAGTTGGCTCTGCCGTGGCGCGGCGACCACGCTGCACGCGGCTATCCCCAGGACCAGGCCGAACGTACCGACGGCGGCCCACCCGACACTTCGGCGAGCTACCGGCGGCCGGCACCCGGCAGTCTGACTCCCCGCCAGGGTGCGGCCGATCGACCGAAGGTATCCCGCGGCGCCGGCACGTCGGATCGGCTCCTCGACCCATCTCCAGGACGCCGCAGCGGCGAGGACCGCAACGCCGACGGCGAGGGCGGCGGCCATCGGCCGGCCGATGGCCGGACCCAGCATCCGGTCGGCGATCACGATCGCCGGCCAGTGCCAGAGGTAGAGGGCATACGAGCGGCGCCCCACCCAGCGCAGCGACCGACGACGCAGCAGCGTGTGCACCGGGCCGGCACCTCTGACCGCCATCGCGACCAGCACCACAGCGGCGACGTTCACCGCGAACAGGCCACCCCGGTAGGTGACGGCGGCCGTGTCGGACAGCAGAAAGGCACCCCCGATCACCACCATGAGTGCCATCGGACCCCACGCGGAAGCGAGTCCGCGTGGGGCGGTCGGCCTCCGCCGCAAGACCGGGTCGACGTCCGAGGAGGGTCGGGCCAGCGCCAGCGCGGCGCCCAGCAGCAGACCGAACCCATGGCTGTCCGTGCCCACGTAGGAGCGGGTCGGATCCGAACCCGTCGCGAAGGTCGCCGCCATCACCACAGCCGACAGCAGAGCCAGCAGCGCAACCAGAGCGACCCGTCGACGGCGCGCTGCCAGCCGCGTCAGCAGCAGCACGCAGACTGCCGGCCAGAGCAGGTAGAACTGCTCCTCCACCGCCAGCGACCAGAGATGGGTGAGGACGGCGGGTTCGGCGGCGGAGACGTACGACGACCCGGTGCCCAGCTGGATCCAGTTGCTCGAGAACGTCGATGCACCGATCAGCTGACTCCGCAGCCCGGCGCCCAGATCGTGCCCGAGAGCCAGGGTGGCGGCGCAGACCACGATCACCATGACGGCCAGGGCCGGCAGCAGACGCCGCGCCCGGCGCTGGAGAAAGGCACCGAAGCGGATCCGTCCGGAGGTGTCGTGCTCGCGCTGGAGCAGAGCCGTCACCAGGTAGCCGGAGACGACGAAGAACAGGTCGACGCCGACGAATCCGCCACGAAGGGCGGGCACTCCGGCGTGGTAGAGCACCACCGCGATGACGGCGATCGCCCGGATTCCGTCCAGACCTTCGGCGTAGCCCCGCCGCACCCTCCCGCCAAGATCCTGGGTCACGCGTGTTCCTCCCCGCTGGTTGGCCCAAACCTGCCGAACAAGCGAAAAGCTATGGGGCACAACTATGTTTTGGACAACCGAGAGTCCGATGCCGAACTGGCAGAAGGCGAGCGTAGTGCATCGACGGGGGGAGCCACACCGTAGCGACCCACGTTTGACGGGTGAAGAATGAACGGCAGGCGGGAGGGGGCCGGGTGGGCCTGATCAGCCGTCGGCCGACGTCTGCTGGGCGACATCAGGGGAGCCGATCACCCGGTTGCGGCCTTCCCTCTTCGCGCGGTACAGCATGGCGTCCGCTCGGACCAGACACTGCGAGGCACTCTCGGTCGGCAACAGGGTGGCGTAGCCGATGGAACA
This sequence comes from Nakamurella sp. UYEF19, assembly GCF_040546275.1. Lineage (NCBI taxonomy): Bacteria > Bacillati > Actinomycetota > Actinomycetes > Nakamurellales > Nakamurellaceae > Nakamurella > Nakamurella sp. UYEF19. The sequence goes on along the minus strand of NZ_JBEPNO010000001.1, from coordinate 388,424 downwards.
CGTCTGGCTGTCGGGCACCAGCACACGAAGTCTGTCCAGCAGGGGCGCGGCGTCGCCCGCGGCGCATCCCGGCAGACCGATCGAGAACTCCTCACCACCCCACCTCGCGATGACGTCGGCCTTTCGCAGCATGGCCCTCGCCCGCGCGGCGAAATTGCGCAGCAGCTCGTCGCCCTCGTGATGTCCATAGGTGTCGTTGTACCGCTTGAGGTGATCGAGGTCGACCAGGGCGAGGGTCAGCGGTTCCCCGGTCTGCTGGGTCCAGCTGATCAGCTCCTGGAGACTCGACTGCCAGCCACGACGGTTCTCCAGCCCGGTCGGGGCGTCGGTCTCGGCCAGCGTCTCCAACTCCATCCGCACCCTCGCTGCGGTCAACACCGAGCCGGCTTCCTCCGCGAGCAACTGGACCGCCAGCACCGACGGGTCGGCCGCGCCGGACAGGACGCGATCCCAGGTCACGGCCAGCACCGCGACGACGGTGCCGTTGTCCAGCAACGGCTGCCACCAGCTGGTCGCCGTGGCGGTCGGGGCGGTCACACTGCCGAATCCCCAGTCGTCCGGACCCGCCTCGTCGATCAGCTCGGGCTGATGGCTGAGCCAGATCCGTCCCGGAGCTCCGGTTCCCGGCCGGAGTCGGGTCCCGAGGACCCGGTGTCCGACGCAGTGGCTCACGGTGAGGCGCCCGGCCTCCGCAGGCTCCAGGATGCACACCGAGATCGCCTGCGCCAGCCACCGCACCTCGGCGGCCAGCACCTGCCGGGGGTCCTCGCCGGACTGCACGCACCTGGCCACTCTCGCCACCGCGGTCAGCGTGGCCTGCGACTGCTGCAGGACCGACTCGACCTGCTTGCGCTCGGTCAGATCCTGTACGTGCGACAGCATCCACCGGCGCCCCTCGGGTCCAGGCACCGGCGAGACCGAGAGGGCGCCGGTCCGGAGCTCCCCGTCCGGCCTCACCCAGCGGCGTTCGGCGCGGATGATCCCGTCTCCACCGGCGGCGACAGATTCGGCCATCCGACGCAGGATGTCGTCGACCTGGCCGACATCGTCCGAGTGGCCGAATTCCCCCGGTCCGTGCCCGATCAGCTCGCCCGCGGGCCGACCCAACAGCTCGGCGAGGGCCGGATTCACCCGCACGAAGATGCAGTGTTCGTCGAACAGCGCGACCCCGACGGGGCTGGTGTCGAATACCTCGGTGAAGCATCTCCGCCAGTGCCGGTCCATGGCCGGGTCGACTTCGGCGGTCGAGCAGGTGGGCCGGTCGCCCGGTGTCCTGCCGCCAGCGTCACCGGTGTCGCCCGGAACCATGGAGGGGGATTTCGCCCCGGGTCTCAGCAACCACGCGCACCAGAGCAGGATCAGCACACCGACCCCGAGGGCGGCACCAACCGGAAGACGCCAGAACCCGTCGATCTCGGGGAGCGTCAGCGGGACCAGGCAGATCAGTAGGACGGACAGACCGACCGCACTCGTCCGCACCGACCGGACATCGATCCCTGACGGTCCGTGCTGCCGTTCCGGGGGCGGACCCGTCCCGGCGAGCCGCTCCGTGCCCGTCGAGTCGACCATTCCTCCAACCTCCACAGTTCTGGTGACGAACCGTGTCCGAGGCGCGTGTTCGGCTTCCCAGGTTCGTAACTTTCAGTTATCGAATATACCCCGATTGTCACCGATTGTGGGTGCGGCACGCGGGTTTCGTACCGCTAGGTCCCGGTACTCGATCTGCTCACTCGTGATGCGGGCCAGATCAGCGGCGTCGGCGAAGGAATGCCTCACCGCAGCTGCGGCCAGCGCCGTCACCCCGTCCTCGTCCAGATGCAACAGCTCGGCGGCGATCTCGTACTCACGACAGAGCGTGGTCGAGAACATCGAAGGATCGTCCGAGTTCACGGTCAGCGGAACACCGGCGGCGAACAGCAACGGCAACGGATGTTCCTCGAGCGAGGCCACCGACCGGGTCCGCACGTTGGAGGTCGGGCAGACCTCGAGGGCTATTTCCCGCTCCTTCAACAAGGCCATCAGCACGTCGTCCCGCGCCGCGGCGATCCCGTGCCCGATCCGTTCCGCACCGAGTGTCTCGATGGCATCCCAGATGGTCGACGGACCGGTCGATTCGCCGGCGTGCGGGACGCTGTGCAGACCGGAAGCGCGCGCGGATGCGAAATGTGCGGCGAACTGCGGCCTCGGCACCCCGACCTCCGGGCCGCCCAGCCCGAACCCGACCAGACCCTGCGGCCGACACCGCAAGGCGATGTCCAGGGTGGCATCGGCAGCCGGGATCCCGGCCTCGCCGGGGATGTCGAAGATCCAGCGCATCACGATGCCGAAGTCGCGTTCGGCCCGCAGCCTCGCGTCCTCGATCGCATCGCAGAACTCCTCGGCGGGGATACCGGCGCGCACCGAGGTGAACGGAGTGACGGTCAACTCGGCGTATCGGACCTGTTGGGCGGCCAGATCGGCGGCGACGGCATAGGTGAGCTGGTGCACGTCCTGGGCATCCCGGATCAGATCGACCACCGACAGGTAGACGTCGATGAAGTGCGCGAAGTCGGTGAAGGTGAAGTAGTCGGCCAGCAGACCGGGATCGGCCGGGACCGCCGTCCGGCCCTCGTACCGTGCGGCGAGCGCCGCCACCGTCGTCGGCGAGGCGGAACCGACATGGTGCACGTGCAGTTCGGCCTTGGGTAGCCCGGCGATGTAGTCGTGGAGATTCATGACCCGAGCCTGGCAGAAGTCCTCGGCCGCCGGAGTGCCGAGGTCGGCAGACCACGCCGGTCGGCCAGAGCCGTGGCCGATCGCGCGGCCACGGCCACCAGGTCCCGGGCCGGGCCCGGAGGAGGCTGACGGCTGGTCAGCCAGACCGCCCGCAGTTCCCGTCGCAGATCCAGCTCGGCAACGGGCACTTCCACCAGACGACCGAGGGCAAGATCGTCGGCCACCGCCAGCGCGCTCATCGCGCCCGGGGCGGTGCCGGTGGCGATGGCGGCCCGTACCGCGGCCGCGCTGGCCAGCTCGATGGCCGGTGGCGACATCTCGGCGCCGGCCGGTAACCGGCTACGGAGCGCCTTGGTGAACGCCTCCCTGGTCCCGGATCCCGGTTCCCGGCTGACCAGCGCCGTGCCCGCGAGTTCCACCGGGCCGATGGCCCGCCCTGACCTGGCCCAACGGTGGCCCGGGGCGACGACCACCACCAGATGATCGTGGCCCACCACCACCGATCGCACCTTTCGTGGCTCGCCTGGCCCTTCGACGAACCCGAGGTCAGCGGTGCCCTCGAGCACGGCCCGGATCACACCCTCGCTGTTGGTCGTGATCATCTCCAGGGACGTCGGCTGCTGCCCGGCTCGCAGCTGCCCGTCGCGCAACGCCAGGAACCAGCGCGGGGCCAGGTGCTCGGCAACGGTCAAACTGGCGGCGATGCGCAGGTGAGCGTCCCGGGTGTTCGTCAACGAGGCGACGCCGGCGTCGAGCCGGTCGGCGGCAGCCACCACCGGCGTGGCCCAGCCGGCCACCAGCGCACCGGCCGGCGTCAGGGTCGACCCGTGGGTGCTGCGCACCACGAGCGGGACCCCGATCTGGGTCTCCATCGCCTTGATCCGTAGCGAGGCCGCCTGCTGCGTCATGCCCATCGCGGTCCCGGCCAGCGCCAGACTGCCTTCAGAACGCACGGCGAGCAGTAGCTGCAGGGCGATCAGATCGGGGACGCGGCGGCTCAGCATCTGGCTATCAGACCACAAGTCCTGCTTGTGTCGCGACAAGAGATCGACCCCTACCGGGCAGGTCACTGCGCGAGCAGAGTCGTCCTCGTGAGCACAACCGCTTCATCCCGCCGCCTCGACCCCACGTCCCTGCCCGAGCGCGCCACCACCGATCCTCCGCCCGCCGGACGCCGGATGTTGCCCGCCCTGGATCGCCCCGGACAGGTCTTCGAGAACATCACCCCCAATTGGTTCGCCTCCGTGATGGGCACCGGCATCGTCGCAAATGCCGCTGCCACCCTGCCGCTGCACCTGATCGGCCTTCGGGTGTTCGCCATCGGGATCTGGCTGCTGGCCTCCGTCGCCCTGGTCAGCCTGTCGGTGGCTTTCGCGATCCACTGGCTGCGGCATCGTCGCAACGCCTTGGCGCACGCCCGTCATCCGGTGATGTCGCAATTCTACGGCGCGCCGGCGATGGCTCTGCTGACCGTCGGGTCCGGCGCCCTGCTGCTGGGCCGCGACGTCATCGGGCTCCCGGCCGCGTTGACCGCCGACTTCGTCCTCTGGACGGCCGGCACCCTGCTCGGACTTTTCACCAGCGTCTGGGTGCCGTTCGCGATGATCACCCGCCACGACCACGACACTGCCGTCGCTCTCCCGGCCTGGCTGATGCCCGTGGTCCCGCCGATGGTCTCGGCCTCCACCGGAGCGCTGTTGCTACCGCATGTGCCGGCCGGGCAGTTGCGCCTGATGCTCATGCTTGCCTGCTACGCGATGTTCGGGTTGAGCCTGATCGTCGGCATGATCACCCTGACCCTGGTCTACTCCCGGCTCGTGCACGGCGGGCTCCCGCCCGTCCAGGCCGCGCCGACGGTCTGGATCACGCTGGGCATGATCGGCCAGTCGATCACCGCGGTCAATCTGCTGGGCGCCGCCTCCGGGTCGGTCGTTGCCGCTCCGGTGGCGGAAGGTCTGCGGATCTTCGGAGTGATCTACGGGATCTCGATGGGTGGATTCGGCGCGCTGATGTTCTCCCTCGCCGTCGCCCTGACCGTGCACGGTGCGCGGCGCGGGCTCGAGTTCTCGTTGACCTGGTGGAGTTTCACCTTCCCGATCGGCACCTGCGTCACCGGCGCGACCGCGCTGGGCAACGCCACCGGCGCCTCGGCGATCCATGCGCTGGCCGTGGGGTTGTACGTGGTCCTGCTCGCCGCATGGGGCACGGTATCGGCCAAGACCCTCGGCCGGTCGATCACCGGGGAGATCTTCGAGCCGGTCCGGTAGACGCCCCGCCGTGCCGGTGGGACGATCGCAAGACCCCGATCGATCACACGGGCGAAGCGGCGCGCCTATGGTGGAAGGATGACCGATTCGTCAACCGCAGAGGCGCTGGCGCTCGACGACAAACTCTGTCTCGCGCTCTACACTGCATCCAGGGCGATGACGGCACGCTACCGAGAACCGCTCTCCACACTCGGCCTCACCTACCCGCAGTATCTGGTCATGATGCTGTTGTGGGAGGACGGTGCCTCGTCGGTCGGTCAGATCGGATCACGTCTGAGCCTCGAGTCCTCGACGCTCTCCCCACTGCTCAAGCGGCTGGAGACGATGGGCCTGGTCAGCCGGACGCGGGACACCGAGGACGAGCGTTCGGTGATCGTCGGCCTCACCCGTAGCGGACGCACCCTGCAGCGGCGATCCGCCGGAGTTTCGACCGAGATCTGCGATGCCACGGGTCTTTCCATGCAGCAGCAGGACGAGTTGGTCGAGCAGCTCCGGACGCTTGCGACGACTCTGCTGTCCACACGCCACTAGTCGACTTCATTCCCGGTCTCTCGGTAGCCCTTCTCACCCCTGCAATTCATGATTACGTCGTGCGCGATTGAATTGGGAGGACTACGTTGGCGGAAGTTCCAGAACATCGAACCAACCACAGAGATCATCACAGTGATCCCAGCGGGGATCATCACGAGGAGGACTGACCATGGCCAAGCTGACGGTGGGCAACGAGAACGGCGCCCCGATCGAGCTGTACTACGAAGATCTCGGGGCCGGCACCCCTGTAGTCCTGATCCACGGCTGGCCGCTGAGCGGTCGTTCGTGGGAGAACCAGGTGCCGGCGCTGATCGAGGCCGGTCACCGGGTCATCACCTATGATCGCCGCGGCTTCGGCTGGTCCTCCCAGCCGTGGAGCGGCTATGACTACGACACCTTTGCGGCCGACCTGGACGCCCTGCTCACCCACCTGGACCTGACCGAGGTCACCCTGGTGGGGTTCTCCATGGGCGGCGGCGAGGTGGTCCGGTACATCGGCACCTACGGCCCCTCCCGCATCGCGAAGGCCGTCCTGGCCGCCGCCGTGCCGCCGTTCCTCTACAAGTCCGACGAGCACCCGGAAGGCGGGTTGGACGACGCCACCATCGCCGGTTTCCAGGGCGCGATCAAGTCCGACCGAATCGCCTTCCTCGACCAGTTCACCACCAACTTCTTCACCGCCGGCGACAAGCTCACCGTGAGCGAGCAGCAGCGCGTCTACGCCCGTGACATCGCGGCATTCGCCTCCCCCAAGGGCACCAGCGATTGCGTCACGGCCTTCGGCACCACCGACTTCCGCGGCGACATCGCGAAGGTCACCGTGCCGACGCTCGTCATCCACGGCGATTCCGATGCCGTCGTCCCGTTCGAGGTCAGTGGGAAGCTCTCGGCCGAGACCATCACCGGCGCCAAGCTCGTCCTCATCGAGGGTGGTCCGCACGCGATCAACGCGAGCCACGTCGACGAGTTCAACTCGGCGCTGCTGGACTTCATCAACGGCTGAGTTCTCCGGGACCTGGATTCGGCCGTGTCCCCCCGACTTGTGGGGAGCAAAAATCCCCTTTGCGTCCGAATTGTCGGAGTTGTGGTCCCCGCTCGACGGGGAAACGGGGCCAGCGAGCCACGGAGCCCAGTCGCCTGACGGGTCAGTTCTGCCGGGCGGGCTCGGCCGGGGGGATCTCGTTCGCCCGGTACTCGTCGGCGCGGGCCTCGTCCTCCTGCTCCTGACGTTCCTCGATCCGCTTCTTGATGCGGCCGAGACCTGGCACCGCGCCGAGGATCTCGTTGAGCTCCCTGGACACGTCGAGCAGGTCGCGCAGATCCGGCGCGACGGTGCCGAGCGTGTCCAGGATCGGCAGGATGTCGGTCTGCATCTTGGCCGCTACGTCCGGCAGGGTGTCGACCAGCTTCACGATAGCGTCGATCTCTACCGGGCTCGTGGTGGCGGCCAGGTGAGCCACCATCGGCTCGAGCTTGTCCAGCGTCGGCTGGAAGCGGTCCAGCAGCGGGGTCAGTGCCGCCGTCAGCTTCTCGGTCCGTCCGACGACGGTCTCCGCCCTGGTCACCACGGTCTCGGTGCGCCCGACGACCGCCGCCGCCCGCGTCTGCACGGTCTGGATGTCGGCGACGACCTTGCGCACCGTCGCCATCAGCTGCTCGACCTCACCGACGATCACCACCAGCCTCGGGACCAGGGCGATGGCCTTCTCGGCGGCTTCGAAACCCCTGCCGGCCAGGGCGAGGAGATCGGTGGGTCCGGGCAGTCGCATGAGGTATCCCTGTCGTCATCGGTAGAGATGCTGTGGTCATCGGGACTGCCGGTCGGGTCTGTCCGGCCGCCAGCGCCCTTCCGACTCTACGTGCGGTGACCCCCGTCACCGGGCCGGAGCGCCAGTGATTCGCCCGGCTTGGTTGTGCTCGGGCGAGCTCCAGAGTGTCAGCGCACAGGTCCGGCTTGCTGACCGGCAGCTCTGGAAGGCGGTGCACGGTGGCAGGACGACCGGGCACGGTGGAAGGTCGGCGCATACGCAGCAGCGCGGCCCTGCCGGGCCGAAGCCTCACCCTCCGGCAACCGTTCGTCCTCGACGGCACCGGTGACTTCGTCGGTCCCCTCGACATCGCTGTCCGCGACGGCCTGATCACGGCGATCGCGCCCCACCTGCCGATCGACCCGGAGCATCCCGACCTCGACCTGGCCGGTCGATGGCTGATGCCGGGCGTTGTCGACACCCACGTGCACGCAGTGACCCAGAGCTTCGACGGCTGGGAGCAGCTGTCCACCCCCTACAGCTACCGCATCGCCGAGACGCTGGACGGGCTCCGGAAGGCGCTGCACGCCGGGGTCACCCCGATGCGTGATGCCGGCGGTCTTGACGCCGGCGTCCGTGATGCCATCGCAGCCGGCCTCGCGCAGGGCCCGGAGTTGCAGGTCAGCGTCGTCCCGGTCAGTCAGACCGGCGGCCACGGTGACGGATTCCTGGCCGGCGTCGGCCTCGAGCTCCCCACCGACGGCATGATCCCGGACTACGTCGGCCGCCCGCCGCATCTGGCTGACGGCGTCGACGAGATGCGTCGGGTGGTCAGGACGATCCTGCGCAGCGGCGCCGACTGGATCAAGATCATGGCCACCGGCGGGGTCCTCTCGGCCGGCGACGGCCACTTCGAACCCGGAGTTCAGCGCCGACGAACTGGGTGTCGCCGTCACCGAGGCGGGGCGTCGCGGCAAACCCGTGATGGTGCACGCCCTCGGCGGTCCGGCGATCGGGACGGCGGTGGCCGCCGGTGCCCGGTCGATCGAGCACGGAATCTGGCTGACCGAGGCCGACGCTGCCGACATGGCCGCTGCCGGCGCCTTTCTCGTCCCCACCCTTGGCATCTACCGTCATCTGGCCGCGCAGGCCGCAATTCCCGGAAGCCTGCCACCGGCAGCCACCGCCCGTGCCATCGCCGCCGGGCAGACCCTGGTCGAGGCGGTGCGCATCGCCCGGGCGGCCGGTGTGCCCATCGCGCTGGGCACCGACTTCGCCCATCGCGACATGCACGGCCGCAACCTCGGGGAGATCACCGAACTCGTCGGAGCCGGGCTGAGTCCGGTGCAGGCCCTGCTCGCCGCGACGGCGAACGGCGCGGACCTCTGCGGCGTCGGCGACGTCACCGGACGGCTGACGGTCGGTCGCCGGCTGGATGCGATCGTGCTCGACGTCGACCCGAGCGATCCGGAGATCTTCACCGACCCCGACTCGGTGGGTGAGGTCTTCCTGCGGGGACTTCTCGTCCGGCCGCCGCCGTGACGACGGGCCATCCGAACCCCAGAACCGCACGTCCAGAATGACGTCTTCATCCAGTCGAGAAGGTTGAACACCATGTCCCAGCTCATGTCCCGCCGCCAGCTGTTGCGTTTCGGAGTCGGCAGCGCCGGCCTGATGATCATCACGCCGATCCTGGCCGCCTGCTCGACGCCGAGCACCCCGATCGGTCAGGCCTCCACCTCCACGACGCCGACGACCGCCGCCGGATCGACTCCGGCGAGCGGATCCTTCACCACGGGCGCGGCCTCGTCGGGCGGCGCTGGCTCCTCCACCGGCGCACCGGCGACGACGGGCGGTGGCGGCAGCGGGACGCTCAAGTACGCGCGGACGACCGGCCCCACGAACTTCGACCCGGCGGCCGTCATCGTGGCCGGTGACGTCTACACCCTGAACCAGATCTTCGAACCGCTCTACATCACCGATGTGAAAGGCGCGCTGCAGCCGCATCTGGCGGCCGGCCACACGGTGTCGGCCGACGGCCTGACGTACACCTTCACCCTGCGCAAAGGCGTCACCTTCTCCGACGGATCACCCCTGACGTCCAAGGACGTGGCGTCCTCCATCCTGCGGGCGCGTGACGACAAGGACGGCCCGCTGTCGTTTCTGGACAGCGCTATCTCCAGCGTCACCGCCACCGGCGAGCTGACGGTGGTCGTCGCACTGAAACAACCGTGGGTGCCGTTGATCTCGGACATCTCGGCGTTCTCCAACTCGATCGTGCCGGACAAGCTGCAGGGCAAGAGCGCGGCCGCCTTTTTCGCCGCGCCCATCGGGACAGGGCCGTTCGTGTTGAAGTCGTGGACGAAGGGCGGCACCGTGGTGCTGGCCCGGAACGAGAAGTACTGGCAGACCGGGCTTCCCTACCTGGACGGCGTCGAGTTCAGCATCGTCAGCGACGACAACCAGCTGCTCCAGCAGCTCCAGGGCGCCCAGGTCGACGTCATCGATTCCTTCCCGGCGGCGAACGTCGGGGACATCAAGGGTAATTCCGCACTCACCCTGCTCAATGGACCGCAGTGGTCGGTCGATCTGCTGTTGTTCAACGAGAAGGTCGCCCAGTTCGCCGATCGTCATGTGCGGCGGGCGATCTCGCACCTGGTCAACCGCAAGCAGATCTCCCAGGCAGCGACGTTCGGGACCGCAGCACCCGCGGACTCGTTCTTCCCGCCGAGCCTTCAGTACTACGACGGCACCATCACGGTGCTGGGCCACGACGTCGCCGCGGCGAAGGCCGAGATGGCCCAGTCCAAGTCTGCGAGCGGATTCACCACCGAGATCCTGGTGCCGTCGTCGGACCAGAACTGGAACCAGATGGCGCAGATCCTGCAGGAGGCCCTGAAGGCCATCAGCATCACGGTGAAGATCCGGTCGATCGAGACCGCCGCCTACAAGGCTGCCTTCCTCAAGTTCGACTACGAGATCATGATCAACAACGCCATCAACGACATCAGCGATCCGGACGAGATGGCCTCCTTCCAGATCGACGACGTCAACGGCGGGTCGACGTCCTTCTGGACCGGCTACCACAACCCGGCGGCCATCGCCCTTGTCACCAAGGCCCAGGCCGAACTGGACGACACCAAGCGCAGGGCCCTCTACCGCCAGATCCAGCAGACCGTCGCCGACGACGCCCCGTACGTGCCGCTGGTCTACCCGCCCGCTCTGAAAGCCTCCAGCACCAAGGTCACCAGCTTCGAGGTCAACCCGGCCGGCGCGGTCCGTCTGGAGAACGTCAAGGTTTCATGACCCGGGAGACCTTCCGCTACGTGGGGCGCCGGCTGCTCAGTGAGGTGGGCGTCGTCGTCGGCGTCGTGATCGTGACCTTCCTGCTGCTGCATCTCATCCCGGGCGATCCGGCACAGACGATGCTGGGCAACCGGGCCACGCCGGGCGCGGTGGCCGCGCTGCGGGCGCAGTGGGGGCTGAATCGACCGCTGTGGACGCAGTTCGGCTCGTTCGTCGGCCGCCTGGTGACCAAGGGCGACACCGGCGACTCGCTCTTCTACCAGGTGCCGTCCCGGTCGTTGATCTTCCCCCGGATCGGCGTCACCCTGGAACTGGTGGTGCTGGCCGGCCTGTTCTGCCTGCTGGTCACGGTACCGCTGGCAACCTGGGCGGCGGTCCGCAAGGACCGGGCGGCCGACCAGGTCATCCGGATCATCCCGTCCATCGGCGCCGGGTTGCCCGCACTCTGGGTCGGCCTGCTGCTGATCGTCGTGTTCGGCGCAAGTGGTTGTTGCCGGCCATGCCCGGCTTTGCCGTGGTGCTGACCGGGCTCGGCTTCAGTCTGCTGGGCGACGGGCTCGCAGACGTCTGGCGGGTGCGGCGGTGACGGCGGCTGTCCGGGCGCGCAAAAATCACGAAGCGCTGCAGCTCTGGGCGCTCACGGTCACCTTCCCGGCCGGCGGCGAACGCCGCGAGGTGGTCAGCTCGGTCGATCTCGAACTCGTTGCCGGAAGCACCCTTGGCATCGTCGGCGAGTCCGGGAGCGGCAAGAGCGTGACCCTCCGGGCGCTGATGGGGCTGCTGCCGTCGTCGGCGCGCGTCACGTCCGGTTCGCTCACGATGAGCGGCACCCACATCCCGTTGGCCGGCCGCGGGGTCAGGGCCGCCCGCCGGCGGCGGTTGGCGATGGTCTTCCAGGATCCGCTGGCCGCTCTCGACCCGGTGATGAGCATCGGCGACCAGATCGCCGAGGTGCCGCGTCGGGTGTTCGGCGAATCCCGGCGGGCGTCGAGGGCCACCGCCCTCGACCTGATGCGATCGGTGCGGATCCCGGATCCGGAACGTCGGGCGAGCGCCTATCCCCACCAGCTGTCCGGCGGACAGCGGCAGCGGGCGGTCATCGCGATGGCATTGGCCTGCCGGCCGGAGATCCTGCTCTGCGACGAGCCGACCACGGCGCTGGACGTCACCATCGCCGCCGAGATCCTCGACCTGCTCTCGGGTCTGCGCGAGGAGTCGGGCCTGTCGATGATCTTCGTCAGCCACGATCTGGCCGTGGTCAGCTCGATGGCGGACCGCATCGTCGTGATGCGGTCCGGTGCGGGCGTCGAGGCTGGCAGCACCGACGCGGTGCTGCGGAATCCCGAGCGGCCCTACACCCGCCAACTTCTGGACGCGGTGCTGGAACTGCCGGCGTCCCGGGAGGTGGTCCGGCCCATCGATCCGGCCGTCCTTCCGACGTCCGCCGCCCGGACGCCACTCCGGTTGGCGGCGCGGAACATCGACGTCACCTACGGTTCGGCGTCGGCCGCGGTGCGGGCTGTGAGCGTGTGGACCTGGAGGTGGGGGTCGGACGGATCCACGGCATCGTCGGTGAGTCAGGCTCCGGCAAGACCACGCTGGCGAAGGTGTTGACCGGGCAACTGCGCCCCGACGCCGGCGAGGTCTTCCTCGGCGGCCGCGTGCTCCCGGCCAGGCGCACCAGGGACGAGCTGAGCGCGATCCAGATGATCTACCAGGATCCGTACTCCTCGCTCGACCCGCGGATGACGGTGCGGCAGACCCTGACCGAACTGCTCCGGCTGGTCCAAGGGCTGTCCAAACCGCGGGCCCAGGCCCGTTGTCTGGAGCTGCTGGATCAGGTCGCGCTCCCCGCGTCCGCGCTGGACGGCTATCCCGGGCAGTTCTCCGGAGGGCAGCGGCAACGGATCGCCATCGCCAGGGCGCTGGCGGTAGAACCCACCGTGCTGGTCGCCGACGAACCCACGTCAGCTCTCGATGTCTCGATCCAGGCCGCTGTGCTCGACCTGTTGCTCGGGCTGCGCGACCGACTCGGGCTGTCGATCGTGGTGATCTCGCACAACCCGGCCGTGGTCCGTCACCTCTGCGACGACGTCACGGTGATGCTCGACGGCGAGGTCGTCGAGACCGGCATCGCCACGCAGGTCATCGACCATCCGCGCTCGGAGTACACCCGGGCCCTGGTCGCGGCGGTCCCCCGGCTGTTCGCGGACGAATTCCCGATGGACGTGGACGCGACATGACAGTGGTGCCCGGCGATCACGGCGGATTGCTCGACCGACCCGTGGTGGGGGCGGCCGACGTCGCCGCCGTCGAGGATGCCGTCGCAGGTCTGCTGGACACCACCGGCGATGTCCTGCTGATCCAGGGCGAGGCCATCGTCGCTCTGGAGGCGACGGCAAGAGGCCTGGCGCAGCGGGGTTCCCGCGCTGAACATCGTAACCGGGCCGTACGGGGCTCTGTTCGGCCGATGGCTGGCCTCGGGTGGATCCGACGTCACCTCGGTGGACGTGCCCTATGACCGCAGTGTGACGGCCGCCGAGGTCGAAAACGCACTGTCAACAAGCGTTTTCGATCTGGTCGCGGTGGTGCACGCGGAGGCGGCGACCGGCGGCGCGAACCCGATGGACCAGATCGCCACCATCGTGGCCGGCCATGGCGCCCTGCTCGTGGTCGACGCCGTCGCCTCCGTCGGTGCCCACCCGGTGACACCTGACCACTGGCAGGCCGACGTGGTGGCGATCGGCGGGCAGAAGGCGCTGGCCGGACCGGCCGGCGTCTCCGCACTCTTCGTCAGCCCTCGGGCCTGGGACAGGATGGAGCGCAACGCTTCCGCCCCGCGCGAGTCGATTCTCTCGCTGCTGGACCTCCGCGACGGCTGGTTGGCCACCGGGCGATCGACGATCCTGGGCACCCCCGCGTCGCTGGAGACCGCGGCCTTGGGTCAGGCAGTGGCCCGGGTGTCGTCCGAGGGCCTCGACCGGGTGATCCACCGCCACCGGGCAGCCGCCGCCGCGACCAGGGCCGGACTGCGGATACTGGGGTTGACGCCGTGGATCGCGGAGGACGCCACCGCAGCGGCGGTCGTGACGACCGTGGCCGTGCCGGACGGCTGGACCGTCGCCGACCTGGTCGCCGCGACACGTGCGGCCGGTTCCCGGCTGATCGGGCCGGCGCCGGGCTCGTTGTCCCACAGCACCTTTCGGGTCAATCACACCGGGCGCAGTGCCGATCTGGAGCTGATCATCGCCGACCTCGCTGCGCTCGGGAAGGCGCTGGGCCCGGTCCCGCCGCGGACGCTGGACGCCGTCGCCGCCGCCCGGCAGGCCTGGGCGGGCTGACGAGGCTCAGGCAGGCGGAGCCCTACAGAGACGCGGGGTCCAGATCCAGCGTGGTCCGGTCCAGCGAGGCCAGCAGGTCGAGGCGCCAGTAGACCGTTGGCAGCTCGAAACGGTAGAAGTACGCTGCCGCAGCCCTCTTGCCCCCGTAGAAGTGACCATCGCTCTCGTCGGCTGCGCCTGCTGTGAGAACCTGCTCGAGCCAGATCCATGCCACGACGATGTGTCCGGCCGCCTCGAGGTAGAGGGTGGCGTTTGCCAGCGCCACCGCCGGGTCACGCCCCTCCCAGAGCCGCGCGGTCACCTCGACCAGCCGCCCCAGTGCCGCGTCGAGCTGATCGGCCAGCTCTAGGGGGCCACCGGCCGGCCCGGCTCCCCTGGCTCGCGAGAGGGTTGCGCCGATCGTCTCCACCAGCAGCCTGAGCGCGGCCCCGCCGTCCATGATCACCTTGCGGCCCAACAGATCCAACGCGTGGATGCCGTGGGTGCCCTCGTGGATCTGATTCAGCCGATTGTCCCGGTAGTACTGCTCCACCGCGTAGTCGCGGGTGTAGCCGTAGCCGCCATGGACCTGGATGGCCAGGTCGTTGGCGGCCAGGCACCACTGCGACGGCCAGGACTTCGCAATGGGCGTGAGGATCTCCAGGAGGGTGTGGCACCGGGCGCGTTCGTCATCGGTGGTGGCCGTCCGTTCCTCGTCGACCAGATGCGCGCAGAACAGGATGAGCGCGAGACCACCTTCGGCGTAGGACTTCTGGGCCAGCAGCATGCGGCGCACATCGGGGTGCTCGACCAGGGCGACCGGCGGCGCGGAAGGATCCTTGGCGTCCACCGGGCGGCCCTGCTTCCGGGTCTGTGCGTAGTCAAGGGCGTGCAGGTAGCCGGTGTAGCCGAGCGCGACGGCGCCGGCCCCGACGGCGATCCGCGCCTCGTTCATCATGTGGAACATGTAGGACAGCCCGCGATGCTCCTGGCCGATCAGGTACCCGACGGCGCCGGGCAGACTGCCCGGGGTGCGTAGACCCTCGCCGAAGTTCAGCAGGGTGTTGGTGGTGCCGCGGTACCCCATCTTGTGGTTGAGCCCCACCAGCGCGACGTCGTTGCGCTCACCGACCGTGCCGTCGTCGTCCACCAGGTACTTCGGGACGATGAACAGCGAGATGCCCTTGACCCCAGCGGGTGCGCCCGGGGTGCGGGCCAGGACGAGGTGGACGATGTTGCCGCCCAGTTCGTGATCCCCCCCGGAGATCCACATCTTGGTGCCGTGCAGGCGGTAGGACCCGTCGTCCTGCGGCAGCGCCTTGGTGGTGATGTCGCCGAGCGACGAACCGGCCTGCGGTTCCGACAGGCACATCGTGCCGAACCAACGGCCCTCGATGACGGGTCTCGCGAACTTCTCCACCTGCTCCGCGGTGCCGTGCGCTGCCACCAGACCGGCGTTGCCGGCCGAGAGGAACGCATAGGCGAAGGCGCCGACGCTGGCGCCCTGGAAGTACATGCTCGCGGCCTGGTGCACGGTCAGCGGAAGTTGAAGACCGCCGAGTGCTTCATCGAAGACGCCGGCGCCGAGCCCGGCGTCGGCGTAGAGCGCCAAGGCCTTCTCGATCTCCGGGATGAGCACGACCTTGCCGTCCGGCCCGACGGTCGGCTCCTGCTGGTCGGCGAGGCGGTTGAGCGGGGCGAAGTGTTCGGTGGCGATGGACTCGCTCAGGTCCAGCAGACCGTCGAAGGTCTCGCGGCTGTGCTCGGCGAAACGCTGCCGAGCGGTCAGCGACGTGACGTCGAGCCATTCGTACAGCAGGAACTCGAGGTCACGGCGGGACATGATGAGTGAACGCGGCACGACGTCTCCTTGCTCCGGCGCTCCCCACGCCGGGTCGCCCTGGTCGAGTGTATTTGTGCAGCGGCCCGGGCCGGCCGGTTCGAGGGAGCCGGGACCACACGCCCCACCGCCTAGCATCGTGCGGGTGGACCTGACGAGCGGCGGCGAGCCGACCCGCGAGGCAGCCGGAAACTCTGCCGCCACCAGGACCGTCACTGCCGAACCGCAACCCGCAGAACTGGCCGGACGGCGGTTCCGGCCGGACATCCAGGGTCTGCGGTGCATCGCCGTCGTGCTGGTCGTGCTCTACCACTGCGGTGTTCCGGGCGTCACCGGCGGATACGTCGGCGTCGATGTCTTCTTCGTCATCTCGGGCTTCCTGATCACCGGGCACCTGCTGTCCGAACGACTGACTACCGGCAGGCTCTCGCTGTCCGCCTTCTACGCGCGACGGATCCGGCGACTGCTGCCCTCCGCGCTCGTCGTGATTGCCGTGACCGTCGTCGCCGCCCGGCTCTGGGGACCACCGCTGCAGTCGACGTCGGTGGCGAAGGACGGGATCTTCAGCACCTTCTACCTGATGAACTACCGGTTGGCCGCCGCCGGTGTCGACTACCAGCACATCGACGGCAGTCCGTCGCCGCTGCAACACTTCTGGTCACTGGCGGTCGAGGAGCAGTTCTACATCTTCTGGCCGTTGCTGATCATCGGGGTCTCGCTGGTCTTCCGCCGTCGCACCCGGCTGGCCATCGGCACTCTCGCGGTGGCGGGCACGGCGGCGTCGCTGGTGGTGTCGGTCGTGGTGACCCGAATCGACGCGCCGCTCGCGTACTTCGCGATCCAGACCAGAGCCTGGGAACTGGGCGTCGGCGCGATCCTGGCGATCGGCACCCCGGCACTGCTGCGGCTGCCGGGCCGGATCGCGGTGCCCGCCGGGTGGGTCGGTCTGGTACTCCTGGTATCGCCGGCGTTTGTGTTCACCGACGCGACGCCATTCCCCGGGGCCGCAGCAGCGCTTCCGGTCGGTGGTGCGGCGCTCGTCCTGGCCGCCGGGCCGCGGCGCCATCCCGATGGGGTGGAGCGGATCCTGCAGGGCCGGGTCGTGCAATATGTCGGCCGGGTCTCCTACGGCCTGTACCTGTGGCATTGGCCGTTGATCGTGCTGGCGCCGGCGTTGCTCGGCGACGGCCTCGGCTGGGGCGGAAAGCTTGCCGCCGCCGTGGTCGGGCTCGCCCTGGCCACGGCGAGCAACGTGCTGATCGAGCAGCGTGTCGCGCGGACGCGCTTCTCCCGCCCGCGGGCCTTCATCCTGGGTGGCGCGATGTCGGTCGTCGTCACCGTGGCGGCCGTGACGATCGTGCTGCTCCCCCGGGGCGAACTCAGCAACAGCGGGCCGGACGGCCGGCTGGCCCTGGCCGGCACCGACCTCAGCGGGCTCTCCCAGCTGTTGACGGAGGCGTACACCGCCCCGCACCTTCCCTCCAACCTGGTGCCATCCCTGACCGCCGCGGTCGATGACGTACCGCCGACCACCAACAACGGCTGCAACGCTGACTTCCTGGTGACGACCGAGCCGCCCTGCGTTTTCGGCGATCCGTCCGGCACCCGAACAGTGGTGCTGTACGGCGACTCCCACGCCGAGCAGTGGTTCGGGGCGCTGAACACCCTGGCGATCGCACAGGGCTGGAAGCTCGTGTCCTGGACGAAGGCGGCCTGCCCGCTGGCCGACGTCCTGCTGACCAACGCGCAGCTGCAACGGCCGTTCACCGAGTGCCCGGCGTGGCGGTCCGACACGATCGCGAAGATCTCGGCGTTGCATCCCGATCTGGTCATCGCATCCGGCAGCGATTCGCTGCCCGGACCTGCCTATTCCAACGCGGAGTGGTCAGCGCAGACGGTGACCACGCTGGCCAGGCTGCAGGCGGCCGCCCCCACAGTCGTGTATCTGGCAGACATCCCGACACCGGCGACGAACGTGCCGGTGTGTCTGGCCGCCCACGTGAAAGCGCCGGCCACCTGCCAGTTCCCCGCCAGGTCAGCCACTCCGACCGTGACGGTCACCGATCAGCTGGCCGGCCGACATGCTGCGGTCATCGCTGCCGTCGTGAGTCTCGGCGTCCCGGTGATCGACCCGACGCCGTGGCTCTGTGCCGCGGCCGGGTGCCCGGTCGTCGTGCGCGACACCTTGCTCTACCGGGACGCAACGCATCTGACCCAGGCCTACAGCAAGGCACTTGCACCGATCCTCGGGCGGGCCCTCGATACCGTCGTGCGATGGATGAAGAGCTAGTTGTACCGGTGGTTCTTCTCCGAATGACCGGCCGGCCGCTTGCAGATCCGGTTGTTCATGCTCCGGTGCCCGCAGAGTGCCTCCTCCGTCGCCTCGGTCTCGCCCGGACCAGCCCCGTCCGCCGCGGCGTCGCCGACCAAGCCGTCCATGACCACGACGTCCTTGATCACGACGTCCGGTGCGACCGTCGCACGCGACTTGTCCACCGGCGCGGCGACATCCACGCGTACCGGGCGGGCCGGAACGGCGGGTGCCGTGACCGGCTTCCGCGCGGCATACCGCGCCTCCCTCATGGCCTGCATCGCATTCACTTTGCTCATGTTTGATCCTGGCTCTTCGCGCAAGCGCTCATCGCCCGCTGCGCTCCGCCCCTCGCTCGTACCTCGCTGCGATGCTCGCTTCGCGCTCGTCCCTTGCTTCGAATCTTGCTCATGACTTCACCATATGGGGTCGCACCGACAGTCGGCCTGCGACGAGCTCTGACTGTGGACAACCCGCGAAAACGGCGTCAGTCGTTCTCCACCACGAAGTCCCAGGAGGCCACGATGCGCGGGTGTCCCGGTGCCCAGCGCATGAGGCCCTCACCGGTGATCATCACCGTCCGGAGCTGGAACGACACCGCCTGACCGGGCGCGATGGTGCGGGGTGGTGCAGGGCTGCCCGGCACCACGGCCGGGTGGTAGACGGTGCCGAGGTGGTCGACCGTGGTGAAGTCGGCGACAGCGATGGCGGTCGGGGCTCCGGTGGCGCCCGTCAGCGTGACCGTGAACGTGCAGGTGGTTGACGGCGTCTCGTAGGGCAGCCCCTCGCCGGGCACGTCAGGGCCGCTGACGGTGGCCTGCACGGTCGATCCGCCGTCCAGCCGGACCTGCACCGCATCACCCTGCACCGTGAGCGCCGGGCTTTCCGTCGTTCCGGTCAGCACGCTGTCCGGTTGGATCGAGGCAACCGGCAGGAAGGTCGGCAGCGACCCGTAGGTGTCCTCCGCCGGTCCGGCCTGTGCGGGGGCGCATCCGGACAGCACGAGCGCGGCGACCGTCACGATCGCGGCCAGTGCCCGGTGCCGGGCGGCGAACCGCCCGGCACCCGTCGCAAGAGTCAACGGTCCTGCCGGATGCGAGCGTTGTTGAAGACGTCGGGACCGAACGGCGCCAGACCGGCCTGCGCCGCATCACCGATGTGGCCCTTGCCGTCCAGGCCTCCGGAGACAGTACCGGCGGCCAGGGCGGTGTGGTCGTCACCGTGGCTGACACCGAAGATGTCCTCCATCGTCCGCAGCCAGCTGTAGTGGTTGTAGAACGTGGTGGTGCTGGTGCCGGGACGGATCAGCGGGCTGATCAGAACGCTCCCCGTGTCGCCGCCACCGGCGGTGAGGTCGGCGGCGTCGTACAGCGGGTCGGCTGTCTGACCAGGCGCCAGGTAGCCGGGTGCCCCCTCGGCGCTCAACGTGATGCCACTGACCGGTCCGGTCGGCGAGACCGGTGAGCCGGTCTGATCCACCAGCTGGAACGATCCGTCGATCACCGACCCGGTCGGCGTCGTCGGCTTCTGCGGGCCGGTATCGGACACCGTCCCGACGAAGGAGTTGGCCGGAATCGGGCTGGTCCCCCCCGGTCCGGTGGTGTCGACGGTGTCGACTACGGCACGCCCGGTGTCGTCGGCCAGGATCGCACTGTCCAGGACGTAGGACGTCGACGCCCCGGCTGCGACCGCATCGTTGCGAGCGGCCGGCGAGTTCCCCGAACCGCCGCGGACGATCCCGGGGACGCAGTTCGCCGGGACCATGACCGGCGTGGTCGAGGTACAGGCCGGTGGGCGGTCGATGAACGCGTTGTCGCCCGGCCCCGGATACAGCTGGTTGCCGTTCTTGTCCTTGGCGAGCGTGGAGTTCGGACCGGTCGGCTCGTACTGCTGGTTGCTGCCGAAGAGGTTCTCGCCCGCCAGATCTGCGGCCAGCCCGGCCTTCGCGTCCGGTTTGTTCCCCAGCGTCGGGCCGTAGGCGTTCGCGTTGTTGAAGCTGTTGCCGCTGTAGGTGAACGGCGGGTTGCCCTCGTCGAAGGTGATGTCGATCAGGCCGCCGTCCTTGAACGCCGGCGACTTCTCGATCATCGGGATGTAGTACTGCAGGAACAGGTCCGAGGCGTACAGGCCCCCCGTGTAGTTCTTCGGGGCGAGCAGCTCCGGGTCGGGGGCACCGGACTGGTAGACGGGCTGCCCGGACGCGGTGAACGCACCGGACAGGTTGTTGCCCTTGCAGATCGCGTCATGGGCGTCGCTGCAGTTGTTCGGGGTGATCCAGCTGAATGCCGGCGTGGTCGACGACTTCTGCAGATCCTTGAACAACCCCTTGGTCGGGCTGTCCAGGTTGGCGATGTGGGCTGCGTCGCAGTCGGTCCCGCCTTGCACCGGAGTGGTCAGGCCGCGCGTCGTCCCGGACGAGGTCACCGTTCCGGTCAGGCTGTGGAACCAGGGAAACGGGAAATGCTTGGCGACGTACTGGTCGTTGGCCTGGGCCCCGGTGAAACTCACGACCCCGGCCGGGAACGGATGGGCGGCAGTGGCACTCATGAAGGTCGGGTTCGTCGTCGGGTTGTTGGCCGCCGTTCCGGGCCCCCCGCACGCTGCGTCCTCGCGACCGGCCTGGTTGCCGAGGTCCTGGGCGTAGCCCTTCCATTTGACGCCCGCCGCATCGAGCTGGTTGAACAAGGTCGGCGCCTGGGTCGGGTAGGTGCAGCCGTTCGTCCCGTTCGGAGCGTTCGCACCGCTGGGCTGGGCGACGTTGGCCAGCGAGGCGACCTGCCCGTAGTTGCTGTTGTGCTTGGTGACGATGCTGGAGTTGCTCCCGAAGTCGAAGTCCTCGACACTGCAGTCGGACTGGGTGTCCTGCTGCGGCGCCTGACCGGCGACCAGCGACAGATAGTTGTCCTGGCTGAAATGTCCGGTGCCGTAGTAGTTCTTGAGCAGCACACCCTGGCTCGGCAGGGTCTTCCACAGGTAGCTGTTCTGGTTCAGGCCGGTGAACGTGGCGTCGTAGGACTTGTTCTCCAGGATGATCAGCCAGACGTGTTTGACCTGCCCCTGCTGCAGTCCCGTGCTGGTGATGGTCGTCCCGGCCTGCCGTGACACGGCAGCCGCCGAGGTGGCCGATGCACTCGACGACCCGGTGGCCAGGAACGAGACGCCGACCGCCGCGACCGCGGAGATCGCCAGCAACCTGGAGCGACGCGCGACGGCGCTGCGTACGAGCGGACGTGCTTCGGAACGGAACCTCATCAGCGTGCTCCCGAGGTGAGACCTTAGGACCGCGAAAGGACCGGCCCGAGGTAGGAGCTTGCTGTGTACCGGCCCAGAAAGCAAGGGTCGAGTGCGAACTCCGGGTGGCCGGCACTTGAAGATCCGGCGCTACGAAAGGGACTGCTGCACAACAGTAATGATCCGGTAAAGAGACTCGGGTCCCGTCGGTGCGCCGGTCCTGTCACCGGATCGCTGCCCGACGGCCTCATCCCCCTGCTTCCACCGTTTCCTGCTCGCCCGGCCGGCAGCCACACGATTCCCGGTGCCTCCACAGACCCGCCGGCCGCTCGGTCCGCGGCGGGCCGTCGGAGCCGGCGATGCGCTCGAACAACATCGACACCGCGCGGCCTGCGATCAGGTCGATCGGCTGGGCGATGGCCGTCAGGTGGGGGGAGAACACATCGGCCCAGTCGAAGTCGTCGAAGGTGGCAAGGGCCATGTCCTCCGGCACGCGCAGACCCCGGCCCTTGAGGGCTCGCAGGACACCGATGGTCATGTGGTTGTTGCCGACGACCAGTGCCGTAGGTGGGTCGGCCAGGCCCAACAGCTGCCCGACGACGCCTTCGGTCCGGTCGGCTGTCGATTCACCGCTCACCACGAGTGCTGGGTCGAATCGAATTCTCCTGGATCTGAGCGCTTTCCGGTAGCCGTTGGTGCGTTCGATGGTGGTCTGGATTCCGGTGATGCCGGCAACCAATCCGATGCGCCGATGCCCCTTCGCAGCCAGGTGTGCCGTCAACCGGGCCGTCGAATCGACGTTCTCCACCCCGACCTGATCGAAATCGGCGGCAGCGCAGCGATCGACCAGGGTCGCCGGGATCTTCAGGTCCCGCAGATACTGCAGGGCGGCGCCGTCCCGGCCCGTCACCGGAGCCAGCAGAATCCCATCGACCCGGCGGCGGTGCAACGACTGGACGATCTTCAGTTCCTCCCCTGGGTCCTCGTGCGTGTCGGCCAGCAGGAGCGTGCTTCCCGCCGCTCGCACGGCCGCATCGATCCTCGCGACCAGTTCGGCGAAGTAGAAGTTCGACACGGCCGAGACGGCGAGACCGATGGTGGCCGTCGTCGAGGTGGCCAGCGATCGCGCCAGCGTGTTGACGACGAAGCCGGTCTTCTCCACGGCGTCCAGCACCCGTGCCCGGGTTTCGGGACGTATCACCCTGGTCTCGTTGATCACGTGGGAGACGGTGGAGACGGACACGCCCGCCTCGCGGGCGACATCGGCCATGGTCTTCATTTTTCCTCGAAGTCTTCAGCTACTGCCAACCAAAAGTCGGGATGAGGCGGTCCGTGATCACCCTGTCGGACAATATACCGCGCAACCGCTTGCGCAAGCCGTTGCGCTGTGCCACCATAGCGGCAACGTGATCCCGGCAACAGGGACACCTGATGCGCCCAGCAAAGGAGCTGGGGACGCCCGCCCGCACCACCGTGTTCTCGATGCGAAATTCGGCTGACCTGCCGGAACCACGAGAGACACGGCCCACTTCCGAAGAAATGCTTCTGTTGTTTGCATTTCTTCGATTCATCGATCCGTCAACCGCGTTCCGTTGTTCATCGCACATCAGGGAGAAATGATGCATTCCACTCGACACATGACCCGCAAGAGCCTGGCGCCGCTCGCCATGGTCGCTGCGGTCGCCCTCACGCTCAGCGCATGCGGAAGCAGCAGCACCACGGCCGCGCCCGGCACCACCTCGAGCTCCAGCAGTGCGGCGCCGACCAGCAGCGCAGCACCGGTCTCGAGTGCCGCACCGGCCGCGAGCTCGGCGCCGTCAGCCTCGGCCGGGTCCTCCGCGGTGGTGCCGACCGGCGCCTCGGTCGCCGTCACGCTGATCACGAAGGACTCCCTCAATCCGTTCTTCATCGCCATGCAGAACGGCGCCAAGGCGGCCGCCGCCAAGGACAACGTCAAGATCACCATTGCCTCGGGAAAGGCGGACGGCGACGAGGACGGCCAGATCCAGGCGATCGAGAACGCCATCTCGCGCGGCGACAAGGGCATCCTGATCACCCCCAACGGTCCAGGGGTCAACCCGGCCATCAAGAAGGCCCGGGCGGCCGGCCTCTACGTCATTGCGCTCGACACCCCGCCTGACCCCGCCGACACCGTCGACATCACCTTCGCCACCGACAACTTCAAGGCCGGTGAACTGATCGGCAAGTGGACCGCGGCCCAGCTCGCTGGCAAGCCGGCCACCATCGCCCTGCTCGATCTGTTCAACGACAAGATCGTCTCCGTCGACTACAACCGGGACCAGGGCTTCCTCTCCGGCATGGGAATCGACGTCAAGGACAAGGCCAAGAACGGCGACGAGGACAAGACCGGCAAGTACTCGGGCGGCACCTACACGATCGTCTGCAACGAGCCCACCCAGGGCAGCACCGACGGCGGCAAGACCGCCATGGAGAACTGCCTCGCCAAGAATCCTGACATCAATGTGGTCTACACGATCAACGAGCCTGCCGCAGTCGGCGCCGATTCGGCCCTCAAGGCCGCCGGCACCAAGGGCGCGCTGATCGTCTCCGTCGATGGTGGCTGCCAGGGCGTCGGCCAGGTCAAGTCCGGCATCATCGGGGCGACGTCCCAGCAGTACCCGCTCCGCATGGCGCAGCTGGGCGTCGATTCCATCGCCACCATTGCTCGCGGCGGCGCCAAGCCGGCCGTCTCGCCTGGACTGTCGTTCTACGACACCGGGGTCGCTCTGGTCACCGACAAGACTGCCGCCGGTGTCCAGAGCATCACCACTGAAGCGGGTTCGAAGATCTGCTGGGGCTGACCTGCGCTCCTGGTAGTGCTGCGGGTCCGTTCATCCGACGCGAACGGACCCGCAGTACCTCCGACCGACTGCCATTGCGCATCTTCCAGCGCGCGCAAGTCCCTCCGCTACACCAAGAATGACGAGCCAGGAGATCCGCCATGACCACCACAGAGCATCAACCACCGGCCAGTGCGGCCGAGCAGTTCGCCCAGCGTCGGCAATCGCCGGTCCAGCGAATTCAGCACGTCCTGCATTCACACCCCTCGGTCAGTCCGCTGCTGGTGCTGATCATCTCGTTCGTCGTCTTCTCGTTCATCAATCCGCGGCTGGCCTACGCGGGCAACATCTCGTTGATCCTCCAGCAGGTGGCGGTGGTGGCCGCGCTGGCCATCGGCCAGACCCTGGTGATCCTGACCGCCGGCATCGACCTGTCGGTCGGCGCTCTCACTATCCTGTCCATGCTGCTGATGGCGAATCTGGCTGCCTCGCAGGGTGTTCCCGGGTTCCTGGCCCTGCTCATCGGCATCGCATTCGGTGCGGCCGGTGGTTTCCTGAACGGTCTGCTGGTCACCAGACTCCGGCTGCCCCCATTCATCGTCACGCTCGGGACGCTGTCGATCTTCACGGCCGTCGGGCTGCTCTACTCCGGCGGCAAGAGTGTCCAGGGATCTGACATGCCGGACCTGCTCAACTGGACCGGGAACCTCATCAGCATCGGCAATTTCCGGATCACCACCGGTGTCCTGGTCGTGGCGTTGCTCGCGATCGTCATGGCCTTCGTGCTGAACCAGACCGCCTGGGGCCGACACGTGTACGCCGTCGGCGATGACATCGAGGGTGCCCGACTGGCCGGTATCAGGGTCAATCGCGTGCTGTTGACCGTCTACCTGGTGGCCGGTGTCATCTTCGGGATCACCGCGTGGGTCCTCATCGGCCGCGCGGGGACGGCCAGCCCCAACGCCATCGTCGATGCCAACCTCGAGAGCATCACGGCCGTGGTGATCGGCGGCACCAGCCTGTTCGGCGGGCGCGGCGCCATCAGCGGGACCATGCTCGGCGCGCTCATCGTCTACGTCTTCCGCAGCGGTCTGTCGCTCGCCGGAGTGGACGACCAATGGCGCGTCCTGGCCATCGGTGTCCTGATCATCGGCGCCGTCTCTATCGACCAATGGATTCGAAAGGTCAAGGCCTAGAACATGTCTGCTCCCTCGATGCACAAGACAAGCCCAGGCGGCGACCTCGGTCGGCCGATTCTGTCGGCCCGCGGCCTGATCAAGACCTACGGGCGGGTGGTGGCCCTCGACGGGGTCGATCTGGACCTCTACCCCGGCGAGGTGCTGGCGATCATCGGCGACAACGGCGCCGGTAAGTCGACGCTGATCAAGGCGTTGACCGGTGCGGTCCAGCCGGATTCCGGCGAGATCCTGCTGGACGGGCAACCGGTCACGTTCCGGACGCCGATGGACGCCAGGTCCGCCGGGATCGAGACCGTCTACCAGACACTCGCGGTGGCCCCGGCACTCGACATCGCCAGCAATCTGTTCCTCGGCCGGGAGCTGAAGCGGCCAGGACCCCTTGGCAGCGTCTTCCGGATGATGGACAAGAAGGCGATGAAGGAACGTGCTTCCGCGTCCATGGCCGAGCTCGGGATCGGCACCATCCAGAACATGGGTCAGGCCGTCGAAACCCTCTCGGGCGGGCAACGTCAGGCCGTCGCCGTCGCCCGTGCGGCCGCGTTCGCCGACAAGTTCGTGGTGCTGGACGAACCCACTGCCGCACTCGGCGTGAAGGAGACCGGTCAGGTGCTCAACCTGATCCGCCGGATCAAGGCCAAGGGCCTTCCGGTCATCCTGATCAGCCACAACATGCCGAACGTCTTCGAGGTGTCCGACCGGATCCACATCGCGCGCCTCGGTGGCTGCGCGGGCGTCATCACGCCCCAGTCCCACACGCCCATGGAAGCGGTGGCGATCATGACCGGTGCGACCACCCTGGACAAGGGCTGACCTCATTCCGGTCGACGGGGCTCGTCGGCCGGATGGAACTCGGAAAGGTAGGCCGTCAGGGCGCGGAGGTGTATGCAGGCGGGCAGCGAGGTCTCGGCGAGGTGGGCGACCTGGGCGAGGACCACGGCCCGGAACCCGACCACATGATCGAAGGTGCCGGCCCGGTTCCACGCGGACTGCTGGGCCAGGACGACCGCCAGGTTGCGTTTCGCTGCCGCCGCCGCGCCTTCCTTGGCGGCGACCTCGTCGCGGCTCTCGACGACCATCGAGGCGAAGGCGTCGTCGATGATCGCCTCGGCCAGCCGGATGTCGCTGTCCTTCGTCGTCGCGCTGCCCTGCTTCGCGTGTCGTTCGTCCACTGGAGAAGTGTGACGGCGGCAGATGGATGCGACATCAGGGGAATTCCCTGATCTGGTGGATCCGTCGATCATCGGGGCGGCAGACGTCGCACGGTTCCTCTCAGGAGACCTTCCGGCCCAGGGCATGCCGGCGGACCGGGCGTGCCGCACGAGGCGAACTGCTCGCGGCGACCTGGGCCGGGAGCAGGCTCCTGGATCCCGCCAGACGGGAGGTGTCCGTACTGGGCTGTGCGAGAAGGTAACCCTGACCGGCGTCGACACCGAGCTCCCGGACGGTGTCCAGCTCGGCTACGGTCTCGATGCCCTCGGCCACCACGCTGGCGCCGAGGTCGGCGGCGATCGCCACGAAAGCACGAATGGCGCTGCGGCGCGAACGATCCCGATCAACACCGCTGACGATCGAACGATCGATCTTCACGATGTCGGGTTGCAATTCGATGATGTGGTAGAGCGAGGCGTATCCGGCGCCCGCGTCGTCGATGGCCAACCGAAGCCCTCGTTCCCGCAGCGGCGCAAGGCGTTCCCGAAACTCCCGGTAGCGTTGCATCGCCATGTTCTCGGTGACCTCCAGCACCAGCCGGTCGAGTGGCAGACCCGCTGACAAGGACGGATCGCGGGCCAGGTCGAAGGCCACCTCGGGAGTCAGGTTGAGCGCCAGGAACTGATCGGGGGGAACCAGCGGCAGGAAGCTGATGGCCCTCTTCAGCGCCAGGACCTCGAGTTCCGTCCCCAGCGCGACCGTCCGGGCGGTGGCGAACACCGTGTCCGGCGAGCCGAATCCGGACGGGAAGCGGGACAGGGCCTCGACACCGAGGCAGCACCCGTCCCGGACGTCGATGATGGGCTGGAATGCGATGGCGATGCTGCACGAGTTGAGGAGCTGGACGATCCGCTCCCTGGAGCGGTCGCTGGCGTGTTGTTCGTCCAGCTCGCGGACCAGGAGCTCGGCGAAGAGCGCCATCACGCCGAGGTCGCGTGCGTCCAACGGTGCGGGCTTCCGGCTCAGCGCGCAGAAGGTGCCGAACACCGTTCCGTCCGAGAGCACCAACGGGACGCCGACGTAGGCCGATACCTCGGACCGGACCATGGCCGGATCGGTATTCGACCGGTCGGCACGCAGCGGCGGGATCGCTCCGTCGGCCAGTTGACGATCGAAGGTGACTCCGGCGAAAATTCGTCCGTCGACCCGGATCCCGAACGCGGCGCCGCTGCCGTCGACGAACCGGTAGACGTCCGCACCGGCTGCGAACTCGGAGACGTAGGCGACGTCCATCCGGAGGTGCCGGCGCGCGAGAGCCACGATCCGCTGGGCCCGCCCGGTGTCGGATTCGGAAGGTTGCCGGTGCGTGCGGGCGTCATCGGGTTCCGAGACGGTGACATCTGACATGGAGGACCTCCCCGCCGGAACATCGTGCTGCAGATCAGGACTCGCGCGCGTCCCGGTCTCGGCATCTGTTCCGGCGATCGCCCGTCGGCAGCGGAACTGCCCTCCGTGACGCTACCGGCCGGTAATCAGCGCGGCAAAGAGCCCGATTTGGCTTTCACCCGACAGTGCCGTTTGACGACTCAACCGCGCAGCAGCGTCTGTCGCAGAGGACGAAATCGTCACCGCGGGTCACGACATCTGGTTCCATTCGAGCGTCCGCAGCCTGTGGTGGGAGCAATTGGAGAGAAGAACGCGATTGCCATGGCGTCCATCGGCGGAAAAAGAAGTGCATTCCGGGCCTGGATCACTTCCCGGGAGCCGGGCGCTCAATCCGTGGATGGCAGCACCGGGGGCACCGGCGGCGGACCCGTCGGCGTGTCCAGTCCGTCGAAGGTCTGCTGCGCCACCGCAAAAGCCCGGTTGGCGGCCGGGACTCCGGCGTACACCGCCGTATGCAGGAATACCTCCTGGATCTGCTCGCGGGTCAGTCCGTTTCGCAGAGCCGCACCCACGTGGAGGGCTAGTTCGTGTTCCTGTCCGAGCGCGGTGAGCACCGCCAGGGTGATCATGCTGCGGCTCTGCCGGTCGAGGCCTGGTCTCGTCCAGATGTCACCCCAGGCATATCGGGTGATGAAGTCCTGGAACGGTGCGGTGAAGTCGGTGGTCCCGTTCACCGATCGATCGACGTGATCGCGGCCCAGCACGGCCCGGCGGATCGCCATTCCCTCGTCGTATCGCTCCCGATCGTCCATCAGCGGCCTTCCTCGACTTGAAGTTCCCCGTGCGGGTGGCCGACCGGAACGCCCATCTGATCCGCGAGCAGCGAGCTGACTGCCTCGGCCTGTTCGACGTTGGCCAGGTGTGCCGCCGGGCCGAGAATCTCCAGACGGGCACCGCTGATCGCCGAGGCGATGGCCCTTTGATGGTCCGGCGGGGTGGCCGGGTCCTCACTGCCTGCGATCACCAGGGTGGGGGCGGTGATCGAGGCCAGGTCGGCACGAAGATCCATGGCTGCGATCGCCTCGCAGCAGGCGGCGTATCCGGCCGGCGAGATCGAAGCGATCATGTCCCGGTAGCGCACCACCACCTCGGGCCGATTCCATTGGAAGTCCGGGGTGAACCAGCGGGCGACCACCGCATCGGCGACGGCCCCGGTGCCCCCGGCGCGAACGGAGGCAGCCCGGTCGAGCCAACCCCTGGCCGGTGGCAGGTAGGCCGAAGTGCAGACCACCGAGAGGCTCTCGACCCGATCGGGGCGCCGGGAGGCGAGCGACATGCTCACCATTCCCCCCAGGGACAGACCGGCCAGGTGCACCCGACCGAGGTCCAGACGGTCCAACAATGCCAGCAGGTCGTCGGCCAGATCACTGATGCCGACGGTGGTGCCGGCCATCGGCGTCCGCCCGTGGCCACGGATGTCGAAGCGGACGATCCGCGCCGACCGTGCCAGGACGGCTGCCTGCGCGTCCCACATCTCCAGCGTCGAGCCGAGGGACCCGGCCATCACCATGGTCGGTGCGTCCGCCGGAAGCGAAGGTGCGCAATCGATCCGGTAGTGCACGGGCACCGCAGTCATCGATTCGCCCGCTTGTTCGACCTGGTTGCCAGGGCACCGTCCACCAGTGAACGGGATTCGCCCGGACCGCCGGGCAGGGGTGCGGAGTGGCGGAGCATCTCTGTTGCGTCGATCATCAGGTGCTGCAACGAGTCGGTGAGCCAGGCCGCGGCCGACCCGGTGAGTCTCAACAGGTCGCCGAGCGTTTCCCACTCGCTGTGCCAGGCACCCGCGGCACGCTCCTGCTCCTGCTCCATCCCCGCGTAGAGCGTGGCCACCAGCCCCGGCGTCCGCTGCGCGCAGGCCCGCGCGGAAATGGCGGAGATCGGATTGTGCTTGTGCGACATGGAACTCGACCCACCGTGTCCATCGGCTCCCCGATGACCCACTCCTGACGGAGATCCCTCCGCCGCCTCGCCGACGGCGGTCTGGGCCATCAGCACCACATCCAGGGCCACCTTCCCGACGATGCCGGCCGCGGTACCGAGTGCTCCGGCCAGATCGCCGATCGGCAGCCGCGCGGTGTGCCAGGCCAAGGTGGTGTCGGCCAGACCGAGCCGGTCGGCCAGCGCCCCCCTGATGGCAGATCCGGCCGCGAGCGAGCCCGAGAAGGTACCGACCGGTCCGCCGTACTGGACGGGCAGCCCGGCGGCCACCAGGCGCAGTCGATCGGCCGCCCCGTCCAGGCCCTGCATCCAGCCGGCAGCCCTGAGCCCGAATGTCATCGGCAGCGCGTCCTGCATCAACGTGCGGCCCGCCATCGTCGTGTCGGCGTGACTGCCAGCGAGGTCGGCCGCGGCGTCGGCTGCCCTGGTCAGATGGCCGACGATCTGCTCGATTGCTCTGCGGGACAACAGCATCGCCGCGGTATCGAGGACGTCCTGGCTGGTGGCGCCCAGATGGACAAAGCGCTGAACCTCCTCCGGTACCGCCGCCTTCAATGCCAGCACCAGTGGAATGACGGGATTGCCGCCGGCTCCGGCACCCTCGCCGATCTGCTCCACCCCGAATGCCGACGCCCCGCTCCACCCCGACCTGATGTCATGCGCTGCGAACGGAGGAATGACGCCGGCTCGCTCCCCCGCATCCACGAGCGCCTTTTCGACCTGGACCAGAGCGTCGAGCCACGCCTGGTCGTCCGGAAGCCCGGTATCCCACCCACGGGTGAAGGTCGTCCCGAAGATCCCGGTCACAGCGCGAAGAAGACCGTCTCGAGCTCACCCTGCAGATGGATGTCCATCCGATATCCGTCAGCGGAGACCTTCGCGACGAGGGTGCCCCTTGTCTCGTCGTCCGGCAGCAGGGCGAGCACCGGATCGGCGTCGTTGGCATCGATCTCATCCTCGAAGTAGACCCGGGTGACCACGCGGTCGAGCATGCCACGGGCGAAGACCGACAGATCGATGTGGGGTGCCTGCAGTCCACCCTGTCCGTCCGGGACCCGGCCGGGCTTGACGGTGAAGATCTCGAAGGCGCCCTCGGAGTCGGTGCTGCTCCGCGCATATCCGCGGAATCCGGGATACTCCCTTGCGCCCCGCGGATCCTCCGGAGAAGCGAACCAGCCGTCCGGGTCGGCCTGCCACGATTCCACCAGGCCGTCCGGCACAGGCTGCCCGGCACCGTCGAAAAGTTTTCCACGCAACCAGAATCCGCCCGGTGACCCAGGTTCGGCGGCGAACACCCCGTCGACCCAGGCCAATCCGATCGACAGATACGGGCCGACGGTTTGCGAGGGGGTCAGGCCGGCTGTCATGCCTCGTCCTCCACGTCGTCGTCGCTCTCGAAGGGTGTCGAACCGGTACCCCTCAGCACGATGTCGAAGTCGTAGGCCAGCGCCCACTCCGGGACCGTCCGATCCAGGTTGAAGCGGGAGATCAGTCGCTCCCGGGCGGCGGGATCGGGAATGGAGTTGAAGATCGGATCCTGGAAGAACAACGGATCGCCGGGGAAGTACATCTGGGTGACCAACCGCTGGGTGAAGGCCCGACCGAAGAGCGAGAAATGGATGTGGGCGGGACGCCAGGCGTTCAGATGGTTCTTCCACGGGTAGGCCCCGGGCCGGATGGTCACGAATCGATAGCGACCGAACGAGTCCGTCATGGTGCGTCCCAGGCCGGAGAAGTTGGGGTCCAGCGGACTGTCCCAGCGGTCCCGGACGTGTTGGTAGCGACCACCGGCATTGGCCTGCCACGTCTCGATGAGGGTGTGCGGGACCGGGCGTCCGTCCGAGTCGAGAACCCGCCCCTGCACGATGATCCGCTGACCCTGCGGTTCGCCGTCGTGCTGCCGCGTCAGGTCGGCGTCCAGGTCACCGGGCTTGCGGTCGCCGAGCACCGGACCGGTGACCTCGGTGAGCCGCTGCGGCAGGTCGATCGGCGTCCGCAGCGGGTGCCGCAGCGCCGTGCTGCCGTACTCCGGACTGTCGAGTGGCGGGTGTGTCCCCGCCGGCGGGTTCACGTAGCTGGTCATGCTTCCAGCACCATGGCCATGCCCTGGCCGACGCCGATGCACAGGGCAGCCAGGCCGTATCCCCCACCGGCCGCCCGCAGTCGGTGGGCCAGCGCCCCGACGATGCGGGCGCCGGAGGCCCCCAGCGGATGACCGATCGCGATCGCGCCGCCGAAGACGTTCACCTTGGCCGGATCCAGCTCCGGCCACCACGACAGGCATGCCAGCGACTGCACCGCGAAAGCCTCGTTCAATTCGACGAAACGGAGATCATCGAATCCGATCCCGGCTCGCCGCAGCGCATCTCGTGCCGCCTGGACGGGTCCGATCCCGAAGACGTCAGGGTCGACGCCGGCAACCGCACCGGACACGATTCGGGCCAACGGCAGCGCCGAGATGCTCTGGGCCGCAGCGCTGTTGCCGACGAGCAGCGCTGATGCGCCGTCGTTCAGCGGCGAGGAGTTCCCCGCTGTCACGGTGCCGCCGGGCCGGAATGCCGGCTCGAGCCGGGCCAGGGCGCCGAGGTCGGTGTCAGGTCTGATGCCTTCGTCCCGCACCAGGTCGAGTCCCGGGATGCCGACCACCTCGTCGGCGAAAACCCCTGCCTCCCAGGCCTGATGAGCCAGTTGATGGCTCCGCAGGGCGAACTCGTCCTGGGCGTCGCGGCTGATCGAGTAGACGTCGGCCAGGTGCTCGGAGCTCTCCCCCAGCGCGATCGTCCAGCGCGGATCCATGGCCGGGTTGACCAGGCGCCAGCCGAGCGTCGTGGACGACATCGTCTGGTGCCCGGCCGGGAACGCCCGGTCCGGCTTCGGCACCACCCACGGCGCCCTGGTCATGGACTCCACTCCACCGGCGACCAGCAGCGCGGCGTCACCGATGGCAATGGCCCGCCGGGCCTGCAGGACGGCTTCCATCCCCGAACCGCACAGTCGGTTGACGGTCGCCCCGGTCACGGAGGTGGGCCAGCCGGCCAGCAGCACCGCCATCCTGGCCACGTTCCGGTTCTCCTCACCGGCGCCGTTGGCGTTGCCGAGCAGGACGTCGTCGATGGCCGCAGGATCGAGTCCGGGGTGCCGGGCGGGTAGTGCCTGCAGCACATGGGCGGCCAGGTCGTCAGGCCGGGTGCCGGCGAGCGCGCCGTTGAAACGGCCGAACGGTGTGCGAACGGCATCGAGTACGAAGACGTCCTCGGTCATCGGTGGATCAACCAGCACTTCCCTATGCCTACGGGCCGCGCTCCGCTGCGGTCGACCCTTCCGGGTCAAAATAGGCCGCCGATCGCGGTGGTGGCTACCCTGGCCTTCCACTGAGCAGAAGGTTTCGGATCGGAGGACTGCGGTGGCGGGCGGATCGGGTTCGGCCGGACGCAGCGTGACGTCGAGGGCGCTGGCGGTGCTGTCCGCCTTCGACACCGATCTGCCGCGGGCCGGGCTGTCCGAGATCGCCGCGCGGGCCGGGCTGCCGCTGAGCACCTGCCACCGACTGGTGGCCGAGCTGGTCGCCTGGGGCGGACTCGTCCGGCGCCCCGACGGAAGGTACGAGATCGGGCCAAGGCTCTGGGAACTCGGGCTGCTGGCCCCGGTGTCCCGCGAGCTGCGCGACGTCGCACTGCCGTTCATGCAGGACTTGGCCGCCACCACCGGCGAGAACGTCCAGATCGCCGTGCGTCGCGGTCTGCAGGCGCTCTACGTGGAGCGGATCTCCGGCACGAGATCCGTGGCCGTGGTGAGTCGCAGCGGGTCCGAGTTGCCGCTCCACGCCACCGGGGTCGGGAAGGTCCTGCTGGCCCACGCCGATCCCGGGGTGATCGCCGAGGCGATGGATCATCTGATCCGGGTCACTGCATTCACCGTGGTGGAACGGGGGCGGATGCTCCGGCAGCTGGCCGAGATCCGTCGGCGCGGATGGTCGGAGACCGCCCAGGAGATGACCATCGGCACCTACTCGATCGCGGTGCCCGTATCGGACCGGAGCGGCCGGGTGATCGCAGCACTGGGCATCGTGGCGGCCGGCAATCGAGGGGGCCTGGCGAAGCTCGCGCCGGCCCTGATGCTCGCTGCCCGCGGGATCTCGCGATCGATCGGCAAGTCGGATCCATCCAGTGGAAGTCGGCCCTCGATCGATTCCGGCCGGTAGTCCATCATCGGCGGATGCGCACACAGGTGGCCATCATCGGAGCCGGCCCTGCGGGATTGCTGTTGTCCCATCTGCTGGCCCGCCGCGGCATCGACACGGTCCTGGTCGAGAATCGTTCGAGGGACTACGTCAAGGCGCGCCTGCGGGCGGGCGTCCTGGAGCAGGGCACGGTCGATCTGCTGACCGAACTCGGTCTCGGACAACGACTTCACGAGCAGGGTCTACGGCACGACGGGATCTACCTCCAGTGGCCGGGCACCCGGCACCGGGTTGACTTCCCCGACCTGTGCGGCCGTTCGGTGTGGGTCTACGGACAGACGGAGGTGGTGAAGGACCTCATCGACGCCGGCGACCGCGACGGGCTGCCGATGTTTTTCGAGGTGACCGACACCGCCGTCCACGACGTCGATGGCGACGCTCCCAGCGTGACTTTCACCGACGCCGACGGGAACCCGCAGCGAATCGATTGCCAGGTGATCGCCGGGTGTGACGGCTTCCATGGCATCTGCCGTCCGCAGCTTCCGGCTGCGACGCAGAAGGTGATGACTCGGGACTACCCCTTCGCCTGGTTGGGCATCCTGGCCGCCGTGCCGCCGTCGACCGACGAATTGATCTACGCCTGGCACCCGCATGGTTTCGCGATGCACAGCATGCGAAGCGCCGAGATCAGTCGGTTGTATCTCCAGGTCGGCGCCGACGAGCGGATCGAGGACTACTCGGACGACCGCATCTGGGACGAGCTGTCCACCAGGCTCGCACTCGACGGCTGGGAGCTCGCCGACGGGCCGGTCCTGGACAAGGCCATCACGCCCATGCGGAGTTTCGTCAGCGCACCGATGCGGCACGGCCGGCTCTTCCTGGCCGGTGATGCGGCCCACATCGTGCCGCCGACCGGCGCCAAGGGACTCAATCTCGCGGTCGCCGACGTGGCGGTGCTCGACGTGGCCCTTGCTGCCCTCCTGCTGGACGACGATCCAGGGCCGGCCGACAGGTATTCGGACACCGCACTGGCCAGAGTCTGGCGCACCACACACTTCTCGTGGTGGATGACCTCGATGCTGCACCGTTTCGGGGACGAGTTCGACGCCGAGCTCCAGCTGTCCCAGCTGCGCGGCCTCGAGTCGTCACGGTCGGCAGCCACGACGTTGGCCGAGAGCTACACCGGGTTGCCGTTCCGACGCTGACGCACGCAGTCCTGAGACCCTCGTTACCCTGGAACGCTGGTTGGCCGGGCCGCCGTCGGGTATTGATTCTGATGGCGCCGGGAATCGGTGCACCACCTGTGCTCTACGAAGGAGATTCGATCCAGCATGCGTTCTGTGACCGCCTACGCCACGCCCAGCGCCAAGGCCCCGTTCGAGAAGACCACCATCGAGCGCCGTGACCTCGGCCCGCGCGACGTCCTCATCAAGATCGCCTTCGCCGGCATCTGCCACTCCGACATCCATACCGCGCGCGAGGAGTGGGGCCAGGTCAACTTCCCGCTGGTCCCCGGACACGAGATCGCCGGCACGGTCGAGGAGATCGGATCCGCGGTCGACAAGCACCAGGTCGGTGACCGGGTCGGCGTCGGCTGCATGGTCGACTCGTGTCGCAAGTGCGTGAACTGCCTGGCGGGCGAGGAGCAGTACTGCCTCGAGGGCAACGTCGGCACCTACGGCGCCATCGGCCGGGACGGCCAACCCACGCAGGGTGGCTACAGCACGCACATCGTGGTCGACCAGGACTTCGTCCTGTCGATTCCCGAAGGTGTCTCCCTCGACGTGGCCGCCCCCCTGCTCTGTGCCGGCGTCACGCTCTACTCACCGCTCAAGCACTGGGGTGCGGGACCGGGCAAGAAGGTGGCGATCGTCGGACTCGGCGGGCTGGGCCACATGGGCGTCAAGATCGCCCATGCGCTCGGGGCCGAGGTCACCGTGCTCTCGCAGACCCTGTCCAAGAAGGACGATGGTCTCAAGCTCGGCGCCGACCACTTCTATGCCACCAGCGACCCGGCGACGTTCAAGGACCTGGCCGGCAGCTTCGACCTGATCATCAACACCGTCTCGGCCAACCTTCCGATGGCCGACTACCTCTCGCTGCTGGGTCTGAACGGGACCCTCGTCAACGTCGGCGCACCGGCGGAACCGCAGTCCGTGCCCGCCTTTGCCCTGATCCCGATGCGGCGGAGCTGGGCCGGATCGATGATCGGCGGCATCGCCCAGACGCAGGAGATGCTCGACTTCTGCGCGGAGCACCACCTCGGTTCCGAGATCGAGGTCATCTCCGGTGAGCAGATCGACGAGGCCTACGACCGCGTCGTCGACAGTGACGTCCGCTACCGCTTCGTCATCGACACGGCGACCTTCGCCTGATCTCGACCTCAGGGCGGTCGCGTCGAGTCGCGATCTGCCCTGACGTCGACGGCCGCCCGCCCGGACCGTCAGCCGAAGTGGGGTGCGCGCTTCTCGACGAACGCGCGCACCCCTTCACGGCCGTCCGGGCCGTCGGCGGCGGCGCTGATCCGGGAGGCTTCGAGGTCCAAGTCGGAGCCGGTCAGCGGCAGTGCCCGCCCGCGCAGCAGGCGTTTGGTCCCGACCTGGGCGGACCGTGAACCGGCCAGCAGCGTCTCGACGACGGCCCGCACCGCGGCGGTCACCTCGCCGTCCGGATGGACGGCGGACACCAATCCGGCCGAGTGTGCCTCCGACGCCGTCATCAGCGGGTTGAGCAGCGCGAGAGCCATGGTCCGATGGAAGCCCAAGGTGGAGGTCAGCAGCGAGCTGCCGCCGTCCGGCGTCAGACCGATCTTGTTGTACGCCAGCGTGAAAGTGGCGGACTCGCCGGCAATCACCAGATCTGCAGCGGCGGCGAGCGGGAACCCCGCCCCTGCTGCCACCCCTTGGACGACGCTGATCACGATGGCGTCCAGCGCATGCAGCTCCAGGATCACCGCGTGCAGGGCATGCGCGAGCTCGTCGATGTATGCGCCAGGGTCGGCGGCCGCGGCGAAGTCCTTGATGTCACCGCCCACCGAGAACGCCCGCCCCGAAGAAGCGAGGACGACCACCGCGCAGTCCGCCGCTCTGGCCCCGGCGATCGCTGCGGCGAGCTGGGCGACGGTCCGAAGGTTCAACGGACAACCCCGCTGCGGCTCGGCAAGTTCGATCCAGGCGGCAGATCCATCGATGTGGATAAGCAAGTCGGTCGGCACCCGTTCAGTGTCCTTCACCCGTTCACCGCCCGGCGAGTCGGAGACATAGTGTGCTGGCCTCCCGCGTGGCAGAATCTGTCCCACCACGGCGGCGCGGCTCGGATCTTCCGGGTGGAACCAGGTGGAGGGGAAACGGGGGCGTTTCGGTGATCGAAGGCGGTGCTGCGCACGGACCCGGGCCTCGCGTCGGTCAGGATCTCGTCGGCCCGGAAGTTTCCTCCCAGACCGAACCGGACGAGGACTCCGGAGCCGGGCGGGACCGGGCCGCCAGCCGCCGGGACGTGGCCGGCGATGCCCGGGATCGAGCAGCGAACCTTCGCGACCAGCTGAACGACGCCCTGGACCGGGACGGCGCAGCCTCCGACGTCCGCGGCCTGGAACTCCAGACGACACCCAGTTTCGACGACCTGAGGAAGTTGCGCACTGCAGCCGCCCTCGAGCGGGCCTGGGCCGGTAGTGACCGCGGCCAGGCAGGACGTGATCGGGACAGCGCAAGAGCGGACCGGGGCTCGGCGGCCGACGACCGTGACATGGCGGCCCAGGACGAACTCACCGGCGTGTACTCGCGGAGCGCCGGACTGCTCCGACTGGAGAGCGAGGTGGTCAGAAGTCGACGGTCGGGTAGATCACTCGTCCTGGGTTTCGTCGATGTCGATTCCCTGAAGAAGATCAACGACTCGCGGGGCCACTCGGCCGGTGACCTGGTCCTGCGGGAGGTCGCGCACACGCTGCGGGAGATGCTCCGTCCCGACGATCTCGTCGTCCGGTTCGGCGGGGACGAGTTCCTCTGCGTCGTCCCCGGCATCCCGCTTGCAGCGGCGAGAGGGCGGTTTCTGCAGGTCAACGAGATGTTGGCCGTAGCAACCCACCTCTGGTCGGTATCGGTCGGACTGGCCGAACTACGACCAGGTGACACCAGCACCGATCTCATCGCCCGAGCTGATGCAGACCTCTACCGGGTCCGGCGCGAATCCCGCAGGCCGCCGCAGGTCGGGCCGGCGCAAGGCTGACCGCAGCCTTGCGATCGCTCGGGCGAGGGTGGAGGGCGGCCTCCACTGCCGAGCGAGCCTTTCGGCAACGAGCATGGAACGGTTTACCCTTTCGTTGCGGCCCCTTCGTCTTCCGGCTGCGTCCACCACGCCGTCATCGAGCCACCGTCACGAGGTCGCAGGGTCATCGGTGTCGACCGGGTCCCCTCCCGGCCGGCGCCGCCGGGCCACCGCGGCAGAGCAGGAGTCACCCATGAGTGCCACCGATTCTCCGGCCCTGGAGGCCACCACCGCCTGGTCGCCGACCGCGGGAATCGATGCCTCGCCACAGGTCGGAGCTCCTGCCGAAACGCTGGGCAGCAGCCCGAAGCCGGGTGTCCGCCTCGTGGTGCAGGTGCCCTGTCTGAACGAGGAGGAGACCCTCGGGATGGTCCTGTCGACGATTCCGAAATCGATCCCCGGCGTTGCCGAGATCATCGTGCTGATCATCGACGACGGCTCGACCGACCGGACCGTGGAGGTGGCCAGGGCCCACGGTGTGACGCACTTCGTCCGGCATGCCCGCAACCGCGGTCTCGGCCGTTCGTTCCACGACGGCGCGCAGAAGGCACTGGAACTCGGCGCTGACATCCTGGTGAACACCGACGGCGACAACCAGTACCCCCAGGAGCGGATCGGTGACCTGGTCCAGCCGATCCTGCGTGGTGAGGCCGAAATCGTGATCGCCGACCGGCAGGTACATCTGGTCGAGCACTTCTCCAAGTTCAAGGTGATGCTGCAGAACTTCGGTAGCGGCGTGGTGAACAAGGCAGCCGGTACCAAGTTGCCCGACGCGGCCAGCGGCTTCCGTGCCTATTCGCGCGACAGCCTGATGCTGCTCAACACCATCACCCGGTTCTCGTACTGCATGGAGACGATCATCCAGGCGGGCAACAAGAAGTTGAAGATCGCCAGCATCCCGGTCGTCACCAACCCCAAGACCCGTGAGTCCCGCCTGTTCAAGTCGATGCGCGAGCACATCATGAAGTCGGCCGGTGCCATCGTCCGTTCGTACATCATGTACAAGCCATGGGCCATCTTCTCCTTCTTCGCGACCATCTTCGGACTGCTCGGCGCCTACTTCTTCGCCCGCTACGGCATCCTGCGGCTGACCGGTGACACCGGCGAGCACCTCCAGTCGATCGTGGTCGGCGCGGTGTCGCTGATCGTCGGATTCCTGTCGATCATCATCGGGATCACCGCCGACCTCATCCGTACCAATCGAATGCTCATCGAGGACACCCTCGAACACACCAAGAAGATGAGATTCGGGCGGGTGGGCGACTACATCTCGCTCACCGAGGCGCAGGAGATGGGCCGGGAACAGGCGCTGGCGGCCATGGCCCAGCGGTCGAGTCCCCAGCGGTCGAGTCACTGAGCACCGGAACCAGCATGCCGAGCTACGCACCACCGGCCACCTACGTCGCCGAACGCGAGCACCCGCTGCGGTGGGGCGTGGTCGGCACCGGCGGCATCGCCCACACGGTGATGTCCGATCTGCTCCTGCTGCCCGATGCCGAACTGGTCGCCGTGTGCTCCCGGTCAGCGGAGCGCGGCGCGGCCTACGCCGCCGGCCTGACCATCCCGGACGAAGGATCCCGACCCGCGATCACGGTCTACTCCGTGCTGGCCGACATGCTGCCGGAGATCGACGTTCTCTACGTCGCGACCCCGCACGCGGTGCATCACGAGGCGGCCATCCCTGCGTTGGAGTCCGGCACCGCCGTGCTGGTCGAGAAGGCGATGACTGTGCACTACCCCGACGCGGAGGCCATGGTGGCAGCCTCGACGAAGCACCGGACCTTCCTGATGGAAGGGGTCTGGTCGCGGTTCAACCCGCTGCACGTGCGGCTGCGCGCGCTGATCGGATCCGGGGCACTGGGCGAGATCCGCCAGGTCGTCGACGATTTCAGCTTCCGGTTCCCGTACGACCCCCGGCATCGCCTCTTCGACCCGGCTCAGGGCGGCGGAGCACTGCTGGACCTCGGCCCCTACCCCGTGTCGATGATCCAGTCGCTGCTGGGCGATCCGGATTCCGTGACGACGTTCGGCGGCCTCGCCCCCAACGGTGTCGACGACACCGCCACCCTGCTGTTCCGATACCCGGACGCGGTGTCCGGGATCGGGACCTGCACCATGCGCGCGCAGGGATCCAACACCGCCACCGTGATCGGCACGCTGGGTCGGGTCGAGATCGCCGCGAACGCGCTGGCCCCACGCCTGATGACGCTGCACCTTGCCGATGCGGAACCCGAGGTCCTGACCGCCGAGATCGAGGGTGCGGGGTACCTTCCGCAGCTCCGCGAGGTGCAGGCCCGGGTACGTGCCGGCGAGATCGAGAGCCCGGTGATGCCGCATCGCGACTCCCTGTCGATGATGCGGATCCTCACCGGCGCGCTGTCCGACCTGGGCGTCGTCCATCCCTGACCCGGGCATCGGAAAGTAGGCCGCGCGTCGGGAAAGACAGCCCTGCCGGTAGTTTCAGACGCGCACGCCGGTCAGGTTCGCCCGTCAGCCCTCGTCGGCCCCGACCAGGCGCAGTCGCAGCTGGAGGGTGACCGGTCCGGTGATCTCGTAGGCCGGCAGCACACCGGGTCCGCACGCCGCAGTGCCCACCCCGCCGACAGCCGCGTCGATGTCGAGGTGAACGAACCCGTCGGGAGTCAGTTCGTCAGGATGACGGGCCTCCGCCAATGCCGCCGAACTCCAGGGCCGCACGGTGACATCGATCAAGGGGTCTCCGATCAGCAGGATGCCGGCCCCGGAGTCGGTCAGGCTCGCCCAGCGGACCGACCGCCGGTTGCCGTTCTCCTGGGGGAACACGTAGGGCGTCTGCAGACCGGCGAGGTCGGAGGCGAATCGCCCCACCCGCACCGCGGT
Organism: Nakamurella sp. UYEF19; assembly: GCF_040546275.1. Lineage (NCBI taxonomy): Bacteria > Bacillati > Actinomycetota > Actinomycetes > Nakamurellales > Nakamurellaceae > Nakamurella > Nakamurella sp. UYEF19. The sequence goes on along the minus strand of NZ_JBEPNO010000001.1, from coordinate 347,317 downwards.
CGTGGTGTCCGGGTAGGCCTCTCCCGGGCCGAGACCGAACCAGTCGAGATGCTGCAGGCGGCCAGGCAATTCGAGCGCCAGACCGACTCTCGGCAGGACCGGCCACCCGGCCGGCGGGTCCACCTTCATGGCCAGATGCGCCTCGTCAGGCTCGGCACTGGTCCAGCGGTATGCCACCACGGCCCTCTGGTCGGATCCAGCTGGACCGACGTGGTAGGTCGAGGTGATCTCCTGATCGCCCACCTCCAGGTCGATCAGCTTGTGCTGTAATCGGTGCAGACCCATTGCGCGCCAACGGGTGTCCATGCTCTTGCCGGTGTCCCGTTCGGTGTGCGGGATGCCGTGGTCGTTGTCCGTCGGGGCCCGCCAGAGCGTGACCCTGGCGTCGTGCACGGCGAGGTCGCCAACGGCGGCGAGCAGCCCGGTCCGGGGGTCGATGGTGACCGGGCCGATGGACCCGTGCCTGGACTGTCGCGCACTCGATGGTGCGGCGAGCCGGCGGTCGGGACCGGCTGGGAACTCGACTTGCGCCTGCTGCCAGGCGATCTCGTGGCCGGCCGTGGCCCAGGGCTGGTCGGCTGCCAACCTCGCGGTGACCGAGATCCACCGTTCGCCATGGGTTCCGGGGGGTGTCGTACCAGCCGGGAGCAGAGCCGCGGCAGCGGTCAACTCCGCCGGCCACCCGACGGTGGCGGATTCGCCGGCGGCCAGCAGCGGCATCGCCATGGTGCCGCTGTCCACCCGGGCGCCGCTGTCCTCCAGTAGCCAGTCGAGGGTGAATCCCGACGTATCCAGGAAATCGTGCCGGTTGTCGATGCGCACCGCCCGCGTCTGCGGATCGATGGTCAGCTTGACCGGCGCAATGACCTTCTTGAACTCCAGCAGACCCGGCGACGGGGTGCGATCGGGGAACAGCAGGCCGTCGGTGATGAAGTTCCCGTCGTGCACCGGCTCACCGAAATCCCCACCGTAGGCGAAGTAGTCGTCCCCGTCGGCGTTGCGGGCGGTGATGGCCTGGTCCAGCCATTCCCAGACGAAACCGCCCTGCAGCCGGGGGTGGGCGTCGAAGAGGTCCTGGTACTCGGTCAGTCCACCGGGACCGTTTCCCATGGCGTGCGCGTATTCGCACAGCAGGAATGGCAGGGATCGTCGATGGGCGTCGAGTTCGTCGGTGGCGGCGGCGCTCTCGGTCAGCAATCCGATCTGCTCGACCTCGGGGACGTCCGCGTACATCCGGCTGTAGACGTCGACATCACCGCTGTCCCAGTCACCTTCGTAGTGCACCAGCCTCGAGGAGTCCCGGGACTTGACCCACCTGGCCATCGCCGAGAGGTTCCGGCCGACCCCGGATTCGTTGCCGAGCGACCACAGGATGATGCTCGGATGGTTCTTGTCCCGCTCCACGGTGCGCTGCATGCGGTCCAGGAGCGCGGGCTGCCACATCGGTTCGTCGCTCGGGTTGTTCCGCCACTCGTTGAGGAAGAAACCGTGGGTCTCAAGATCGCACTCGTCGATCACCCACAGACCCCATTCGTCGCACAGGTCGAGGAACCGGCGGTCCGGCGGATAGTGACTGGTGCGGACGGCATTGATGTTGTGCTGCTTCATCAACGCGATGTCCTGACGCATCGTCTCCAGGCTGATCGTCCGACCGGTCTCCGGGTCCCACTCGTGACGGTTCACGCCACGCAGCAGCAGCGGCACGCCGTTCACCTGAAGCAGTCCGTCACGCAGTTCGACCCGGCGGAACCCGACCCGCAGCGTGATCACCTCGGTGTCGGACGTCAGGGTGCCGTCGTACAGGACAGGCGTTTCCGCAGTCCACGGCCGAACCCCCGGCAGGGGGTGGGCCACCGCGGCGTCCGCCCCGGCGAGCCCGAGATCGGGGAAATCCAGCCGACCGGCGACCGGCGACCCAGCCGCATCGGTGGCGTCAACGGTGAGCACGCCTGTTCCGGTGGCCGCTTCGAAATCCGCATGCACGAACACATCCGACGGCGCGCCGGCCGGGCGGCACAGCAGGGAGACCGAACGGAAGATGCCCGAGACCCACCACATGTCCTGGTCCTCGAGGTACGAGGCCGCCGACCACTGCCGCACCCGGACAGCCAGGACGTTCTCGCCCGGCCGGAGCACGTCGGTGACGTCGAACTCCGCGGCGAGCCGGCTACCCGTCGACCAACCCAGCAGGACGCCGTTGAGCCACACCGTGGCGTGCGAGTCGACCCCTTCGAACCGCAGCACCCGGCGGCCGGCGGGCCAGCCCTCCGGACCGTCGAAGGAGACCCGGTACTCCCCCGTCGGATTCGCGTCAGGGACATGCGGCGGATCGACCGGGAACGGATAGATGACGTTGGTGTAGGCCGGCGGGCTGTACCGCGGCTTCGCCGGAAGCCCGGCCAGTTGCCAGACCGACGGGACCGGCAGCAGATCCCACTCCGCATCGTCGTGCCCGGGCTCCTCGAAGCCGATCGTCAGGCCGGCGGCGTCCGGGCTGAAGTGGAACTTCCACGACCCGTCCAGGAGCAGCGACGGCGCGTCGGAATCCCACCAGGACCGTGGGGCGAGGCGACCCTCACCGGGCAGGACGCTTTCCACCGAGGCGATCTCGCTCGAGTCGAGGTGCCTTGCACCGTCGCGATCCTGCCGCGGTCGTTCCCTCGCTGAAGTCATCTTCGGAGTCTAGGGGGACGCCTCGGGGGCGCTCGTTCGCAGAGGGAAGCGCCGAGCAGTGTGGCCAGGTCCTCGTCGTTGCCGGCGGGCCGCTGGAAGGCGATCGGCTACGCCAGGTGAGCGCCCTCCGCCTCGCCGATCGCCTGGTCCAGGATCTCCAGGCCGAGGGCGATCTCCTCCGGCGTGCTCGTCAGGGCCGGGGCGATCCGGAACGTGCCGCCCATCCCGCGCAGCTGGACCACGTTCATGTGCAGACCGAGCTCGAGGCACCGCCTGGTGACCCAGGCGCCCAACACGTCCGACCCCTCCTTCGTGTCGCGATCCAGCACCAGTTCGACGCCGTGCAGCAGTCCGCGACCCCGGACATCGCCCACCGCCTGGTGTCTCGACTGGATCTCGAGCAGCCCGGCCCGCAGCTGGGCCCCCTTGGCCTGCACCTGGACATCCATCTGCTCGCGTTCGAGGACGTCGAGCACCGTGTTGCCCACCGCCGCGACCAACGGATCGGAAACATGGGTGGTGAAGAACAGGAACCCACGATCGCGGGCCGTCTGCTCGATCTCCGCGCTCGTCACCACGGCTGCCAGCGGGAGCCCCGCACCGAGGGTCTTCGAGAGCGTCAGGATGTCCGGCACCACACCCTCCCGCTGGAACGCATACCAGTCCCCGGTCCGGCACAGCCCGGTCTGCGCCTCGTCCAGGATCAGCAGCATCCCGCGCTCACGGCACTTGGCCTTCAGTGCAGGGAGGTAGCCGAGCGGCGGCTCGATGATGCCGGCTGAGCTCAGGATCGGTTCGACGATGCAGGCGGCCAGGCTGCCGACCGACTGTGCGTCGACCATCCCGAAGGCATGGTCCAGCTGGCGCCTCCAGTCGAACGTCCCGTCGGTCACGAAGTCAGGGCGATACGGGTTGGGTGTCGGGATGGCCAGGTTGCCGGGCGCGACCGGACCGTAGCCGTAGCGACCGGAGCTGTAGGTGGCGGCGGCCGCGCCCTGGGTCATCCCGTGCCATGACCCGCTGAAGGACACCGTCTCGAACTTGCCGGTGACCAGTTTCGCCAGCCGTAGCGCCGCCTCGTTCGACTCGGCGCCGGTGGTCAGCAGCAGCACCTTCTCCAGCGGATCGGGCAGTGAATCCGCCACACGCCGCGCCAGGTCGACCACCGGCCGGGACAGCATGCCGCTGAACAGATGGTCGAGCGTGCCGATCGACTTTCGCACCGTGGCGACGATCTCGGGGTGCGAGTGGCCGAGGATGGCGCTCATCTGGCCCGAGGTGAAGTCCAGGATCTTCCGGCCGCTCTCGGTCCAGAGGAAGCTGCCGGCCGCCCGCTCGATGATCTCCGGCGTGAACGTCGCGCCGTACCGGATCAGGTGGCGATCGGCGTCGGCCCAGAACTGCTCGGCGGTGCCGGACGCGGGAGCAGTACCGCGAGCGGGCGTGGTCCCGGGAGCGGCGGGCTCGGCAGCGGAGATCAAGGAAGTCGGGGAGGTCATGCAGGAGACCGTAGGCCGCGCGTCAGCCGCGTCCATGACGGGCCGCTGAGATCTGGGTCTTGCCAATCTGCCGTTCAGGTAATATGTTACGTATCACCGAGAACGTGAGCGTGTTTCACCCGCCAGACCTCACCCATAATACCGGACACGGCTTCGACGAGACGAAGCAAGAAGGAGAACAGCACCATGACGGACCAGAAGAAGGCGTGGCACGGCGTCTACGTCGCGGCCGCGCTGCCGTTCAACGACGACCTGTCGGTCGACTTCGACAGCTACGCCGAGCATGTCGCGTGGTTGGCGGCGAACGGAATGCACGGTGTGGCCGCCAATGGTTCGCTCGGTGAGTACCAGACCCTGTCCGATGACGAGCGTGCCCGCGTGGTCACCACCGCAGTCGAGGCCGCGCCCGAGGGATTCGGCGTGATGCCCGGTGTCGCCGCGTACTCCAGCCACCAGTCCCTGCGCTGGGTCGAGCAGGCCGCGGAGGCCGGCGCCCAGTCGGTGCTGGCGCTTCCGCCGAACGTCTACAAGGCCGGACCCGACGCCGTCGTCGACCACTACCGCGTGATCGCCAAGGTCGGGCTTCCGATCGTGGCCTACAACAACCCGTTCGACACCAAGATCGACCTGGTGCCCGAGCTGCTGGCCCGCCTGCACGGCGAGGGCCTCATCGTGGCCGTGAAAGAATTTTCCGGCGACGTCCGCCGCTCCTACCAGATCAAGGAACTGGCGCCGGAACTCGACGTCGTCATCGGCGCTGACGACGTGCTGCTGGAACTGGGCATCAACGGTGCCGTCGGCTGGGTCGCCGGCTACCCGAACGCGCTGCCCAAGGGCAGCCTGGAGCTCTACCAACTATCGACCTCGGCCGACCCGGCCGACTGGGCGAAGGCCCTGGTCGTCTACCGCGATCTGCACCCGCTGCTCCGCTGGGACTCCAAGCACGAATTCGTCCAGGCGATCAAGCTCTCGATGGACGTCGCCGGGCGCAAGGGCGGCATCTGCCGGCCCCCGCGTTCCCCGCTGTCCCCGGAAACGGCCGCTCAGATCACCAAGGACACCGAGGCCGCCCTGGCCAAGGGTTACCTGTGACCTCCAGCTTTCCGGCAGCATCCACGGTGCTCACCACGACCGCCGATCCGACGGTCACGGCGGTGGTCGACGCCGCCGCTGCGGCCGCGGAGGTGTGGGCTGCCACCACACCGGCGCAGCGGCGCCGGGCACTCGACGCCGTCGCCGATTCACTCGATGCCCACGTGGACGAGCTCGTCCGGATCGCAATCGCCGAAACCCATCTCGGTGAGCCGCGGTTGCGCGGTGAGGTGAAGCGGACGTCGTTCCAGCTCCGCCTGTTCGGCGAGGTCCTCGCCGATGGTGCGTTCCTGGACGCCCAGATCGACCATGCCGACCCGCAGTGGCCGATGGGCGCTCCCCGCCCCGATCTTCGACGCGTCCTGGAACCCGTCGGGCCGGTGGTGATCTTCGCGGCCAGCAACTTCCCGTTCGCGTTCAGCGTCGCCGGTGGCGACACGGCCTCCGCCCTGGCCGCCGGCTGCCCGGTGATCCTCAAGGCCCACCCCGGGCACCCGGCGCTCTCCGTCCTGACGGCCCGACTCGTCACCGCGGCCCTGGCCGACGCGGGTGCCCCCGACGGTGTCTTCGCGCTGATCGTCGGCGACGGGGCCGGACGACAGGCGCTGACCGATCCGCGCGTCAAGGCCGGTTCGTTCACCGGCTCGATCGCCGGTGGCCGCGCATTGTTCGACCTGGCCAACTCCCGGCCGGAGCCCATCCCGTTCTTCGCCGAGATGGGCAGTGTCAACCCGGTTTTCGTCACCGCGGCAGCCGCCGAGCTGCGCGCGGAAGCGATCGCCCGCGGTCTGCTGGATTCCTTCACCCTGGGCGCCGGGCAGTTCTGCACCAAGCCCGGTGTCGTCCTCGTCCCCGAGAAGTCCTCGGTCATCGAGCATCTCGTGTCGATGACGCTTCCGGCGCCCGCTCCGATGCTGAACAGCCGGATCCAGGCCGGGTACACCGCGGTGCTCGCCGATCTTGCCGACCACCCGGAGGTGAGCGTGCTGGCCGGCGGTCCGTCCGGGGTGCCGACGAACTACGAGGGCGAGGATCCACCCGGGCCCACCATCCTGGTCACCGGAATCGCTGCGCTGCTGGCGGATCCGGACACGCTGCTGACCGAATGCTTCGGTCCGACCGTCCTGCTGGTCACCTACTCCGACGAGTCCGAACTGTTGGCCGCCGCCCGGAGTCTGGACGGCCAGCTGACGGCCACCATCGCCGGTGAGCCGGACGACGCGGTCGTCCCGGAACTGGTCCGGCTGCTGGCCGGCAAGGCCGGGCGTCTTCTCTGGAACCAGTGGCCGACCGGGGTCAGCGTCACGCACGCCCAGCAGCACGGCGGCCCGTACCCGGCGACCACCGCGCCCTCGAGCACGTCGGTCGGCACCGCGGCGATCACCAGGTTCCTCCGACCTGTTGCCTACCAGGGTTTTCCAACGGCACTGCTGCCGGCAGCACTGCAGGACAGCAACGCCGAGGGCATCCCGCAGCGGGTCGACGGCGTCCTGGTCCAGCGCGGCTCGGAGTACTGATGCAGGCCTTCGGTGGTCGGATCGAGCAATCGAGCCTCAAGGACAAGGTCCTTGCCATCCTGCGCAAGAACCTGATCACCGGAGACCTGGTCGAGGGGCAGCTGTATTCGGCGGCGTCCATCGCCGCCGAACTGGGCGTGTCGACGAGTCCTGTCCGGGAGGCCCTGCTGACGCTGGTCGACCAGGGCGTGATGGAAGCCGTCCGCAACCGCGGGTACCGCGTCCTGCCGCTCGGCGAGCAGGATCTTCAGGAGATCTACCAGATGCGGGCGCTTCTCGAGATCCCCAGCATGGTCGGGCTTTCCGGCCATGCCGAGGTCCTCGCCCGGGAGGCCGAGTTCCGCGGCCTGGCCGACGACATCGTGGGGGCGGTCGCGTCCGGCGATGTCGTCGCCTACCTCGAGGCCGACCTGGTCTTCCATCTCAGCCTGCTGCGCATCCTGGGCAACCATCGGCTCACCTCGACGGTCAAGTCCCTGCGCGACCAGACCCGTCAGCTCCGGCTGACCACCCAACTCGGCACCGACGAGCTCGTCCGGACGGCGCAGTCCCACCTGCACATCGTCGACGCACTGGTCGCCGGTGACTCCGAACGGGTCCGGCAGCTCATGATCGAGCACCTGGAGCACATCCGGACCGACTGGGGTTCCGATGTGCTCGATGCTGCCGCAGGCATGTCGGCGGCTGTCAGCACACCGCACGGAAGCTACCAGTGACAGCGCCCGTTCTCACCTCTCTGCCCTTTCTCGACGGGATCACCCTGGCTTCACTGGTGTCCTGGGACGCGGCCATCGCTGCAATCGAACACGCTCTGCGGCACGGCCGGGATCTGTCCGCCGGCCCGGCCCGCACCTCCGTCCCGGCCGCCAACGGCGAGATCCTCGTGATGCCGGCGGAATCCGACGAGGCGGTCGGCGTCAAACTGGTGAGCATCGCGCCGGCCAATGCCCGGCTGGGTCTTCCCCGCATCCAGGGCGTCTACGTCTTCTTCGACGCGACGACCCTCGCCCCGCAGCTGTTGATCGACGGGCTGGCCCTGACCTCGCTGCGCACACCGGCGGTCTCTGCCCTCGCCGTGCGGTACCTGGCCGCCCAGGACGCGGCGTCGCTGACCGTCTTCGGCACCGGCCCGCAGGCCTACGCCCACGTGCAGGCCGTCAACTCGGTCCGCGCCCTGCGCGACGTCCGGGTCGTTGCACGAACCCTGGAACGGGCGGCGGACCTGGTGTCCCGCCTGCGCGGCGAGGGGTTCAACGCCTCCGCCGGCACTGCGGACGCGGTGCGGGAGGCCGACATCGTCGTCTGCGCCACCACTTCCGACCAACCGCTCTTCGACGGCTCGTTGTTGTCCGACCACGCCTGCGTGGTGTCGGTCGGTTCGCACTCGCCCACCGGCCGGGAGTTGGACGCACAGGTCTTCGCCCGCGCCGACCGGGTGGTGGTCGAGGAGCGCACCACGGCGCTCCGGGAAGCCGGCGATGTGATCCTGGCGGTCGCCGCCGGCGTCCTCGACGTCGGTAGCCTCGTCGACATGACCGAGATGCTGAGCGCGGACCGGCATCACGGTATCTCGGTGTTCAAGAGCGTCGGCATGGGATGGCAGGACCTCGCCGTCGCCGAGGCCGCCAAGGCGGCCTGGCTCGACAGGTGGCCCATCCTAGGCAGGTCGCATGTTCTCGACCGGGCCACCTGATGGCGGCCTCCACCGACGTGGTGATCATCGGCGCCGGCGTGGTCGGCGCCGCCTGTGCGTTCTACTGCAGCAAGGCCGGGCTCGACGTGACAATCGTCGAGCGCGGGCCGATCGGGGGTGGCACCACCGCCTCCTGCGAAGGCAACATCCTGTTGTCGGACAAGGAACCTGGGCCGGAACTGGACCTGGCCCTGCTGTCCTCCCGGCTCTGGACGGAGATCGCCGAAGAGATCGGCGCGCACCGACTCGAGTACCAGCGCAAGGGCGGCGTCGTGGTGGCCACCAGCGAGTCGACCGCGACGGCCCTGCGCGGCTTCGCCGCCCACCAGCGCCATGCCGGGATCGAGTCCGTGGACCTGTCCCTCGACGACCTGATCGAGCTCGAACCGAACGTCACCCGCGCCGCGGCCGGCGGGGCGTTCTACCCCCAGGACAGCCAGATCCAGCCGATGCTCGCCACTGCTCAGATCATCCGCCACGTCCGCCGGACCGGTGCCCGCGTGATCACCGGCACCTCGGTCACCGGATTCGCCCGTGGCCGGGACGGTGCCATCACCGCCGTCCGGACCGATTCCACGACGCAGCCGACGATCCCGGCACGGTGGGTGATCAACGCCGCCGGCACCTGGGCCGGGCAGATCGCGGACATGGCCGGCGCACCGATCCCCGTGCTACCGCGCCGGGGATTCATCCTCGTCACCGAGCCGTTGCCCGAGGTCGTGCACCACAAGGTCTACACGGCCGAGTACGTCGCGAACGTCGCCAGCAGTGATGCCGGCCTGGAGACCTCCGTGGTGGTCGAAGGAACCAGGGCCGGTTCGGTGCTGATCGGGGCCAGCCGGGAACGGGTCGGGTTCGACCGCACCATGTCCTTGCCGGTCGTGCGCAAACTCGCCGCCCAGGCGGTCGAGGTCTTCCCGTTCCTGGCCGACGTCACGCTGCTGCGCACGTATCTCGGATTCCGTCCGTACTGCCCTGACCACCTCCCCGTCATCGGAAACGACCCTCGGGCCCCCGGCCTGATCCAGGCGACCGGACACGAAGGCGCCGGCATCGGGCTCTCTGCGGGAACCGGACTGCTGATCTCCCAGATCATCATCGGAGCGTCGACCGCCATCGACCTCCAGCCCTTCCGCCCGCACCGCTTTGAGGAGGTCGCCGCGCGATGAGCGGGACGAGCAAGGCCACGATCCAGTTCTCGTTCGACGGCGTGGCGCTGACTGCCGTCGAAGGGCAGTCCATCGGTGCCGCATTGATCGCCGCGGGACACCGTTCCTGGCGAACCACCCGCATCAACGGCGCGCCCCGCGGCATCTTCTGCGGCATCGGGATCTGCTTCGACTGCCTCGTCACCGTCAACGGTCGACCCAGCCGCCGCGCGTGCCTGATCGACGTCCAGCCCGGCGATGTCGTCGTCACCCAGGAAGGGGCAGGGCATGCCGACCTCGCCGGCTGAAAACGCTTTGCCTGATAGCGGTTTCGATCAGGACTTCTTCGACGTGGCCGTGCTCGGCGCCGGACCGGCCGGGCTGGCCGCGGCCGGATCGGCCGCCGCGGCCGGGGCAAGGGTCGCACTGGTCGACGCCGGCAAGCGGACCGGTGGCCAGTACTGGCGGCACCGGCACGGCGACGACGGGAAACATCACACCGGGTGGTCGACCTACCAGAGCCTGGAACAGGCCATCGAGCGACGGGCCGAACGCATCGAACATCTTGCGGGTCATTCGGTCTGGCAGGTGGAAACGCTGCCAGGGCCGATGTTCCGGGTCAACATGACCACCGGTGACGGCGAGCGGGTCATCCTGGCGCGCACGGTGATCGTCGCCACCGGTGCCTACGACCGTCAGCTGCCGTTCCCGGGCTGGACCGTCCCTGGAGTCTTCACCGCCGGCGCGGCGCAGGCACTGCTCAAGGGGCAGGGCGTGCTCGCCGGTTCCAGGATCGTCGTGGCCGGCACCGGCGTCTTCCTGCTGGCAGTGGCGGCGGGCCTGGCCGAGGGCGGCGCCGAGGTGGTCGGGGTCTTCGAGGCCGGCGGCGCGCCGACCTCCTTCGCCCGACATCCGGTGGCCCTCGCCCGCAATCTGACCAAACTGGGTGAAGGTGCCCACTACACCAGGATTCTCGCTCGACACCGTATCCCCTACCGGACCCACACCGCGGTGGTGAGGGCACGCGGTGCGGAGTCGCTCACCGGCGTGGTGACGGCCAAGCTGGACCGCGACTGGCGCGTCATCGACGGTTCCGAGCAGGAGATCGACTGCGACACCCTGGCCGTCGGCTACGGTTTCACCCCGCAGCTCGAGCTTGCGGTACAGCTGGGCTGCTCGACCAGACTGGACTTCGACGGCAGTCTGGTCGCGGTGGTCGACGCGGACCAGCTCAGCAGTTCCCCTGGCGTCTACGTCGCGGGCGAGGCGACCGGGGTCGGCGGGGCAGCTTTGTGCGTGGTCGAGGGCGAGATCGCCGGCCGATCCGCTGCGGCCGCCACGGGTCACGCCCCGACGGACGGCCGGACGGCCGGACGGCTGCGACGTACTCGTACGGCGCGGCATCAATTCGCCACCGCGCTGCTGGAAGCCTTCCCGGTGCGGCCGGGGTGGATGGACTGGCCGGACGAGGACACCATCGTCTGCCGCTGCGAAGAAGTCACCGTCGGCGAGATCACCGAGGCGATCACCGAACTCGGAGCTGGGGACCCGCGGGCGGTCAAGCTCTACTCACGTCCGGGGATGGGCCTGTGCCAGGGTCGGGTGTGCGGCTACGCCATCAGTTGCCTGGTCGCCGACCGAGCCGGCCACACCCCGACCGTCGCGGACCTGCAGGGGGTGGCCGGCCGGCCGATCGCCCAACCGATCACCCTCGGACAACTGGCCAGGGCCCACCACCGCAGCATCGAATGAAACGTCATCCCCGATCGCTGTTCCACCACCAGAAAGGCCTCTGCCGACATGCGCACTGACCGTGTCTTCCATTCGGTCGACTCCCACACCGAAGGAATGCCGACCCGGGTGATCACCGGCGGCTTCGGCGTGATCCCCGGCGCGACGATGTTCGAACGTCGGGAGTACTTCCTCGAGCACCTCGACCACGTCCGCGAGCTGCTGATGAACGAACCACGCGGCCACGCGGCGATGAGCGGGGCAATCCTGCAACCACCCACCCGACCGGACGCCGACTACGGCGTCCTGTTCATCGAGGTGTCCGGCTGTCTGCCCATGTGCGGACACGGGACCATCGGTGTCGCAACGGTTCTGGTGGAGACCGGAATGGTCGAGGTCACCGAGCCGGTCACCACGATCCGATTGGACACCCCGGCTGGTCTGGTGGTCGCTCGGGTGGCGGTGAAGGATCGGGTGGCCGAGTCGGTCACGCTCACCAACGTGCCGTCCTTCGCTTTGGGCCTCGACCGAAAGGTCGAAGTTTCCCCCTGGGGCCAGGTCTCGTACGACATGGCCTTCGGCGGCAACTTCTATGCGATCGTTCACCTGGAGGATCTCGGGATCGAGTTCAGTCGGGCGAACAAGGACGAGATCCTGCGTGCCGGACTGGCCATCATGGCCGCGATCGACGAACAGGACCTGCCGGTCCATCCCGGCAATCCCGGCATCACCGGTTGCCACCACGTCTACCTGGCCGCGCCGGGTTCGGACGCCAAGCACTCCCGGCACGCCATGGCCATCTACCCCGGCTGGTTCGACCGCTCCCCCTGCGGAACAGGGACGAGCGCGCGCATGGCCCAATTGCACGCGCGCGGAGAGCTGGCGCTGGACACCGACTTCGACAACGAGTCCTTCATCGGTACCCACTTCATCGGCCGGCTGGTGGAGGAGGGTGAGCTGAACGGGATCACCACCGTCACGCCGACGATCACCGGCCGGGCCTGGGTGACCGGGACGGCGCAGTACATGCTCGATCCACGCGATCCGTTCCCCCGCGGATTCGTGCTCTGAGCACATGACGAACCGTCTGGAACTGTCAGCCGTGGTGCTACCCGACCGCCACCCACCCGCCGAGTTCCTCGACGACGACGCCGAGGCGGAACGGGCCGGGGCCCCCCGGTCTGGACCTACGACCACCTCATGTGGCCCCCGCTGCAGGACAGTCCGTGGTACGGCAGCGTTCCGCTCCTGGGTGCGGCAGCCCACGCCCCCTGACCCCGCGCTTATCAACTTCCACGGCGCTCATCAACGTAGCGGAAATGGGACAGGAGGGACAGGAATCGTCAACTTCATGAGCGCGATTCCCGGCGCCGGCGCCCGAGCGCCCGCCGGCTGGCCTGACAGACACCGATAATGGTCGGATGGAACCTGCTGACTTCTACACAGGCATCGTCGCGGAGCTCTATGGTCCGCTGAAGTCGTTCACGCAGCAGGCGTCTCCGTACGTCAGGTTCATCCGGGAGTCAGGGCAGCCGGCGCTCGAGTTGGGTTGCGGCGACGGCGAACCGCTTCTCGATCTCGTCAGGGACGGCCTGGACGTGGACGGCGTCGACTCCTCGGAGGACATGCTCGTCAGATGCCGCGCCCGAGCCGCTGCCGAGAGTCTCGACGTCACGCTCTACCGGCAGAAGATGGAGGAGCTGGATCTCCCCCGGCGCTATCGCTCGATCTTCCTGGCCGGCCCGACGTTCAACCTCCTCCCCGACGACGACGCAGCGCGGCGCGGCCTCACGGGTATCGGCAAGCACCTGGTCGACGGTGGCACCGCGCTGATCCCCCTCTTCGTCCCGGACCCCACACCCACCGACCGGCTCGGCCAGATCCGGGAAGCGACGGCACCGGACGGATCGACTCTGCGGGTGTCGGTGCAATCCGAGGAACGTGATGACGACGCACGCACGCAGCGAACCACATTGCGGTACGAGCGTCGGTCCGACGATGGGGCCACCGTCGTCGAGCGCCCGTGGATCCTGCACTGGCACACTCAACCGGGGTTCCGTGAACTCGCCGCCGACGCGGGTCTGGCCGTCGTCGACGTCCGCGACGATGACGGGAACGGCGCGAGCCGCGACGCCAAGGAGTTCACCTTCGTCCTGCAGCGCTCCGACTGACGCAGGCACCGTAGTTCAGCCCACGAGGACCGTACCGCCCTGGATCACCGTCCGATGTTCCGGACCGTCCCACAGCACGGACGGCTTCTGGGACACGTCGGCGTCGACGACGAGAAGGTCCGCCGCACAACCCTCCTGCACACGCCCGAGGTCCGGCCGGCGGATCAGGTCGGCGTTGACGGACGTCGCCGACTGCAGCGCCAGGAAAACACCGTCCACCTCGATCTGCACCCGCAGTCCATTGAGCTGCTCGTCCTCCAGCGGTCCCATCAGGTCGGTCCCGAAGCCGACCCTCACGCCGGCGCCGCGGGCGAGCTCCACCGCCTTTCGGCCGGCCTCCAGCACCTCGCTGTTCTTCTGGCGGGAGATGGCGGCCATGCCGAGATCACCGCCGCGGCGGTCCATCGCGTCATAGGTGACCAGCGTCGGCACGAGAAACGCGCCCGCAGCGGCCATCGCGACGGCCGTCTCCGCATCCAGCAGGTTGCCGTGTTCGATGGTCCGCACACCGTTGTCGATCGAATGCATGATCGCCTCCGGTGAGTAGGCATGGGCCGCAACGTAACTCCCGCGGCGGGCAGCCTCCGCCGTCACCAGTTGGATCTCCTCCGGGGAGTATTGCGGGATCCGGATCGGATCGGTCAACGACACCACACCGCCGGAGGTCATGATCTTGATGGCATGAGCTCCGCGGCGGAACCGGTCGCGCACCGCGCGCCGTAGCGGGTCGATGCCGTCGACCACCTCGCAGGTGTGCGCCGCGCAGCCGCACACCTGCATGTCGGGGCCGCGTGCATCGCCGTGCCCACCGGTCTGACTCAATGCTGCTCCGAGCCAGAGGTAACGCGGCGACGGGATCAGACCCTCGGCGATCGCCCGCGCCAGGCCGGCGTCTCCGCCGGAAGGATCGCGGATGGTGGTGAACCCGCGGGCGAGAGAGTTGGCCAGCCGGCGGGCACCGGCCAGCGCCACGTAGCTCAGCGGCCTCGATTCCAGCGCAAGCATGTTGAGATCGATGCCGTAGGCGTGGCAATGGGCGTCGATGAGGCCGGGGAGCACCGTTCCGCCGCGCGCGTCGATCACCCGGTCGGCCGGTTGTGCCGGGCCGTTCACCGACGCGATCCGGCCGTCGACCACATGCACGGTGCCCTGCGTCAACTCGCTGGAGACACCGTCGAAGACGAGCCCGTTGACGATCGAGAGAGTGCTCACGACATGACTTCCCGCCGGGTGGCGGTGGCACGGTCGTCGACGGCGAAGCTGGTGGGATCCACCACCACACCGTAATCCTGCCCGGCCGCGGACACCGAGACGAACCCGTTGCGGACGTCATGGGCCACCCGGGAGGGCTCGCGCAGCAACGGGTTTCCGTAGCCACCGCCGCCACCGGTGTTGTTGACCAGGACGTCGTCGGCCGCCAGGTGGTTGTAGCTGCCCCCCTGCACCACTTCTCGTTCCGTCCCAGGATTGAGGATGATGTGGTTGTTGTCGCCCTCCAGACCGCCGCCGATCGACCACGGTTTGGTCTTCGTCTTGTAGACCAGGCAGATGCCGATCGACGGAGCGGTGAACCGGTAGACCCGACCGACACCCACACCACCGCGGTGCATCCCGGCGCCGCCGCTGTCCGGCCGGTAGCCGTAGGACTCGATGAACATCGGCGACTTGGTCTCCAGCACCTCGACCGGGTTGTTGCGGCAACCGGGTTCGCTCAGGTGCATGATGCCGTCCGACCCGTCGCCCCCGGCATGACCACCGAAGCCGACCGCCTCGTTCGTCGCCTCCAGCCATGCCTCGCCGTTGCGGGGGTTCACGCCCAGACCCATCATCGAGCAGACGTCACCGCCGGAGCAGGCCGGAACGAGATCGGGCATCCCTTGGGCCAGCGCCTTGAGCACAACCTCGCCGCCGATCAGCGCGGTCCACAGCGTGAAGGTCGGCATCGGCGGCACCGCGTGCATCACCGAACCCGGTTCGGTGATGACCCGCAGCGGCCTGAAATTGCCTGCCACCACAGATGTATCGGGCGTCGTGAGAGATTTGAAGATCAAGCTGCAGAACGCCTCCGTCTGCCCGACGGGCAGATTGATCGGGCCGCGGACATCACGCTCGCTTCCGGTCCAGTCGATCACCATCTCCTCGTCCGCGACGGTGACCGTCACATTCATCTTCACCAAGCGATCCAGGTCGATGCCGTCGGAGTCGACGAAGTCGAAGGCCGTCCAGGTACCCTTCGGGAGTTTCGCGAGGGCGAGGCGGGCCAACCGCTCGCCATGATCGTTGATCGCCTCCATCGCCTGCACCAGGGTCTGCGTACCGTACTTCGCAGCGATCTCCTGTGTGCGGCGGACACCGGTGAAGCAGGCCGACACCTGAGCCTGCAGATCGCCGATGGTGCGTTCGGGTAACCGGGAGTTGTAGCGGACGATGTTGAAGATGTCCTCGTTCGGCTCGCCTCCGCGATAGAGCTTGCTGGCCGGGAAGAACAGACCCTCCTGGTACATGTCGGTGGAGTCCAGCACGTAGCCCGGGTCCTTCTGCTTCAGGTCGAGCACGTGAATCCGGCAGGAGGCGAAGGCGATGATCTCGCCGCCCGAGTGGACCGGCGCGAACACCAGCGGGTCGAGGGTGTGGGCCGAGGACCAGTAGGGGTAGTTCAACAGGAAAACGTCGCCGGGCAGCATCTTCTCCTTGCCGAGGAAGTTGATGGCCTCCTTGATGCCGTGGTCGTTCCCGCGGGTGAACACGGCGATGCCCGGCGCATCCGCGACGACATCGCCGGCGGCGTCGTGGATACCGATGCCGTAGTCGTGGATCTCGTAGACGACCGTGTTGTAGGCCGTCCGACACAGGTTGCGCGCCATCTCTTCTGCGCCGGCCAGGAGGCCGTGGCGGATGATCTCGGTGGTGATCGCGTCGCTCATGGGGATCAGGCCTTTCCTGCTGGTTCGAGTACTGCCGGCTGGTCTGCTGTTGTTTCCGGCACGGTGTCGAATGTGCCGACGGCGATGACCATCTCGCCGTAGCCGCCGACGTGCATGTGGTCACCGGCGTGCATGACGGTGGTGGCGGTGTGCTCGGAGACGACGGCCGGACCGGCGATCTCGTCACCGGCGAGCAGTTCCTCGCGGGCGTACAGCGCGTACGCCACCGACGGTTCCTCGTCGGACAGGTAGACCGATCTGGTCCCCGTGGACACCGGCCCGCCTTCGACGCGGGCCGCGAGCCGCGGCAGCGTCGGCTTGTCGACGAGACCCGTTGCGCGCAGCCGCATCGTAGTGACCTCGATGGGGTCGTCCATGCCGTGCCCGTACTGGCGCTCGTGCAACTCGGTGAACTCCTTCTCGACGACGGCTGCCACCTCGGCGCCGGGCACATCCGGGACGAGCACCGTGACGGTGTGCTCCTGACCGCTGTACCGCACGTCGATGGAACGCATCAGTACCTGGCCGTCACCCGCGAATCCTTCCGAGGTCAACACCTCTCGGGCCTGGTCCGTCATCGGCGCATAGGTCGCATCCAGCAGATCGGTGTCGAGTGCGGCCAACGGGATCACCGCCGTGCGCGAGAAGTCATGCTGCACATCGGCCATCAACATGCCGAAGGCGGAGAACGCGCCCTGGCCCGGCGGGACGACCACCGTGCCGATGCCGAGTTCGCGTGCCACGTCCAGCGCGACCAACCCACCCCCGCCACCGAAGGACAGCAGCGCGAAGTCCTTGGGATCGCGGCCCACCTCGACCGTGATGGCGCGGACCGCCCCCATGATCTTGGTGGTGGAGATCCGGACGATCCCCCTGGCCAACGCCAGCGGGCTGAGCCCGACCTCCGCGGCCAACGGCTCGATGGCACTGATCGCGAGCCCGGCGTCGAGGGTGAGCCGTCCACCCAGCGGAGCGCTGGCCCCCATGTAGCCGACGGCGAGCGCGGCGTCGGTGAAGGTCGCCGCGGTCCCGCCTCGGCCGTAGGAGGCCGGACCCGGTGCGGCACCGGCACTCTGGGGACCTACTTGGAGAGCACCCGCGCCGTCCAACCACGCGATCGAGCCCCCGCCGGCCCCGATCGTATGGATGTACAGGGACGGGGTGTTGATTGGCAGCGATTCGAACTCGGCCCCCTGGTGCAGGACCGGTTCGTTGTCGACGATCAGCGATGCGTCCAGGCTGGTACCGCCCATGTCGATGGTGATCAGGTTGGGCCGGTCGATCAGCCTGGCGAACGCCGCGGCCCCGATCACCCCGCCGGCCGGACCCGACAGGATCAGGCTGACCGGCTGTTCCCGGGCGGCACTGGCCGTCATCGCGCCGCCGCCGGACCTGGTCATCAGGAAGCGACCGGCGAAACCGCCATCGGCAAGCCGGTCCTGCAGCACGGTCAGGTAGCGACGGACGATCGGTTTGACGTAGGCGTCGAGCACCGCCGTACTGGTGCGCTCGTACTCGCGGTACTCCCTGGACAGCTCGTGGGAGAGCGAGACCACCACCTCGGGAGCGACTTCGGCCAGGATCTCCCGCATCTGCAACTCGTGGGCGGGGTTCGCGTACGAGTGCAGGAAGGCCACCGCCACCGAGTCGTAGCCCCGCTCCGCCACCGTGGCCGCGACGGCCCTGGCCGCCTCGACGTCCAGTGGTCGGAGCACGCTGCCGTCGAACAGACTCCGCTCCGGGACCTCGAACGTGTCGTAGCGTTCCAGCAGCGCGGTCGGCGGTCGGTACGTCAGGTTGTACATCGGCCGGCGATCGGTCCGGCCCAGCAGGTACACGTCGCGGAAGCCGAGCGTTCCGATCACCGCCATCCGCGCACCGTTCCGGGTCAGCAGCGCGTTGAGGCCGAGAGTTGTTCCGTGGGTGAATATCGTCACCTCCTGAAGAGCTGCCGATGTCACTGCGAACGCGGCCAGGACGCCGGTGGTCGGCTCCTCCGGAGTGGTGGGCACCTTGTCGAAGGTGATCTCGCCGGTGTCCGAGGACAACTCCACGACGTCGGTGAAGGTGCCGCCGACGTCGATGGCGATGCGGCTGGTGCGATTCATCGCTGGTGGCCTTCCTGAAGGGGTCCGGGCAGCGCCGGCCGTAGAGGTCATGGGTCCGTGAAAGCGGCCCGGCAGCGGGGGCGGCGAAGGTCTCGGCGCAGCAGTGGCAGGACGCGGAAGACTGACGACAGGACGTGGCTGTCGCTCCTGACCGGTTGGCACGGCAGGAGACGGCCACACGCTCGCACACGCATTTGCCGACTGTCAAGCATTTCCCGATGCACCCGGCGACGTTCCGGTGGGTCGGATGTAGCCACCGACCGGACCGGACCGGACGCTCGCACAGCGGCCGGGCCAGGCACTGTGCGCGCCGCACATGCGACCGGAACAGGGACCGGTCAGCATTTGCCCACTCGATCCCCCACGACTTCCGGGAGTGCACTTGATCCGCAGCGTTCTCACCCTTCGTGCCGCCGCCGGCAAAGCCAAGGCGCTCGAGGACTTCTACGCGGAGCAGCAGGTACTCGAACGCGCCCGGACATTCGCCGGGTGCCGGGAGGCGGTGCTGCTCAGATCCACGGACGGCACCGGCGCCACCCATCTGGTCACCGCCGATTGGGACTCGGCGGAGGACTACCGGCGATGGGTCGAGGACCCATGGCGAGTTGTTGTGTCCCAACAACTTGTCTCCCTGCTGGACCTCGGGAAGGACGAACTCGTCGTTGGCAGACTTTTCGAGTTCGTCTGAATCCCGGCCTCGTCCCTTGCCCGAGAATCGCAACCACATGTGACCGCATCACCCCCACGCGAGACCACCACGGCTGAAGGAGTGCCCTCCCAGTGAACCGATCAACGAGGACCCGAACAACCAGGACCCGCAGTACCGCCAGGCTCCTGGCGGCGGCCACCACCGCCCTGACGCTGACGCTCGCCGCGTGCAGCTCGTCCTCGACGAGCACGGCTGCGAGCTCGGCCGCCAGCTCGGCAGCACCGGCCGGCTCGTCGGCGGCGCCCAGCTCGGCAGCACCGGCAAGCTCCGCGCCGGCCGGCTCCGGGACGCCTGGTTCCATGGCGTCGAGCGCGCCCGCCTCCAGTGCGCCCGCCTCCGTCGACGAGTCGAAGAAGTTGAGCATCGGCTTCTTCGGGTTCGCCAAGGCCAACTCCTTCGCGCAGGCGGCATGGGCCGGAGTCCAGGAATACGCCGGTGCCCACAATGCCTCGGCCGAATTCCTCGACTCCAACTTCGACGGCCCCACCCAGGTGAACCAGCTCCAGGACGCCGTCACCTCCAAGCGTTTCGACGTCGTCATCATCCAGGCCAACGACGGAACGGCCATCGCCACACCGGTCAAGCAGGCCCTGGCTGCGGGCATCACCGTCGTCATCGAGTTCACGCCGGTCGGTGGGAAGTTCGACACCATCGAGCCGCAGATCCCCGGCACCATCAACATCATCGATCCGCCGACGGTCAACGGTGTCGGCCTGGCGAAGATGGCGCTGGAGGCCTGCAAGACCGGCGGTCACGCCTCCGACTGCAAGGTCGCCTATCTGCAGGGCTTCGCCAACTACCCGCTGGACGGTGCCCGTACCGACGCAGCCGTCACAGCCCTGAAGGCCGGCGGCGCGGCCGAGGTCGTGTCCAACCTGGTCGGCGGGTACACCCCCGATGCCGGCCGGACCGCGATGCAGAATCTCCTGCAGGCCCACCCGAACGTCGACGTGGTGATCGGGTCCTCGCAGGCCCTGGAAGGTGCGACACCGCTGGCCAAGGGCAAGAGCATCCAGTTCGTCGGCAACGGCGGTTCCACCCAGGCGTTCGCGTTCGTCGCGGACGGGACCTGGTACGGCACTTACGACGTGCCGGAGAAGAAGGAGGGCGCGAAGGCGGCCGAACTCGGGCTGCTCAAGGCCCGCGGTGGCAACCCGCCGGCGGCCACGAACGCCTGCAGCGTGCTCACCACGTTTGAATGCCTCGGCACCAAGGCGACGCTGGCCGGGCTGACGGCGGACTACTCCGACTAGCGGTCGCAGATCGTCGGGGTGGGTGTCGATGTCGGTCAACTCCGACCGAGATGCCCACCCCGGCAGTCGTTCTCCGACCATTGCCCAGCGGCCGGCAAGACAGGGGCAGGAACACCATGGATGCGTCTCCCGACATCTCCATCCGCGGGATCGGCAAGAGCTACAGCGGTGTCAGCGTGCTCCGCGACATCGATCTGGACATCGCGCCGGGCGAGGTGCACGGCCTCGTCGGAGAGAACGGCGCCGGCAAGAGCACCCTGCTCAAGATCCTCGGCGGGGCCGTCCGGGCCGACACCGGAACGGTCTCCTTCGACGGCGAGCAGGTGCAACTCGGCCGACCCCGTGATGCGATTGCCCATGGTGTCAGCCTGATCTCGCAGGAAGGCACGCTGGTCCCGGCCCGGCCGGTGCTGGAGAACGTCTTCCTCGCGAGGTGGTCGCAACGAGGTGGCTTCCGACAGACCGGCATCGACCGGCAGCGGTACGACAAGCTCATAGAGACCACCGGTTTCGACATCGACCCGTCGGCCAGGGTAGACACCCTGCCGAACGGCGTGCAACAGCAGGTGGAGATCCTCCGCTCGTTGGCCAGGGGGGCGCGCGTGCTTGCCCTCGACGAGCCGACCGCGGTGCTGGCCGAGCACGAGAAGGAGAACCTGCTCGCGCTCATCAGACGGCTGGCCGCTGCCGGCACAACCGTCATTCTCGTGTCGCACTTCCTCGACGAGGTACTGGGCGTCGCCGACCGGATCACCGTGCTGCGGGACGGTGCGCTCGTCGCGACCGGACCGTCCGCCGGGCAGACCCCCCGGACCCTGGTGCAGCAGATGGTCGGCCGCGAGATCGACGTGCTGTTCCCCGAACCCGCTGCCGTGCCGGACTCGGCGCCGGTGGTCCTGTCGGCCCGCGGCCTGTCGCGCGGCATGGTCCAGGACGTCGACCTGCAGGTCCGTGCCGGTGAGATCCTCGGTATCGCCGGACTTGTCGGTAGTGGTCGATCGGAGACCCTGCGGATGCTGTTCGGTGCGGATCGACCGACCTCGGGTGTGGTGGAGGTGGACGGAACAGACCTCGGGCGACCGTCACCACGCCGGAGCATGGCGGCCGGTATCGCCCTGGTCCCGGAGTCCCGCAAGGAGCAGGGGCTGGTGATGGTCCGTTCCGTCCGCGAGAACATGGCACTGGCCTCTCTCGGCTCGCGACGTTCCGGCCCATTCGTCAAACTGGGGGCGGAACGTGCTGCGGTGGCGAAGATGTCGTCGTCGGTCGATGTCCGCGCCGCTCGGACCGATGCCAGCATCGACACCCTGTCGGGCGGCAACCAGCAGAAGGCACTGTTCGGCAAGTGGCTGCTCCGTTCCCCGCGGGCGCTGCTGATCGACGAACCCACCCGGGGTGTCGACGTCGCGGCGAAGAGTCAGATCCACCATCTCATCACCGATCTCGCAGCGCAGGGCATGGCTGTGATCTGCGTGTCCTCGGAGATCGAGGAGCTCCTCGGACTGTCGCACCGGGTGATGGTGATGCGACACGGCCGCGCGGTCGGCGACTTCCCGCGAGGCACACCAAGGGAAGTCGTGATCGCCGCGGCCTTCGGAGACCAAGGAGAACCAGAGTGAGCGTCCCCACCGCCGTCGCAGCCAAGCCGGAGATCAGCCTCCGCCGCGGCGTCCGTCTTCGCGACTACGGCATCGTCATCGCCCTGCTGGCCATCGTCGTGGCGCTGTCGGTGTCCACCGACACGTTCTTCAGCAGCGCGAACGCCATCAACGTCCTGGACCAGTGCGCCGTCGTCGGACTGCTGGCCGCCGGGGCCACCGTCTGCATCCTGGCGGGCGTCTTCGACCTGACGGCCAGTGCGTCGCTGGCCCTATCGAGCATCATCGGGGTGCAGGTCGTCCGCCTGACGTCCGTCACCCTCGGTTTCGTCACCGCCGTCCTGGTCGGGGCGGCGATCGGCTGGATCACCGGCATGATCGTGGTCCGGAGCGGCGTCAACTCCTTCATCGCCACCCTGGCCACCAGCATCATCTACAGGGGCCTCGCCGTGATCCTGACGTCGGGTGCCATCGTCTATCCGCTGGCCACGCAGACCGACGCGTTCGCGGTCTTCACCACCGGGTCGATCTTCGGGCTCACCTGGGCGACCATGGTCTTCGCCGTCGTGGTGATCGTCATCGGGGTCATCGTCGCCTACACCACCTTCGGCCGCCGGCTCTATGCCGTCGGCGGGAACATCGAGGCCGCAAGGCTTTCCGGTATCAGGGTCGGCTCGGTCCAGGTCTCCGCCTATGTCATCAGCGGTGTCTGCTCCGCCCTCGCCGGGCTCATCCTGTGTTCGCGGGCCGGTTCGGCGCAGTCGACGATGGCGACCGGCATCGAGCTCACCGCGATCGCCGCCGCGGTGATCGGCGGTACCAGCATCCTCGGTGGCGAAGGTGCGATCTGGCGTGGGGTCGTCGGTGCGTTCCTGCTCACCCTGATCGGCAACGGCTTCAACCTGCTGGGCTGGAACACCACGTATCAGCAGGTGGTGCAGGGTGCGCTGATCCTGTTCGCCGTTACCGTCGACCGGCTGCTGCGAAAACGGAGCCGATAGCCCGGCCCGGGGCGGGATAGGCTGCGGACCATGCCGACCCGGGCCGGTGGACCCGCCTATGCCGACATCAGTCTGCAGCCGCGCAGACAGCACGCGGTGGTGCTGCGCGATCACCGGGTGGTGTCCATCCCGTTCGTCCCCTCCGGGCCTGACGACGTCGAAGCACTGCTATCCCGCATTCTCGCGGTGGCAGGTGGGTCCCTGGAAGCCGTCACGATCGACATCTCCCAGATCCTGAGAAGCGCCGTTCTACCGGGGCCGCAGGCACTTCCGCAGGTCGCCGTGGTGCGGATCGTGCCGGTGCCGGCCAGCGATCCGGCCCTCGCGCGGTCCCCCGCCGATCTCGTCGAGCGGCTGATCGCCCACCGGTTCACCGTGGCCGGCGGTCACGACCTCCTCGGCAACGAACTGTGCCCGCTCGACCTTCCAGGACTCGAGGCGGTCACCGTCCGACTCGCCCTGGTAGGGATACGTGACATCGCCATCGTGGCCGCGGGTTCGCAGGCCAATCCGGTGCACGAACAGGCCGTCGCCAACGCCACCCAGGCGGCCGTTCCGCAGGCGAGGATCTCGGTGGCCAGCGATTTCGGCGGCCACGGTCTGGTGGCGAGAGAGGCAACGGTCACGCTGGACTGCGCGCTCGGGCCGTTGACCGACAGACTGCTGGTCCGGTGGGAGAAGGCCCTCGCAGCAATGGCACCCGGCGTCCTGCTCCGGGTCGCACGAGGGGATGGCGGCCACAGCACGTCGTCTCGCATCCGGTCACTTCCGGTGGTGTCGCTCGGCGCCGATGACGCGCTGCAGATCTCCGGCGCCGCGCACCTGGAGCGCATCGAGAACTGCCGGGTGCTGTTGCCCCGGCCGGGTGGGCAGGTGGCCGGAGACGTCCGGAACGGGTTGGTGGCCATCCGCTCCGGCGAGTTGACCGGATTCGGGGTCGAGCTGGTCGTACCGACCGCCGTGCTGACCCCGGACCGTGGCGGCTCCTCCGGTGATGGTCTCGGGCGCTTCACCGACGGGCCGGTGGTGCTGGCCACGCGTGATCCGCAGGAGCTGGCCTGCCTGGGCGCCGCGGTCAGCCAGCCGACGTCCTGGCTCGACGAATTCGCCTACATCGAGTCCGCCGAGCAGCTGGAGAAGGTGCGCGAGGAAGCCCAGGAGAGGGCGACGGCGATCGTGGTCGCGAATGGTGCGGCGCCCGGATCCGCCTATGTGGCCGAGGTTTCGACCGTGGCAGTGCCCTACAGCCCGCCGGGCACGGTCCGGATCCGGGTCAGGGTGGCAGGGGCGGCGGACACCGATCCCCGGCGCGTCGAGGTCTTCGACCGGATGGCACCATGATGAACCGACCGGCCGACGACCAGCCGGCCGACGGCGCGATGAACCGGCCGGCGCAGCGATGAACAAGGGTGTGCCGTCGACGGTCGGCGAGCAGCGCGGGTCGGGATACGTCGGCGCGATCGCCTCGATCTCGTCCGAGGACGTGCCTGCTCTGTACGAAGGTGCGAAGTTCTACTCTCCGGCACTGGGCGACGCCAACAAGTCCTCGCTGACGTCGTGGCTCACCCGACTGCTCGACCGCAACGGACCGGTCTCGCTGATGCGCGCCGAGGTGCTCCCACCCGAGACCCCCTGCGTCTCCCTGTGTGTCATCGGATCCGGCTCGGCGATGACCGACCTCCCACCGTCGGGCAACGAGTTCTCGATGGCCGTCCGTCAGGTGGAGCAGGCCACGGACACCCGGTTCGGCGCCATCTACCCGCTCGCCGCGGCGACGGTCAGTGCGTTCGCGCCCGTGGTGGCCGCCTCCCAGCTGGGGATATCGCTGATCGATGCCGACGGCATGGGGCGGACCTACGCACTGATCCACCACACCGCCATGCATCTCGCCGGAGTCTCGGCCACGCCCCTGGTCGCCTATGGCCCGACGGGCGAGAGTGTGCTGGTCCGCACGCCGGCCGGGCCGAGAGCCGACCGCCTCCTGCGCGGGAACGTCGACGCGCTGGGCGGCTGGGCCGCGCTCGCCGCCTACCCCACCACCACCGGTGTACTCCGGCGGGCGGCCCTGCCGGGGACCCTGTCCCGGCTCATCAACGTCGGGCGGGTGTTGTTGCAGTACACCGACCCCGACCAACTGCTCGTCCGGCTGGCGGCGGTCATCGGTTGCCGGCGCATCGGGCGGGGACGGATCGTCGAGCTGGAGCACCTGTCGCGGCCGACCGACTGGACCATCCCGGCACACCCGTCCAGCCTCGTCGTCCAGGAGCTCGGCGACCTCGGGCGACAACTGCGCATCGAGCTGAGGAGCGAGATCGTCGCGGTGTTCGCCGACGGTGAGTTGGTCGCCGCCGCACCGGATCTGCTCTGCCTGTTCGACGCGTCCCGCGGTGTCCTGGCTACGCTGGACAGCCTCGAGCCCGGCGACCTGGTCGATGTCCTGGCCACCCCGGCCGACGCGATCTGGTACTCCACCGAGGGGATGGCGATGGTCGGCCTCGGCTCCCACGGCATCCCCCTCGACCACCCGAGGCGCCGGTGAGTGAGCATCGCAGCGAGGCACGAGCGAGGAGCGGAGCTCACGTCCCGATGAGCGCTTGCGCGAACAGGCAGGATCAAAGGTGAACTCGCGCCCTTCCACCTTGCCGTTGATGATGGCGGACCTGCTACGGATCGAGCCGCTGGCATCGGCCAGGGTGTTGCACCTGGCCGGTCCGACCCGAACTGTCGCCCAGGTGATCCTGGCCGAGACCTTCGACCGGTTGCGGCGCACTCCCCCGCACTCGCTCGTCGTCCTCCATGCCGAGGCCGCGACCGGCGGCTGGTCCCTCGCAGCGGCCCTCCATCTGGCCTGGGAGCGCAACTTCGCCGGCGTGGTGGTGACGTCGGGGGTGGCCGGTGCGTCCAGCGCCGCGCTCGCCGACCGACTCAACATGTCCCTGCTGCTGACCGACTCGGACCCGGTCGACGTCGCCCTGCAACTCGCCGGCCAGATCAGTGCGCCCGCCGCCACACGGGCTCTGCGGCAGGCGTTGTGCGCCGAGCGGTTGACCGAGCAGACCAGCATCCGCGGGGTGCTCAGCGTGCTCAACAAGGAGCTGGGCAGCACGCCGGTGGCCCTGGTGGCCGGCGATGCGGTGCTGGCGGGCCGGGCCAGCGCCATCGTCGAACGTCCGGACGTCGCGCAGGTGACCGTCGCGGTGAACGGTCCGGGCGAACCATGGGCGCGACTGGTGGCCGGCGTCCCGGTGAACGCCTCGGTGGCCGGGCCACACGGGGCCCTGCTCAAGCTGGCCCGCCCGTCGCTGCTGGCAGCCTGGGCCCAGACCAGGCTGGATTGGGCGACCCACGCCGCTCAGGAGGCCGCAGCCTTCGGCCTGCTGCGCAGACTGGCCGTCGACGCCCGCACCCCATCGATCTCCCAGCCGGAGGTCGAGATCGAAGCACCCTCGTGGAGCACGGATCTCGGATGGCAGGTGGACGGCGCCAACCGCGCGGTCTGGATCGCCCCGATGCGCTCGGCGGGACCACCACCGGCCGAGCTCACCCACCTCGTGCGGATGGCCTGGCAGAAAGGCCGTCCGACCTGGCCGTTGATCGCCGAGGACGACGGCTGGATCTCCTGGCAGAGCGGCTCGAACCCGACTGGCACCGCCCCACTTCGCCGTGCCCTCAACAGCTTTGCCGAATCTGCAGGCTCGTACCAGCTGGCTGTCGGGGTCGGACGCGCCCACAACGGCGTTCCCGGCCTCCTCCGGTCCGTCGCCGAGGCCCGTCTCGCTGCCCACGTCGCCCGTCAGGGAGGCCGGCAGGATGTCCAGTGGTTCGACCAGGTGGGCGCTCCTGCCGCCCTTGCCTGGTTGCCGACGATCGAGATCGCGAAGGTCGCGGATCTCTGCCTCAGCGACCTGATGGCCGCTCACGACAGGGTGGCTCTGGTCGACACCGCTCTCGCCGTGATGGACTGCGGCGGATCCCTGGTCGAAGCATCCCACCGACTCGGCGTGCACCGGAACACCGTGCTGGCGCGCATTCTCCGGGCCAAGCAACTCGGGCTGGTCTTCGACGATCCCACCCAACGTCTTGCGCTGCATGTGCTCTGCTACGCGCTCGCCTCACTTCGGGAGCCGGCACCACCGGTCCAGTGAGGTACGAACGGACTCCGCCGCCGGTCCAGGAAATCGAAAGGTGTCGATCAGGCTGATTTTTCGCCATGCGCCTGAGTTTCTCGAACGCGCCGGCCACCTTCCGACGCGCAGCCGAGAGCGGCGGCTCGATCGGGGACTCCTGCGGGTCCTCCGAACGAGGACATCGGGTGACGGCACGGTGTCAAGAAGCCTGAGGTACCGTCAAACAGAAGTTGTCAGCCAGGGCCAATACGGAAATGCACATATTATGTAAGTGCTATCACAGTGGTGATATACTTTCCTCCATGACGGATGATGCCCTCGACGGCGCCTTCATCGGACAGTTCCGCGCGTGCTTCGACGCGATGGCGGCAGACGTGGCCCAGACGCTCACCGACCTCGGCGTGGTCGACTACCGCCCGAAATACTCCGCGGTCATACGCGTGGTGGCCGCGGACGGGCCGTGCAGCATCCGCCACATCACCCAGCGGATGAACACCACGCACTCCGCCGGTAGTCAGACCGTCTCGGAGATGGTCGCGCGCGGACTCGTCCAGCTACGAGCCGGTTCGGACGCGCGCCAGCGGCTCGTATACCTCACCGACAAGGCGCAAGAGCTGCGTCCGGTGATCGACGCCGAGTGGGCCGCCACCTCGGCTGCCGTCCGTGAGCTCAGCTCAGAGTTGAGCGCCCCGCTGGACGTCATCGCCGCCGAACTGGCCAAGGCATTGCAGCGCAGCTCTTTTCATGCCCGCATTGCTGCACGACTGGCTGCACCGTACCTTGACTGACCGCAGCCTGCTGGCCGACATCCGACCACTGCGGGAGTCTCCGGACTACCGCCGACTCTGGTTCGGCTCGTCGCTCTCGGCGGTGGGCGGGCAGATGACGACGTTCGCCGTAGCCCTACAGGTCTTCACCATCTCGCGCTCCTCGGCTGCCGTCGGCGCCGTCGGCCTGTCGTTCGCCGTCCCGGCAATCGTCGTCGGAATGGTCGGCGGCGTGCTGATCGATTCGGTCGACCGACGCAGGCTGGTACTGGTCACCAGTGCCATGCAGATGCTGGTGTCGATCGCTTTCGCAACCCAGGCATTCGCCGGTTCGAGCGTTCTCTGGCTGCTCTACGGGCTGACCGCCGTGCAGGGTGGCGTCGGCGCGATCAACGCACCCGCACGGCGAACGTTCATGCCCAGGCTGCTGCGCCGCGAACTCGTCCCGGCCGGCGCAGCCCTGACGATGATCTCGATGTACCTGGCGATGATCAGCGGCCCCGCCCTCGCCGGTCTCATCGCTGCGGCAGGTGGTCTCAAGCTCTGCTACCTGATCGACGCGCTGACGTTCTTCGCCGCCCTGTACGGCGTGTTCCGACTGCCGCCCATGCGGCCCGAAGGGCCTGCGGCACAGCGCAATTTCAAGGCCCTGGCCGAGGGACTGCGGTTCATCATCGACAACCGAGCACTCCGCGGCGCGATGCTGGCCGACCTCAGCGCGACCGTGCTCGCCATGCCCATCGCGCTCTTCCCCGCGATCAACGCCGAGCGTTTTGGCGGATCACCGGGCACCCTCGGCCTGCTCAGCACGGCCATCGCGGTGGGCGGCTTGCTCGGCTCGGTGCTCTCCGGGCCCGTCAGGCACGTCGTCCACCCGGGCCGGGCGATGCTCATCACCGGCGCCGTCTGGGGTGCTGCGCTTGCCGGATTCGGTGCCGTACAGAGCTTTCCGGCTACCGTCGCGTTTCTCGCCGTCGCCGGGGCCGCGGATGTGTTGGCGGTGGTGTTCCGCACCACGATCGTCCAACTCGCCACCCCCGATGCCATGCGCGGCCGGACCGGCTCGACCGAGTTCGTGGTCGGGGCGGCCTTCCCCCAGGTGGGCAACTTCCGGGCCGGACTGGTTGCCAACGCTTTCTCCCCCGGCGTGAGCGCGGTGACCGGCGGGTTGGCGGCGGTCGTGGGAGCCGGACTGATCGCGGTGACCTTGCCGGACTTCGTTCGGTATCGGCACACGGACGGCGGCACCGACCAGGTCCCGGGCGGTTGAACCTCGGCACCGGCGTCCGTCCCAGGATCAGGATGCGCGACGCGGCACCACCACCACCTGCACGTCGTCCTCGTAGAGGGGCTCGCCGGGATCAGCCGAGCGCCGCTCGCGCCACGTGACTCCGTAACGGTCCAGCAGGTCCAGATAGCCTCTCACCTCGGCCAGGAGGTGGTGGGCGTCGGCCTTGAACCAGCAGGTGGCAGACGGATGCAGCGACTTGTCGAAGATCGTGGGATCGACGGTCGCTGGATCCGGATAGGCGGCATCACCCCATGCGTTGTGGGCCGCAAGCCATTCCCGGTCGCTGCTGGTCAGCAGGTCTGCCCGCGCCAGGCCGTTGGCAAGACCGAAGACCCCGATGTGTGCGCCGCGCTGGTTCGGGTGGGGCGACTCTTAGCGGACGAACTCCATGCCGACCATAGTTCCATCCTGCGGAGCGGGCCGGATCGCAGCACGCCAGGTCTCACGGACAACGCATGGCGCGAGTCAGCGACCCAGCACGGAATTTTCGTTGATGTCGCAGAACGGATCTCGACGACAGGGCTGGAAGTGTTTGCGGAGGCGACGAGCTGGGATACGTCGTCCGTCGAGCCGTTCGACGCCAGTGATCCGGATGGTCGTGGTCACCGCGGCCCGCACATATGCCAACGGGGCCCGCCCGGTCAGTCCGCCAGTCAGCCATCACATCCTCGACGTCACCAGCGTCCAGCTCGGTTGCAGCGGGTCGAGTGCATTTTGCTCAAGCCCGGGACCGTGGTTTCCGGCACCTGGTCCTGTCAAGATGGCGACATGGAACGAGTGGTAGGAATCGGCGGCTACTTCATCAGGGCCGCCGATCCGGCGGCGCTGGCCGCCTGGTATCGCGATTCCCTCGGCCTGGACATCGACGAGAACGGCCTGTGGAGCCAGGGTGCCGGTATGACCGTATTCGCTGCCTTCGATCGAGGGACCGACTACTTCGGGTCCCCGACCCAGCAGACCATGCTCAATTTCCGGGTTCGCGACCTGGACGCAATGCTGGCGCAACTCCGCACCAAGGGAGCGGACGTCACCGTCACCGTGCATGACATGGACGGCGTCGGCCGGTTCGGATGGGTGACCGATCCCGAGGGCAATCGGGTCGAGCTGTGGGAGCCC
This sequence comes from Nakamurella sp. UYEF19, assembly GCF_040546275.1. Taxonomy (NCBI): domain Bacteria; kingdom Bacillati; phylum Actinomycetota; class Actinomycetes; order Nakamurellales; family Nakamurellaceae; genus Nakamurella; species Nakamurella sp. UYEF19. The sequence goes on along the minus strand of NZ_JBEPNO010000001.1, from coordinate 316,899 downwards.
GCCTGACGCGTCCTCTCCTCAGCGGAGCAGGATTTCCTCAGCGAACCAGGAACTCCAGAGCGTCACCGATCGCCTGGAAGTCGGCAGGGTGACACGTCACCAGAGCAGCTCCGAGGTGATGAGCCCCTGCAGCGATCATGAGATCGGCCACTCGATCGCCAGAACGTTGCCCGAACGCGTGCGAGACTCCGTGGAGGAGACCGCGCTGACCCTTCCGTCCGGCCCGCTCAGGTCCGGCGGATCGCCGCCATCGCCCGCGATCAGGACCGACGTGTCTCCATGTAGTACATGTTCTACGTGAGGAGCTCCCGTACACGGGGGTTGCTCACGGCTACTCCCCGGTGAATCCGTAGCGGTTGCGGGCGGCTTCCGGCGTGATGTGGTGATCGGCGAGATCCGCGCTGACCTCCTCGGACAAGCGCTCGACGGCGTCACCGTAGCCACCGCCGCCACCGGTGGCGCAGCGGATGACGTCGCCGTTCTTGACGGTCATCCCGTTGATCTTGAGAATCCGGCGTTCGTCCGGCCGTCCCGGGTTGATCACCACATCCGGGCCGACCGCGTCCTCACCGCCGAACAGACCCCAGGCGGGTTGACGCGACCGCTCGAACCACAGCGACACCGTCATGTCCGTCTGTGCCTCGTACTCCCGGACGACGCCGTTGCCGCCGCGCCAGCGGCCGGAGCCACCGGAGTCCGGCCGGATCCGATACTCGTTGATGCGCCAGGGGTACCGGGTTTCGTAGACCTCGATCGGGATGTCCTTGAGCGAGCCGTTGACGTTGTTGATCAACGCGCTCTCTCCGTCGGCACCTTCCCACGCTCCCCAGCCGCCGACGGTTGCCTCCAGGCTGACGAACTCGCGCTTCACCCGCGGGTCGGTCCCGGCCGTCAGGATGATCATCGAATCGCCATGGCTAGCGCCTGCCACCCGGTCCGGCATCACCGGAGCTAGCGCCCTGGCGACCATGTCGATGAGCAGCCCGAGATGCGAGAAGTACCACTGGCAGGCAGCGGGTGACCTCGCCCCGAGGACGGAGCCCTCGCGGACCTGCGTCGTCATGGAGCGGAAGGAACCGCCGTTGCCGGGGAGATCCGGGCTGACCAACAGCTTGTAGCCGACCCGGAGGGCCGAGACGGCCTGCGCCACACCGCAGTTCACGGGTCCGACGGTCTGGTCGGCGGACTCGGTGACGTCGAAGTCGATGTCCTCGCCCGACACGGTGATGGTCAGCCGGATGGGTATCGGCGTGTCCAGGTCGATCCCGTCGTTGTCCAGCACACCCTCCGAGGCGTACCGACCGTCGGGAATGGCGGCGATCACAGCCCGTTCCAGAACCTCGGTCTGCCGGAAGATCTCGTCGCGAGCCATCTCGAGCGTCTCGAGGCCGAAGCGCAGAACCAGTTCCTGCAGACGCTTCTCGCCCATCTTGATGCAGGCGATCATCGCGTGCATGTCGCCGCCGGTCGGATAGGGGAATCGGACGTTGGTGACGATGATGTCGATGATCGACCGCTCGTCAACGCCGCCCGAGACGAGCTTCTGCGGGCCCATCCGCAGCCCCTCCTGGAAGATGGTCACCGAGTCCATCGAGCCGCCCGGATCCTTGGAACCGACGTCGATCCAGTGCGCGCGGGACGCCGTGAAGCCGACAAGGGTGGTGTCTACGAAGACCGGGCCGAAGATCGTCACGTCGTTGAGATGCGTTCCACCGAGGTAGCTGTCGTTGAGGATCCAGACGTCGCCTGGCTGCCACACCTCGCGCCCGAACCGCTCTTCGGTGGCCAGCGTGCAGGTCTCGAGGTTGCCCAGGAAGATCGGGAGGCCGGCCGACTGACCCAGCACACGGTGCTGGGCGTCCAGGAGCGCGACGACGCAGTCGCCGGCCTCGTAGATGATCGGCGTGTAGGCGGACCGGATCAGGGTGGCGTTCATATCGTCCGCACTGGAATTCAAGGCGTTGCGGATGATTTCGACAGTCACCGGGTCGATGTCGAGTGCGGTGGTCATTTGCTCTCCTGCCCTTGGATGGTGCGCGAACCCCGGATGATCAGCGAGCCGATTTCGTCGACGCTCACCGTGTATTCCGGCGGCACCACGGTGGTGGCGGTGTCCTCGGTGACGACGGCCGGTCCGACGAAGGTGTGCCCGACCAGCAGGTCGTCGCGTCGGACGACGATGGTGTCCTGCGGTTGGCCGCCGAACACCACCTGGCGGATCTCGTGCGGGAAGTCTGTACCTGTCGCAGTGGGCCACTTCTGCGGTGCCGGCTTGCCAAGGTCACCGAACGCGGTCGTCCTCAGCATGACGAACTCGATCGGAGCACCGAGGTTCGCGTGTCCGTACCTCGCCTGGTGCAGATCGGCGAACCGCCCGGCCACGGTCTTGAGGAAGCCTGGTTCGGTCGGTTCGGTGGCGCTGGTCAGCGGCACCGTGAGGGTGTATTCCTGCGCTGCATAACGAATGTCGACCGCATGCGAAGCGGACCGCTGGTCTGCGGCGACGCTCTCGTGCAACAGTGCCCCCAGCCCCAGCGCCTCGGTGGCCGACAGCGCGGCCGCCATGCCGTCGGCGTCCATGTCCTCGTCGAGGAAGAAGTAGGGCTCGGTGTAGTCCTGACGGATCTGGGTCTGCAGCATCCCCCAGGCCGAGAAGGCGCCCGGGAACCGCGGCACGATGGTTTCGGCGATACCCAGCTCCTGGGCCAGGAAGACCGCGTGCATCGGCCCGGCACCGCCGAAGGCCACCAGGGCCGAGTCGCGTGGCTCGATGCCGCGGGAGACCGTGATGGTCCGGATCGCCTGCGCCATCTTGGAATTCGCCACGTCGCAGATGCCGTCGGCCATCGCCACCGTCGACAGACCGAACCGGTCCGCCAGCCCCGAGACAGCCGCCGTGGCCAACCCGGGGTCGAGTGTCATCTGTCCGCCGGCGAACCCGTTCGGATCGATCCGGCCGAGCACCAGGTTCGCATCGGTGACCGTCGCCTCGGTGCCGCCGCGGCCGTAGCAGGCGGGTCCGGGCCGTGCGCCGGCGGAACGCGGACCGACCCGGAGGCCACCGGCCTCGGACCAGGCCACCGAACCGCCGCCGGCACCGACGGTGTGGATGTTGACGACGCTCATCAGCATCGGCAGGCCCTCGAGGTGCGCCTCGGCCGAGACGTCCGGTTCCCCGTCGACGATCAGCGAGACGTCGAAAGAGGTTCCGCCCATGTCGATCCCGATCAGGTTCGGTCGCCCCGTCTGCCGCGAGAGTTCCGCGCAGGCGATCGCACCGCCGACCGGGCCCGACAGGAGCGTCTGGAGCGGACGGGCTCGTGCGGACTCGGCGGTGAGAATGCCGCCAGAGGACTGCATCACGTGCAGGGGAACCGAGAGCTGCCGATTCTCCAGGCGCCCTTCGAGCTCGCTCAGGTACCGCCGGACGATCGGGCCCGTGTAGGCCTCGACGACTGCCGACGACGTGCGCTCGTACTCTCGCCACTCCTTGGCGGCCTGGTGCGAGAGCGACACGGTGAAGTCGGAGCCCAATTCTTCGAGGAGGATCTCCCGCGCGCGGAGTTCGTGGTCCGGATTCTTGTAGCTGAACAGGAACGCGACCGCCACGGCGCCGTACTCCTCGGCGATCACGCGGCGGGCCGCGGCGCGAAGGGCGTTCTCGGCCAGCGGCCTGAGTTCACTGCCGTCGGCAGCGATCCGCCCGCCGATTCCGATCACGTCGCGACGACGGACCAACGGCTCCGGTTTGCGGTAGTGCAGGTCGTACAAGTGGGCCCGCGGCCCACGGGCGATGTGATAGCTGTCCTGCACGCCGTCGGTGGCCAGCAGCAACACCGGCACTCCCCGCCGCTCGAGGAAGGCGTTGAGCCCCTGCGTGGTTCCGTGCACCAGGAAGCCGATGTCGGCGGGATTCTGCACCACCGAGTCGAGCCCGGCCAGCACCCCCTCGCTCAGGTTGCCCGGCGTGGTCGAGGCCTTGCTCGCCGCAAACACCCCGGCGTTGTCGTCATAGGTGACCACGTCCGTGAACGTGCCCCCGATGTCCATCGAAACTCGGTACCGGGCCATCTCTCTCCCCGTCGACGTTGGCGAATGGTCGCTCCTGCGCTGGAACTCTCGATCAAGCTAGGACGAGGACGGGGACACGCGGTGTGCGCGTCGCCCATCCGGCCGGGTCGGATGCGTGCGATGCGCACGAACACCTCCGCGCTGTCGCTGGGACTCAGCGGGTGAGGCGGCCAGGATCGAGGTGACGCAAGGCGGAGAGCGCGGCGTTGTGCCCGCACATGCCGTGCACGCCCGCACCGGGCGGGGTGGACGCCGAGCAGAGGTAGACGCCCGGGATCCCGGTGCGGTACGGATCCGGTGAGATGCGCGGTCGCATCACCAACTGCAGCGGATCGTTTGCCCCGCCGATGATGTCGCCGCCGGCGAGATTGGCGTTCCAGGAGTGCAGGTCGTCCGGCCGACGTACCGACATGCCGACGATCCGCTCACGGGCGCCCGGGGCGAACCGCTCGATCTGCGCGAGAATCGCCGGGGTGGCGTCGCCGGTGTAGCCGCGGGGAACATGGGCGTAGGCGTAGACGGGGTGAACGTCACCGACCGAACGACCCGGGTCGGCAAGGTACTGCTGGGCCACCAGCACGAAGGGACGGTCGGGCATCACCCCGGCGTGCACTCCGCGTTCGGCCGCCACCACCTCGTCGAACGAGCCGCAGACGTGGACGGTGCCGGCCAGTCGACTGTGCTCGTCGGTCCAGGGCACCCCGCCCTGGACCGCGAGATCGATCTTGAACGCTGCCGGCCCCGGCCGAAATCGACGGTAGGCGCGGCGGACCGAGCTGGGAAGTCGGTCGCCGGCGAGGTCGATCGCCGCGCGCGGCGCGACATCGAGCATGACGAGGTCGGCGGGCGGCAGATCGCGCAACCTGGCCACCCGGTGCCCGGTCTCGATCCGTCCACCAAGGCCCGTCAGCACCGCGGCCAAGGCATCGGCAATGCGGGCTGAACCGCCCACCGCGACCGGCCAACCATGCCGATGACCGATGGCGGCCAACATGATCCCGATAGCGGAGGTGGTCGGCCGGGTCAGCGGATACCAGCCGTGGGCGGCATTGCCCGCGAACAGGGCCCTGGCCTCCTGGGTGTGCCAGATCCGAGCCGTAGTGGTCGCGGGAAGCAAAGCAAGCGCCCCGAACCTGGCCAGCAGCAGCGGATGTCGCGGCACATGCACCAACGGCCGGAGGATCTCGGGCGCCAGGGCGTCGAATCCGTCCGCGAAAGGCCGCATGAGTTGCTGCCAACGGGCCCCATCCCGACCGAGATGCTCTGCGGTGTCGGTGATCGAGTGCACCATCACGCCGGCACGTCCGCCGTCCAGCGGGTGCGTCAGATCCACGTCGGGCCAAGCCCAGCGCAGGCCGTGGGCAGGCAGATCGAGACTGCGGAAGAAAGGCGACGCCAAGGCGATGGGGTGAACAGCTGAACCGTCGTCGTGCATCAGGCCCGGCAGGATCCGCTCGCTCGTCCGGGTACCCCCGCCGATGACGTCGTCCGCCTCCAGCACGGTGACTTCCACACCGCGTCGTGCGAGGGTGACAGCAGCCGCCAGCCCGTTCGGGCCCGACCCCACCACGATTGCTGTGCTCACCCCTCTACAGTGCCCGACGCCGACCGTCGGCAACCGGCTCTGGCGGTCTCACTACGCCGGTGCCTCTCCGCCAACGCCGAGGCAGCTACGGCAGCCAGACGATCGGGTTCCGGGCATAGGGATTGGCCGTCGACGAGGGGTAGAGGTCGAAATCGCCTTCGTACACCGCGCCGAACACCGGTGAGCCTGAGGCCTTTGCAAGAGTGATGGTGCAGTTGACGGCCGTGGCCCCTACTTTCGGTTCCTCGAAGTAGGTGTCCTCACAGCTTTTCAACGAGCCGAAGCCGCTGGCCCTTCCCGCCTCGGTCCCGTCCTTCAGGACGCCGTACATGATCGGACTGGTCGGCGGATTGCCGTCCACCTTGCCCTCGTAGCTGAGGATCTTGTTGTCGGTGAAGATGTAGTACGGGATCAACCCGGCGAAATCGGCTTTGTTGCTGAGGGTATCGAATACCTTCGGGTCCATCTTGACGATCTTCGTGACGGTGACCTCGATGGTGCCCTTCTGGTAGTAGCTGTCGCCCTTCTTGCCGGTCTGGTACTCCACCACGGCCGGCTGGCCGATTTTGAGCGACGTGCCCGGCTTGGCGACGCCTTTGGCCGGGGCGACGGTAGTAGCGGTCGTCCTCGATGAACTGGTCGAGGACTCCGGGGATGAGGTCGACGACTCGGACGAGCTGGATTCGGACTCGGAGGTCGACTCGGGCGAGGACGAGGCAGGCGTGGAGGCTTCAGTCGAGGAGGATTCTGTGGAGGAGGATTCTGTGGAGCCGTCGGCTGACGGCGACGTTTCCACCGACGAGGATGTTGTCGACGAAGCGGGCGAACTCTCGTCGGAACTGGCGGCCGAGCTCATCGGGGTCGACGCCGGTACGGCCACCCCGCCGCTCGAACTGCTGCCACAAGCCGTCAGGATCACAGCGAGAACGGCGGCCGAACCCAACATCGACATTCGCCGAACTCGACCGGACGAAGTCCGGTTTCCGGACATATGGTGCATTCGATCCCCCTCGTTCAGGCTCCGACCGAACGATCGGAAGCTACCCGAACGATAGTCGAGCGCGCACGATGCCGGACCGAATTGGTATATCTACCGTTTACCGGCGTATTGCTTGGAAGCGCAACGATGAATTGGTGGACCCCGTGCAGACGACGGACTCGGGTGCGAACTCGATGCGGATGCTCAAGCTTCGGACGCCCGAGCGCCCGACGTCCGAGCGCTGACGTCAGGGCTGGGCGACCGACACCAGCGGATCGTCATCCGGCGACTTCGGGGCGTTTCCGGCCGGACGATCGCCGCGCTGCGCCCCGATCCCGGCCGTCATCACCAGTACCACCCCGATGACCTGGAGAAGTTCCGGAGCCTGCCGGAGCACGACCAGGCCGAGCACGGTCGCGATGCCAGGTTCGAGCGCCATCAGGGTGCCGAAAGCGGCCACCGCCATCCTGCGCAGCGCCAACATCTCCAACGCGAACGGGAGTAATGGTACGAGAATGCCCAGCCCGACGGCCTGCGCCGCGACGGCGGGGGTCAGGCCGCTGATCGCGGCCCCGGCGCCGAAAGGTGCAGTCACCAGGGCGGCCACGGTCAGCGAGAGAGCCAGACCCTGCAGCCCCTCCGATGCCGCACCGACCTTCTGGGTGAGCAGGATGTAGCCGCCCCAGCTGAGCGCAGAGGTCGCAGCGAAGGCAATACCCAGCATGTTCAGCGGACCGGACCACGGCTGCGTCAGGCCGACGACGCCGGCCAGTGCCAACGCCGGCCAGATCACGGCAGAGCGACGACGACTGCGCAGGGCAGCCACGGTCAATGGGCCGAGAAACTCGATGGCGACTGCGGTTCCGAGCGGGATGCGAGCCACCGCCTCCATGAACATCAGCGTCATCAGCCCGGTGACTGCGCCGAGCAGCACGGTCCCTCGAAGCATTGCCGGGGACAGGCGGAGTAGCGGCGGGCGCGTCACCGCCAGCAGGATCACCGCCGCAACCGTCAGCCGCATCCAGACGGTGCCGGCCGGGGTGACCGCGGCGAACAGTCGGCTGCTCAGAGCCGCACCGAGTTGGACGGAGATCATGGCGGCGATGGCCATCGCGGGAGCTGGAACTTTCACCAGGTCAGTGAACAGGCCGGTGCCTTCTACGTCCAGTGAAGATTCGAGGCCATATCGTCCGTATTTCGTGGATAATCGGACGGGTGGATCTGGACAAGCTGCGGGCCTTGGTCGAGTTGTCACGTCTCCGCACCATGACGGCGGTCGCGGAGGCGACCGGATTCGGGACATCAACTGTCAGCCAACAGCTCTCGGCCTTGGAACGTCAGTGCGGCGTTCCGCTGCTGGAGGCGGAGGGCCGTCGGGTCCGGCTGACTGCAGCGGGACGACGCCTCGCGGAACGCGGCCGGGACATCCTCGCCGCGGTGACGGCGGCGGAGATGGACCTCTCGACGCGGAGCGAGCCGCATGGACTGGTCCGGGTGGCCGGGTACACCACGGCAATGCGTCGGCATCTGCTGCCGGCCATGGCACAGCTGGCCCGGTCCGACCCCGAGGTCCGTCTGGAGATCAGGGAGAGCGAGCCCGACGAGGTCATCGCCCTCCTCGACACCGACGTCATCGACATCGGATTCGTCTACGACTACACGATGGTGCCCCGTCGGTGGACCCACCCACACCAGCACCTGTCGACGAGCACCATGGTTCTCGCTGTGCCGCAGGACATCTCACTACCGGATCGGATCACCACACCGGCTGACCTGGCCCCGCTCAGAAATGTCGGATGGATCGGCAACTCGCGCGACACCGGCGACGACGAGCTGTCGGCGCGTCTGTGCGCGCTGGCCGGTTGGCTCCCCCGGATGACCCACCGGGCCGACAGCCTCGACCTGGTGGTCGATCTCGTGCTGGCCGGGCACGGGGTCAGTGTCCTTCCGACCGACTCCTTCGAAGCGCAGCGAGTGCGAACGGTTGCGCTCGACCTCGCCGACACCGGACGCCGGATGTGGAGCCTGGTGAGATCAGGCGCCGAGCAGTGGCCGGCGAACCGGGCCGTCGTCGAGAACGTCTGTCGTCAGATCGCCGCGTCGACCAGTGCGCAGCCGGCCCCCAACGCGACGGCGGGATCAAGTTCTCGTTGACCGGCGCGGCGAACGTCAGGCCGACGGCAGGAGGTCGTCGCGGAGGACGCGCTTGAGCAGTTTCCCGCTCTGGTTGCGTGGCAGTTCGGCGACCAGGTGCACGCTCTTCGGCACCTTGAAGGAGGCCAGTGACAGGCGGGCGTGGGCGATCAGCTCGGCCGGCCCGGCTGTCGCCCCGGGCCGCAGCACCACCACGGCGGTGATCGCCTCAATCCAGCGATCGTCCGGAGTTCCGATGACGGCGACCTCGGCGACGTCGGGATGGGTGTAGAGCGCGTCCTCGACCTCCCGGGAGGCCACCATCACCCCGCCGGTGTTGATCGCATCTTTGATGCGGTCGACCACGGTGATGTAGCCCAGCGCGTCCCGCCGCACCAGGTCGCCGGAGTGGAACCACCCGTCCCGGAAGGCTTCAGCGGTGGCCTCCGGGCTGTCCCAGTAGCCGGTGCAGAGCTGCGGCGAGCGGTACAGCAGCTCACCGGGGACGTCGGCCGGGACGTCTGCGCCTTCCTCGTCCACAACTCTGGCCTCCACGAAGAGCACGGTGCGACCGCAGGCCTCCGGGCGCTCGGCGTGTTCGGCAGGCTTGAGAACCGTGGCGAGAGGGCCGATCTCGGACTGGCCGAAGCAGTTGTAGAAACCGAGTTCCGGTAGCAGCGCCTGGAGCCTCTGCAGCACGGGCACCGGCATGATCGAGGCCCCGTAGAACGCCTTGCGCAAGGAACTCAGATCACCGCCGGGTAGATCCGGGTGATTCGCCAGCGGAACCCAGACGGTTGGCGCCAGGAAGAGCGCTCCGATCCGATCACGACCGATGCGGCGCAACACTTCCGCGACGTCGGGGCGCGGCATCAGATGGTTGGTCGCTCCGACCGCCAGATACGGCATCAGGAAAACGTGCATACCCGCCGAGTGGTACAGCGGCATGCAGTGCAACGGGTCGTCGTCCTCCGCGGCATCGAGAGCCAGGATGCTCGAGGTGTACTCGTGCACCAGCGCGGTATGGGTCATCATCGCGCCCTTCGGATTGGACGTGGTGCCCGAGGTGTACAGCAGTTGGACGAGATCCGTTTCCTGCACCTCGATGTCGACGGCAGGAACCAGGCCTGAACTCCATCCGTGCAGGACGGCGTCCGGCGTGCCCTGCAGTACCAGGATCTGCTCCAAAGACGTGGACTCCTGCACCGCCGCCACCCCGGCCGCCAGATCGGGATCGACCAGCGCGATGCGGCTGCCGGACTGCGCGAGGATGTAGCTCAGCTCCCGACCGGTCAGGGCGTAGTTGACGGGGACGTGCACGAGGCCGGCCCTGGCACACCCGAGAAAAGCCAACAGGTACGCATCGGAATTGGCACCGACCGTGGCCACCCGATCACCGCGGGAGAGTCCGAGGGACAACAGATGTGCGGCCGCGCGGGAGACGGCCTCGTCCAACTGTCGGTAGGTCCAGGCGCGGCCGGCAAAGATCAGCGCCGTCCGGTCGGGTGCACGGACCGCACTGCGGTGCAGAACGCCGTCGACGGTGCTCGACCGGACCTGGCTCATCGGACTCCTATCTTCGACGAGGTCGAAATCGACCGCGGGCGGGCCGGTCCGATCCTGCGCCGACCCTGGCATCCGGGATGTTTCCACCGGCCAGGAGAGGAGTCAAGACTGACCGCCGGCTCTGGTCCGCACGGCGGGCCACCACCTCCGCCCTCAGGCGGAGACCCTCCGGACGTGCCGCGCCGCATGCGCAATGGCTGCGCCCAGATCGTCGAAGACGTGGCCCTTCGCGACGAGGGGTTGCAGCGTCCCGACCGCTGCGAGCAGCCGTTCGTTCTCCGCGGTCGCGCCCTTGAACAACACGATGATGTCCCGCTCGGCGAGCTGCTGGACCACATCACCGAGCGCCTTCGCGCCCGACGCGTCGAGCATCGCAAGCGAACCCAATCGCAGGATGACGACCCGGACGTCGGCGATCGCCGTCATCTCGGCGAGGAACCGTCCGACCACCGGGAAGAACAACGGACCGTCGAGGCGGTAGACAAGAACATGCGAGGCCAGCAGCTCATGCTCGGCTGCGCTGCTCAGGTCGTCCGGGCGAAGCACCTGCACCACGGCCTGGGAGGTGGAGGCCAGCCGCCGGAGGGCCAACGCGCCGGCCAGCACCAGCCCGATGGCGACCGCCGTGATGAGGTCGAACGCGACGGTGCACACCGCAGTGACGGCGAAAACCGCTGCGTCACCGCGGGTCGAGGTGAGGACCGAACGGATGCTCCGCTTCTCGACCATCCGGTAGGCGGTGACCAGCAATACCCCGGCCAGAGCCACCAGTGGGATCTTGCCGACCAGCGGCGCCGCCGCGAACATGATGATCGCCAGCACGATCGCATGGGTCAGCGCGGCCACCCTGGTGTGCGCTCCGGCCCTGGCGTTGACTGCGGTCCGGGCGATCGCGCCGGTGGCGGGCATCCCGCCGCAGAAGCCGGCGGCGATGTTGGCCAGACCCTGCCCGAACAGCTCACGGTCGGGATCGTGACGGGGCGCGTCACTCATCCCGTCCGCGACCCTGGCCGACATCAAGCTCTCCAGCCCGGCCAGGAAGGCGACGACCAGGACAGGTCCGATCAACGATCCAGCCCCAGCCAGGCTCGGCAGGGACGGAACCGGCAGCCCGGCCGGGATCGTGCCGATCCGGGCGACGTCCATCCCGCCGACGCCGGCCACCACCGTGACGCCGACCACCGCGATGAGGCCGGCGGGCACGGCACGGTGCACCCTGGTCAACAGGACGGTGGCGCCAACCGAGAGGATCAGCAGGCCCAGTACCGGCCAGTGCGGATGCTCCACGAACCGAAGGATCGAGATGGCCGCCGCTGCAGCAGCATTGTCGATTTCGGGCTTGACGACACCGAGGGCCGAAGGAATCTCCTGGGCCGCGATCACCACCGCGATACCCACGGTGAATCCCTCGATCAGCGGCCACGGGATGTGGTCGAGCAGCCGACCGAGCCGCAGCAGGGCAGACAGCAGGACCACGATGCCGGCGAGCAGGGCGACCGGGTACACCACAGCCGGACCGTGCTGGGCGACCAACGGCACGAGGACCACCGTCATGGCGCCGGTCGGCCCGCTCACCTGCAGCCGCGAGCCCCCGAACACCGCCGCCACGGTGCCGGCGATGATCGCCGTCACGATGCCCGGCCCGGCGCCGACGCCGGTGGCCACTCCGAACGCGAGGGCGAGGGGCAGTGCGACTACGCCGACGGTCAGACCGGCCATCAGGTCCCGCGGCCAGGATCGGGACAGGCCGGAGTAGTCGGCGGCGCTCGGTAGGAACCGTTTGACGGCAACCCATCTCAGGCCGCGGCTAATCACGCCAGTACTGCTGTCGCTGCGCATCATCACTTCAGTTCTGGTCGTTCGAACCGCTGGAGAGTGGCGGTCGAGTGGACGGAATCCTCGACTCAAGGGTCGGACGAGCCACCCAGGACCGGATAGAGACTTAGGTCCCCCGGTCCGTCGCGCCCGTCACAGTCCCGGTTCTGGCGGGTGGTCGGGACCAGTCGAAACCGGTGACCGGATACGCCCCGCGCCAGCATTGTCAACAGCAACGTTGACCATGGGCTGATCGATAGAGCAGACTGAGGGCCTCCTCCGGTCGGTGAGCGACCGGAACAACGATCATCTGCAGGGAGCACATCATGCGTGATGCGGTCATCGTCGAAGCTGTCCGAACCCCCGTCGGCAAACGCAACGGAGGCCTGAGCTCGGTTCACCCGACCGACCTGTCCGCCTACGTACTACGCGCGCTGGCCCATCGCAGCGGGATCGACCCGGTCGTCGTCGACGACGTCATCTGGGGCTGCGTGTCGCAGATCGGGGAGCAGACCTTCGACATCGCGCGCAACGCCATCCTCGGCGCCGGTTGGCCGGAAAACGTGCCCGGCACGACGGTCGACCGTCAGTGCGGCTCCTCCCAGCAGGCAGTTCACTTCGCTGCGGCCGGCCTGGTCGCCGGGCACTACGACGTGGTCGTCGCGGGCGGAGTCGAATCGATGAGCCGCGTCCCGATGGGCTCCTCGCTCGCCGGTCAGGACCCGACCGGGTCCCTGTTCGCCGCCCGCTACGGGGTGTTCCCCGACCAGGGCACCGGCGCCCAGTTGATCGCCGACCAGTGGGGCATCACCCGCACCCAGCTCGACGAGTTCGCGCTGCGTTCACACGACCGGGCCGCCACCGCGCAGGACGACGGACGCTTCGACGGTCAGATCGTCGGCATCGAGACCGAGGCCGGCACCGTCACCAAGGACGAGGGCATCCGCCGCGGCGGCACCGTGGAGAAGATGGCTTCCATCAAGCCGGCTTTCAAGCCGGATGGCAGCATCACCGCCGGCAACGCCTCGCAGATCAGCGACGGATCCGCCGCCCTGCTGATGATGACCAGCGCGAAAGCCAAAGAGCTGGGCCTGACGCCCATCGCCCGGGTGCACAGCGTTGCCCTGGCCGGCGACGACCCGATCAAGATGCTCACCGCGCCGATCCCGGCCACCCGCAAGCTGCTCACCCGAAGCGGCGTGAAGCTCGACGAGATCGGGGTCTTCGAGATCAACGAGGCCTTCGCCTCCGTGCCGCTGGCCTGGCTGCAGGACATCGGCGCCGACGAGAAGGCCCTGAATCCCCTCGGCGGCGCCATTGCCCTCGGCCACCCGCTGGGCGGCAGCGGCGCCCGGATCATGACGACGATGGTCCACCACATGCGCGACGCCGGCCTGCGCTACGGCCTGCAGAGCATGTGCGAGGGCGGCGGACAGGCCAACGCGACGCTGCTGGAGCTGATCTGACGGTCGCGTTGCTCGCGGCGCATACAGAACGGCCCGATGGCCAAGCAGGCCTTCCTGGAGAAGCGCAAACCGAACTGGTTGGGCCGCTAGCCGTTCGCCGTGCGACGGGGCCGCCCGGCCGCCGGCAACACCGGATCGCCGTCGACCGCGATCCCGGCGAGCAGCATCCTGGCGAAGGTGAGGCCGACCGTTTCGGCGTCGACCGGGGTGTGGTCCGGGTTGAACCAGCGGTTCGTCCAACCGACCATGCCGATCAGGCCGTACGCCATCATCCAGGGCTCCCCCACCGGCCGGATGGTGCCCTCGGCGACGCCGACGTCGATCATCTCGACCACGATCTCCTCGTACCTCTTGTTGAGGGCGCGCATCTCCCTCGACCATTCGGATCTGCGCTTCCCGACATGGCCGAGGTTCTCCCGGATGAACACGTAGAGGAACGGATAGTGCTCGGCGTAGCTGTTCATCAGCGAGGTGACCAGCGAGAAGATCTTCTCCGGGGCCGAACCCCCTCCCCGCAGGATCTCCTCGGCGATCTCGACGTTCGCACGGACCGCTCCGGAGACGACATCGTCGAACAGTTCTTCCTTGCTCCCGACGTAGTAGTAGAGGGTCGCCCGGTCGATGCCGAGCGCCTGCGCTACCCGGCCGATGCTGGTGCCCCGGAAACCTTCGCTCTTGAACAGGTCTGCGGCCGCGGCCTTGATCTCGGAACGTCGTTCCGCATAGGCCGCTGTGCCGTCGTCCTTGGCAGCGGCGCGGCGGCGCCCGATACGGCTCGGCTCCGCCTTCTCCTGTTCACCGGAGGTGTTCGTCATGTGCTGAGCGTAAGCGCTCACCGGTCAGGTCAGGGTCCGACAACGGTCGCGGCGCCTCGCACGCGGACGGTCACCCTGGTGCCCGGACCCAGGTTCACGTCCGCCGCCGTGCGGACGGTCAGGCGCAGTTCGGGGTCGGCTGCGAGCCGCAGACCGACGACGCTGTCGTGCCCGAAATACCGGGTCTCCACGACCTGCGCGATCACCGGCGCCTCGTCGGAGCTCGAATCGCCCATCCGGTCGATCAGGAGTTGCTCCGGGCGGAGCACCACCGTGACTTCTCCGTCCGGGCAGGTTGCCGACAGGGGCAGGAGCCCGAGGGCACAGCTGATCCGATCACCCCGAACGGTCCCTCTGAGCTCCACGGCGTCGCCGAGAAAGGCGGCACTCCAACGGTTGGCGGGCTGGGAGTAGACCTCCCGCGGTGTACCGGTCTGCACCACCCGGCCGTCCCTCATCACCACCACGCGATCCGCGAACGACAGCGCCTCCTGTTGATCGTGGGTGACCAACAGCGTGGTGACCTTCTCGACGGCAAGCGCTGCTGCCACCAGATCCCTGGTGCCGGAGCGCAGACCGGCATCCAGCGCGGCGAAAGGTTCGTCCAGCAACACCAGGCCGGGCCGACGGGCCAGCGCCCGGGCAAGTGCGACCCGCTGCTGCTGCCCTCCCGAGAGTTCGTGCGGAAACCGTTGCAGCTGAGAGCTTTCCAGGCTCACCAGGTCGAGCAGTTCGGCGAGCCTGCTGCCGGACCGTCGTTCCTGACGGGACAACGCGAATTCGATGTTGCGGCGGACGTCCAGATGTGGGAACAGGGCGCCTTCCTGTGCCACGTATCCGATCGACCGGCGTTCGGCGGGCTTCCAGATCCCCGGTCCGGTGATCATCTCGCTCCCGACCGAAACGGTTCCGAGGTCTGGTTTCTCGAAACCGGCGATGATCCGCAGGAGGGTCGTCTTCCCGCACCCCGACGGCCCGAGCAGAGCGGTCGTGCTACCCGCCGGCAGGTCGACATCCACCCCCGCCAGTGCGGTCACGCCGCCGAACTTCTTGGCGAGACCTGCGGCTGTCACTGCGTTCATCGTCCGGCCGCCCGTCGCGACTGCTGTAGCAGAAAGAAGGTGACCGGCAGGGAGATGACGATCAGCAACGCGGCGTACGGTGCGGCGGCCACGTAGTCGATGCTTCCACTCAGGCTCCAGAACCGGGTGGACAGCGTGCGCAGCCCGGTCGGTCCCAACATCAGAGTGGCGGTGAGCTCGGTCGCCGCGGCCAGGAAGACCAGGGTCGCGGCGACCGCAAGGCCCGGCGAGGCCAGCGGCACCGTGATTCGCGCCAGCGTCACCAGGCGGGACTTTCCCAGTGCGCGGGAGGCCTCCTCGAGCTCGACCCGCGACTGGGTCAGACCAGATCGGATCGAGACCAGTGCGCGCGGCAGCAACAGCACGACGTAGGCGATGAACAACGTCACGTAGGTCTGGTAGATCGGTTTGACGTAGTGCACGGTCAGCGTGACCAGCGCGAGGCCGACCACGAGGGACGGCACCGCGCCGGCGACATAGCTGACCCGTTCCGCAACGGCACTGACCCGGCCGCGGTGCCGGACAGCAAGATAGGCGGCGGGAAATGCCAGGGCAGTGGTGAACAGAGCCGCTCCGGCCGCGAGCGCCACGGTCGACACCGCGGAGTCCCACAGGGTGCTGGTCCACACGGCCCGCCCACCCAGCACCAGCCAGTGGACGACGCTGGACACCGGCACCCCGAGCGCTGCCCCTACGACTGCAACCAGACCGCTGACGGCCGGGATGTTCCACCAGCCCAGAGACACCCGACGATGCGGACGGGGGCTGCCGGATCCGGTGCGGGCCACCGGTCCACGCCCCAGCCCGAACTCCGCCGCGACCAACACCAGGCAGCAGACCACGAGCACGACCGCCAGCATGTTCCCGGCCGTACTCGCGAACGTCGACTGGTACTGCTCGTAGATGGCCGTGGTGAAGGTCGAGAACCCGAGATTCTGGAACGCCCCGAACTCGGCCAGGGTGTGCAGGCCCACCAGCAACGAACCACCGAGCAGCGCCGGTCGCAGCTGCGGCAGGGTCACCCGGCGGAAAGTGCGCACCGGGCCCAGCCCGAGTGATCTCGCCTGTTCCTCCCAGGCCGGGTCGGTCCCCCGGAGCGCGCCGGCCACCGGCAGCAGGACCAGCGGGAAGTAGGCCAACGTCATGATCAGCGTGGCACCGAAGAGCCCGTCGATGCCCGGCACGACCGAAACCCAGCCGTAACTGGTGACGAAGGCCGGAACGGCCAGCGGGGTGACCAGCATCGGCGCCCAGAATCGGGCCCCTGGCACCGTCGTCCGCTCGATCAGGAACGCACAGGCCGTGCCGAGCACTGCACAGGCGGCCATCGACAGGACAGTCAGGAGGCCGGTGTTGAGCAGCAGCTCGCCGACCCGGGGACGCCAGATCAGGGCCTTGGCCCTGGCCGGTCCGGCCTGGACCAACGACTGGACGATGAAGGCGACGGGCACGAGCGACAACAGCGCCACCGCGGCTGCAAGTACCACGAAAACCGGTGGTGCGCCTCGGAAGAGGGACACCACCGGCCTCCGGGGCGTCCGGCGTTCGGGTGGGTGGGCGACAGCGCTCAGAGCAGCCCGACCTCGGTCATCAGGTCTACCACCTGGCTGCTGTTCAGCGTGGCCGGATCGACCTGGGGAGCGTCGAGCCCGGCGAGCGGCGCGAGCGACCTGTTCGTCTCGGTCCTGGTGTCGAGGACGGGGTACTCGAACACGTTGTTCGCCACGATCTCCTGGCCCTGCTTGCTGACCACGAACCGCAGGAACTTCTGGGCCACGTCCTTCTTCTTGCTGGACGCGAGAATCCCGGCACCCGAGACGCTGACGAACGCACCGGGATCCTGCTTCCCGAAGAACAGCAACTTGGTGTTCTTGCTGTTCTCCTTCGTACCGGCCTGATCCCCGTACCAGTAGTAGTGGTAGATCACGCCGCCGTCGATCTCGCCGGCGTTCACGGCCTTCATCACGGTGGTGTTGCCCTTGTAGGCCTTGAAGTTCTCCTTCATCGAGGTCAGCCAGGCCTTGGTGGCATCGGCACCCTCCAGCTCGTACATGGCGCTGACGATCGCCTGGAAGTCGGCGCCGCCGGGAGAGGCGGCCCACCTCCCCTTCCACGACGGATCGGCCAGGTCCATCAGCGATTTCGGCAGTTGCCCCTCGGTCAGCTTGGCCGGGTTGTAGACGAAGACGGTGGACCTGGCGGCCACCCCGACCCACTTGCCCGTGGTCGGCGAGTACTGGGCCGGGACAGCCGACAGGGTCGCCTTGTCGACGTTCTGGAACAGTTCGGCCTTCTCGACGATGTTCATGCCCGGCGAATTCTCGGTGATGAAAACGTCTGCGGGCGAGGCAGTTCCCTCGGCGACGATCTGGTTGGCCATCTCCAGATCGCTCCCGTTGCGCAGTTGGACCTTGACGTTGTTCGCCTTGCCGAACTCGTCGGCCCAGGCCTGGGTGAGGTTCTCGTGCTGCGCGTTGTAGACCACCAGGGCGGTCGGGTCCAGTTTCTCCTCCGCAGCGGTCGTCACCGGGGCACTGCTGGTGGGCGTGGCGCTACCCGGGGTCGGGCTGCCGTCGGCCGACGCGGCCGAGGTGCTCGAACTGTTCGAGGTACTCGAGGACGAGGAAGCGGCCGAACCTGCCGAACCACAGGCGGAGAGGATGACCGCACCGGCGGCCAGGAGCGCACAGGCCAGGCGGTTCGTCGATCGTGAGGACATGGCTCATTCCGGGGTTGGCTTGCTGGAGAGGACATCCGACATGGCACTGAGGAGATCCACTGGACAAGCTGAGGCTAGCCTAAGTAACCCTCGAGGCCAAAGCGAAGGCTGTGCATCGCCTTTTACCGACGCTTTTCCTCGTCGCACCACTGAGTCGGAGGTCACAGACCAGGGCGGCGGCCGGTCAACTATCTTTCGGACGTACTACTACCTAGATAGTAGCTAGCCGCCCGGAAGGGCCGGCGGCACGCTGGAAGGAACACCATGGCATCCACGGCGCCCGCCACGACGGGCACGACCGGGTCGAGGTCCGACGCCATCTTCGGGCAACCGCTCGCAGCGAAGGTGCCGGCGATCACGGCACTCTTCTGGTTGATCAAGGTGCTGACCACCGGTATGGGCGAGGCCGCCTCCGACTACCTGGGCGAGGCCAGCCTGGTGCTGGCCGGATCGGTGGGCCTGCTCGGATTCGCGCTGGCGATGTACCTTCAGTTCAGGACGCGCCGCTACGTCGCGGGCATCTACTGGTTCGCCGTCGCGATGGTGGCGGTCTTCGGAACCATGGCCGCGGATGTGTTGCACGTCGTACTCGACCTGCCGTACCTCGGGTCGACAGTCTTCTACGCGGCGGTCGTCGGCCTGGCCCTGTGGCTCTGGTCCCGGAGCGAGGGCACGCTGTCGATCCACAGCGCCACCACCCGCCGCCGCGAGACCTATTATTGGATCACCGTTCTGGCGACCTTTGCCCTGGGCACCGCGGCCGGCGATCTGACTGCCGCAAGCATGAAACTGGGCTACCTCGACTCCGCCCTGCTGTTCGGCGCAATGATGCTGATCCCGATCATGGGGTGGTGGCGATCGCAGCGCTCGTGCTCTACGTGGCAGTGACGCGGACGGACATCCAACCCGTCGGCCTCGACCACGAAGCCGACGAGGACCTCCAGGGCACGGCGAGGACGTGACACACTGGGAACGACAGAACACCTAGTACTACCTATCCGGTCGTACAGCGGGCGAGCAGCAGGAGCAATCAGAGGCGGAGAGCGATCGATGAGTGATCGGCGTGTGCCGGGGCCGTTGGAGAGCGCTGTCATGTCGGTCGTGGCTGCGGCCACCAAGCCGCTTGCCGTCTCCGACGTGCAGAAGCAGCTCAGCGGAGATCCCGCCTACACCACCGTGATGACGACCCTGTCCCGCCTGGCCGCCAAGGGCGCGCTGACCCAGAGCCGCGAGGGACGGGCTTTCACCTACAGCCTCGCGGCGCCGGTCGGCTCGGTCGAGGACGCCGTCGCCGCCCGACGAATGCGGCGACTGCTCTCCGACGGATCCGACCGCGCCGGTGTGCTCGCCCGTTTCGTGGCCGAACTCGATCCCGAGGAGGAACGGCTGCTGGCCGAACTGCTCGATCACTCGGAACCACGGGGCTGAGAAGATGTCGTTCCCGCTGATCGCCGTGTTCGTCGCCGTTCTGGCCTGCCTGGTGGTCGGCCGCACCGCCGGAACTGCGGTCCGGCGCCTCCGACCGATGCAGGCCGTCCGGCTGCTCACCGCGGCGTCGCTGGCGGTGTCGCTGGCCACCGGGATCGCGTTGACCGCCATCGCCGTCGCCGTGATCGCCAGCCTGGGCTCGGTGGCGGCCGAGGGCCACTGGTCGGCGGCCGTCATCCGCGCCGAGGTCCCGGTCCCCGCGTGGCTCGGTGCCGGCGCTGCCGTCATGGTGGCCGTCCTGCTGGTGCGCGCCGCGATCCGGACGGTGAGCATCGTGCTCTCGCTCGTCCGCGCCGAGAAGCTGTGCCGCAGCCTGAGGACGGGAAACGGGCCGATGGTCGTTCTCGGCGATGGGTCGGCCGACGCGTTCACCATCGCCGGCCTGCACGGGTGCGTGGTGATCGGTCAGCGGCTCCTCGACGAGCTGGACGCCGACGAACGCCGCGTGCTCACCGCCCACGAACTCTCCCACCTGACCAGGCGGCACCACCTCTACGTCCACATCGCAGACATCGCAGCGGCGGCGAACCCCCTGTTGCGCAACGTGTCGGCCGCAGTCCGGCTGGGTGTCGAACGGTGGGCCGACGAGGATGCTGCGGCGGGCATGGGAGACCGACGAGTCACCGGACGCGCCCTGGCCAGGGTCGCCCTCCTCCGATCCGCCCTGGCGCGATCGTCATCGGGTCGAGGACCGACCGACCTGGCCGCGAGGATTCCGGTGCTCGGCGTTGGCGCCCTCCAGGTCGCCTCGAGAGTTCAGGCCCTGCTGGAACCGGCTCCTGCGCGGCGGAACGGACGGGTCGCCACCGCGGTCGTCCTGTCCATTCTCGTCCTCCTGGTCGGCATCGCCAGCCTCGCCCACATCCGGGAAGCCATCGAGAGCGCGGCCCCCTACCTCCATCACTTCCGGCAACGCTGAAGCCTCCAGCACTTCAGGCCACGCTGAGGAACGTCACGCCGACGCCCCGTCCGTGGACGCCGGCCGGCCCTCAGCGACCGGTGTCCGGTAGACGCAGTTCCTTTCGCAGCAGATCGAGTTCGGCCCGCAGTCCCGTCAGGTCGGCGGCCGCCATTTCGTGACGGACCGACCGGACGGCCAGTGCCGGTCCCTGGGCGCTCAGACTGGTGTGCAGCCGACGTGCCTGGTCCGATTGTTCGATGACTTCGGCCAGCCGGAGGAGCTCCTGCGTGTAGGCCTCGAAGGCCTCGAGTCGGTCGCCCAGCGCGGACCACAGAATCTCCAGCTGCTGTTCCCAGCCGGCCCGTGCCGCCACGAGTTCGGGAAGCAGGCCCGCGTCGCTCCCGACCGACAGCGCAGCCCGACGATCGAAGAGCTCACGAGCGGTCACCTGGATCGCTCTGGCCTCCTCTCTCGGGTCCAGACGCAGCCGATGAGTGGCCAGGTGCTCGCTCGACCAAGCGTCGGTCGCCGCCAACTGTTGCGCAAGGACGCCCGCCCGCCGGGCGACCGCCACCTCTGGCGGGGCATCGGTCCCGGACAACAGATCCCAGTCGGTAAAACTGATCTCGGTACGGTGAGCCAACACCAGGTCGATCTCGCCTGCGGTGAAACTGTCGGCGCGACCACGCGAACGTCGATGTGATCGCCGGACCAGCATGAGCACCCCGAGGGCGAGAGCCATTGCGGCCACGGATGTCCCGCCCTCACCGAAGCCGGTGACCAACGAAGCGACGCCGATCATCAGCAGGACCGCTGCACCGGCATTCATCAGGGTGCGGACGAAATCGGCGAGCAACACCGACTCCTGATCCGCTGCCCCCCAGCGCGCCGACAGTTCCGGCGGCACCTGTTCGTCGAAGGCCCAGACCGGTGGCAGCGCTACGGAGTCGGACGGGAAAGCATTGGCGCGCAACCTCTCACCGTCCGAGCGCTCCGAGAGGCAGCTCTCCGGGTGGTTCATCGGTCGTACCCCGAGTTGCCGTCCGGCTGGTACATCGAGTGCGGGCCGCCCTGCTCGAACGACGACATGCCCGGCCCGCCGCGGCCGTCGTGCTCGCCCAGCCCACTCGAGGCGACACCCACGAAGCCGCCCCCGACGATGGCGCCGAACAGCACCGCCATGGCCAGCTGTCCCCGCCGGTTCCGAGCCAGAAATCCCAACCTGCTCCGGCCT
The DNA here is from genome assembly GCF_040546275.1 of Nakamurella sp. UYEF19. NCBI lineage: Bacteria > Bacillati > Actinomycetota > Actinomycetes > Nakamurellales > Nakamurellaceae > Nakamurella > Nakamurella sp. UYEF19. The sequence goes on along the minus strand of NZ_JBEPNO010000001.1, from coordinate 295,045 downwards.
TTCGCGGCCATCGCTCGCAGCCGTCGATCTGTCGATGTGGTCATGTCCACTCCGTTCAATTGCAATTCCGGACCTCGTCACGTCGCGACCTGCGAGCCTGCTCTGTCCCTGAACCTCTACTACTACATCGATAGTAGAGGCAAGTCGAGCGAAATTGGCTGAGAAGTGCCTGAAGGAATCAGGGTCAGGGCCAACTCGAACGTGGCGAGGGCGCGTCATTGCGTGGCCCCGGCCCACTCTGGGCATTCACTACCTCTGAGAAGAGAAGTTCCCTGATCGAGAGGATCACGCTGTGGCGTCCACGCCCCCTGCCGACCCGTCCGACGGCGCCGACGGCCACAACGATCTGGTCGGTCAACCCCACGACGCCAAGGCCGAGGGTGCAGTGGCCCAGGCCGAGGTGACGGCCGAACGGATCAGTACCGACGCCGATCCGATGGGCAAGCTGGGCAAGCCTTTCGACTGGCGGTCGCCCTTCTTCGTCGGGCTGGCCGCCACCGCCGGTGTCGCGGCCACCTACGGCCTGATCCAGCTGTTCCTCATCGCCGGTGACGTCTTCGTGCAGATCGGGTTGTCGCTGTTCCTGGCTGTTGGCATGGAGCCCGCGGTGTCGTGGTTGGTCAAACACCGGTTCCCTCGCTGGTTGGGGGTCGTGACGATGCTGGTGTTGATCCTCGGTGCGATCGGTGGGTTCATCGCCGCCGCGGTACCGGCCCTGGTCACGCAGGGAGAACAGTTCGCGACCAATGTGCCGAAATACTTGGCCCAGCTGAAGGATCACAACTCGCTCCTCGGTGAGCTCAACGACCGCTTCCAACTCGAGCAGAAAGCCACCTCGCTGCTGTCGTCGTCCAGCTCCGGGATTGCCAACGGCCTCCTCGGTGCCGGTGTGGCAGTATTCTCCGCGGTGGCCAATGGACTCATCGTGCTGGTGCTGACGATCTACTTCCTGGCCGACATGCCACGCATCAGGGCACTCGGCTATCGACTCTTCCCGCACTCGCGTCGACCGCGCGCCATCCTGATCGGCGACGACATTCTGGCCAAGGTCGGCGGATACGTGCTGGGAAACCTGGTGATCTCGTTGATCGCCGGTGGCCTGACGTACGCCTGGCTGTTGATTTTCGGCGTTCCGTACTCCCTGCTGCTCGCGATCCTGGTTGCCATCCTGGACCTCGTGCCGGTGGTCGGCTCCACCATCGCCGGCGTCGTCGTCGCACTGGTGGCTCTCACCGTGTCGCTGCCGATCTGTCTGGCCACGATCGGCTTCTTCGTCCTCTATCGGTTCGGCGAGGACTACTTCCTGGTCCCGAGGATCATCGGGCGTGCCGTCGAGGTACCCGCTCTGGTCACCGTGCTGGCCGTGCTGATCGGCGGCGCCCTGCTGGGCATCATCGGTGCGCTCGTCGCCATTCCCATTGCAGCTGCCATGCTGCTCCTGGCCCGGGAGATCCTCTTCCCGCGGCTCGACCGGTCATGATCGGCACCCTCCTCCGGCGTCGCCGGACTCAGTCGACGATCGTCAGATGGTCGACCACCGATCGGACGCCCGGTGCCGACCAGCAGACCGACTCGGCCTGACTCTTCTCGGTGGCGGATCGAACGGACCCGGTCAACACCACCCCACCTCTGGAATTCGTTCCGACCCGTAATTCGGGACCTTCGGAATGCTCGTGGCCGGTCAAAGCTGCGGTGATGTCGCGTTCGATCTCGGCCCCGACCGCCCCGACGTGGAGCGTCATCAAATTTCGTACCGAATTGACGCCGAGGATGTAGTTGACGGCCCGGCACGCCGCTTCCGCCTCGTAGGGCCAGGCCACTTCGCCGGACAGAGTGATGACGTGGTTGTGAATCGAGATCTTCACAGTCTCCGGGACGTCGACTGCCCGGTCCAGCGCTTCCGCGGCCTGCCGGCCGATGTCGGAGTCGGTCGAGGCGGCCCAGCCGCCCCTGACCGTCAGCTCCTGGGCGACGGCGGTGATGCCGGGCACCTGCAAAGCCGCCTTCGCGGCCGACAACGTGGCGGAGTACGTCTCGACCTCGCCGGTCAACGTGACGCAGCCGCCATCGACGGCTACTCCGATCTGGCCGGCCTCGACACCCGGAAGCCCGCGCAGCTGGTCCAGCACAGAAATCTGAAGTTTTTCGCTCGGAGTGCGAGCCATCTTTGTCATGTCTTCATCCTGGTCGCATTCGCTGCCACGCGACAGAGCAGAAGGTCCCGGCCCGTGGGTCGATTACTGCACCAATCGAACGGTGACCCCGCCGGAGAAGGCAACATCATGCAGCTGCATCCGAGTCGCGACGGCATTCTTGGCGATGTCGAAGACGACTACGCCCGTGTGGCTGACCCCGGGTTTGATCACGGCAATAAAATTGGTGGGGTCGACCGAAAGACCCGCCTTCGGGTCGGACGACGATTCTCGGCCCTGCTGGTCGATGATCGTCTGCGAACCCTGGTCGAAGGTCTGCGCACCGGTCCCGATGTTCTTCACGGTCAGGTGGACGGTGACGAACTGACCTTTCGCAGTCGCGTCGAGCGGCGCCGTCCCGACACCGGAAACTCCGGCATCGACGGCCATCACCGTGAATTCGAACTTTCCATCCCTCACCGCAGTCCCGATATAAGCCTCGACGCCCGTGGACGTGGTCGTGCCGGCTGTCCGCGCATCACTTGCAGACTTCCCGGCAAGGGTTGCGATCGTGATCATGGCCACGAAGACGATCGCCACCAGGGCCACCAACACCACGGTATGCCGCGCCGGCCAGCTCCGTCGGGACCTCACGCTGACCTCGTCCGTACGGATTCGAGCCTTGGTCGCGCGCTCGTTCAACGCCGGCTCGACATGGCTGGACGGTGATTGGATTGCCATTTCACGCTCTTTCGACGAACAGTCACGATGCGGAAGAGCGACTCGGCCGCTCTCGTACTGACGCACCACTCATCATCGTTCCGCCAGTAGCGGACTGGCAGAGGCGAAAGTCCCCCAGCATCAGGACTTCGCACCTATCCAAGGAGAACGGTCTCGTCGATCTCCTCGAAATCCCAACCGCCGGAATGGCAGCACGATGACGAGTTCCGAATTTCAGTACACGCTTGCCGTCCGGCACCCCAGGAGAACCTCGGCACCGCCGGTATCGGCGATCGGGCGGGCGAGGACACACACCCGGTGCCGACCCGCAGTGGCGGCGATCCAGACGTCGAAGCCATGCCGACCGGCAACCTGCATCACTCGGTTCACATCCGGACGGGCCCTGTTTGCCAGCGGAAGCGCCGCCATCCTTCCGTCCACGACGATATCCGCGCTGTTGGATGTACCAGGGCGGAACGGGTCGTAGGTCCACCCGACCACGTGGATCTTCCTGCTTCTGCCCTCGACAACATCGAGGCGACCACGGATCTCGGCACGACCTGTCGTCATCGACAATCTCTGGACGACCGGCCCCACCGCATTCGCCGACTCGGCGGACGCAGTCGTTCCGGATCCCCCGAGGAATCCGACGCAGAGAAGAAGCAGAGCAAGGGTCGTCAGGAGGGCCTGCCCTGCGCTCGCAGATCTACCGCACCGCCGGCGAGGATTCGGCCAGGGACGAGGAGGATCGGGTTCAGCCATCAGATAGACCAGGCACCCAAAACTGTCCCGAACTGGTTGCCTGGTGCGTGGATCGAGAGCCACCCGATACTCGCAGGATCGGCCGACGGTGAACTTCTGACTCTTCTGCAGATCGGCCGCGGAGACCATCCATCGGCGGCCGTCATCCGGTCCCCCGAAGGCCCTTGCCGGGAAAGCACCCCCATTGGGTTCGACCCACCCGGCCCGCTGATCGGTGCTCGTTACCTTGATCGGCATACTCCTACTCCTGCCTTCCGTCCTCGTGGGCCGCAGCGACTCACGGCGGCCCGACCTCCACGGTAATTTCCGGTGCCATCTGGCCGACAGGGACTTTGGCCCTGCATCGATAAAATCCCGGAGGCGGCCGCGTGTCGAACCGCGTCATCCGCGACATCGGGCGTGAACCAGGTCATCTCCCCGACGGCTCCAAGCTCCGCTTCATCTGCTCGGCTCCGCAGGAAATGCAACTCGCCGAGTTCTTACCTCAGCTTCAGCTTGCCCGGAGATGGATTTTGCCTTGTCCATGTTCACTGGGGAGACGTTGGCCGATGAAAGGAAGTCTCGATGCGAAGGACCCGAATCACTGCGGCGACCCTCGCCGTCACCTCAGCTCTGACGGCCGGTGCCTGGACCCTGAGCACGGCAGCCCTCCCGTCCCCTCCCGACGCCGCTGTCGTACCGGTGGTGGCCACTGCACCTCCCCGACCTGACCCCGGTCGTGCCGGCGTCGATCCGACGGCCCAGCGGCTGGCGAAGATGGAAACCCGTCTGCAGTCGCTGATCCTCGAGCGTGACGCAGCTGCCCGCGCGGCCGACCGGGCTGCCCGAGCCGCCGCGGCCGCTTCCGCAACCGCTCCGACGCCCGGCGTCGACGACCCGACGTCAGCGGTCCGGCCCGCGGCCGCCCTACCGCCTGCAGCACAGTCCACCTCCGGCATTCAGCCGGTAGCCCCGGCCCGGGCCGGCGTCCCGCAGGCAGCACGGGCAGGTTCGCCGATGGCCCCGGCAGCAGTCGTGCAGACTCCGATCGCAACGCCCAAGGTGGTCACTCCTGGTCCCGCGTCGGCCGGTTCCACCCCAGCCACGGCCGTCGGGGCGCGGCCGGTGACCCACACCTCAACGGGCGCATCGGGTTCAGCTGCCGCCGGGTGGGCCGGTGCTACCCCGACCACTGCCGTCGGGGCGCGGCCGGCGACCCACACCTCAACGGGTGCATCAGGTTCGACTGCCCCGTCGCCGGCCGGTACCGGCTCGGCGGCGGGCGACGACGCCACCCGCGAATATGAAAGTGGCACGCCCCAACATCGAAAGGACAATCAGGATGACTGAGAGCAGAGCACGGCGGCCCACCTGGGGGCCGATGGCAGTGGTCGCACCAGCGTCGCTGGCCTTCCTTGCGGGTGCGACCCTGTGGGTCAACGCCCACGATCCGAGAGCCGCAGCTGCGCCACCTCGATCGACGCCGCCGGTGTCCGTCGTGGCCGCGGTGTCGCCAGCCGGCCGGTCGAGCTCCGGGAGCGCGACCGACGCTGCGATGGCTGCCCGGCTTGCCCGGCTGGACAAATTGCTGGTCCACACCGAAGAGCAGGTGCAGCAGTGGGATCAGGATACGAAGAGGTCTCGCGAGGCCATTGGAAAAGCGGTGGCGGCGCACAAGGTAGCCGTTGCGAAAGCGAAAGCGAAAGCGAAAGCAGAGGCGGCAGCGGCAGCGGTGAAAGCAGCCGCGCCAATCGCGACTGCAGGATTATCCACACCAGGTCCCACGACGGTTCCCGACTCGGTGCAGGCGAACTCCCCGTCGGCGCCGAGCGTCCAGGCCTCCTCCGCGCCGGCAGTCCAGGCCCCGGCCGCTGCACCCGCACCTGCACCCGCACCCGCACCCGCACCTGCCCCTGCACCCGCACCCGCACCGGCACCCGCCCCCGCACCCGCACCTGCACCTGCACCTGCACCTGCACCCGCCGCTGCGCCGGCCCCCGCTCCCGCCCCTGCCGTTCATACCAAGTCGGGAGCATCGGGTGGCTGACCTCGTCATGCAGCAGAGAACCGACTTCCACCGCTTCCGGGCCATGGCGTGCCAGGTCACAGTGCAGTTGGTCGGAGCCGGACCCCAGGAAGCCGCCGACGCATTCAGGGTCGTGGAGGAGATCTTCCGTGACACGGAGTCTTCCTGCACCAGGTTCGATCCGGCCAGCCCATTGATGAGGGCAAACAGTGCACCACGTCAATACCATGCGGTCCCTCAGCGATGCTTCGACGCCATTCTCGAGGCCTACGACGCCTATTGCGTCACGGGCGGACTGTTCGACCCGAGGGTGCTGAGGACGCTCGAATCAATGGGCTACGACAGGTCCTTGGCCTTCGATACCGGGGATGTCCAGATCAGCGGCCCCACTGGACCACCGAGGTCCGACACGGCAGTGCATCGCTGGCAGCCTCGCTTCCGGGAGGCGACCGGATCGGTTCGCCTGGGGCCGAAGCGGATCGATCTGGGCGGGATCGGAAAAGGACTGGCGGTGCGTTGGGCAATCTCTGCTCTACGGTGCGTCGGCACCGCTGCGCTCGTCGAGGCCGGCGGCGATCTGGCCACCAGGGGATCCGGCCCGGAAGGAGCCGGATGGCGCGCCGCGATCGAGAACCCTCTGATCACCGGGCAAGCAGCACATCGAGAACCGATTGCGGTCGTGGACACTTCGGATCGGGCGGTCGCCACATCGTCGGTACGCCTGCGACATTGGAAGGTGGGGGATCGAGAAGTCCACCATCTCATCGACCCACGGAGCGGCGGACCGGCGGCGTCGAAGCTGGCCGCCGTCACGGTCATCCACGAGGATCCGGCCTGGGCCGAGGTCTGGAGCAAGTCCCTGTTCGTCGCGGGGGCAGTAGAGATCCTCGGCCTGGCCGAATCTCGGGCGTTGGCCGCCATCTGGGTCGAGTTGTCCGGTCGGATCGGGGTCAGCCCTGCGGCTGCCCCGTCCGTGCTCTGGCAGGTGTCCGATGCCGGCTCGTGAATCTGCACGTGTGGCGGCGCGGGCCGGGATCGTGGCAGTGTCGGCGGCATTTTGCGGAGTGCTCACCGGCTTCACCTGGCAGCACATCGAGGGCAACAGAATGGCGCTGTGGCTTGTCGCCCGAGCAGCCGGCGCATCCGCACTGCTCCTGCTGACCGTTGCCACCTTGGCCGGTCTGGTCTTGTCCCATCCTCGCCGGGCAGGTCTTCGCGGGCTCTCCCCGACCACCAGACTGCGCCTGCACGTTTCACTCACGGTCTTCGCTCTCGTCTTCACCGCACTGCACGTCGTCGTACTGGTTCTGGATCCGTACGCCAAGGTCGGCTGGATGGGCGCGCTGGTCCCGATGGGAGCCGCCTATCGCCCACTGCCCGTCACGTTGGGTGTGATCTCGCTCTGGGCCGGCGCGGCGGCGGGACTCTCGGCAGCGCTGGCGGGGCGGTTGCGGATCCGATGGTGGCGGGGCCTGCACCGGGCCGCCGCACTCTCGTGGGTCGCGGCCTGGGTGCATGCCGTTCTCGCCGGATCGGATAGCGGTCGATGGACAACCGCCTACGCGGCAATGGGCATCGCCGTGCTCGCCGCCGCATGGTGGCGGTACGCGGCCGGTCGGCCGAGGCCCGGTTCGGAAACATCGAAGCCCACCGTGAGAGCGCCGCTGCCCAGCGGCACTCCGATCGAGGGCACTTCCGGAAAGGTGGTCTCGCGATGACCGAAATCACCCGTGGCCGAGCTCTTCTCGGATCCGACTTCATCGATATCGGCAGTTCGTCGCAGGTCGTGCACAAATTAGACACACGCGTCCCCCGGCAGGACCGCACGGCACACGAGGCCGCCTTCGGTGTGGTGACGGCCGGCCTCGAGCCGAACTGGCTCGATCAGCAGGTGCGCGCGATCGCGCTCACCGGCCGCGGTGGGGCACATTTCCCGGTGGCTACCAAGTGGCGCGCTGCGCAGCAGGCCGATGTCGGCGGTTGGACGCTGGTGGTCAACGCAAGCGAAGGTGAGCCCGCGTCGGGCAAGGACGCCGCCCTGCTCCAATTGAGGCCACATCTGGTCCTGGACGGCGCTGAACTCGCGGCATCCATGATCGGAGCCGACCGGGTCGTCATCTGGCTGGCGGACGAGGCGCGGGCCACGTTGCAGAGTCTGCGTTCGGCCCTCGCGGAGCGCCGGAGCGGTTTGACCAGGGCACCGGAAATCGTGACGACACCGGAACGCTATCTGGCCGGCGAGTCTTCGGCGGTCATCAGAGCGGTTCACGGCGGTCCACCGCTTCCCCGAACCACGATGAACCCCGCGCAGCCGTGGGCCGGTGGGCCTCCGGTCCTGGTGCACAACGTCGAGACCCTGGCCAGGCTGGGCCTGCTGGCCCGCACCGGATCGCGATCGTTCGAACCGAGCTCCCTGGTCACGGTGACTGACGGGGACCGCCGGTTCGTCGCCGAGGTACCTGCAGGCGAAACGTTTTCCGAGCTCTTCGAAAGAGCGAAAGTCCCGGTCCCGCAGGCAGTTCTCCTCGGTGGATACGGCGGGGAATGGGTGGGTTGGTCGGAGCTGGCGCTTCTGGCCGTCGATCCGCACGCACTGAAGGAGGCTGGACGATCTCTCGGTGCCGGTGTCCTGATCGCCTTGGGGCGTTTCGACTGCGGGCTCGAGATGACCGCGTCGATCGCACACTGGTTGGCCGACCAGAGCGCAGGTCAGTGTGGACCCTGCCGATTCGGCCTTCCCGAAGTGGTGGAGCTCGTTTCACGACTGGCCGGCCGACGGGCGGGGCAGCGGGATCTCGACCGCCTGCACGAGAAGATGGCCCTTGTCGACGGCCGGGGAGCCTGCCGATTACCGGATGGCGCCTTGCGGATGATCCGTAGCGCCCTCCGCGAATTCGCTGCCGAGATCAACGACCACCGCTACGGTCGTTGCCTGCAACAGGAGCAGGGACGATGAGAGGCTCTCGCCCGGCAGACAACCTTGGCAGGGCTGAGAAGGCAAGACTCCACATCGATCCGGTCGCCTGTGATGGCATCGGGATGTGCGCACACCTTGCAGCCGGGATCATCCACCTGGACCCGTGGGGCTATCCCGTCATCCCGTCGACCGACCTGGAAGGATCCGACCGCAGAGCCGCGGTGCGCGCGGAACGCGGTTGCCCGCGGCGGGCGCTGCGCCTCAGCATCGAGTGAGGCTCTTCAAGAGGTCGGTCGAGCGGGTTCAGTCATCTGCCGAGCTGCCCGTGCTCACCGTCGCGCGATCATCCCCGGTGGTGCGGACCCGGATGGCGGACGTGGTCTCTACCGCTGTGGTCAGTGCCGGGGCCGACGTGACGGTCACAGACGTTTCGGTCGGAACAGGCAGCTCGGGTGCCGACGGCGCACGGGTGGATGGCGGAGTCCCGGCCGGCTGTTCGGATGAGGGCTGGGTGGGCACCACGGCCGACGGCCCTGATATGCGGGTCGATCTCGAGGTCATCGGCTGCCCCGAAGGCTGCGACGATGCAGATCCCGAGGGATGAGGACTTCGGGGCACAGGTCCCGAAGATAGAGCTCCGGACAGCACGGGAGGGAGCGTCGCCGGCAACGCGCGGGATCCGCTCGACGACAGGGCGGGGGCGGGAACGGAGACCGGCACCACGATCACCAGGGATTCCGGTGGCGGCTTTGACGCCGGCATGGCCGAAACGATGGCGACGACGGCAGTCACAGCGCACCCGCTGAACACGATGGCCACCAGGACGCTTGTGGCCAGTCCTCGCAATGACATGAGGATGATGGTACCTACGCCGCACGCGGAGGAGGCTTCACTGATGAAGGTGCTCGTCGTGGAGGATGACTCGGCCGTGTTCGTGCCACTGCTGGAAGGCTTGCGCCGCAACGGACTGGACGTCACCCACGTCCGGACCGCCGGGGAGGTGCCCACTGCTGCGGGTCATGTCGACGTGGTGCTGCTCGACCTGGGTCTTCCGGACGGTGACGGACTCGATGTGTTGAAAACCCTGCGGCAGCGAAGCGACGTCCCGGTGATCGTGGTCACAGCACGGGGTGACGAGACCGATCGCGTGGTGGGGCTCGAACTGGGCGCCGACGACTACGTCGTCAAGCCCTTTTCCGTGCGGGAGGTCAGCGCCCGCATACGGGCGATCGCACGGCGAAGGCGAATCGAGGCACCCCTGGAAGCAGGTCGTCTCGTGGTTGATCGCACTCGTCGGACGACATCGCTCGACGGAACCACGGTGCAGCTCACCGCAAAGGAATTCGAGCTGCTGGCAGTGCTGGCCGAGCATCCTGGAAGGGTCGTACCACGCAACGAGTTGCTCTCCAGAGTCTGGGACCCGGTCTGGCACGGCTCCGGAAAGTCGTTGGACGTCCATGTGTCCGTCATTCGCCGCAAACTCGGCGCCCCGGAATTGATCGAGACGGTTCGGGGGGTCGGATACCGGCTCGTCGAGAATGACCGATGACACGGCGATTGGTGCTCGCTCTCGTGGCCCTGACCGCCGCGGTCGCGATCGCCCTTGCCGTACCTCTGGTCATCATGGTCGACCGAGATCAGCGCGCCGCCTTCGTATCCAGACTCCAACTCGACGCCCTCATCACCTCAGCACAGCTGTCGATGCAGTCGGAGGCGCTGTGGGCCGGAACTGTGGCGACCGACGCCGCAAGAACCAATGCCCGCATCGTGATCGTGCGCCCTGACCTGAGTCTCGCGGCGGACTCGAACCTGAGCGCCCTCGACCGGGTGTTCGACCGACCGGAGATTCGCCGTGCCCTTTCCGGCCAGTTGGCCTCCGACACCAGAACATCGATCACCCTCGGAGGCACTCTGCGATATGTGGCTGCCCCGATCCTCCAACATGGAGAGGTGATGGCAGCGGTCAGATTCAGTCTCCCCGAGGATGTGGTCGACGACATGGTGGCCCGGACCGGTCGTTCGTTGGCGCTCTTCATCGCGAGCGTGATCTCCGCGGCTGCTCTGGTGGCCTGGTTGCTCGCGCGCTCACTCGCCGCACCCTTGCATCGACTCGCCGGAGTTGCGGGACGACTGCCCGCCAACCTGTCGCTCAGGGGAGATGAGGACCACGGTCCCGCAGAGGTCCGTCAGGTCGCGGCGGCCCTCAACGCGACAGCCGGGCACCTCGACGAACTCGTCACCCGCCAACAGCGGGTCGCGGCCGACGCCTCGCATCATCTGCGGACTCCCCTCACCGGAATCCGTCTGCGGCTGGAGGCAATCGAAGATCTGACCCAGGATCCGGCCGTTCGAAACAACGCCGCCGCGGCCGTCGCCGAGGTCGATCGACTCGCGCGCCGATTGGATCAGGTGCTTGCCCTTGCACTCAGTGACTCCGGCCCGGCGTCGAGCTCGGTGCAGGCGTCCGACATCGTTCGCGGCCGAGTTGCCACCTGGCAGACGACGGCGAACGAAGACAGCATCCAGCTGGATGCTGACGTGACAGATGGGCTTCTGATCCAAGCGCCGATCGGGGTGTTGGACCGGGTGATCGACGAGTTGATCGGCAATGCCCTTCGCTACGCAAACCGTCGGGTCGGGGTGCGACTTGCCCGGAACGGAGCGGCGGCCGTCACGCTGACCGTCGCCGACGATGGACCGGGCCTCGCAAGCGAGGAGCGCGAAATCGTCTTCGAGCGTTTCACGCGCGGCACGCAGGCCGTGCCGGGTGGCAGCGGGCTCGGACTGGCGCTGGTCCGTGACAGTGCCAGGACCGCCGGCGGCGAAGCCAAGGCTGAGGAATCGCCTGCCGGCGGGCTGCAGATCGTGACGACCTGGCCGGCACCTGTCCATCATTCCCCGCCCGGTTCTCGAACCGACGGAGCCCCACTGCATCATGCGTGAAACTGCCTCATGTGTGTACCCGCCAAACCCGGCCGGGAGGGAATCAAGGACGTGATCTCGGGCCCATTGCGGCGAGCGCGAAGGCGAGCAGGAGCACCTCGATGACCAGGCTGGCCACTCCCAACTGCTCCGACCAGTTGCCGCGATCATCGGAATAGCCGGGGAGCCCTGGCCCCCTTGACAACACGTACCCGATCATCGGTCCAGCAGCCACCAGGGCTCCTGCACTCCAGACCGATCGGGCCGGACGCACGAGGAGCAGCACACCCGTGACGATCCCCGCCAGTTCCAGGATGGCGTATCCGACGAGAACATAGGTGGGTCCTTTGTCGAATGCGAAAAAGGATTGGTCGACCAGATGTACGTACGACACCGCGAGACACAGCAACGCGCCCGCTACACGTATCGCCAGCGAACGGCGTACAGATGAACCACCCTCCACCAACGACGAATTATCCATGGATGCGCTATCTGCCACGAAAACCTCCTGCAATAGTGGGCTGACCGTTGAGCGCTCCCGGCGACATTCCCTTCTACGCGGACATCTGGGTACCGCGGATTCGTCGTCGCTCGGCAGCATTGTCAGTCAAACACGTGGCTGGTAATCGGACCAGGAGGGAGCGTCATTCTTTACTCAGACTTAAGGCTGTCCCCTCGGCTGAACAGTTTCTCGCTGTCTGGACAGTGACCTTGCCGGCGGGCCATCGACCTCCAGCCTCCACCGTGACAGCGCCGCCGCTCGGCAAGACGAGACCTCGGTCCTCGAACACCGGGACGTTGGCCTCTGCATGGCGGAGCAGTCCGATCCTTGGGTGGTCGGTCGACGGCGACCAAGCTGGGGAGCAGGACGCCACCCACCAGAAGTCGACCCTCCGGGTCGGGTTCCACCAGAGGAGCACCAGATGACCACGGAAACCCAGATTGTGAAGACAGGCAGGGTCATGGTTGCGGTTGATGGATCGCCGGCCTCGCTGGAGGCCCTGCGAGTCGGGCGCCGGCTGGCCGGCCTCTCCGGAGATCGACTGGTCGGTGTCACTGCATGGCAGCCGTTTCGGCATGGCGTACTGCCGCCGGCCTCTGCGCATCCCGAGGAGTTCGCCGAAGATCTCGTGTCCAACTGCGTCATTGCCGCATTCCGGGGTGGCGTCATGCCGGAGATCGACATCGTCGCTGTCGAGGGCGATCCGGCGGACAGCCTCATCGCGCTGAGCCGCGAGGCCAGCCTGTTGGTGGTGGGTAGTCGTGGCCACGCAGGGCTGTCCGGAGTGCTGCTCGGATCGGTGAGCAATGCTTGCGCCGCACACGCCCTCTGCCCGGTCCTGGTCGTCCATGCTCCCGGATCCGTCGCCGCATTTTCGGAGTCCGATCTGCTGGCCGATCGAGCCGGCGCCGTCACACTCTGAGTCGTTGGCGCCTCTGCCGCGCAGAATGGTGTTCTCGCGATTCTCCACCACCAAGAATTGCCCACGCCAAGACCTTCCGCGGCGGCGTCGACTCGGCAGATCCGGCCAGGGACCATCGTCCCCGCAGTCACGGGACCTTCGGGGATTCCCAGGAAATTCGGCCGGCTGCAGAATGGCCCGAATGGAAGCGAGCATGCGATGACCAGCAGCGTCGAGGAGGTACCCGTCGTTCTCACGCCCGGATTACCGGCCGAGATCAGAGAGACCCACAGTGGTGTGGTGGCACTGGTGGGAAATCGTGCGTTCAAGGTCAAGAAGCCCGTCGACCTGGGTTTCCTCGACTTTCGCACCGAAGCAGCCCGCAGGCACGCCTGTTGGCGAGAACTCGAGCTCAATCGAAGGCTCGCACCCGATGTGTACCTCGACGTCGCAACCGTCTCCGGTTCCGACGGACAGGTCGACGACCACGTGATCGTCATGCGCCGGATGCCGGAGGCGCTACGGCTGTCGACCATGATTCGGCGCGGCGCCGACGTCGAGGGCAACCTGCGTGATCTTGCCCGATTGATGGCAACGTTCCACGCCGGTGCCGAAAGGGGACCGCAGATCGCGGCGGCCGGCCGCCCGGCCGCGCTGCGCCACCGATGGACCGACAACCTCGCCGAAACACAGAAGTTCCTCGGCACGACCTTGGACCCGGAGATGCATCGACGGATCACCGAACTGGCGCTTCGATACATCGACGGCCGCGCAACGCTGCTGGAGGATCGGGTCGCGCGCGGGATGATCGTCGACGGCCACGGCGATCTGATCACCGAGGACATCTTCTGCCTGCCCGACCACCCCAGGGTGCTCGACTGCCTCGAATTCGACGATCAGTTGCGATACGTCGATGTATTGGACGACATCGCCTTCCTCACCATGGATCTCGAATATTTGGGGCGCCCGGACCTGGCCCGGCACTTCCTGGATTCCTACGACGGATTCAGCCACACTCCCTCGGTCACCTCCCTGCAGCACCACTACGTCGCCTACCGCGCCTTCGTCCGGGCGAAGGTGGCCTGCATCCGCGCCGCCCAGGGCGTGCCGACCGCGGTGGCCGAGGCTGATGCGCACGCTCGGCTGGCACTGGCTCACCTGGAGGCCGGAGAGGTGACCCTGACCCTCGTTGGCGGCGCGCCCGGCACGGGCAAGACCACGCTGGCCACCGGCCTCGCCGAGCTCGTCGGTGCTGTCGTCCTCAGCTCGGACGTCATCCGTCAGGATTCGCTGCCGCCGGGGCCCGAGGGGAGGTACACCGAGGCGGGCAAGATGGCGACGTACCAGGAACTCCTGGCACGCGCCCGCCTCGCACTCGATGCCGGGCAATGCGTCATCGCCGACGCGACCTGGGCCGGTACCGCCGTGCGGGAACTCGCCTCCGCCGTGGCCCTCGCCGGCCGGAGCCGGCTGGTCGCCATCGAATGCGAAGCGCCGCTGGATCTCTCGGCTGCACGTGCACAACGCCGCCTGGAAGCCGGCCATGACCGCTCCGAGGCCGGCGCCGTCGTTGCCCGCCAACTCGGCGCCGCCCGGGATCCCTGGCCGGAGGCCTCATCGATCGATACCTCCACCTCGGCCCCGACATCGCTCGCGGCAGCAGGTGCTCTGTTCCCCGGCAGACTTCGACCGCGCGTCCTCGCTACCCGACCGGCCTGACGTCGCCCGTGGACAGCGGCCAAAGTCCATTGCACGACGGGTCTTTCGGCACTGCCGCCGGCACGGGAAGGGACCACACTCGGAGAGAAACCCGACACGTCCGAGGAGATTGCCATGAAAGCTCTCGTTTATCACGGTCCAGGCCTCAAGAGCTGGGACGACGTACCCGATCCGCGCCTCATCGAGGAGACCGACGCGATCGTTCGCGTCGATACGACGACGATCTGCGGCACGGACCTGCACATCCTCAAAGGTGATGTGCCAGAGGTGACCGCCGGTCGCATCCTGGGTCACGAGGCGGTCGGAACGGTCGAGGCGATCGGCTCCAACGTGAATACCGTCCGACCTGGAGACCGGGTTCTGGTGTCGTGCGTGAGTTCGTGTGGGCGGTGCCGGTACTGCCGGGAAGCCCGCTACGGGCAGTGCCAAGGGGGTGGGGGTTGGATCCTCGGCTACAAGATCGACGGCACCCAGGCGGAGTACGTGCGAACTCCCTTCGCCGACACCTCGCTGTACCCCGTCCCGGCCGGGGTCGACGACGAGTCGATCCTCATGCTGGCCGATATCCTCCCGACCTCCTACGAGGTCGGCGTCATCAACGGCGGAGTCCGTCCCGGCGACACCGTCGCGATCGTCGGTGCGGGCCCGATCGGACTCGCGGCCATCGCCTGTGCCCGCCTGTACAGCCCGTCCCACATCGTGGCGATCGACCTTCTCGACGCACGACTCGACGCGGCGAAGCAGTTCGGTGCCGACGTGACGATCAACCCGAGCCGGGAAGACCCGGCCACTCGGATCAACAGCCTGACCGGCGATCTCGGGGCCGACGTGGCGATCGAAGCGGTCGGGGTGCCCGAGAGCTTCGAGATGTGCACCCGACTCGTGCGGCCAGGCGGACATGTGGCCAACGTCGGCGTGCACGGCAAGCCGGCCACGCTGCATCTGGAAGACCTCTGGATCCGCGACATCACCATCACCACGGGGCTGGTCGATACGTGGTCGACCCCCACGCTGCTGAAACTGGTCCGTACCGGTCAGCTGAAACCTGACACCTTCGTCACCCACCATTTCATGCTCCCCGCCATCCTCGACGCCTACGACACCTTCGCGCGCGCCGGGGACACCGGCGCCATCAAGGTGGCGCTGACCAGGACGTGACGACCCCCCGGTCCCGACGAGCACCTCGAAAACCCCGCATCATCGGGACTTTGTACCGTGTGGACGGCTCGGTCGCCGGGGCAGGCTGACGGCATGCGTACGCTGCGGAACCATTTCGACCTGCTGCTGTTCCTGGTCTCCCTCATCCTTCTGGGCGCGGGTGCGGTGGGTTGGTCGTTCGGCGTGCACCGGTGGGAATCCCTGTGCTGGGTGGCGGCGACCGTGCTCGGGATGGTGGTGTCGGTCGCGTGGGTCGTTGGGTCGCTCCGGGAGCGGAAACTCGGAGTCGACCTGATCGCGGTGCTGGCCCTGGTCGGGGCGCTCGCCGTCGACGAGCCCTTCGCAGGAGCGATGATCACCGTGATGCTTGCCAGCGGCCGGCTTCTCGAGGCGCGAGCGGCCAGCCGGGCCCAGCGTGATCTGAGTGTGCTGGTCGAGCGTGCTCCGCGCACCGCCCGCCGAGTGGACCCTGACGGGATCCTGGAGGTCCCGGTCGACGAGGTACGCCGCGGTGACCACCTTCTGGTCGGCCCGGGGGAGGTGGTACCGGTGGACGGACACCTGACCGCGACCGCCGTGCTGGACGAGTCCAGCCTCACCGGGGAATCCCGCCCGATCGACCGGATCGCGGGCGATACCGTCCGCAGCGGGTCGGTGAATGCCGGGTCCCCGATCCACCTGGTCGCCACCTCGGAGGCGGCTTCGTCGACCTACGCCCAGATCGTCCGGTTGGTCGAACAGGCCCGCGCCGGTTCGGCACCGTTCGTCCGCACAGCCGACCGGATCGCGATCTTCTTCGTGCCCTTCACCCTGGCCCTGGCCGGTGCGGTGTGGTTGCTGACCGGAAGTGCCGTCCGAGTGGTGGCGGTGCTGGTCGTGGCGACACCATGTCCGCTGCTGCTGGCGGCACCGATCGCCGTCATGTCGGGACTGTCCCGGTCGGCCCGTGTCGGGGTGGTCATCAAGGGCGGCGACGCCCTGGAGCGTCTGGCGAAGGGCCGGGTGCTGATCCTGGACAAGACCGGGACGGTGACCAAGGGCGAACCAGAGGTCATCGAGGTGGTGACCGGTGACTCCGCCTGGAATTCTGAGGAACTCCTGCGGTGGGCCGCCGGGCTGGATCAGGTTTCACCCCACGTGATGGCCGCGTCGATCGTCAAGGCGGCCCACCGTCGTGGGGTCGCGCTCCAGATGCCGGAGTCCGTCACCGAGGAGCCGGGCTACGGGATCGAGGGCCGGGTCGACGGCCACCTGATTCGCCTGGGCAAAGCCGCCTGGATCCTGACGGATGGAACTCCGGACTGGATGGGTGGTGCCCGTCGCCGAGCCGCACTGAACTCGTGGCTCACCGTGTTCGTCTCGGTGGACGGGCTCCCCGGCGGCGTCATCCTGCTCGAGGATCCGATCCGCCCTGATGCCCGGCGGATGATCGAGTCGTTGCGGTCCGCGGGAATCACCCGCACCGTTCTGCTCACCGGCGACCGCTCCGACATCGCGCAGTCCGTCGGGACCCTGGTCGGGGTCGACTTCGTACAGGCCGACTGCGACCCCGCCGGCAAAGTGCGACAGGTGGAGGCCGAGGCGACGAACGGATCCACCATCATGGTCGGGGACGGGGTGAACGACGCCCCCGCACTGGCCGCCGCAGGCATCGGGGTCGCGTTGGCGGCAGGTGGTGCCACTGCCTCGTCGGAGACCGCTGACGTCGTCATCACCGGCAACCGGATCGACTCCCTGGCCGAGGCGATCCTGATCGCCCAGCGGTCCAGAACGATTGCGCTGCAATCGGTCGTGGTCGGCATGGGGCTGTCGTTGGTAGCGATGGTGGTAGCCGCGATGGGTTATCTCCCACCGGCCGCCGGAGCACTGGCCCAGGAGGGCATCGATGTCTTGGCGATCGTTGTGGCGCTGCGCGCGCTGACACCTGGACACCGCCACACTGTGACGTTGCCGCCGACGGACGCCGCCCTGACCGAGCGCCTCTTCGCCGAACACGCTGCGGTCCTGCCGGTGGTCGAGCAGATCAGAGTCGTCGCCGACTCGATCGACACCGACTCGGCATCCCTCGCGCGGGCCCGAGACCTCCTGCAGCGGATAGAGTCTGAACTTCTACCCCACGAACACGCCGAGGAACACGACCTGTATCCGAGGATGGACGAGCTGATGAGCGGGCCGCACGCCACTGCTGCGCTGAGCCGGACCCACGCCGAGATCGACGTGCAGGCGGCGCGGCTGCACCGGCTGCTCGGCGAGATCAGCGGCGACGTAGCCGGCGCCGCGGACGTGACCGAGCTCCGGGGACTGCTGTACGGCCTCTACGCCATCATGCGACTGCACAACGCCCAGGAGGAAGAGGGTCTGTTCAGTCTTCTCAGGCGGAACGGGAGAATCGCTCCGACCGGCGTCGCCAAGACGGCGCCGTAGGTTTTGTGGGTGATGAGGGACTTTCGGCCCTGCGGAATTGCCATGTCCAGCGCCTACGCTCGCCACAACCTCTTGGAAGGAACGGCACAGTGACTGCAGACACCACACTCCGACCATTTCTTGATTCCTTGACCGAAACAGTTCAATCGCGGCAGAGGGAGTGCCACCGGCACAGCGGTGTGCTATCGATCAGGGGTGCGGCGTGATCACCAGGATCGGTATCAACGGGTTCGGCCGGATCGGGAGAGATTATCTGAGATCGGTCATCGACGCCCCCGACCTGGAGGTGGTCGCCGTCAACGACGTGTTCGACTCGGCGACGATGGTGCGATTGCTGAGTTTCGACAGCACGTTCGGCCCATTTCGCCGGGATGTCGTCGATATGGGCAACGCCTTCAGCGTCGACGGGCACAAGATCTTCGTCAGCTCGGAACGCGACCCAGGGAAGCTGGCCTGGCGGGAACACGGTGCAGAAGTAATCATCGAGTCGACCGGTAAATTCCGCACCCGGGAAGCCGCTGCGGCACATCTGACGGCCGGGGCGTCGAAGGTGCTGATCTCGGCACCGGGCAAAGGTGTCGACGCGACCATCGTATGCGGCGTGAACGAGGACATCTATGACCCGGCCCACCACCACATCATCTCCAACGCCTCCTGTACGACGAACTGTGTTGCACCCATGGTGAAAGTCCTGCTCGATGCCTTTGGCATCGAAAAGGGATACATGACCACCGTGCACGCCTACACCGGCGACCAGAATTTGCTCGATGGACCACACAAGGACCCCCGACGAGCGCGGTCCGCCGCGGTGAACATCATCCCGACCACCACCGGGGCCGCGCGTGCCGTTGGCGAGGTGTTGCCCACCATGAAGGGTCGGCTGGACGGTGTCGCACTGAGGGTTCCCGTTGTCGACGGTTCGTTGGTGGACCTCGCCGTCCTCCTCGAGAAGGACGTCACGGTGGAGCAGGTGAACGCCGCCTTCGAGGCCGCCGGAGCCGCGGGACCACTGGCCGGCCGACTCCGCTACACCACCGATCCGGTCGTGTCCTCCGACGTCATCGGGGATTCCGCCTCCTGCCTCTTCGATTCGAGCCTGACCCAGGCTTCGGGCAGGTTTGTCAAAGTATTCGGGTGGTACGACAACGAATGGGGATACACCGCCCGTCTGGTCGACCTGACGCGTCTGGTCGCGAAGATCTGAGTTTCCGGCGAGGACCTGAAACCCCGACGCGACGAGTCCAGCCGGCAACGCATCGGACAGGAACCGGTCGCCCGGGCGAATCTCAACAGGCGGTCACGTCGATCAGCAGCTCCGCCCATGCGATGAGGTGCCGGTCCGGTAGAAAATCAGCTGCCCTCACAGCCGCCCTCTGACCGATCGACGAGGCCATGGCAGGGTTGTCGAGCAACCGTCGGACCAGCGCGCCAAAAGTGGCCAGATCGTGCGGATCAGGCAACAACAACCCGTAGCGCTCATCCGCGATCTGGTCGCGGATGCCGCCGACGGCGCTGGCCACCACCGGCCGGCCCTTCCACATGGCCTCCAGCACAGTGAGCCCGAACCCCTCGGCCAGACTTTTCTGGACAACCACCGCCGCATGACGTTGCACGGCGTTGACGATCAGCGCGTTCTCCTCGGCGTCGACGACCGGGAGGCTGGCCAGGTGGATCCGTCGCCGGTGGCGTTCGGGGAGCCCTCGCCACTCCTGCACGCAGCTCGCGAACTGGGCCGCGCCCTCGGGGTCGTCGGAGACTCCGCTGGCGTTCGGTCCGGCCAGGATGAGATGTCCCGACCCGGTGGTGGCGATGTACTCGGCGAACCCGGTCATCACTCCGATCATGTCCTTGAGCCGGTCCCACCGCGACACCTGCACCACGACCGGCTCCCGCGGCGACGGAGGCGGTCCGAGTTGCACCACTTCGGCTCGTCGTTCCAGGCGTGCGGCAGAGCCGTCCCGCCGCGAGAACATCGGAGGCAAGGCGGGTGACCCACCGAGAAGGCCGGTGTAGACGAGGATGTCGCTCACTGCAGTGGTATCCAGCGGTCGGTTCTTGGTCGAGAGCGGGTCGATGGACGGGGTGATCACCCAGGTCAGGTCGACCGGGATCCGCGCCGGCCGATAGGAGGCGCGGGAGAACACGAACGCCGCCACATCATCAAGATAGGGAGTCAGAAAGGTCCACGCATCCGCTGTGATCGCGTCAGCAGTGTCGGTGCCGATGTGGCACCGCCAGATCGGCGTGACGCCCCTCCGCCGCAACAGTGGGGCCAGGCCCAGTGCCTGTGGATCGTGCAGGACGGCGATGTCGCCGGGCTCGAGCACCTGGAGCATGTCGGTGGCTGCGTCGAGAAGAATCCGTTCGTAGGCCGCGCGTGCGGTCGTACCCAGATCTCCGTCATCGCCGCAGTAGCCATGAAGGCGGTTGTGGAGGCGTTTGGTGACGGCGAAGAAGGCCGGGTCGCCCCTCAGGACGAACCATCGGACCTGAACGCCGGCGCCAGCGGTGTAACCCAGCAATGTCGGCAGCATCTCCGCCACCCCCCCGCCGGTCGCAGTGGAGTTCACATGCATCACCGTGCGGCCCGACAAGGCCTGTCGCGCCCGGTGACCGGCGGTCAGTACCGCGGCCAGCCGCCCCGGCCCGATGATCGGGCCCAGCTCGTGGGTATCCCTTGGAACGATGGGCACCTCGGTGGTCCTGACGGCACTGGTCACCCGGCCGTCCGATACCCCCTCCACTATCGGCAACATGACATCATCGGCTCCACATCGTGTGGTCAAGGAATGAGCGTGGCAGCGTGGTCCGGCACATCGGTGAACTCCTCGCGGGGCGGGCGGACGTAGTCACCGATCGGCGGGCGAGGTGGAATGCGAACCATCGGTGGATCGCTGCGCCCGTAGGCGATCGTCGACAACAGGTGGTTGATGATGTTGAGCCGGGCCTTCCGTTTGTCATCGCTCTCCACGACGTACCAGGGTGAGCCGGGAACGTCGGTGTGCACGAACATCTCGTCCTTGGCCCTGGAGTATTCGACCCACTTGCTGATCGATTGGAGGTCCATGTCGGAGAGTTTCCATCGCCGCATCGGATCCTGCCGGCGGGACTTGAATCGCCGCTCCTGTTCGAGATCGGATACCGAGAACCAGTACTTGCGCAGGATGATGCCGTCCTCGACGAGCAGCCGCTCGAAGATCGGTGCCTGCTGCAGGAATCGGCGGTACTCCTTGCTCGTACAGAATCCCATCACGCGCTCCACGCCGGCCCGGTTGTACCAGGAGCGGTCGAAGAGCACGATCTCGCCGGCTGACGGCAGATGCTCGATGTAGCGCTGGAAATACCACTGCGTGCGTTCTCGTTCGCTCGGGGCCGGCAGCGCGGCGATCCGACACCAGCGAGGGTTGAGACGTTCCGTGATGCGCTTGATCGCGGAGCCCTTTCCCGCCGCGTCACGGCCCTCGAAGATCACGACGACCCGGGCGCCGGTGTCACGTACCCACTGCTGCAGGGTGACCAGTTCGATCTGGAGGCGGAGGAGCTCCGCCTCGTAGACCCTGGACGGCAATTTGTCGCCGGGCTTCTGCCCCGTCAGAGGGTCACCACGATCCGTTGGTCGACGGTCAGTTCGGATACCGGCGCAGCGGGTGTGGACACCGGAGCATGGACGACGAGAACCGGGCAGGCAGCGTGCGCTGCCACCGCACTGCTGACCGAGCCCAGCAGCAGGCCCGACAGACCGGAGTGCCCGCGACTTCCCACGACGATCAGGCTCGCGAAATGGCTCAACGCGATCAGGTTGTCGGCCGGATCGCCCTCGACCGCCTCGATTTCGATGGGCGGTACGACGCCGTCCCGGAAGGCCTCGATCGCGCTCGTGGTCACGAGCTGCTCGGCGGCCTGTTCGGGATGCCTCGAGTCGGACGGCAGGATCCCATGCCGGAACGACTGCCAAACGGACACACCCACGAGCCGGTCCCCGAACAGGCCGGCCATCCGGGCGCCGACCCGCAATGCTTCGAGAGAGGCAGGAGATCCGTCGACGGCGACGAGGACCCGATGATCGACGATTGATCCAGTACCCATGAGGTGCTCCTTGTTGGCGAGGGCCGCGACGCGGCCGGGTCGTGGTGCGGACGGGAGACGAACAAGGCGACGAGCCCGCTGGTTTCCCTGGATCTCACCCTCGTCGGATCGGGCTGGTGGTCCAAGGCTCGAACTGCTCCACTACGAAGGACCAAGGTCCCGACCGACAGAGGCTCGGGTGACGGGTGCCCGCGGATCGACCGGATGTCGCCGGAATCACCGGATGTCACCGGAATCACCGGATGTCGCCGGAATCAGCTGTGGGGGAAGGGCCGACGGTCCCCGAAGCGTCACCGGATCCACCCCCTAGGATCGGTAGGCAGGGTGCAGGGTGCAGGCGGCAACGGTCGGCGATGGTCGACGGACCGACGAGAGAACGGCAGACCCCAATGTTGGCAGGACGTCTCGATGTACGTACCCGGGCATTCTCCGTCGCTGAAGTGCCCACGCCGGTCCCTGGTCGCGGGGAGGTACGCATCAAGGTCGGCGCTGCCGGAGTGTGCCTGTCCGACGTCCACCTGATCGACGGGCCGCTCCGCCCGCTGTACCTGCCGGGAGACGTGGTCACCCTCGGGCACGAGGTCGCCGGGACCGTCGACGTCGTCGGACCCGAGGTCACCGCATGGGCGGTCGGACAACGGGTGCTGTTGCAGGCCGGTGAACTCCGCGGCGGAGCCGTGTACACCCGCGGGGTCGACTACGACGGCGGATGGGCCGAGTACGCCGTGGCGCGGGAACACACCCTGGTGGCCATCGGGGACGATCTGCCGTTCGAGCAGGCCTGTTTCATCCCCGATGCGGTCTCCACCCCGTGGGCGGCCATCACCGCCACCGCGCAGGTACTGCCGGGTCGGAGCGCCGGCGTGTGGGGCGTCGGCGGGCTCGGCGCCCATGCGATCAGCCTCCTGCGGCTCGTCGGAGCCGCCCCGATCATTGCTGTCGACCCGTTGCCAACCGCTCGCGAGAGAGCGCTGGCCTTCGGCGCCGATTTCGCTCTCGATCCGGCGGATCCCAGGCTGGAACAACAGCTCTCGCAGGCGACTGGCGGTGCCGGTTTGAGCTACGCCTTCGACTTCGCGGGCGTCGAGGCGGTCCGGGAGCAGGCGATCGCCACGTTGGGCAAGCTCGGCAAACTCATCCTGGTCGGGCTCACCGACAAACCAGTGGTGATCAAGGACGGCACGCGGTTCAGCTATCTCCAGCAGCAGGTCCTCGGCCACTACGGTTCCGAGCCGGCGCATGTCGAACAACTCGTCGGCCTGGTCGCCGCCGGCCGGGTCGACTTCGCACGGTCGGTCAGCGAGTTGCTCCCGTTGAGCGAAGCGGTCACCGCCGTCGAGCACCTCCGGAGCAAGACCGGGAATCCGATCCGGATCGTGCTCGTCCCCTGAGAGCGGGTTGATCCGCGGTCACCGTTCGGCGGTGCTGAACCTCGCCGCGCGACGGCGTTGATGGCGACGGTCAAGGCCTTCGGGCGCGTTCGGCCGCCGGGCCGGGCGGAACCGGTCTGCTCGGTAGAACATTCGCTTGCCGACCTCGATGAGGGTCAGGTACCCGATGACCATTCCGACGAGGGTCATGAAGAAGCCTGCCGGCAGTGGCGTGAAGCCCAGCGCACCGGCCAGCGGCGTTGCCGGCAGCACCGCTCCGACCAACACGACGCCGATCGCTGCCAGCGTCAGCGGGAGGCTGGGATGGCTGCGGAAGAAAGGGATCCGGCGCGTGCGGATCGCAAAGATCACCAGCGTCTGGGTCGCCAGGGACTCCACGAACCAACCTGATCGGAACTGCGACGGCCCGGAGTGGAAGACCCACAACATCACGCCGAACGTCACGAAGTCGAAGACCGAACTCAGCGGGCCGAAGAAGATCATGAACCGGCGGATGAAGGCGATATCCCAATGCGACGGGCGGCGCAACTGCTCCTCGTCGACGTTGTCCGTAGGAATGGCCAGCTGGCTCGCGTCGTAGAGGAGATTGTTCAGGAGGATCTGGGACGGCAGCATGGGGAGAAAACTCAGGAATATCGAGGCCCCCGCCGCCGAGAACATATTGCCGAAGTTGCTGGACGTGCCCATCAGCACATATTTGATCGTGTTCGCGAAGATCCGTCGTCCTTCGACAACACCGTCCGCGAGGACGTCGAGATCCTTCTCCAACAGGATCACGTCGGCGGCGTCCTTCGCCACATCCGTCGCCGAATCCACCGAGATGCCCACATCGGCAGCGTGCAGGGCCAGCGCGTCGTTCACGCCGTCTCCGAGGAACGCGACTCCACCGCCGGACCGCCTCTGCACCCGAACGATTCTCGCCTTGTGCTCCGGGGTGACCCTGGCGAACACCGTGGTCCGGGGTATCGCCCGGGCGAGTTCCACGTCGTCCATCGCATCCAACTGGCCGCCGGTGATCACCCCGGGGTCACCGGTCGGTCCGACGAGTCCGAGATCGACGCACACCTTCACGGCCACGGCCTGGTTGTCGCCGGTCACCACTTTGACGACGACCCCGAGCGCAGCCAGTCGGTCGAGCGCGGCGGCAGCATCGGGTTTGGGCGGGTCGCGGAATACCAGCAGCCCCAGGAGATCGAGATCGTGTTCGGCGGCCGCCTCCAGGCGTCGACAGCTCCCCGTCGTGCGGATTGCCACGGCGATTGCCCGGTTGCCGGCCGCGAACTCCGCTGCCAGGGACACGCGGAGAGCCGGCGGAACCTCCCGGCAGAGACGCAGTACCTTCTCCGGGGCGCCCTTGGTGATCTGCGTCGAGATGCCGTCGGCATCGCGGGTCAGCACGGACACCATCTGTCGGTCGTGATCGAATGGCAGCATGTCGACCCGGGTGTAGCGGGACACCCGGTCTCGCTCGGAGAGCGCCGCCGGGGAGTCCCACAGCGCCTGGTCCAGCGGGTTGCCGCCAATCGCTCTCCCGTCCCGGACAAGGTTTTCCGTGCACAACAGGCCCCACCGGACCAACTCGTCATTGGTCGTCCCGGGTGTCGGAACGCACCGCATGAAGTCGAGTGAGCCCAGCGTCAGGGTTCCGGTCTTGTCGGTGAAGAGCACGTCGATGTCACCGAGATCCTCGATGCAGACCAGCCTTTTGACCAGTACCTTCCGCTTGGCCATCCTGGCGGACCCGGCCGCCAAACTGCTCGAAACCACCGCTGGGAGCAACTGCGGTGTGATTCCCACCGCAATCGCCAGGGAGAACAGCAGCGCATCCATGATCGGTTTGTGGAGCGCAATGTTGATGACGAAGATCGACGTGGTGAGACCACCCGCGACGTAGACCAGCAACAGGGAGAATTTCCGCAGACCCACCTGGAAGACGGTCTCCAGCTGGCGAGTACCGAGGCCGGCGGCGATCTTCCCGAATTCGCTCGACGCACCGGTAGCCACCACCACTCCCCGACCGCTCCCCGCGTGCACCACACTGCCCATCAATGCACAGCCAACGAGGTCGGCCAGCGCCGTGCCGGCGGCGGATGCCCCGACCACCTTCTCGACCGGCATCGACTCACCGGTCATCACCGCCTCGTCGCACGCCAGACCGGTCACATGGATCAGCCGCAGGTCCGCGGGGACCACGTCCCCGAGTTTCAACTCGATCACGTCACCAGGTACGAGAGTGGCCACGTCCACCCGCACCGGGACACCGTCCCGGACCACGAGTGCCTCGTGACGGATGCGGGAATGCAGTGCCTGCGCGGCCTTCTCGGCCCGATACTCGTTTCCGAAGCCCAGACCGACGGTCAGCCCGACGATGATCCCGATGATGAGTGCGTCGCTCCGCTCGCCGATCAAATAGGAAGCCGCCGCCGCGACCAGGAGCAGTGCGAGCAGCGGCGAACGCAGCTGGTGCCACAGCACGGGCCACCACCTGGCCCGATGAGAGGACACAGCGTTGGGTCCGTACCGACCGAGCCTGCGGGCGGCCTCGGGGGCCGACAGTCCCAGTTGCGCAGACGTTTCCTCGTTCTGCAGCAAATCGGATTCGGACAGCGCGGAAGCGGCGGTCAGGTTCACATCCACCATCGCATCCTCTGGATCTTCGTCCGGGGAGGGCCGAACGGTCTGCACCGGTGGGACCTTGTCCCCTGTGGGCCGCGGCAGTAGGGGACAAGCATCGAAGTCAACGGTGGGATGAGCCCGCCGCGTATCTCATCAGGAGATCACCATGAGCCAGTACGAGCAGCGTCTTCTCATCGTCGAAGAGGCCCTGAAGGCCGAGAAGGTCCATCCCGCCAAGGGAAAGACCCTGGCGCAGGCTTCCGTCAGCGTGCTGGCCGCCATCGACGAGATCAAGGAGAACGTTCGATGAACGCCTTCCTGACCGTGCTGGTCATCGTCGTGGTCGTCGTCCTGCTCCTGCTGGCGCTGGCACTGAAGGTGGTGAAGCAGTACGAGCAGGGTGTGCTCTTCCGCCTCGGCCGGGTCATCGGCGTCCGGGAACCCGGCCTGCGGGTGATCGTGCCACTGATCGACGTGATGCACCGGGTGTCGCTGCGGATCGTCACCATGCCCATCCAATCCCAGGGCATCATCACCCGCGACAACGTCAGCGTCGACGTCTCGGCAGTTGCCTACTTCCGTGTCGTCGACGCCGTCAAATCAGTCGTGGCGATCGAGAACGTCTACTCCGCCATCGATCAGATCGCCCAGACGACCCTGCGCAAAGTGGTCGGCCAGCACACCTTGGACCAGACGCTGTCCGAAACGGACAAGATCAACATCGTCATCCGCGAGATCCTCGACGTGACGACCGTCGACTGGGGAATCCAGGTCACCCTGGTGGAACTCAAGGACATCCAGCTTCCCGACACGATGAAGCGTGCCATGGCCCGCCAGGCGGAAGCCGAGCGCGAGAAGCGGGCGAAGATCATCAACGCCGAGGGCGAATCGATGGCGGCAGCCGCGCTGGGCGATGCGTCGGACATCATGATGGCGCACCCACTCGCGCTGCAGCTGCGCAACCTGCAGTCGCTGGTGGAGATCGGTGTCGACAAGAACACCACGGTCGTCTTCCCGGCCCCCCTGATGACGACCATCGCCGAACTCGGATCGTTCCTGGCGAGGGAGAGTGCAGCTGCGGCAGTACCTTCCGCGGCGGTACCTTCCGCGCCGGTACCTTCCGCGCCGGTCCACCGGCCGGTGCCGGATCACGCCGTCAGGCCCGAACACCAGTCGGCCACCAACGGGACAACCGCCAGGAGGTGAGGATGCTGGACGACGGACAACTCCGACGCATCCTGCGTCACTCGTCGAGCCGTCCGCAGTTCGCTCGGAGCGGAGCCAGCCGGTAGTGGACCCGTTCCGCGCCCCACTCCGGGTCGAGGGCGGTACGTCCGGTCGGGCGGAAGCCGCTGCGCTCGTATAGTTCACGCGCACGCGAGTTGGCGGTGAAGACCCACAGCTCGATGTCGTCGCGACCTGCTTCGGTCAGCAATTGCACAACGGAATCCAACAGCGCACTGCCGATTCCCCGCCCGGAGTGGGTCGGGTCGACGTAGAGGGAGGCGAGGTAGCCGGCGCCGGGCGCCGGCCGGTCGGGATCCGCGCCAAACCGGGCGAAACCCGCCACCGACGCGCCGGTCTGCCAGACGATCGTCGTCCAACTGCTCTCCCGCAGGCGCTTCTCGAAACCGACGGTCCAGTCGTCGATGTCGAGCGTGTCGATGATCGCATCGGGCACCACACCGCGGTAGCCGGTACGCCATGCGTCGACGAAGACCCGGGCCAACTCGCCGGCATCGGCGACCACCCCCGTTCGAATCATTCCGCCTCGATGCGGAGACGTTGCACCGCAACGGTACTGGGAGCCGGAAGGACCAGTGGGCCGGTACCGGGTGTGATCGAGCCGAGGATCGACGCCGCCCGCGCCCCGGTGGCGGTCGCGATCGTGCCGGGCAGACCGTGCACGGTGAGATAACCCAGCATGGCGAAGAGGTAGGCCTCCTTGGCCTGCGGCGGCAGTCCGTATTCGTCGATCGACGTGACCCGGACCGGTGCGCACAGCTCCTGGATGCGCCTCATCAGGGTGGGATTGCGGACCCCGCCGCCGGCCACCACCAGTTCCGTCAATCCGTGGTCGGTGCATGCGCCGGCCACCAGCACTGCGGTGAGTTCGGTCAACGTGGCGAGCAGGTCGTCCGTAGTGATATCGGCACCGAACTTCTGCACGCTGTTCCGGACGTAGTCGGCGTGGAACAGCTCCTTACCGGTGGATCTGGGTGCCGGTAGCCCGTAGTAGGGCTCGGCGAGGAAGTGCTCGAGCAACCGCTCATCCACCACCCCACGGGCGGCACCGGCCCCATCGAGATCCATCCGCTCCGCCCCGTCGGTGGCGTCCACGACGACACTGTCCATCAGGGCGCTGGCCGGGCCGATGTCGTAGGCAACCACCTCACCCTGATCACCGAGCACCGTGATGTTCGAGATCCCGCCCAGATTCACCGATCCGCGCCGTACCCCGTCGTGCAGCAGGAGCAGGGCATCCAGGGTGGAGGCCAGCGGCGCCGCGTGGCCACCGACGGTGATGTCCCTGGTCCGCAGATCGGACACCACCGGCACCCCGCAGGCCGCGGCGATCCAGGCGGCGCCGCCCAGCTGCAGGGTGCCGAGGGCATGGGCACCCTCGACCCAGTGGTAGACCGTCTGCCCGTGCGAGACGACGAGATCGGCGCGGCCACCGGCGTAGTGCTCGTTGGCCGCGACAGCCACCTCGCCGAACAGCTGACCGATCTTGGTGTCGAGCTTGCAGACCTCCTCGAGCGTGGTCTGATGAGGTGGCAGCGCGGCGGCGATCTCGGCGCGAAGCCGTTCTGGCATGTCGTGGCCGTGCAGGCCGAGTGGCCGGAGCACGAGAGTGTCCTCCTCCTGCCGGATCTCGGCCACCGCCGCGTCGATGGCGTCATACGACGTACCGCTGATCAATCCGATCACGATCATGCTGGATCTCCTTCTTGCGCGACGATGTCCGCGACGACGTCGAGGACGTGCGTCCAACTGGGCTCGGTCGGGACGGGGGTGCCTGCCACGTGCAGGCGGTTGGTCACCAGGACGACACTGGTCGCCAGGTCTGGCAGGATCGCCAGTGCCACGCCGGGGAAACCGGTGTGGCCCCAGGCCTTCCGGCCCCGGGCCGACCAGATGCGGCCGCCGAGGGCCTGCGTCGGGTCGGAACCTGGATCGTTGAACCGCCGTGCGGTCGCCGCGGAGACGAACCCGCCACCGTCGAGGGAGTGCAGCACGGCGTCGCCGAAGGCCAGCAGATCCCTGGCGGTGGAGAACAGGCCCGCGTGTCCCGCCACGGAGCCGAAGGAATGAAAGGCATTGCCGTCGTTGACCTCTCCGACCAGGACGTGGTCACGCCAACCCGGGAACCCTTCACCCGACAGCGGCACCGGGTACGGCACACCGGTCCGCACCATCTCCCGCTCGATCCGGTCGCCGCTCGACGACGCGGCGACGACGGACCCCGGTGTCGGGCCGGCGTACCTCGTGTGCGGCAAACCGATCGGCTCCAACACCAGTCGGCCGACAGCGTCGTCAAGGGTGCCGCCCGTCAATTCGGCGACCACGGCACCGAGCAGCAGGAAGCCGAGATCCGAGTAGTGACGGGCCTCGTCCGGCCGGTATCGCAGCGGCAGGTCCGCGATCAGGCCGAGCGCGTTCTCCGGCTCCAGATAGGTTGGCCACCACTCCCACAGCCCGCCGCGGTGCTCGAGAAGTCGCCGGACCGTGGCACCGGCCACCGGCGTCCCACCGACCCACGGCAGCAGCTCCGTCAGCGGGGCGGTCAGGTCCAGCTCTCCGCGATCGAACAGCACCATCAGCGCCGCAGTGGTGGCGACCAGTTTGGTGACCGACCCGAGGTCGGTGGCCGTATCCACGTCGATGGGGGGTGGTTCCGCGATCAGGCCCCGGTCGTCGAACTTCTGGGCCCAACCCGCGGCCGACCACCGCATCCGGCCACCGGACGACGTGGCGACCACGACACCCGGCGGGCCACCGGGAAGCCCTCGGATGGCCCCGACGGCATCGTCCAGCAGCTGTTCGCCGGTGCCGCGCAGATGCTCCACGAATCCAGAGGTTAATAGATGACCTCTTGTTAGTCACGTAGGTCAATGGTTAACATTCGCAGGTCATCGGCCTGAGGAGGCGCAGTGGTCTTCATGTTCGGCAGTGGTTCGCGGGGGCGCAAGGTACATCGAGCGGCAGTGGGTGCGGTGTCGATCGCCGCAGTACTGGCGGCAGCAGCCTGCTCTCCGGCCGGTTCGGGCAGTTCGTCCTCGTCATCGACGACGTCGGCGGCCGCTCCCGTGGTCTCGGGGTCGTCTGCCCCGTCCGGCGGAACCGGTTCGTCCGGCGCAACTCCCGCGCCGAGCGGCGGAACATTCGTGGTCGCCCGCACCGGGGACGTCGACCAGCTCGATCCGCAGAAGGCCACCGCGTTCCAGACCGTGGAAACGTTGAGCCTGGTCTACTCGCGGCTCGTCGCCCTCGACCAGGACGGCAAGGTCGTGCCCGATCTGGCCACCAGGTGGGACACCGCGGCCGACGGCAAATCCCTCACCTTCACGCTACGCAGTGGGGTGACCTGGCATGACGGTGATCCCTTCACCGCAGCGGACGTCAAGGCCTCGATCACCCGGATCCTGGACGAGAAGACTGCTGCCGTCGCGCGTTCCAACCTCAAGGCCATCACGGCCGTCGATGCGGTCGGTACCGATCAGGTCAAGCTGACCCTCTCGGCGCCGTCCACCGCCCTGCTCTACTCCCTGGCCTCGGTGAACTCGGCCATCCTGCACGCCAAGGACATCACCGCGAACAGCATCGCCAAGACCCCGGACGGCACCGGGCCGTTCGTCTGGACCAAGTGGGCCCAGGGACAGCAGGTCACCTTGACGGCCAACAGCAAGTACTTCGGCGGCAGTCCGAAGATCGGGACCCTCCAGTTCCGGGTGATCCCGGCCGAGTCCTCCATCGTCTCGGGCATGAAGGCCGGCGCGTTCCAGCTCGGCATCCTGTCCGATCCGACGGTGGCCGACAACGCCGGAACGTCGGGCAGGTTCACCCTGGTCAAGCAGCCGGTGCTCTCGTATCACGCGCTGATGCTCAACGGCCGCAAGGGTCCGCTGAAGGACGTCAGGGTGCGGCAGGCCATCGCCTGCGCCATCGATCGCGACCAGGTGGTGAAGACGGCTGCCAACGGTGACGGCACCGTCACCGGCCCGATCACCAGCCCCGGGTTCCAGTTCTCCCCCACCGACGGACTGGCCTGCAAGCCGGGCGACACCGCCGCTGCCAAGGCGCTGATGACCGCCGCGGGATACGGCAGCGGCATCACGTTGAACACCATCGTCGAGACCGGTGAGTACGCAACGGCTGTCGCCGAGGGCCAGAACCTGCAGTCACAACTGAAGGCGATCGGCGTCACCCTCACGCTCAAGCAGCTGACCACGGACCCGTACGTGAAGGCATGGCTGGCAGCCGATTTCGACGCGGCCGTCGCGCTCAACGGCGGTAGCTACGACCCATATCTGATGTACGGGCGCTACTACACGACCGGCGGCAGTCTCTCGCTGCCCGGCGGCCTGGATTCGGCCACGCTGAACGACCTCCTGGTCAAGGGCAACACCAGCACGGTGGACGCCGACCGTCAGAAGATCTACCAGCAGCTCCAGTCCGAACTGCTCAAGGAATCGCCATGGGTCTGGATGTTCCGCAGCGATGACTACTACCTGGT
This sequence comes from Nakamurella sp. UYEF19, assembly GCF_040546275.1. Lineage (NCBI taxonomy): Bacteria > Bacillati > Actinomycetota > Actinomycetes > Nakamurellales > Nakamurellaceae > Nakamurella > Nakamurella sp. UYEF19. Next base: position 263,053 of record NZ_JBEPNO010000001.1, on the reverse strand, counting down.
CGGTTCAGGCGCAACAGGTTTCAAGCCGCGGGCGGATGAACTGCTGACCTCGCTCGCCTCCACGAGCTGAGCGGCCGCAGGGATGGCGTTGTCCTGGAAATGGTTCGGTGCCCGGCTCGGCGGTGCCCTTGTCACCTTGTTCGGGGTGACCATCGTCGTCTTCGTGGTGCTCAGGGCCATCCCGGGCAACGCCATCACCGCCTCTCTGGGGATCGAGTCGGGCACCCTCAGCGCCGGCCAGATCGAGGCTCTGAACCACTTCTACGGCATCGACCAGCCGTGGTACTCGCAGTTCTTCTCCTGGCTGGGTGAGCTCTTCCAGGGCAATCTCGGGGTGTCCCTGACGAGCGGCAATTCCGTGTCGTCGCTGATCGGCGCCGCCCTCCCGGTGACCATCGAATTGGCCGTCCTCGCCGCCCTGATCGGTACCGCCGTCGGGGTCCTGCTGGGCACCCTGGCCGGATCCGGGCCGGGCAAGGCCCGGGACTCGGTCACCCAGGGCGTCGGACTGCTCGGGCTGGCCATCCCGGAGTTCGTGCTCGGCACGTTGACGGTTGCGCTGCTCGCCGATCTCTTCGACTACTTTCCCGACACCAGTACCTTCGTGCCCCTGACGGAATCGTTCTCCGGCAACATGAGCCAGATCCTCTATCCCGCCCTGGTGCTCTCCGTCGGCTTTGCCGCCAACGTCATGCGCACCACCAGGAGCGAGTACGTCGAGACCGCGCAGGCGGACTTCGTCCGTACGGCCCGAGGAAAAGGTCTTTATCCCAGGCGGATCCGCACCGCGCACGTGCTGCGGAACGCCTCGATCCCGATCCTCACGCTCACCGGCATCCAGTTCGGGTACCTGCTCGGCGGGACCGTCATCATCGAGCAGATCTTCGCCCTGCCGGGACTCGGCCGACTGCTCTTCACCTCCATCACCGACCACGACTACCCGGTTGTCCAGAGCAGCGTGCTGATCGTCGCCGCGGCGTTCGTCGTGGTGAACCTGCTGGTGGACATCGGCTATCGGATCGTCGACCCAAGAATGCGACAGATATGAGCGTCACGCCCATCGCCCCCGACGTCGGCCCGGCCGGAGCCCCGCCGGGCAACGGCAGTCTGATCGGCCGGATCTGGCGGGATCCCAACGGACGCATCGGTCTGGTCCTCACCGCGGTGTTGTTGATCGTCGGCGCCTGCGGAGCTCTCGGATTCCTGCCACACGACCCGCTCGATCAGTTCCCGGACTCCCGCAACCAACCACCGTCAGGTACCTACTGGTTCGGATCGGACCAATTCGGCCGGGACATCGCAGCCCGGGTGGCAGCCGGGATCTGGACCTCCCTGCGGGTTTCGGTCGTCGCGGTGGCCATCGCCGCCGTAGTGGGTTCGGCCCTCGGCATCTGCGCCGGGTTCTTCGGCGGCTGGCTGGACCAGATCATCAGCCGGTTCATCGAGGTGCTGTTCGCCTTCCCCGCGATCCTGCTCGCGCTGGCCGTGGTCAGCGCCCTGGGAGCCGGTTGGCAGAACACGGCCATCGCCATCGCCATCGTCTACACCCCCATCTTCGCGCGAGTCTCCCGTGGGCCGACGCTCGGTGTGGCGAAGGCCGAGTACATCAAAGCCCAACGGGTGCTGGGGATCCCGACGTGGCGGGTATTGCTGCGGCACGTCCTGCCCAACGTCAGCGCCCCGATCGTCGTGCAGATCACGCTCGCGCTCTCCTGGGCCCTGCTCACCGAATCCGCCCTCTCCTTCCTGGGTCTGGGCACGCAGCCACCGGAGCCCAGCCTTGGTCTGATGGTCTCGGACGCGCAGAACACGATCACCAGCCAGTGGTGGACGATGGCTTTTCCGGCAGGCGCGATCGTCATCGCCGTCATCGCCCTCAACCTCCTGGGCGACGGTCTCCGCAGCGCGCTGGACCCCCGCCGGGAGTCGGGCCGATGACGGCGCCGGTGCTGCCGGTGCTCTCCGTCCGGGACCTGCACACGAGTGTCGCCGGCCGCGGCGGCACGACGGAGATCCTCCGCGGGGTCAGCTTCGATGTCCGGTCGGGCGAAACCCTGGCCGTGGTGGGCGAATCGGGTTCCGGCAAATCCTTCACCGCCCTGACGATCGCCGGGCTGCTCCCGCAGGGCGCCACGTTGACCGAAGGCGAGGTCCTGCTGGAGGGAGCGGATGTCGTCCACCTCGGCGAGAATCGACGCCGGGCATTGCGCGGTGCGCAGATCGGCATGGTCTACCAGGACCCGATGACGGCTCTCAACCCGGTGATGAGAGTCGGCCACCAGGTGTCCGAGGGGCTGCGGGCCCATGGCTGGAGCAAGGCGAAGTCCGCCGAGCGGACCCTGGAGGTACTCGCCGAAGTCGGCCTTCCCTCGCCCCGGAACCTGGCCAGGCTCTACCCGCACCAACTCTCCGGCGGCATGCGTCAACGTGTGCTGATCGCCTGCGCCCTGGCTCCCCGCCCCAAGGTGCTGATCGCCGACGAACCCACCACGGCGCTGGATGTCACCATCCAGCAACAGATCCTGGAGGTCGTCACCGCCCTGCGCGACGACTACGGGCTTGCGGTCGTCTGGATCACCCACGATCTCGGTGTGGTGGCGAGGATCGCCGACTCGGTCGCGGTGATGTACGCCGGCCGGGTGGTCGAGCAGGCGGCGACCGGGCTGCTGTTCGCTGCACCCCAGCACCCCTACACCGACGGATTGCTGCGCTCCATACCCACTCCGGCGCAACGGCATCAAGCCGCGCTGCCGCAGATCGGGGGCAATCCCGTCTCCCTCTCGACGCTACCGGTCGGATGTCCTTTCGAGCCGAGATGCCCGCAACGGATGGAACGCTGTGCGGCCGAGGAACCGCCGCTGACCGAGCGCGGATCGTCGCTGGCCGCCTGCTGGGTGCCGCCGGACCGGTGGGTCGATGCCCACCCCGACCTCAGGGTCGTGACCGGTGCCTGACTCGCCGATGGTCGAGATGGTCGATGTGGTGAAGCACTACCCCACCGCCGGCCGCGGGCTGGTGCACGCCCTGGACGGCATCACCCTGTCGGTGGAGGCCGGGAGCGTGCTCGGCCTGGTGGGCGAGAGCGGCTGCGGCAAGTCCACGGCGGCGCGCCTGCTGACGCTGCTCGAGCAGCCCACCTCGGGCATGGTCCGCATCGCGGGGCAGGACCTGGCCGCCCTGGACCGCAAGGGGGCCAGAGCTTTCCGCAGATCGGTGCAGATGGTGTTCCAGGATCCTTACGCCTCGCTCGACCCACGCCAGCGGATCGGCGATGCGCTCGGTGAGGTGCTCACGGTGCACGGCCTCGCGTCCGGACGAACGGCGGTCCGATCCGCGGTCACCGACCTGCTGGACACGGTCGGTCTGGTGCACTCGACCGCCGATCGCTATCCGCACCAGCTCTCCGGCGGCCAGCGGCAACGCGTCGGGATTGCAAGAGCACTGTCGGTCAAGCCGGAGGTGGTGGTGCTGGACGAACCCGTCTCGGCCCTCGACGTCTCCGTCCGGGCCGAGATCATCAACCTGCTCGCGCGCCTCCGGACGGAGCTGGGCCTGACCTACGTCTTCATCAGCCATGATCTCGGCATGGTGCGACATCTGGCCGACCGGATCGCCGTGATGTACCTGGGGCAGATCGTCGAATACGGCAGCTGGGCGGAACTCTCGGATCATCCGCAGCATCCGTACACGCAGGCCCTCCAGGCGGCCGTACCCGTGGCCGACCCGGTGGTGGAGGCCCGGCGAAAGGTGACGGCGGTCCGCGGCGAGATCCCCGACGCGGCCCGACCACCCGCCGGCTGTCGCTTCCATCCGCGGTGCCCGCTGGTCGAGGACGTCTGCCGGGAGGCGGTCCCGCCACTGCTGCCGCCGTCCGGTGCCTACCGGCTGGCATGCCATGTGCGCCAGCGGGAACTGGCCGGCACTGCAGTGCAGCAACCCTCGTGATCGCGACCAACGGTGCGCCGACCACCGAGATCCTGGTGAGCCTGCGCAGTCTGGCGCCGACCCTGGTTCCGTCGTTGCAGCGGGTGGCCGCCCGGATCCTGGAGGATCCGGGCGGGGTGGCGGCGCAGACGATCTCGGAACTGGCCCGCGCCGCCGACACGTCGGAGTCGAGTGTGCTTCGGCTCTGCCGTCAGCTCCACGTCGCCGGGTACCGCGATCTCCGGGTCGCCCTCGCGGCGGAATCCGGCCGTGAGCGGGCCCTCTCGGACAATCGTCAGGTCGGGGGCGACATCGGCCGGACGGACGATCTCGAGTCCATCATCGACAGCGTCACCTTCGCCGACCGGCAGGCGATCGCCGACACCGCCCGCACCATCGACCGCGAGGCACTGGCCCGCGCGATCGCCCTGGTGGTCGGTGCGCGGCGGATCGACATCGTCGGGGTCGGCGCGAGCGCGGTGGTCGCCCTGGATCTGCAGCAGAAGCTCCATCGGATCGGTCTGATCGCCTTCACCTGGAGCGACACGCACGCCGCGCTGACCGCCGCCGCCCTGCTCGGATCGGGGGACGTGATGATCGGCATCTCACACACCGGCGTGACCCGGGATACCGAGGAGGCGATCGTGGAGGCCGGCCGGCACGGCGCGAAGACGATTGCGCTGACCAGCGTCTCGCGATCGCCGCTGGCCCGGCGGGTCGACGTGCTGCTGGTGACGGCCGCACGGGAGACCACCTTCCGGTCCGGGGCGACCAGCTCCCGGATCGCGGCGCTGAGCGTGGTGGACGTGCTGTTCGTGGCGGTCGCCCAGCAACGCTACGACGCCACCGTCAGCGCGTTGGAGGCCACCAGGAGGGCCGTGATCCCGCGGCGATTCGAACAAGCGGAGGACCTGTCGTGAGCAACGATCAGGTGCGGGTCAGCTCCCCCACCGAGGACATCAACCCACGGACCGAGAGCATCGACCAAATCAGCACTCTCGAGGTACTCCGGTTGATCAATGCCGAGGACGCCCTGGTGCCCGGTGCCGTCGCCGCGCTGCTGCCCGCCCTGGCGGAGCTGGTGGAGGTGACCGCCGCGCGGGTCCGCGCCGGCGGACGGGTGCACTATTTCGGTGCCGGGACCTCCGGCCGGCTCGGGGTGCTGGACGCCGCAGAACTATTGCCCACCTTCGGTATCGCCGATGACGTGGTGATCGCCCATCAGGCCGGTGGGTCACGGGCGTTCGTCCAGGCCGTCGAGAACGCCGAGGACGACGAGAGCGGCGTGGCCGCCGACGCCGCCGGAATCGGACCGGCTGACATCATCCTCGGACTCGCCGCCTCCGGCCGTACGCCCTACGTGGCTGCCGCGCTCCGGGCCGGTCGGCAGATGGGGGCCGTCACCGCCCTCGTGACGTCGAATCCGATGCCACCGCTGGCCGACCTTGCCGATCATCTCCTCGTGGCCGACACCGGTGCCGAGGCGATCGCCGGGTCGACGAGGCTGAAGGCCGGGTCCGCGCTCAAGCTGGTGCTGAACTCGTTCTCCACCGCACTGATGATCCAGCTGGGACACACCTACCGGAATCTGATGGTCGACATGCGCCCGACGAATGCCAAGCTGCGCGGCCGAAGCATCCAGCTGCTGCACGACGCCACCGGCGCCACCGACGCCGAATGCGAACAGGCGCTGGACCTCTGCGGCGACATCAAGACCAGCGTCGTCTTTCTGATCGCCGGCAGCCGTCCGGCCGGGACCATGATCGACGTCGATGCTGCGCGGAGGGCTCTCAAGGCTTCCGGTGGGCATGTGCGCGAGGCCCTCGCTCACCTGAGGGCCTGACCGACGACGAGAACCTGACGCAACCCGGGACCTGATGCACCCGCCGATCGCGAGCAGCTGAGGATTCTGTGAGACGCGCCGGGGATGCTGAGGTCCGTGAGGATGAATTCCACCGCCGCCGGCCTGCTGGCCAAGGTCCCCTGGGTCTCCACCCCGGCGACCCTGGCCACCGCTACGGAACCGTCGGGGGACAAAGCTGCTGGTGTGCAGGGTAACTCACGCCTGACTTCGGCGACCGGCACGGTCCTCCTGGCCCTGCTCGCGGTCGAAGGAGTGACCATTCTGAGCGTCCGGCAGATGATCACGTTGCACATCTACGTCGGCCTGCTCCTGCTGGGCCCGGTGGTGCTGAAGAGCGGCAGCACGATGTACCGGTTCGCGCGGTACTACCGTGGCGCCCCCGCCTACATCGAGAAGGGACCGCCGCACCCCGTGCTGCGCATCCTCGGACCGTTCGTCATCCTGTCGAGCCTGGCCCTGCTGGGTACCGGGACGGCCTTGATCTTCACCGCGGACGCCCGCTCGAACTGGGTACTGACCGCCCATCAGACCTGCTTCTGGATCTGGATCGTGCTGATGACCGTTCACGTGGCCGGCCATCTGTGGGAGGCGTTGGTGACCTCGCGGGCCGAACTGCGGAGCACCCTCCGAGGTCCCTCGGCCCGGAGCAGTCGCCGGCGGCTCAGCCTCATCGCGCTGGCCTTGGTCCTCGGGGTGGGTACTGCCACGGTGTTGCTGCCGCACGCAACGACCTGGACCACCCGGCAGCCTGGTCAGCACGACCACCCATCTGCCCTGCGCCCTTGACCAATTGAGTGATATTCGGGCTAATGCCTGACGGCAAACGCACACACGAAGGTGACAAGAGCGGCCAATACCGCGACGCCCATCCAGATCAACAAGATCGAATCCATCACTGCCGTCCCTCTACTCCACCCAATGGTGACCGTTACGACGCCTGGGTCAAGAGCGCCCAGGTCCACGGTATCGCCGCGTCACAGTGGTCCTACCGATCCGGGAGGTCCGGAAACAGCAGATCCAGCCGGTCGACGCAGCTCTCGACCTCGGTGCGGACCGGGGAACCGAGACGTTCTCTTCGGAGCGGGCGGCGGGGATAGGCCCCACCATCATCAATACCCTCTGCGGATCAGGCGGATCTCACAGTCGGGACGTTGTCAGCAGAAGTACCATCGGCTCGGCTGATCTCAGAGCAAATTCAGAATGGGAGGTGGGACGATCGTGTCATGAGCGACAAAGTCCGTCCACACCGCGGCGAGCATCAAGCGCTCGACGGCTCCGCCCCTGACGCAAGACCGAGATTGCTGCTCGTCGAGGACGACCGCGAGCTTGCGCCGCTCCTGCTGGAAGTGCTGGGCGAGGACTACCGGGTCGACCACGCCCCAGACGGTCAGGTCGGTCTGCACCGTGCCCTCACCCGCGAGTACGAGGTCATGGTGATCGACCGGGCGCTCCCTGTCGTCGACGGCCTCGAACTCGTCAGCACACTGCGGGCCAGGGGCGTCATCAACCCGATCCTCCTGCTGACGGCACGCGGCACGCTGGCCGACAAGATCGAGGGTCTCGACGCCGGGGCCGAAGACTATGTGGTCAAGCCTTTCGAGATCGACGAATTGCTGGCCCGACTGCGAGCCCTCCTCCGACGGCACTCCGAGGCCACCCCGACGATCGGCATCGGACGCCGCCGGTTCGAGGTGAAGTCCCGGCGGGTGACGGGCTCAGGGACGGACCCGATCGATCTCTCCGGCAAGGAATCGACCCTCCTGGAGACCTTGGCCCGACGGCCGGGTCGGGTGTTCACCCGCCCCGAACTGCTCTCGGCCGTCTTCGACCCCAACGACACGGAAGGCACTGTGGACACCTACGTCTACTATCTGCGGCGGAAACTCGGCCGGGAAGTGGTCACCACGGTGCACGGCCTCGGATACCGCATCGGTAGCCTGTGAGGTCACCGGTAGGGCCGAAGAGCAGGAGGGCCGGCATGCCCGGCCGTGCCACGTCCGGTGAAACGGCCGTTCGCCAGAACGTCGAGGACGCGGCGCTGATCCGTCACGCGGCGACGCGCATCGGGGTGCAGATCGCTCTGGCCAGTGCTTTGGCCGTCGGCGTGGCGGCGGTCCTGGCATTTGCGCTCATCCGTCATCACCACGGCGATCCGCTCGCAGGCACCACCCACGTCGAACCGGCGACCGACGACGACAGGCTGGTTCTCAATGCCCTGCTCCTGGCCGCCTCCGTCGGCGTTCTGGTCGCCGGAGTTGTCGCCTTCTTCATCGCTCGGCGAGCCGTTCGCCCACTGGGACAGGCACTCTCGCTGCAAAGGCGGTTCGTCGCCGATGCTGGCCACGAACTCCGAACACCTCTCACGATCCTGCACACCAGGGCCCAGTTGCTGGCCCGGCGGATACCCGTCGACGAACCGGCCGGCCAGGTCGCTGCACAGTTGCTGGACGACAGTCGAGTGCTCTCCGAGATCGTCGACGAATTGCTGCTGAGCGCCTCGTTGACCGCTCACCCCGGTCTCGCCGAGGGGATGGATCCGGCCGAACTCCTCGATGATGTCGCCGCGAGCATGCAGGTGATCGCCGACGATTCCGGTGTCCACCTGCGATCGTCTTCGGCTCCGGGTCTGCACGTCCGCGGGTCCCGGCCGGCCCTTCGACGTGCCCTGATCGCCATGGTCGACAATGCGATCTCGCATTCTGTCGACGGCGGCGACGTGGAGCTCAAGGCCTCGGCCGGTCAGGGGATGGTGACCCTGACCGTCACCGACGAGGGCGAGGGCCTGCCACCCGATGGCCGGCGCGAGGAAATCTGGAATCGATTCTCCCGCGGTGGCAACGACAATTCCGACCATGCCACCGAGCGCCCGATCGGAAATCGTCGGTTCGGGCTCGGTCTCTCCCTGGTGCGCGAGATCGCCACCGCTCATGGAGGAACGGTTTCGCTGGCCGACTCTCCCCACGGCCGAGGCGCCGTCGCCACGCTGACCATTCCCGCTGCCGGGTCCTCCGGGGCACGGTAGAGCCGTCTGCTCCGATCTCACCCGGTCCGGACTGAGAACTTCCTGAGCGGATCCAGACCGCCTACTCAGCAGGTGCACAGCAGACGCACAGTCCCGTCGATCACGGTGGTCAGAGACAGTCACCCGAGAAGCCGTTGCCCGAGAAGGCTCTGAGATCAGTCCGGCACGCTCGAAAGATCACCTGGACACGCATCGAGAGGGAACCATCGATATGAACTTGCCAGATTCGGCCGCATCCGGAGTGCGCATGCGGCGTCGGGTCAGAATGCTGACGGCCGGACTCGCGGGTGCCGCGGGGGTCGCGTCGGTGGCCGCCACCCTCGCACTGACTCCCCACGCGGCGGCCGGCGCGCCGACGAGGACGAGTTCGGTCGCCCACACCCCCGCGATACCTGCCGGTGCGTCCTCGACCACTACCCCGCGCACGGCTGCTGGCACGTTGCCATCCGGGCCCGAGCCCGTCACCTCGGCCGTCACCGCTCGCACGTCGAAGGCAGCCGCCCGATCGTCGAAGGCAGCCCCCCGATCGTCGAAGGCAGCCACGACCGCGACGCCGGCCACCCCGTCGTCCAGTGCCCCCATCAGAACCTCCAGTCCATCCACGACCCCTTCCGGCGCCACCACGACGTCGATTCCGAGCGTCACCGCCGCCCCGATCACGAGTGCCTCCAGCGCCTCCTCGGGCGGTTCGTGATGAACGGTTCCCTGTCGACCGGATCGACGCGGGTGGACTTCCAGATCTGGTCCACGACTGCCACCCTGGTGGTGACCGATCCGGCTGCACTGGCCGTCGCCCGGCACGAGCTCGACGACGAACTGGCCTCGATCGAGAAGGCCTGCAGCCGGTTCCGCCCGGACTCGGAGATCAACGCGCTTCTCCGCACTCCCGGCGTCGAGGTCGAACTGTCGCCCGTTCTCAACGATGCGATGTCCGCCGCGCTCCGGGTTGCCGCCGCCACCGGCTATCTGGTGGATCCGACCGTCGCTGCGGCCGTGATCGCCCTCGGGTACGACCGCGATATCAGGGCGCTCCGGGACATGCTGGACCAAGCCCTCGAGGTCGCCGCCGTCGGCACTGCAACCGCAGCGACCCGGCCGGCCCCCGGTGCGTGGCACCTCCAGCACGATGCGGGTCGACGACTGCTCACCGTTCCGGCGGGCGTCGGCCTCGATCTAGGAGCCACGGCAAAGGCTCTGGCCGCCGACCGTGCCGCAGCTCGCATCACCCGTCGGACGGGTAGCGGTGTGCTGGTCGGTCTGGGTGGCGACATCGCCGTCGCAGGCCAGGCTCCCGCCGGAGGTTGGACGATCGCCGTCGCCGACGACCACCGTCACGCCGAGGCTGCCCCACAGACCAGAGTGGCCATCACCGCAGGCGGCCTTGCCACCTCCTCGACAACGACGAGGGCCTGGAGGACGCCCGCCGGCGCGCGTCACCACCTCGTCGATCCCCGGACCGGGGAGAACCCGGTTCCATGGTGGCGCACGGTGTCCGTCGCCGCGGGCAGCGCGCTCGACGCGAACGCGGCCGCCACTGCGGCCATCATCTGCGGAGAACGGGCACCCGCCTGGCTCGCCGCGCAGAGCCTCCCCAGCCGACTGGTGGACATGGGCGGCCAAGCCGTCACCGTCGCCGGTTGGCCCGACGACGAGAAGCAGGCCGCCTGATGAACACGCAGATTCTCTGGTACGCCAGCCGCGCCACCGGGGCGGTCTCCCTGGTGCTGTTCACGGCCGTGATGGTGCTCGGCATCCTCACCGCCGGACGGAAGGGATCCACCTTCCTCCCGAGGGCCGCCGTCCTGCGACTCCATCGCACGCTGTCCATCACGTCGATGGCCTTCCTCGCGATCCACATCGTCACGGCCATCGCCGACGGCTACGTGGATCTGAACTACTGGGATGTGCTGATCCCCTTCGGCGCTGCCTGGGATCCGCTCTGGGTGGGTCTGGGGACGGTCGCCGTGGACCTGATGCTCGCCATCGGGATCACCAGCGCCCTGCGGCGGCACCTGCCCGCCGTCGCCTGGAAGGCCGTACATCTCAGCTCGTATGCGATGTGGCCCATCGCGCTCCTCCACGGCTTCGGGATCTCCGGCGGAGACGGCACCAGGGTGTGGATGATTGCCATCGACATCGTTTGCATCGTATCGGTTCTCGTGACGCTGACGCTGCGCCTGCTGCCGGATCGCCACCCGGACACCGTTGCGCGGAGGGCCGCCGAGACCACCCATCCCCGCGAAGAGATCGGATCCCATCGATGACGACGACCCTCTACCCCACCACCATGAGCACCCGCACCGGCACCGCCCGCCTCCTACCCGCCCAGCCGGCGGTCTCGCTGGACGACCATGCCCGCCGACTTGGGCCCGCCCCGGTCCACGTCACGACCGAACTCGCCAGCATGGTGTCGGCGGCCGGTCTTGTGGGGCGCGGCGGTGCGGGCTTCCCGACCGGCCGGAAGATGGCCACCGTCGCGTCCAACTCGTCGAGGCGGCGCCCCGCCGTCGTCATCGCGAATTGCTGCGAGGGCGACCCAACGTCTTCGAAAGATGCCGTGCTGCTGGGTAATTCACCTCACCTGGTGATCGACGGCGCGTTGCTCGCCGCGCTCGCCGTCGGTGCCGACAAGGTCATCCTCGCGGTGCACCAGCGTTCCGGTTCCGCGGCCGTGCTGCGCAGAGCACTTGCCGAACGGCCCGTCGAGGCGGTCGATTTCAGCATCGTCGGAATCCCACAGCGGTTCGTGGCCTCCGAGGCGACGGCCCTCGTCCGATACCTGAACACGGGCGATGCCCGGCCGGCCGGGCGGACCTCCGCGATCTGGGAGTCAGGTGTCCAGGGACGACCGACCCTCGTGGACAACGCGGAGACCCTGGCTCAGGTGGCTCTGATCGCCCGATTCGGCGCAACCTGGTTCCGCACGATCGGTACCGCCTCGGAACCCGGGACCCTCCTGGTGACCGTCGGAGGGGCGGTCGGCGCACCCGGAGTGGTCGAGGTCGCCGGCGGGACCGCTGTCCGATCCATCCTGGCGGCGGCGCGATGGACGCCGACCCGGAACCATCTGCCGGCGTGGGCGCTGATCGGCGGACTGGCCGGCCGGTGGCTCGATCTGAACCGCGTGGCCGAGATCGGTTTCAGCGCGGCTGAATTGGGTGCCGTCGGCGGGACGAAGGGCGTGGCGTCCATCGTGGTGCTGCCACCCGGAGGCTGCGTGCTCGTCGAAACCGCCCGTGTGCTCGAGCATCTCGCTGCCGCGGGCGCCCGACAGTGCGGGCCCTGCATGTTCGGCCTCCCCGCCATCGCCGACGACATGGCGGCGCTGGCCGGCGGTGACCGCAACGCGGTCGACCGACTGGGACGCCGCCTCCCGGTGATCGACAAGCGAGGTGGCTGCGGCCATCCGGACGGTGCAGTGGCCCTGGCGGCCAGTGCGCTGCGTGCGCTGCAGGGACCGGAGGCCGCCCACCTCGAAGTCCATCTGCGGCACGGCGGTTGCCAGGGCCCGGCTCCGATACTGCCCCTGGGACACGAGACGACCGCGAGGACCGGAACACGATGAGCACCCTCCTGAGGGTCGACGCCGTCACCTGCCGGGCGCACGGTCTGTGCGCAGAGGAACTCCCCGAGGCCATCACCCTTGACGAGTGGGGATATCCCATCCTCCCGACCGGACCACTCCCGGCCGGCCTGGTGCGCCGGGCGAAAGCAGCCGCGAATTCGTGTCCGGTACTGGCTCTGAAATTGTCAACAGTCATGTGAGGCAAGGCTTCCAATGCTGGCGGTACGTCGGGTGTTTGCCTAACGTGGAGGGGTGAGTACTTCTGAGAGCGAAAGAGAATCAGGTCTGACGGCCGTCCAGCCGGACGAGCCGCATGCCGCCGGCTTGTCATCCCGGTTGAACTGGCTACGGGCCGGCGTCCTCGGTGCAAATGACGGAATCGTCTCCACGGCCGGCCTGGTCGTGGGAGTGGCGGCAGCAACAACCGCCTCCGGCCCGATCCTGACGGCCGGTGTCGCCGGCCTCATCGCCGGCGCGGTGTCGATGGCGCTCGGTGAGTACGTCTCGGTCAGCACCCAGCGGGACACCGAGAAGGCGTTGCTGGAGAAGGAACGCCGCGAACTCGCCGAGAGCCCGGAGGAGGAACTCGCCGAACTCGCGGCCATGTACGAACACAAGGGCCTGAGCTCGGCGACGGCCAAGTTGGTGGCGGAGGAGCTCACCGAACACGACGCCTTCGCGGCCCACGTCGACATCGAACTGAACATCGATCCCGACGAGCTCACCAACCCCTGGCAGGCCGCGATAGCCTCGGCGATCTCCTTCAGCGTCGGCGCGCTGCTCCCGCTGATCGCGATCCTGCTGCCGCCGCCGTCCGCACGCATCCCCGTCACGTTCGCCGCGGTGCTCATCGCACTGGCGTTGACCGGGACCATCAGCGCCCAGCTGGGCGGATCGAGACGTCACCGCGCTGTAGTGCGGATCTTGGTCGGCGGTGCGCTGGCCATGCTGATCACCTACGGGATCGGCCAACTGGTCGGCCACGTCGGCGGGATCTAGCCCCTCCGCTCCTCCTCGGCCGCCGGGTTCGCTTAGGTCACCACGTCTCGACCCAGAACCAGCACGGCGGCGGCTGTCGACGGCACCATGAGACCGAACGAAGCTTCGGCGTCGCTGCAGGTCGGCTCAGAACGTCGTCAGGATCCCGTCGAGGACTGCCGGATGAACTGATTCACACCCGTAGCCAGGCGGGCGCGGCCGGCTCACCGGCGGCAGGAGTGTGCAGGCGGGCGACGGTGATCACCGGGCAGGCAACGCGGCTCAGCACCGTTTCGGTGACCGGGCCGAGTCGGATGCTCCATCGGTCCTCGCTGTGATGGACCCCGATCACGACGAGACGCGCATCCCGGGCGAGATCGACCAGAGCCTGGGCCGGATCTCCTCCTGCCCAGTGCACCTCGATCATCAGGCCGGGCTCGGCGGCCGCTAGATCGGCGAAATGGGCGACCAGTGAACGACCTTCGGCCGACCTTCGCTCGGCTCCGACGACGGCGAGCAGCGTGGCGTCGAGCCGCACGGCCTCCTGAGAGGCGAAATGGACAGCGGCCCGGCCCGACATCGTGGTGGTGGCACCGACAACCACGGCACCGCCACGCACAGCGCCGGTTGCGTCCGGTCCGGCTTGCCATCCTCCGGGGATCAAGGCCACCGGCGAATGCGCCGCTGCCGCCAGGTGATCGGTCAGCGAGCCCATCATCCGGAGATGGCGTCGCGGCGGGGCGCCGAGGACCAGGATGTCCGCGACGGAACTCCACCGCACCAGACCGGCCGCCCGATCGTCCACCTCGACCACGACTCTGACCTCGAGGCCGACGAACCGGTCGGCCAGAATCTCCACCGCCGCAGCTAACCTCGTCCTGGTCCGCTCGATCAGCTGGTGTTCGTTCTGGTCTCCGGCACCACCGCCGAGGGAATCCTGCGGCACCTCGTCCAGCACCACCAGACACCGGTCGGTCGCCGCAGCCTGAGCCGCCGCCCACTCGCGTGCTGACCGGCCCTCCGGACTATCCGACCACCCGACCACGATCTGACCGTTCATCTTCCTGCCTCCAGCGCTCGATGCGCCCGGGGTTGCCGGCCGCCGACGAAGATGAACAGCGACATCGGATCCGCGGGGTACGCAGACCATCAGCGTGGCCCTGTCGTGAACTCTCGACTACGGTCGAAGGTCCCGATGTTTGGGTCGGAGAAGGGGCACTGTGGAGTTGGGCGCATCCGACGCCTCAGAAGGAGATCAGGAACCATGACAGGCAACACCATTCCGGGTGGCACGTTCACCCTCGCAAAGGACCTGACCGTCTCGCGCATGGGCTACGGGGCCATGCAACTGGCCGGCCCGCATGTGTTCGGCCCGCCCGCCGATCGCGATGCCGCCATCGCCGTGCTCCGCGAGGCAGTGGCGATCGGGGTGACGCACATCGACACCAGCGACTACTACGGCCCGTTCGTGACCAACGAGATCATCAGGGAGGCCCTGCACCCCTATCCCGAGACGCTCCACCTCGTGACCAAGGTCGGGGCGCTCCGCGACGCGGAGGGGGGCTGGCCGCAGGCGCTGGCTCCCGAGCAGCTCCGCCGGGCAGTCCACGACAATCTGGACCGCCTCGGTCTGGATGCCCTTGATGTCGTCAACCTCCGGGTCGGCGGTGTGGACACACCGACTCCGGGCTCGCTTGCCGAACCGTTCACCGTGCTGGCCCAGCTTCAGCAGGAAGGGCTGATCAAACACCTCGGCGTGAGCACGGTGTCCGCCGAACAGATCCGCGAGGCACAGTCCATCACGCCGATCGTGTGTGTGCAGAACTTCTACAACATCGCCAATCGCCGCGATGACGCGCTCATCGATTCGCTTGCCGCACAGGGCATCGCCTATGTGCCCTACTTCCCCCTCGGTGGCTTCACCCCCCTGCAGTCCGAAGAACTGGCGTCGGTAGCCCGTCGCCTCGGGGTATCGCCGGTGGCCGTCGCCCTGGCCTGGCTGCTCCAGCGCTCGCCCAACATCCTGCTCATCCCGGGGACCTCATCCGTCGCCCACCTCAGGGAGAACGTGGCCGGCGGTGCCCTGACTCTGTCACCGCAGGACCTGGCCGAACTCGACGCAATCTGACCTGGTGGGCCGGTCGGTGCCGGTCGGTCGGTGTGGGGTCCTACGCTGTGCTCCATGACGCGTGAGAAGCTCGGTCGGATCTGGCACAGCACGACCTTCGTCGTGGCCGTCGTCGCGCTGGTCCTGCAGCTCATTCTCATCCTGGCCGGACAGAACGTGCTCGTGGACGAGCAGAACGTGGTCAGGGCAACCGCTGTCGCCACCACCAAGGTCGAGCAGGTCCGCCGGTTCCTGTCCTACTTCACCATCCAGTCGAACTTCCTGGTGGCCGTCGCGGTTCTACTGATCATCCTCCGGCGCATCGACAACAGGTTCTTCCGGGTGGTGCGGCTGGCGGCTTTGATCGGCATCACCGTCACCGGTGTCGTCGCCTACGTCGCGCTGCCACCGTCACCGAACTACTCCACCGGAAACCTGATCTGCGACCGGCTGCTGCACATCGTGGTGCCTCTGCTGACCTTCGTCGGCTGGATCGTGTTCGGGCCCCGCGGGTTCGTCAGATCCGGCGACATCCTGCCGGCGCTGGCCTGGCCAGTGGTCTGGCTGATCGCAACCCTCGCTCTCGGACCGGTCGTCGACTGGTATCCGTACCCATTCCTCAACGTGTCGACGGTCGGATTCGGACGGGTCCTGCTGAACTCCACCATCGTCGCGGTCCTGTTCCTGGCCCTCGCAGCGCTCGCCCGGTGGGCGGACGGGAGGCTTCCGGGCAGAGAATCGACCCCTCGGACTACGGGAGCAGAAGCCGGCTGACTGCGCCAGACCAGCAGGACGTCGGCCGCTCAGACCGACACCGGCAGTCGACGCGGACCGCGGAGGGTGGTTCCGGGCCGCATGATCACCGGTCCGGCCGACCTCAGGTGGGGAAAGCGGGTCGCCAGGGCGCGGAACGCGACCACCAGCTCCATCCGCGCCAAAGCCGCGCCGAGGCAGTAGTGGATGCCTCCGGAAAAGGCCAGATGGGCGTCCGCATTGGAACGCGTGATGTCGAAACGGTCGGGGGCGTCGAAGACAGCCGGATCGCGGTTGGCCGCCGCCAACATCAGTAGCATCCACCGTCCCGGGCGCACCGAGACTCCGGCCAACTCCGCCGGAGCCGACGAAGAAAGCAACACCCGCGCCGTCTGCTGCACGGGAGGGTCGAAGCGCAATACCTCCTCGACTACCGCAGAGGCTCGAGAAGGGTCTTCCACCAACAGCTCCCACTGCTCACGATTGGCCAGCAGCGCTCGTACGCCGTTGCCGATGGCGTTCACCGTCGTCTCGAACCCGGCGAGCAGCAGCAGCCCGACCAGTGACGACAACTCGGCGTTGGTGATCTGCTCGCCCTGCTGGGCCAACAGCACCGACGTCAGATCGTCGCCCGGCTCCTGGGCGGCACGCACCAGCAGGGCGGCGAAACTTGCACGCATCTGACGGTCGGCCAGGAACAACTGGACCGCGTGCCGCAACGAGTGCACCCCGTCCAGCGCGGAGGCCACCGTCGCGCCGACCCGCCGCAGACGGTCGGGCTCGTCGGCGAGCCCCAGCATGCTGGTGATCACCGCGATCGGCAGCGGGGAGGCAAAAGTCGAGACCAGGTCGAAACTGTCGCGACCGGACACGGGGTCCAGCAACCGATCCACTGCCGCTTCGACCAACGTTTCGTAGCCGGACATCCGACGAGGCGTGAACGCCGGCGCGGCCAGCCGCCGCAGCCGGGTGTGGTCGGGCGGGTTCAGCGCCAGCAGCGACAGGTCCAGCATGTCCTCCGCGGGGCGCGGGGCAGCCGGGTCGGTCACTCCGAAGGCACGGCTGCGCAGGACCTGCTGGCACACCTCATAGCTCGTGGAGCTCAGATTGCCCAGTCGGGTGGGCAGGACCGGACCTCTCTCGCGCATCCGCTCGTACACCGCGTGCGGATCGGCTCGCCCCATCGCCAGTTGCAATTGGCTGAGCGGGTCACCCCGGAAGAGCCCGTGGTAGAGATTCTGTGCACGGTTCGTGTAGATCCCGACCGCGAACCGTCCGACCCCGACCGCCTGCCGTGTCACCTGCTGGACGCTGACCACCATGGACCCAGTATTCCCTTCCCGGCCGGATCCATCACGACATCCCTGCAGAACGACCATCGCTCCTCAGTCGCTGGGTGGCGACGACAACCCATCCGATCACCACGACGCTGCCGGTGGACAGCAAGCGGTACAGAAGGACTGCCGCCAGCGCGGGAGACGCGGCGGCTCCGGCCACCGTCAGGCCGAGGGTCATCGCCGTTTCGACGGCGCCCAGCCCGGCGGGCAACGGGAGCGCACTGCCGGCAGCCATGCCCGCCGTGTAGGTGATCAGCAGGGCCGGGAAGCCGACGTGGACGCCGACCGCGGTGGCGCACGCGGCGAGACACGCCAGATCGAGCGCCCAGTTCGCCAGCGCGAGCATCGTCGAAGCCATCCAGTCGCGGGCAGTCGGCCGGATGGCCCGCAGATCGGCGACCAGGTTCGCCAGCCGATCCAGACCCGAATCGGACGAGCGTTCCCGAAAGCTGTTGAAGCGCAACACACTCAGGTTGGCCAGTCGGATCATCCCGCCGGGATGCCGGCACACCTGGACCAGCCCGACGACGACGGCCACCACCAGCAGGACCTCGGCAAGCGGCCAGAGGTACGACCCGCCGGCTCCCGGTCCGAGGGCAACGCCGAGCAGTCCGACAGTGCTCAGCGTGAGGGTGGAGAGCAGACCGGTGATCGTCATGGACCAGGCGGCTGTCGACGACGGGACGTCCCACGACCGGAGGTGCCGGAACGCATAGGTGGTGGAGAACAGCGCGCCGGCCGGGAGAGTCGTGTGAACCGCACCGGCCCCGTAGCTCAGACCGACGGTCCGCCGCAGCGGGACACGGGCACCGCCCACCGCGAGGGTTTGCCGGCGCAACGCTGCGAACGCGACCATGGACGAGACCGTCGCGACGAGACCCGCCCCCAACCACACCGGCGAGGCACCGGCCAGGCTTCGCGTGGCCGACCGGATGGTGGGACCGGCCACGACCAGGTACGCCAGGATCATGGCCGGGAGGACGACGCCAACGACAATGCGGCGGGTCGCCGGCCGACGCGAGCTGCGTTGCCGCGGGACCGTCGTCGGTTCGTTTGCGATCATCAGCAGTTCCGGCATGGTGATGACCATGCCGCCACGGTCCTAGGTGACTGCAGGATGCGGGTTGGAGTCCGGTAAGAGCGTCTCGGCCCCGAGGGTGAACCCGATGCGGGCTCCCCGTGCCGACCGGGACTCGGCGAATCCCGCACCCCCGTGGGCGGCCGCCACCTCCGCGACGATGGCCAGACCCAGCCCGGACCCGGGCATGCTCCGGGCCGCATCCGCGCGGAAGAACCGGTCGAAGATCTTCGTCAGGTCGTCCGCGGCGATACCGGGTCCGGCATCCCGCACCTCGATGCGGTCAGTGGTCACCTCGACCTCGACAGGGCCGCCCGTCGTGTCGAATTTCAGCGCGTTGTCCAGCAGATTGGAGATGGCCCGCTCGAGCGCTTTCGGACGTCCCAGCACGGTGACGGCCGTGTCGTCGAAGACGGTCACCGTTCGGTTGCTGCGATGCTCGAACATCGCCGCCACCCTCCGTGTCAGCGCCGAGAGGTCAACGGACTCCACGGTTTCGACATCCCGCCGATTGATCGCTAGTTCGATCAGCTCGTTGACCAGGTTGGTGAGCTCTCTGGTCTCACCTTCGACGTCGTCGAGCAATCGCTGACGCGATACCGGGGAGAGCTCGTCGAAACGGCGAAGCACGCTCACATTCGTCCGCAGGCTGGTCAGTGGGGTCCGTAGTTCGTGGCCGGCATTCTGCACGAGCCGCTGCTGCGCCTGTTGCGAGGAGGACAACTGACCGACCATCGAATGCAACGAAGCGCTCAACCGGCCGACCTCGTCCTTGCCCGGCATCAGGAAGTCCACTTCGAGTTGGCCGTGCCGGCTGACGATTTCCGCCATCCCGGTCAACACGGTCAGACGCCGGGTGATCCGCCGCGCGAGCCACCATCCGGCTCCTGCCGCGACCAGCAGCACGCCCAGCCCGACGAGGGCGGTCACCAGGGCGAGATTGCGCAGGATCCGTGCTGCCTCGTCCAGATCCCGCCCCACCTGCACGGCACCCTTGGTGCCGCCGAGTGATTGGGTGAGCACGAGGTAGGTGCTGCCGTTGACGCTGACCTGGTCGATCACCCTCGCTCCCGCCGTCGAGCCCGCCGCAAGGTCCAGGGCCTGTCGACTGATCGGCAACGTCACGTCGACGCCGGAGAGATGGGTTGCGGTACCGGCAACGCTGATGGACTGCGCGGTCTCGACGATCACGTCGGGACCGTCGCTACGACGCCCATCACCGCCGGAACCGGCGGCGCCCGGGGTGCCTCCCACCGAGATCGGCGCCAGCGAACCACCTTCGGCCAGCGTCCCCACCGCAGAGGTCAGCGAGACGTTGATCTCGTTGCGCAGGGCGTGATCCGTGGTGCTGTAGGCAACCGCACCGATGATCCCGGCGACGACGGCAGCCACCACGGCGAACGCGATGACGAATTTCTGCCGTAGCGTCACAGCTCGCCCCGCGCCTTCAGGCTGTAGCCGACGCCGCGGACCGTGCGGATCAGTTCGGGTGCGCCGGCCATCTCCAGCTTGCGACGGAGATAGCTGATGTAGACGGCCAGGTTCTTCGAGTCGGGACCGAAGTCGTAGCCCCAGATGCGGTCGTAGATCGCCGAATGCGTGAGCACGATGCCGGCGTTGCGCCCCAGGAGCTCGAGCAGGTCGAACTCGGTCTTGGAGAGTTCGAGCTGTTCGTCCAGCCACCAGACACGCCGACTGTCGGAGTCGATCCGGAGTCCGTCGAGCACCGGATGCGGATCGGCCCCGGCCGGTTCGGCGGGAACCCGACGGAGCAGCGCCCGTAGTCGAGCCAGCAGTTCCTCCAACTCGAACGGCTTCGCCAGGTAGTCGTCGGCGCCGGCGTCCAGCCCCTCGACCCTGGCATCCACCTCGACCCGGGCCGTGAGCATCAGGATCGGCACCTGCATCCCGTCGGCGCGGACCACCCGGCACACGCCGAGGCCGTCCACCCCCGGCATCATCACGTCGAGAATCACCAGGTCCGGTGTGTCCCGCCGGATGGCAGACAGTGCCTGCACCCCGTCGGCGACGGTGGTGACCGCATAGCCCTCCAATTCCAGGGCGCGCTCCAGTGACTCCCGGATCGCACGGTCGTCGTCGGCAAGCAGCAGTCGGGGCCCCATCGCTCCATGGTGACCCATCGAGCAGCTCCGGTGGAGCTGTCTCACCGAGTTCTCACCGGGGCACGTCGAGGACTCCAACCTGCCTTTTACCTTTGGCTGCGACCCTCGAGTAGCACCAGGCGCGCTGCAACGGCCGCCGAAGCGCCGGCGTCCATGAACCTCAGGCCGAGCACAGGGTGGACACAGTCGGGTCTGAGGAATTGCATAGCAGGCCCCTGCATGATCAAAGGCACACCACACGAAGGAGAGTTGTGATCGAGACCCGATCCATGACCGCAGCTCCACCGGTCGCGCCAGCGCGGTCGATGCTCGCTCCGACGGTCGGCCCATTCGTGGACACCTCCCGGGCCCGCGCAGACTCGGCGGTCCGATGGGGATTTCTGGTCGCCTGCTGGTCTGCTCTGCTGCTGGTCAGCTACTGGTGGGCCACCGGTGGCGGATTCCAGGGCCTGGGCGGGTGGACGACCGGGCTGATGTCGACCGGTCGGCTCACCGGTTTGCTGGCCTCTGTCCTCCTGCTCGTCCAGGTCCTCCTGATGGCCCGGCTTCCCCTGCTGGAGAGGGCATTCGGTCAGGACCGCCTGGCTCGCGTCCACCGGCTGGTTGGCTTCACCTCGTTCAACCTGATGGTCGCCCATCTCGTCCTCATCACCTACGGCTACGCGTCAGGCGAGCTGACCCGCACGCCGGCCACCCTCTGGGATCTGACCATCCACTATCCGGGGATGCTGCTGGCGGTGGCCGGCACCGGCTGCCTGGTCATGGTGGTGGTCACCAGCGTGAAGGCGGCACGACGCAGGATCCGCTACGAGTCCTGGCATCTCCTCCACCTGTACGCCTACCTCGGCGTCGGCCTTGCGCTGCCGCATCAGTTGTGGACGGGCCAGGATTTCCTGGCCTCGACCGCGAGAACTGTTTTCTGGTGGGGGTTGTGGACCACCGCAGTGGTGTGCGTCCTCGTCTGGCGACTCGGGCTGCCGTGGTGGCGCAGTGCCCGTCATCGGGTCCGGGTGACGTCGGTGATCGCCGAGGGTGACGGGTTCGTGTCGGTCCACCTGGCAGCTGGCGGCTCCCCGGTCCGGGCCGAGGCAGGTCAGTTCTTCAACTTCCGATTTCTCAACGGGCGCGGATGGACGCGGGCGCATCCCTACTCGCTGTCCGCAGCGCCTGACGGACGGCACCTGAGAATCACCGTCAAGATGGTCGGTGACGGCAGCGCCGCGCTGCGCGCCCTGAGTCCCGGCACGCGGGTCCTGGTCGAGGGTCCGTACGGTCGGCTCAGCGACCGGGCTCGGACGCGCCGACGGGTCGCCCTCGTCGGCGCCGGCGTCGGGGTGACTCCGCTGCGGGCCCTGGCCGAGTCCATGCCCTATCTGCCCGGTGAGGCGGTGTTGCTCTACCGCTACACCGGTACACCGCTGTTCGCCGGCGAACTCCGGCGGCTGGCCGACGAGCGCGGCCTGCACGTGGTGTTGTTGCCCGGGCACCGCCGATACGCCGGCTCGTGGCTCGGTTCCGGTATCGGCGGTGCCGACGACCGGACTGCCCTCGAGCACTGGGTGCCGGACATCGCCGAACGCGACGTCTACGTCTGCGGGCCGCAGGCGTGGGCCGAGGACTTCCGTCGCACGACCGTGGCCGCAGGGCTTCACGAAGCGAACTTCCACGTCGAAAGCTTTGGGTGGTAACGAGAATGAAACGCATCGTGATGTTCCTGATGGGCACCATCACCGTCGTGGTCCTGCTGTTCGGCTACCACACCTCCACCTCCTCGAAGGCCGCCGGTGGAGAGACAGCGTTCGTCTCCACCCTCCAGGCCGGAGTGGCGACCACCTCCACCTCGGCTGTGCCTGACACCACCGGACAAGGCAAACCCACCACGGCCTCCACCACCGCTTCGGTCACCAGTGCGCCGGCCACGCCGACGACGACTTCGCCGACAACGGCGACCACCACCGCGGCGAACAGCACCGTGACGGGCACCGTGGCGGACACCCGCTGGGGCCCGGTCCAGGTGCAGTTGTCCGTGCAGGGCGGCAAGATCACCAGTGTCTCGGTCATCCAGTATCCCAACGGCAACGGCCGGGACGAGGAGATCAACGCCCAGGCGCTGCCCATCCTGATCCAGGAGACGATCAGCGCCCAGAGCGCACAGATCGACATGGTCAGCGGCGCCACGGTCACCAGCGACGGATACGTGACCTCGCTGCAGAGCGCCCTCGATCAGGCCGGACTGTGACGACGACCGCTGTGCAGCGGGACGGCATCTCGCCCGCCCGATACGTCGAGCACGTCATGGGCATGCCGATCAGCCTGGCCCTTCGCGGCCGTCACACACGGGACGATGTCGCCAGATCCGCTTGGGCGCAGGTGATGTCGGAACTGCAGACCGTCGACGGCATCTTCAGCACCTACCGGCCGGACTCGTTCGTCAGTCGGCTCCGCCGGGATGAGATCACCGTCCAGGACTGCCCACCCGAGGTTGCTGAAGTCCTGGCCCTGGGGGAAGCCGCGCGCATCGAGTCGCGCGGCGCATTCGACGTCCACCTACCCGGTCCAGGGGGCAGCACCGTGCTGGACCCCAGCGGTGTGGTCAAGGGGTGGGCGGTCGAGCGAGCCGCCGCAGTCCTGCGCCAGCTGACCGACACCGACTTCTGCCTGTCCGCCGGCGGCGACATGACCTGCCGCACCGCAGATGACACCAGGCCGGCGTGGCGCATCGGCATCGAGGACCCCGCCGACCCGGCCCGCGTCCTCGCGGTCGTCCCGATCCGCAACGGTGCCGTCGCCACCTCCGGCACCGCCCATCGAGGTTCACACCTGATCGACCCGCGCACCGGCGGAGCCCCGGCCGGGGTCGCCTCGGTGACCGTCATCACCGATTCGTTGACCTGGGCCGACATCGACGCGACCGCCGCCTACGTGCACGGCGCGAACGCCGCGCGCTGGCTCGAGACCCGGCCGGGACGAACGGGTTTCATCGTCTGGTCCGACGGTTCCACCACTAACGTCGTGCCTCGTTGAACATTCCGGCACCTCCGCCGGACCATCTCGGCTCAGGAGAGGCTGCTCTCCAGTCGCCTGGACAGCAGCGCGACGAACGAGGCGGGTTCGGCCAGTTCACCACCCTCGGCCAGGAGCGCCATGCCGAACAGCAGGTGTGCGGTGTCGGCCAGTCCCTGGTCGTCCGGGGAGGCGTCGTGTGCAGCCTTCAGACCGGCGACGAGGCCGTGATTCGCGTTCAGCTCGAGCGTCCGCTTCACCTTGGGCGGCTGCTGGCCCATCGCCCGGTACATCTTCTCCAGGGTCGGCGTCAGGTCGCCCGGATCTCCGACCAGGACGGCCGCCGAGTCGGTCAGCCGGTGTGAGAGCCGGACCTCCTTCACATCCTCGGCCAGGGTGGTGCCCATCCACGCCAGCAGGGAGTGGAACGCCTTCTTGGTGTCCTCGTCGACGTCACCACCACCGAGATCGACCTCCCCGCGGGCGATCGACGTGAGCGGCTTGTCGTCGAAGGACGGCACCGAGTCGACCCAGACCTCGTCCACCGGATCGGTGAGCAGCAGCACCTCGTAGCCCTTGGCGCGGAACGCTTCCATGTGCGGCGAGTTCTCGAGCGACGGCCGTGACTCCCCCGTCATGTAGTAGATCGCGTCCTGGCCTTCCGGCATGCGGTCCACGTACTCGCGCAGGGTCGTCGGCCTCGCGGGCCCGGCGGGAGAGACCGTGGCATCCTCGGAGCCCGCTCCTTGCGCCTCGTAGGTCGTCGCGAACGAGCAGATCTCCAGGATCGCCTGCTGGTTGTCGTGATCGGACAGCAGACCTTCCTTGAGCGCGCGGCCCACCTCGTCCCACAACGTCGAGTACTTCTCCGGCTCGTCCGCGAGCATGGTCTTGATGGTCGACAGGACCTTGCGAACCAGGCGCTTGCGGATCAACTGGATCTGACGGTCCTGCTGCAGGATCTCGCGGGACAGGTTGAGCGACAGATCATTCGCGTCGACGACACCCTTGACGAAGCGCAGGTACTCGGGGACCAGGGCCTCGCAGTCGTCCATGATGAACACCCGCTTGACGTACAGCTGGACGCCGCGCTTGCTGTCCCGCATGTACAGGTCCATCGGCGCGTGTCGGGGCAGGAACAGCAGCGCCTGGTACTCGAACGTGCCTTCGGCGGACAGCCGGATCGTCTCCAGCGGCTCCTGCCAGTCGTGGCTGACATGGCGGTAGAACTCGGCGTACTCCTCGTCGGAGACCTCGCTCTGCGGCCGCGCCCAGAGCGCCTTGCCGGAGTTGACCACCTGCACCTCGGGGGCGGCATCCTCGCCGTCGCCCTCGGGTGCCTTGGCCGCCATCCGGATCGGCCAGGTGATGAAGTCGGAGTACCGATTGACGATGGTGCGGACGGTCGCCGGGTCGGCGAAGTCCTGCAGCGCGTCCTCGGTGTCCTCGGGCTTGAGGTGCAGCGTGACGGCCGTGCCCTGCGGGGCGTCGGGCAGCTCGGACACCGTGTAGGTGCCCTCGCCGGTCGACTCCCATCGCACACCCCGTTCGGACCCGGCCTTGCGGGTGACCAGGATGACCCGGTCGGCCACCATGAAACTGGAGTAGAAACCGACGCCGAACTGTCCGATCAGCTCGGCGGTGGCCTGCTCCGAACCGCCGGAATCCCTGGCCTGCCGGAGCTTCGTGAGCATCTCCCCGGTACCCGACCTGGCGATCGTGCCGATCAGGTCGACGACCTCTTCACGCGTCATGCCGATGCCGTTGTCGCGGATGGTCAGCGCCCGGGCTTCCGGATCGATCACGAGCGAGATGTGCAGGTCGCCGGTGTCGACCTGCAGGTCCTTGTCCTGGTAGGCAGCCATCCGGAGCTTGTCGAGGGCATCCGAGGAGTTGGAGATCAGCTCGCGGAGGAACAGGTCCTTCGACGAGTAGATGGAGTGGATCATCAGCTGCAGCAGCTGGCGCGCCTCGGCCTGGAACTCGATCGTCTCGTCCGCGATCGCTTCGGTACTCATTCGGAAACCATAGCCGCGCCGTGGGCATCGCGGGACTCGGGGTCCTCGGCCGGTGAGATCATCAGCTCTCCGAGGGGTTTCGGCCAGCTGAGCCGAACCGGAACCGGGTGCAGTCCTTCGGGAAGTCGAACCAGGCCAGGGCCCTGGTCGGTGCGAAGACCCGCAGCCCTCCGCCGGACTCACCGGCCCACGAGCCGGGTTCGGGTGAGTAGCCCGCTTCGGCGTACTTGCCGAAGGCGGCCGACAACCGGCCGCCGAGGCCATCGGCATCGGCACGGGTGGCGAAGCTGTCGCCCTCGAGAATGACCGTGCGGGTGCCACTTTCGAGGTTCAGCGTCATCGCCGGGTTGCTGCTGACGTTGCGGACGTGCCGCGTCTCCGGCGAGCCGTCGTAGTAGAACCGGCCATCCAGCCACACGCCCCAGCGCGGGACCACGTGCGGGCGGCCGTCCGGGCGAACACTGGCGAGCCAGTAGTTGTGCGCAGCAACGAGTTCGACTTCCACCTCCGCCCAGGTGAGCAGCCCGTCGCTGCTGTCGGGCAACCCGTATCCCACGGGCATTGCCGGACGTTCGATCACCGGACCTGACGCGCTTGTTGTCTCGGTCATGCAGGTCAGCCTAGATCTGCCTACCGACATCGGCCGGGCGCAGGCTGCGGAAGAAGCTCCGCACATCCTCGACCAACAGGTCGGGCTCCTCCATCGCGGCGAAGTGTCCGCCACGGCCCGGCACGTCCACCCAGTGGGTGATGGTGTTCTCGGTTTCGGCATACCGGCGGATCCCGATGTCGTGGGCAAACGCGATGGTGCCGGTGGGGACGGTCGATCGCACAGTGGGCGCTCCCCAATTGCCCGGTTGCGCATAGCCGACGTAGGCGGCACTGCCGGCCGTTCCGGTCAACCAGTAGGTCATCACGTTGGTCAGCAGGCGGTCACGGTCGATGATGTTGTGGGGCAGCATCTTCCGGGGGTGCGTCCACTCCCGGAACTTGTCGATGATCCAGGCCAGCTGACCGATCGGAGAGTCGGTCAACCCGTAGGCGAGCGTCTGCGGACGGGTCGACTGGATGGCGATGTACCCGAACTCCTCGTGCATGAACGTCTCGATCCGGTGGACACGGTCCCGGTCCACGTCCGACAGCGCAGCCAACTCTTCGTCGTCCAGGGGCAGGGGCGGCATCGGTCCCGGGCCTCCGTTGACGTGGACACCGATCACGCGTTCCGGATCGACCCGACCGACCTCCGGCGAGACCGCGGCTCCGATGTCACCGCCCTGCGTGCCGTAGCGGTCGTACCCCAGGCGACGCATCAGCTCCGACCACACCGCGGCGATCCGAGTGGTCGTCCAGCCGGCGTCCGTGACCGGCTGCGAGAATCCGAAGCCCGGAAGGCTGGGAATGATCAGGTGGAAGGCATCCCGAGCATCGCCGCTGTTCGCCCGGGGATCGCTCAACGTCGGGATGACATCCAGGAACTCCACGAACGATCCCGGCCACCCGTGGGTCATCAGCAGGGGCACTGCGTCAGGCTCCGGCGACCGCACATGCAGGAAATGAATTGTCTGGCCGTCGATCTCGGTGAGGAACTGCGGGTAGGCGTTCAGCGCGGCCTCTTCTGCGCGCCAGTCGTAGTGATGCTCCCAGTGGTCGGCCAGCTCCCGCAGATAGGCGACGGGGACTCCCGTGTCCCAGTCGTCACCCGGTAGCGGCGCCGGAAAACGGCTGTGCGCCAGGCGGTGCGCCAGATCGTCGAGGTCGGCCTGCGGGATGTCGATGCGGAACAGACGAATGCGCGGGTCCCTCGCCATGGTGAGCTCTGTGGTGGTCATGGATGGAGCCTGCTCCATGTTGCGGACAGGTTCGGTCCGCAACGGGGAGCATCATTGGTCTCATGCTCGAAACCTCGACACGGCTGCTGCGCCTGCTCTCCCTGCTGCAGACCCACCGGGAATGGTCCGGAACAGACCTGGCAGACCGTCTCGGCGTCACCGAACGGACCATCCGGCGTGACGTCGAGAAGGTCAGGGCCCTGGGTTACGTGGTGAAGGCGCAGCCCGGATCCGGTCAGGGATACCGGCTCGCCGCCGGTGGCTCGCTCCCTCCGTTGTTGCTGGAGGGCGACGAAGCCGTCGCCATCGCGGTCGGATTGCGCGGCGTCACCCTCAGCGGCGTGACGGGCATGGAGGAGACTGCGGTCCAGGCACTCATCAAGCTGGAACAGGTGATGCCCGATCGCTTGAAGAGGCGAATCGACACGCTGCGCGGGGCGATCGTGCCGATGGCCGACCAGGGTCCGTCGGTCGACGTGGACGTACTGGTCGCGGTGGCAGCTGCCGTCCGTGACCGAGAGACGCTCCGCGCCGACTACCGCGATTTCCGCGGTGCGAGGAGCACCAGAAGGCTGCAGCCGCAGGGGATCGTTCACTCGCAGAGACTCTGGTACCTGGTTGCCTGGGACGTCGATCGAGCCGACTGGCGGACCTTCCGGATGGACCGTCTCGAGCCGCGGATCCCGTCCGGGCCCCGATTTCCGCCCCGCGAGCCACCGGCCTCCGACCTGTCCCAATACGTCTCGCGCGGCATCAGCATTGCGCCGTACCGCTACCGCTGCCGCATCACCATCCACGCCCCTGCCCAGGTCGTAGCCGAGCGGATCGGGCCGTCCATCGGGGTCATCACCGCGATCGACGACCAGACCTGCGAGTTGGTGGCCGGGTCGGAATCACTCGACCAGATGGCTCTCTACATCGGCCTTCTCGGCCACGAGATGGCCGTGCACGAACCGCCGGAACTGGCCGCCCACCTGGCCAGGACCGCCGACCGATTCAACCGCGCCGCGGGTGGCCGCTGACCGTCGGCGCAACGATGCCGTCAAGGTGGTCCGTGCCCTCGTACCGGAACGACCGGACCTGCAGCGCTCCACGCGAACACCAGATCCCGAACTTGCGCCCGGTCAGGCCGCCGGCCACCTCGACCGACAGATAGCGCCCCGTCCAGCTGTCCCAGTTCGAGGAATTCGGTCCCGTCCATGACGCAGCGACGAAGGCCGTGGACACCTCGTCGGCGTTGGGCAGGGCGTCGGTGATGTAGGGGGTACCGAGAATTTCGGTGGCGATGTAGAACCCATCAGCCGTCACCTGCGCCGCGAGAGGGCGAACCCGACAGGAATGACGCGGTCGGCGCGAAAAGGGTGAGATCAGCGGTCCATCCGAGTCCGAGGCCCTGCCCGCTATCCCGCTTGCCGTTGAGCGGAATGACAGCGGACCCGGGAGCAGGCGCGTCGCTATCGTCTGCACGACCCGCGCTTCGCGTTCCGCACCTGCAGCCCGGAAACGACCTCAGAGGGAGAGGCCCACATGACGATGTTCCCATCTTCGGCGTGCCCAGCTTCGGCGTTCATCACGCAGCTGCCGGCCACCCTCGGGCGGATCGGTGCGGGCGGGTGACCGGCTATCCGCCGGGATTCCTTGTGGGGCGCCGCGATATCGCCACATCAGGTCGAGGGGAACAACCTCGCATCCGACCGCTTCGGCATCGAATGGGCGCGGATCGAACCGGTCGAGGGCCACTTCTCCCGGGCCGAGTACGAGCACTACCTCCGGATGATCGCCGAGGCCCTGAATCGTGGACTCACGCCGGTGGTGACGCTCCAGCACTTCACCGTGCCGGCCTGGTTCGCCAGACGCCGTGGGAAAGCTACCCTCGGCAACCTTGGCGGCCGGTTGGCGCGTGGTCGACGTCGTCGACGAGATCGACGGTGTCCGAGTGATTCTCGCCGATGCCGATGGCCGTCACCACGAACTGACCGCCGACTACACCCTCGGCTGCGACGGAAGCGGCGGGGTCACGCGCCGATCCATCGGCGCCCACTACGAGTGCTCGACCGGAAGCCTTCCCAACGTCAGCATCACCTTCCGATCGCAGGCCCTGGAGGAGCGGGAGCTGTGCGCGCTGGGAGTGCACTACTGGGTGATCGGCGCCGCCTACGGCGGCCTGATGGGCAGATTGGATCTCGACGGCAATTGGTGGGCGATCGTACAGGGCGTCGATGCGTCGCAGGACGATGTGGACCCGGCCGGCCCGCCTGCCGCATGCCTGGCTGCCCGATGGTCGTTCCACCTATGACATTCTCGGACCGGAGCTCACCCTGCTGCGACTGGCTCCGGCATCACTCGACGATCTGCGTGGCGCCGCCGATCTGCAGGATGTCGCCGGTCGGGCAGGCATTCCGCTCCACGTCGTGGACTACGACCTACCGTCTCCGCGTACTCTACGGAGCCGATCTCGTCCTCGTTCGTCCCGATCAGCACATCGCCTGGCGGGGTGGGTCCATCGGTGATCCGGCAGGGCTGTTCGCACGGGTGGTCGGCGCAGCCGGCGACCCGTTGAACGACCACGCGAAGGACACGGGCGTCGGCAGTCTCGTCTGACGCCGAACGGTCTACGGAGTCGGCCGGATCTTGGGTGCACGGGCGCTCCCGTGTCACCATCAGGCCGAAGCATCAGGCACTCACCGCCGCGGCGTAGGCCGCGGCCAGACGCTGCTCGACCGATTCCCGACCGGTGTCGGGTTTCGGCACCCCGAGGTGGGTCTGGCGAAGTTCGTCCATGAAATCCCTCCACAGTTCCGGGCCACCATCGTCCAGCAGCTGGGCACGGACCCGCAACTCGAAGGTGGTCGGGCGGTGGCGCAGCCCCCATGATCCGAGTTGCGCGAACACCGGGACCAGCTGGATGCTCTGCTCGGTCAGGCTGTAGGTGGCACGTTGACCGGGTCCGGCTCCGTCCCGGCTCAGCAGACCACTCTCCACCAGCTTCCTGAGCCGGTCACTGAGGATGTTCGACGCTATCCCCTCCTCCGACTGTGCCTGCAGCACACGGAAATTGCGACGGTTCCCGAACATCACATCCCGCAGCACGAGCAGGGACCAACGGTCGCCGAACGCCTCGACCGCAGCGTTGATGGGACACCCTGATCGTGGTTCGTCCGCCATGCCGACCTCCGTCCAAATACTTTCCGTCATCGAACTGCTTGCATTCTACTACCAGTCACAATTAGGCTCGAAGTGATTGCACTTCACCATCGCTTGCCGGATCGTGCACCGACATCAACGACAACGGCTCGACAAACGGAGACGACATGACGACGATCCGACTGCTCGCACAGATGACCGTGACCGACACCGATGCAGCAGAAGCCTGGTACACCAGGCTCTTCGGGCGCCTACCGGACGCGAGACCCATGCCGGGTCTGCTCGAATGGCACCTAGCGGATTCGTTCGGTGTCCAGGTCTGGGCGGAAGCGCCCCGGGCGGGCAACTCCTGCATGGTGCTGGACGAGTCGAATCTCGACGAACTCGACATACATCTCGGCCGGATCGGGATAACACACGAGCCCGTGCAGGACGCCACGACGCTGCGCGTCCTCCCGTTGCAGGATCCCGACGGCAACCGCATCGTGTTCACCGGCCCACTGGCCGAACGCACGGCTGCGCGATGAGCGGCCTTCGCACCCTGCTCGAGGGCGGCATCGGCATCGGCGCCGGCGTGGCGCCGGGCGCAGTTGCCCTCCTGGCCAGGGGTGCCCAGATCGAGGCGGAGACGGCAGGTTTCGTCGACATCGAGGGCACCGCACCGATGTCGCGGGACACGATCTTCCGGCTCTCCTCGGTCACCAAACCGATCATCGCCGCAGCAGTGATGGTGCTGATCGACGACGGCCGGCTGACGTTGGACGATCACATCGCAACATGGCTCCCGGAACTGTCCGCCCCGAAGGTGGTGCGCACCCCGCAGAGTCCCGCCGACGACGTGGTACCCGCCAATCGTTCGATCACGGTGGAGGATCTG
Organism: Nakamurella sp. UYEF19; assembly: GCF_040546275.1. Taxonomy (NCBI): domain Bacteria; kingdom Bacillati; phylum Actinomycetota; class Actinomycetes; order Nakamurellales; family Nakamurellaceae; genus Nakamurella; species Nakamurella sp. UYEF19. The sequence goes on along the minus strand of NZ_JBEPNO010000001.1, from coordinate 231,431 downwards.
CTGTCCTCCCGCGCGGGATACGGCTTCCCGTCGGACTTCTCGATGCCGGCCATCAGCTCGTTGTTCAGCGAACTTGGTCAGGGATCAGCGGCACCGCAACGGGTTCCCGCTCCGGACGAGTGGATGGCGAGGTTGGCGCGCATTCCGATGCTCCACCAGCCGGGCGAGGCGTGGCTCTACAACGCCTGCTCCGAACTGCAGGGTGTACTCGTCGCACGGGTGACGGGCCGACCGCTGTTCGAGTTCCTGGCCGAGCGGATCTTCGGGCCGCTGAAGATGATCGACACGGGTTTCGAGGTCCCCGCGGCGAAGATGGATCGATTCACCAGTTTCTACCAGGCCGGAGCCGACGGTCTCCACCTGGTGGATGGACCGGACGGCCTGTGGAGCCGCTCGCCGGACTTTCAGTCGGGAGCGGGCGGCCTGGTGTCCACCGTCGACGACTGGTTCACCTTCGGACGAATGCTGTTGCGCGACGGCTCTTTCGCGGGCGTCGACGTCCTGTCGCCGAAGTCGGTGAGCCTGATGACCACCGACCATCTGACCGCCGATCAGCGGGCCGCAAGCACGCTGTTCCTCGAGGGCCAGGGTTGGGGCTACGGCGGCGCCGTCGACTTCAACCACGACGATCCCTGGACCAATCCCGGTCGGTACGGCTGGGTGGGAGGGACCGGCACATCTGCCCATATCGATCCGTCGCGGGACACGGTGTCGATCCTGTTCACCCAGCTGGAGCACAACGATCCAACCGCGCCGACATTGATGCGCGACTTCTGGTGCTACGCCGCGGGTGTCGCGGCATGATGGATACCGAACCGCAGGCCGCTGCAGGAAAGGTCCTGTGGCACTTCACCTTGTCGTTGGACGGCTTCATCGCCGGACCGGACCAGGCGATGGACTGGATGACGGGGTTCTCGATCCGTCCGGACCTGGTCGACGAGTACGTGGAGACCACGGGCGCGGTGCTCGGCGGCCGCGACGGCTTCGGCGCCTACCCCGACGTCAGCAGTGTCTACGGCGGGGCATGGCACGGTGAAATATTCATCCTGACCCATCATCCGGAGGACGCGCAGGCGTCCGATGGCGTCACCTTTCTGAGTTTGCGATGTGGCAGAGGCCGTCCGGATAGGGCTAGGCAGGCCGACGCCGGGCCGTCCCAGCGAGCAGACAGGCGGTCCCGCCGCGGCTGGGACGGGGTGGTACGCGCGTGGTACGGCCGATTGACACACTCCTGCCAACGCTTCCGGGACAGCCCGGGGGCCCAAGCCCAGGAGGCAGTCATGGAAGAGACCACAGGCTACGAGTTCGGTAGCGGATTCGGTGAAGGCGAGTACGGCGGCTACGACCTGAGCGGCGAGACCGATCCGATCACCGGGTACGTCGACTCCAACAACATCGTCGAGGTCACCACGGAGTACGACCCGGCCGCCGCCTTCGACGACTACATCCAGTCCTGACGAGTACGTCCACTCCTGAAATCCCGGGCCAGGACCACCACGGACCGAGCGCTGCGCCCCCGACTCGCGGCCGCAGGTTCGTGGTGGTCCTGGCTCTCCGACCTCCCGTCGCCGACCTCAGACCCGCGGGTCCGCCGTGGCCAGAGCGAGCAGTTCCCGACCGACGGCCTCTTCGTGGGCCTCCGCGTCGATCCGGGCCTTGGCCGGACTCCATCGACCTTTCAGCAGCCAGATACACGGGAGGAACAGCAGCTGACCGGCGAAACAGATCCACCACCACCGCTGCCACTGCCCCGGAGCGTCAGTCGCCGCCTGTTGCACGAGCGGACCCTGGGACTGCAGATAGGTCAACTGCGCCAACACTTTCGGATCCCTGAGGCCGGCACCGTAGGTGGCCAGGAAGGTCAGGTCCGCAGTGGGCACGGTGGCGAGCGCGCCCAGCTGCGCGGCGGCGGTCTGCACCGGCTTGGCGTTGCTGTTCAGGAACAGCAGATCTGCCGTCGGCACTTGCGACAACGCCAGCAGTTTCGCGATTGCGGCCGCCGGGTCGATCTTTCGACCGGCCGCGATCTCACCAACGGCCTTGGCCTGGGCCGCCGTGTCGGTCGGATTCAGGAAAAGGGTGGTGGTGGCGGTATCCAGGGTCGCTGCGGTGATCAGTTCGTCCTTGTACTTCGTGCTCAGCGACATCGTCCGTCCGATGTCGGCCACCGGTGTTCCGGAGATCTCGGCGAGCGCCTGTGCCTGCGTCGTCGGGTCGGTCGGATTGCTCCGCAGCGCCGCGGTGGTGGCGGGGGTGAGCAGGGCGGCGGTCGCCAGCTGCGGCTTATATTGCGCAGCAAGAGATTGCGCCTTGGTGACGATGCCCGGATCCGCCGCGACCGCCTTCACGGTGGCGTTCTGGGTAGCGGACAGGCTCGGGTCCGCGCCGGCGGCAGCCGCACTCACCTGTGCTCCCTTGTCGACCAGGATGCCCGACGCGGGGATGGCGACGATCAGGCCGAGGAGCCCGACGACGACCACTGATCGCAGTGTCGCCCCCCAGACCGCCAACCCGGTGGCGATGCCTGCGGGGCTGTGCTTCTCCACCGTTTCGGTGAATGCGGCCATCCAGGTAGCGAACGCCATGGCACTGCCGATCGAGATGAGCAGGATGATCCACACGAAATGTGCGTAGCTGGTGGTGGCGTTGCCGGTGGCGATCGCGAAGAGGCCGACACCGATCGCGCTGATGACACCCCCGACCACCATGAACGGCTTGCGCACCCGTAGCCGGTCGGACAGGGCACCGCCGACGATGAGCGCCACAGCCTGGGCGATCCAGTACCAGTTGGCCAGCGCGTTTGCGCGCGCCTCGGAATAGCCGAAGGCCGTTGCGTAGAACACGACGAACAGGCCCACCGCGGTGTAGTAGAACAGCAGGAAAAGACTGACACCCATTGCGGGCACGATGATGTCCCGTCGCAGCATCTGGCGCCAATGGCTCTTGGCCGCTTCGGCCAGGTCGATCCCGCGGGCCCTGGCCTCGACGAGCGTCCGCTCGCGCAGACTGATCATCAACTGATCGCGGAGCTGCGGGGCCAGCTCTCGCAGGCCGATGAAGGCAACGAGGAAGACCACGAGCCCGACAGCTCCGCACACCCGGAACTGGAATTGCCAGTCGGGATGCGAATCGAGGGTGTGGCTGGACACCTCGGTGACGACCAGGCTGCAGACCACCGGGCCCATCGTCCAGAAGCCCATGGCCGACGCCCGCCCGAGCTGGGGCGAGAAATCCCTGATCAACGCCGGAGTGGCGACCAGGATCATTCCCTCGCGCCAGGGTGCGGACGCGGGGTCTCCTGTCCAGGCGCGCCATCGGGAGTTGAAGCGGCACCCTCCGTTGGGTTACGCGCAGTAGGTTACGTACTGTAGGCGCGAATCTAGGTTACATACTGTAGGTTCGTCAAGTGGCAGTATCGAAAAGATCTGCGCCTGAGCGCGTGGGCGGGTTCAAGCACGGTCGCGTGCCACGAGCGGTGCGCGAGCAGCAATTGCTCGAATTGGCCGAGCGCCTTTTCATCGAGAGCGGATATGGCGCGTTCTCCATCGAAGATCTCTGCCGCGAAGCCGGTGTGAGCCGCCCCATCATCTACGACCACTTCGGTTCCCGGGACGGCCTGTACCTCGCGTGCCTGCGGCGCGTGCGGGCAGAGTTCGAGAACACCCTGATCAACGCTGCCCGCGATGCTCCCGACGCCGAGGCCGCGATCCGACAGGGGGCCGACGCCTTCTTCACCATCATCGAACGGGACCCGCGACGATGGTCTCTGGTCTACGGCGGGCTCAGCGAACTGGGTGGCACCCTGGCCGACCAGATCTACGAGCTGAGAACCGACACCATCGACCGCATCTCGGCCATCACCACCCGCTTCGCGCCGCACGCCGATCGGGAGGCGGTCACCGCCCACGCCCACGCCGTCTCCGGTGCCGGGGAACAGATGGGGCGCTGGTGGCTGCACAACCCCGACATCCCCCGGGAACGCATCGTGGACCACTTCTGCACCTTCGCCCGGATGTCTTTCCTGCAGCTACCGATGGCCGAACCAGACTTGACCGCAGGTTCGGTGCCGGCCTCCTGAAACGGCGAGCCGAGCCGGTTCAGGGGGCCGTCATCAGGCGGCAGATGCCGGAGACCAAGGCGGCGAGGGTGTCATCGGCACTGACCGTGCCAACCTCGCGGCAACCATGAGGTGGTGTTCAGCAACCCCGCCGTCCTGGCCCAGAGGATCGTCGAGGCCGATCGGCCATGACCGACCACGATCGCTCCGGCGTCAGGCCGTCGAGCGGACGACGAGCTCCGGGGCCAGGGTGATCTGTTGGACGGCAGAGCCGGTCCCGCCGAGAAGTTGGAGTAGCAGACCGGCTCCGATCCGGCCGGTCTCGGTGAAAGGCTGTGACACCGTGGTCATGTCGAGGCCATCCGCGAGATCGCTGCCGTCGTACCCGACGACCGCGATCTCCTCGGGCACGCGAATTCCCCCCGCCCGCAGGCCCTTCAGCACTCCTGCTGCCAGCACGTCGTGATGGCCGAAGACCGCGTCCGGGCGCTCGGACATCGCGGAGATGAAGGCCGCGGCCTCCTCACCTCCCCGCAGATCCGGGGTCGTCATGACCCAGTGCACGGGCTGCGAGTCGGGGCGACCCTCGTCCAGCGCCCGTTGGAAGCCGCGCAGCCGCAGCTGCCCTGCAGAGACGTAGTCGGTGGATTCCTGCGGTTCACTGACGAACACGAAGTGCTGGTGGCCGCGGTCGGTGAGGTGACGCCCGATCCGGTATCCACCGGCCTCGTCGTCCACGGTCACGCTGGCGAAATCCTTGTGGTGGGAGTCGATCAGGACCGTGTGGAGCTTGCGCTGCGCGAGGCGCCGAGCCATCGAGTCCTCCAGCGGAACGCCCATGATCAGCAGACCGTCGAGTCGGCCGGTGGTCGGCAGCGAGTGCAGGAGGGGTGACGTGGCCGCGGCGGCCGACGGAACGTCGAACACCACCACGTCCAGATTGCTGTTCCGACAGGCCTCCAGCACGCCGACCAGGCGTGCGGAGTAGCTCGGGTAGGAGGTGAACGGCGCGACCACACCGATCCGCCCGACCCCTTTGCGTGCCAGGGCGACGGCGCTGTTCTTCGGGGTGAAGCCGAGTTCGTCGACCACGTCCAGCACCCGCCCGCGGGTCAGCGCACTGACCCTCTCCGGACGGTTGAGCACATGCGAGACGGTCGCGATCGACACGCCGGCGCGTCGTGCGACCTCGTAGATGGTGACCTTGTCGGGTGTCGGCGGCATCGAACCGATCTCGGGATCAGTCATGGTCGATCACCTCCGCGTGCCGGGCGGCCTGTCCACCCAGGGCGCCTTACCCACCGACACTAGCGACCCAGGCCGCCTCGCAACAAAATTGAAGTGCTTTACTCGAAGTCCTTGACAGCGGGTAGTCTCATGGCGTGCGCTGGCGCGCACCCCCCGAACGGCCAATGGAGGCACCGTGATCGTGAGCCAACACTCACCTTCCGTGGCCTCACGGCATCCGCTGGACGGGAAGGTACTTGGCGGACTCCTTGGAGGCGCCGATGCCCGCACCCCACTGGATGAATCCCTTGCGGCCGGAACCGTCGCTGTCGTTCACCAGGAACGAGTAGCTGAAGTACGGGTCGCCCGGCGACAGACCGGCCGCAGCCCAGGGGATCTGAACCGAGTAGACAGTCGTCCTGCGCGCCTCGTCGCGGACGACCGACACCTGCCCGCCGGCTACGGATCCGCCGACCGGCGAGAACTGGTACAGCGCCGGACCCGACCCGAGCAGCGCCGCACCGAACTCGGAGTAGGCCCCGCCCGGCGCCGGCAGACCCGAGGCGAAGGCGAACTGGATCGAGTCAGCCGACCACAGGTTCAAGGCGTCCGCCGCCGGGCTGTGCACGTCGTCGTGGATGGTCGCCCTGACCTTCAGGTAGGTCGCGTCGTAGGTCAGCGTCATGGTCCCGGAGAGGTCGTCCCCACCGCTCGTGCCGCCACCCAGATCGACGTACTGCGCCTGGTTGGCGAGATCCACGGTCAGCATGCCCGGACTGCCATCGGGGTAGACCGGGGCGAAGGCGGTAGTACCCGAGATCGTCTTCGACTCCCCGTCCGACAGGGTGAAACCGACCGTGTAGGGAGTGGCCCGCCACAAACCCTGCATGTCGGCCGGCAGCGTGACGGCAGCGATTCCGTCAGCGGAAAAATGTTGCTGGATAGAGCGTCCCGCGTTGGGAACCGATCGCCCACGTGACCGACCGGACGGTGACACCCGGAGTCGACGACCCGTAGATGATACGGAGCGCAGCGGATCGGCTGGTGGTGGCGCCGGGCTCGGTGACCGGGATCAGCGACGCCTGCGGATTCTCCACGACCTGGGTCGCGATGGTGCGGATCGCCCTCACCCGGCCACCCTGCGTGGCGGTCACGGTGAGCACCTTGTCCCCGGCCTCCGCGAACGCCGGTATCGTCAGGGTCCCAGAGACCCAGCGGTTGGCCTTCGGGACCACGGTGATGCTCTGCCCGGTCGAACTGGTGAAGGTGACCGGAAGACCGCTGACCAGCCATCGACCTGTGCTGTTCACGCCGACAGTGATCTTCACCGGCTGCTTCTGCAGACTCTGCGCCGGCACGGAGACGACGTCACGATCAGCGGTCACCGCCATCGCGGAGCCGAGCACACGTCCCGAGACGTAGATTGGCTCGTCCGTCAGTTGGAGAGTCGAAGTCCCGAGGTCCGGGGAGAGCGTCAGAGTACTGCCGAGAAGGGCTGTGACGGTCAGGTTTCCGACCGCATGAAGAGCGACCTTGGCACCGCCCGGCGCCCACATCACCCTCTTCACGTCATGGCGGGCGTTGGTGAAAACGTAGGAGTACACGCCGGCACCGAGCGATTCGCGCCAGTTGAAGTGGTAGCCGTCCAATTGGCGGGACAGTACCGCGTAGGCGACATAGCCGGGTTTGGGGACGAGAACGCCGCGTTCTGCCGTCTCGTTGCGCAGCAGACCGAATCGGTTCTCCGGATTGATCGGGTCCGACCCGTCGTCGATCAGGTCGTAGGCCATGTACGACGCGGCTCCGGCGCCCAGCGACATCACCACGTCGCGGGTCAGATACCTGGCCTGCTGGTCCTCGTCGACCCCGCCCTTGTCGGCGCCGGTGGTGGGCCAGCCGGTCTCACCGAGCCAGAGTGGCTTTCCGGCGCCCCCCGGATAGGAGTCGATCAGCGCCCTGACCGCCGCGACGACGGACGAGGTCTGGTTCTCCGGGGCGAAGCCCTGGGTGGGGACCGGAATCGAGTAGTTGTGGATGGCGACGACGTCGACGAGATTCAGCCCGCCGTCTGCCAGGAAGTCCTGCATCCACCGGTAGGACTGCCTGTCGGTGAGCCACCACGAGGTGAACCCGCCCAACGACGGTCCGACGATCCGGGCACCGGGCGCGGCCGAACGGATCTGTTCGATGGCCGGCTTGACGAGATCGAGGTAGCACGCAGCGGTATCCCCGCACAGACTGGTGTTGGTGACGACATTCGGTTCGTTGTAGACCTCGTAGTCGACACCCTTCCCGTAGTGCTGTGCGACAGCCTTGGCATACTTCGCGAAAGCCGCGATCCCGGCCGGCGAACTGGGTGTCCGCCCGTTGTCGTAGAACGCGTTGTAGTACCCGAGGATGACCGAGGGTCGGATCCCGGCGGCCTGCAACGCCTTCACCTGCCCATCGGTGACGGAGTCGAAACTGTAGACGCCGGGCGACTTCTCGACGTTCTCCCAACGCATGTCGAGCCGGGTGTCACCGAGGCCGAGTTGTGCGCCGATCTCGGCCTGATCGACGGACGGGTGGGCGAGCGGATGGATCGTGGTGCCAAGGGGCCGGGTCCCGAGGTACGGCGCTCCGAGCGATTCGACCACGGCGACGGATGTCTTCGTCGTGTGATCCCCGGCCGTCAGGGCCACGTCGTAGTAGCCGACAGGCAGGTCGGCAAGGCCGATGGTGGCCGGGCCGGACGTGGTGTCGACGGAACCGGACCGCAGCGGTACACCGTTGCGGTCCAACACTTCCCAGCGCACCGGCGAGGCACTGGCGTCGACCCGCAACGACGCTCTGCCGGGTGCGAATACCAGGCTGGCGCCCAGGACGGTCACACTATCGTTGGATTGCTCGAAACTGCCGTTCGCCAAGGAGTTGGTGGAGGATCCGGTTTTCATGACGCGCAGACCGTCCAGCCACAGCATTCCGGTGTTCTGGCTGATGAGGACATAGGACATCTGGGTCTGCCCGGGCGCGGTGGTGTAGGTCCAGCTGATCTGCTGCCAGTCGAAGGTTCCCGTCGGCAGGATCTGTTTGCCCGTGTAATCGTTGGTGTACACGATGAAGTTGCTCTCACCCGGCGCAATTTCCTGCCCTTTCACCCAGGCCGAGAAGACGTAGGTGCTACTCGGGGCGACTGGAACCCCTTGCGCGACGCCTCCGTACCGGCCGCCTTCCAATGGCGTTCTGTTCACGATTTCGAGCGAGGCCGTTCCATCTTTGACGTGGGTGGCGTCGCTCAGATGCGTGATATCGGCGCTTCCCTCGGCATACACATTCCACCCTGGGAATTCACGCGATTCTGCGAGCATCGCGGAGCTCATCCCGGCGGGCACCAACACCAGGAAGGCAGTCATCGCAAGGATCGAAACAACCGACCTGGCAACAGCTTGCCGCTGCCACTGGAGCGATCTGTTCGTGAGCCCTCTAGGCATTTCGGTTCTCCTTCGAACCTGCTGATGAAACCGTCGTCGACCCCGCGCGGCGACGGTTCGATGGACGGTAGTCGCCCGGGACAACGTTGTCCAGCCCTCGGTCGAAACTCGTCCGCTCCATTGATCGGTGACACCCGAACGGGTCGACCGACCTCGGTTCTGCGCCCACGAATAAGTTCTACCAATGAACTTTCCTTCGTGTCGATCTCTTGGCGGAGACCTCCTGCACCCGCTTTGCGTGGAATTCTCGCCGTCCCGCTGGACAGAATAGCGTGACGAGGTTATGGTCGAGAAACAACGTTGTCCCGGACGGGTCCGGAGCAGGCAATCGGTCACTACGACCGTCTATCGGAGGGTTTCAATGAGGAAACGGCTTGTCACCAGATCCATCGTGTTGTGCGCAGTACTGGCCCTCGGGGCAGCAGCCTGTGGGAGCTCCAGCGCCACGGCCAATTCAGGTACCTCCGCTTCCGCAGCCAGCAGCACGCAGGCGCCTGACGGCTCCGGGACCCCTGCCGGCTCCGGAACCCCGTCCAACTCCGGAACCCCGTCCAGCGCGAGCAGCGCTGCGAACACCACGCCGGTGACGATCACCGTCTCCAACAAGCCCCCGGCCAGCAGCCCGGGAGATCTCAAGGCCTTCGAGCAGAGGATCAAGGATTTCCAGGCGGCGAACCCCAACGTCACCGTCAACGGCAGCGAGATCGCCTGGGATCCCCAGACCTTCGCAGCCCAGCTGGCCGGCGGACAACTGCCGACCGTGGTGACCGTGCCGTTCACCGAGCCGCAGTCGATGATCCAGAACAAGCAGATCAGCGACATCACCGCTGATCTCAAGACGATCGGCCTCTACGACCAGCTCAACCCCGCTGCGCTGTCCGTGACGCAGGACAAGGCCGGTGAGGTCTACGGCATTCCGATCGGCGGATACGCGCTCGGCCTGGTCTACAACCGTGCGCTGTTCACCAAAGCCGGTCTGGACCCGGACAAGCCGCCGACCACCTGGGACGAGGTCAGGGCTGCTGCGAAGACCATCAGCCAGAAGACCGGTGCCGCGGGATATGCCCAGATGACGCAGAACAACACCGGCGGGTGGATGTACGGGGCGACCGTCTACAGCCGCGGAGGCACCTTGGAATCCTCCGATGGTTCGAAGGCGGCTTTCGACGACCAGTCGGGAAAGGATGCGCTCGACGCGCTGACGCAGATGCGCTGGACCGACAATTCGATGGGCACCACCTTCCTGTACGACATGACCTCCATCTCCAAGGATTTCGCGGCCGACAAGATCGGGATGTTCATCGGGGCCCCGGTCAACTACATCCTCGCCGTCGTCCAGGATGGTATGAAGCCGGCGTCCTTCGGGCTGGGCACCATGCCGCAGGGATCGACTGCCGGCGGCTCCATGAGTGGCGGTGCGGTCCAGGTCATCAGCCCGAAAGCGACGGCCGACCAACGACTCGCCGGAGTGAAGTGGATCGCGTTCTCGCTGGAGTCCTCGTTGGACCAGGCCAAGGCGGTGGCAGCGGCGAAACTCACCGCCTCCCAGGGTCTTCCGGTCGGCCTTCCCGGGGTGTCGACGCTGAAGGCGACCAACGACCAGGAATACCTGGGATGGGTGAAGAGCTACATCAACGTCCCGCTGACCAATTTTGCAACCTATTCCGCCACAGTGAACAGCATCAAGTTGACTCCCGAGCCCTCGAACAAGGCCCAGGAGGTCTACGCCAAGCTGGATGCGTTGGTGCAGAAGATTCTCACCGACAAGTCCGCGGACGTCGCGACCGAGCTGTCCAACACCTCGTCGGCTGTCAACAGCCTGCTGGGCCGCTGAGCGCATACCGGGAGCCGGGAGTTCGTCCATGTCGTCCACCAACCTCGATCAGGCCGGCGCCGCGTCGACGCCGGCGGCGAACCCCGCCCGAACGAATTCGTCCCCGGTGACCAGGTCAGCGGGCGGACCGACGTCGACGGGCTCATCCACGCCGCCGAGCAGGAGCTCGGCCGTCCGCCGATGGTGGGCGCGCGGTGGCCTGAGCGCCGTGGTGTTGGCAGTCCCGGCCATCGTGATCTTCGGGTACTTCTCCTGGGGGCCGATCATCCGCGGTGTCGTGATGGCCTGGCAGCGAACCAAGCTCGACCAGCCGACGACCTGGGTCGGCTGGAGCAACTTCAGCTACGTCTTCACGCTACCCGAACTGCCGCAGGCCGCCATCAACACCGTCTATTTCATGGGCCTCGCCCTGTTGATCGGTTTCCCGGTTCCGCTGGTCTTGGCCGTGGTCATCTCGTCGCTGCGCACCAAGAGATGGCTCTACAACATCCTGTCCTACCTGCCGGTGGTCCTCCCGCCGGTGGTCGCCATCCTGTTGTGGAAGGTCTTCTACGACCCAGGTAGCACCGGCCTGTTCAACACCGTGCTGGGCTGGTTCGGCCTCGGACCCTTTGCCTGGCTGAACTCGCCGGATCTCGCGATGCCGTCCCTCGTGCTGGAATCCACCTGGGCGGCCGCCGGGAGCACGGTCATCATCTACCTGGCGGCGATGGCATCGGTGCCGAAAGAACTGTACGAGGCGGCCGAACTCGACGGTGCCGGTATCTGGCGGAAGATCTGGACGGTCACCCTTCCCCAGATCCGTGGGATCATCCTGATCGTTCTCCTACTCCAGATCATCGGCACGGCACAGGTTTTCGCCGAGCCGTTCCTCTTCACCGGCGGTGGACCGGCCAACCGCACGATCACCCTCCTGATGCTCATCTACAACTACGCTTTCGTCTACAACGATCTGGGTGCGGCGAGTGCGATCTCGGCGATGCTGGCCGTGGCACTGGCCATCATCTCCGGCCTCTACTTCCTGGCCACCAGGCGGTGGAGCAGATGACGGCGCTGGAAAGCCCGACGACCGACACCCCGGTCGTCGGGAAGCGCACCCGCTTCCACCGTCGTCCATCGCCGGAAACGGCCAGTGGACTGGTCTCGGACCTGGAACGTCAGCAACCCGGGGTCAGGTATGCCCTGCGCACCGTGCAAGGACTGGTGCTGGTGGCCCTGATCGTGTCGGGTGCCGGTCCGTTGCTGTGGCTCGTCAAGTCCTCGATCTCCAGTTCGGCCGACATCGTCACCCGGCCAATGAGTCTCCTGCCGACAGACGGGTTCCAGTTCAGCAACATCACCGAAGCCTGGACCAGGGCGCAGGTCGGACGATATCTGCTGAACACGGCGGTCATGGCGATGGGCAGTCTCCTCGTCACCCTCATCGTGTGCCTGACGACCGCCTACGTGCTGAGTGCACTTCGTCCCAAATGGGGTCCCGTCCTGGACGGCGCCATCATGATCACCCTGTTCGTCCCGGGCGTCATCGCGTTGGTCCCGCTCTACCTGACGGTCGTCGACATGCCCATCCTCCACACCTCTCTGCTGGGCAACTACCTGGCGATCTGGCTCCCGGCCGGCGCAAACGCGTTCATCATCCTGGTCGTCAAGAGGTTCTTCGACGCCTTGCCACGTGAACTCTTCGAGGCGGCAAGGGTGGACGGGGCCGGCTCGCTCCAGATCTTCGTCTCGGTGGTCCTGCCGATGTCGCGCCCGATCATCGGGGTGATCTCGCTGCTGTCGGTGATCGCCTCGTGGAAGGACTTCCTCTGGCCCATGCTGGTGTTGAACCCAGAGCAGCAGCCGATCTCGGTCGGCCTGGCGAACGTCGCGAAGAATTCACCGATCAACGTCCAGGTGGCCTCGCTCCTGCTCGCGGTGCTGGTCCCGGTGTTCCTCTTCCTGATCTTCCAACGGCATTTCCTCAATGCGGCCGGCCTGGCCGGCGGAGTGAAGGGGTGAGCGCGACCGTCACGAACGGCATCCACCTCGAATTCGGCGGCGGGCCGGTCACCCCCATCTGTTGTCCGCCCTCGGTGGGTCTGGAATCGGAGGACTGCTGGAAGTGCGTCACCGTTCGCGATGGCGCCCACCGGGCCCGAATGCTGGACATCGACCGGGTCATCCAGGCGGGTGACCGTCTCCGGTACGCAGTGCTCCCTGAGTTCCGGCCCGATCGGACCGGGCCGGAACGCTATGCTTCGTGCGCTGTCTCGCTCGACCTGCGCTTCGACGACGGTTCGCGCCTTGGCGGCCTCCGGCCGACGGGCAGCGACCAGTACGGGACGGCGATCGGTGCGGAAGCACAATTCCGGTCGGACACCCTGGTCCCCGACCAGTGGAATCTGAAGGTCGTTGATCTGTCCATCGCAGTCGGTCAGCGAGTCGTCGGCATCGACGTGGAAACCTGGGCTGGAGAACCTTTCTCAGGAGTGCTGACGGCCTGGATCGACGCAGTGACGGTCGGTCCCGATGTCGGTCCGACCCGCGACCCCGATCATCCGAGCGACTGGGTCAGGACCACCCGCGGCTCGCATTCGTCGTATCTGTACTCGCGCGGCAATACCGCTCCAGCCGTCGGACTCCCCCACGGATTCATGATGGCCTCACCGATGACGAGAGCCTGGCAGGGGCACTGGATCTACACCTGGTGCGACAACGAGCGACCTGGCCCGCTGGTGCTGGACAACTCCGGCGCCAACACCGACCGTGACGTCGCTGCCGTGCAGCAGCCTGCTCGCAAACAGGGGCCGACGCAACGGATCCAGGCCTTTGCCACCACCCTGATCCCCAGCCCGTGGATCGGCGAACGGGCCTCGTTCCAGGTGATGCCGACCACGTCTGACGGCATCCCGGATCCGGACCGGTTCGCGCGGGAACTGCCGTTCGACCACGCCAATGAACTCGACCGTCCCTACCACTACCGCGTCGCCTTCGACAACGGTGTGGTCGGCGAACTGGCGCCGGCACAGCACAGCATCGCCATGCGATTCACTTTTCCGCCGGGCCTGCCGGCGGCCCTGATCCTGGACCAACTCGATTCCGACGGAGCGGTCGAGATCGCCGTCCACGACGGCGGTGCCACGATCACCGGATGGTCGGATGCGGTGCTCGAACGGGTTCCGGTGGTTCCCCGTCTCTTCGTCAACGCCCGGCTGCGGGGCGTGGTGGTGGGGCATGGCCAACTCCCGCAACCGGATCGGGGCGGCACCGCCTATCTGCGGATGAGCAACGCGAACGACGCCAGTGACCGACAGACGGTCGAGTTGATGATCGGGACGTCATTCATCTCGACCGAGCAGGCTGCTCGGAACCTCGAGCTCGACATCGGGACCCACCGGTTCGACGCAGTCCGGGATGCGGCCAGGAATCGCTGGGACGACGCACTCGGCGTGGTCAGTGTGTCTGGCGCGAGTCCCGACCAGCGGATTACGCTGTATTCCAACCTATACCGACTTCTGCTCTATCCCAACGTGATGCACGAGCCCACGCCAGGTGGCCCGGCCTACGCGAGCCCGTTCGCTCCCCCGCCGAAACCGCACACCGCCCATCACACCGGGCTGCCGGTGGTGCCCGGGGAGCTGACCGTCAACCAGGGCTACTGGGATACCTACCGCACGTCCTGGCCCGCTCTGCAACTCCTGGATCCCAGTGCCGGGCGCCTACTCGACGGTGTCGTCCAACACTTCCGGGACAGCGGGTGGACCACCCGCTGGAGCGCACCGGGGCACGTGGATGTCATGGTGGGGACGAGCAGCGACGTGATCGTCGCGGACGCCGCTGTCAAGCGCACACCCGGATTCGACCTCGTTGCGGCGTACGACTCCGCCCTGCGAAATGCGACCGTCCCACCACCGGTGCCGGCCGTCGGACGCAAAGGATTGCGGCACAGCATCTTCCGCGGCTGGACACCGGTCGAGGTCGCGGAGGGCCTGAGCTGGACCATCGAGGCGGCCATCAACGACTTCGGTCTGCACACCTTCTCGGAACTGATGGCCGACGTCGGGCCGATCGACCGGAGAGCCGAATTCCGCGCCAACACCCGGTACTTCGGTTCACGGGCCCTGTCCTACTCGCTGCTGTTCGATCCGGACATCGACTTCTTCCAGGGCCGTTGCGCGGACGGCAGTTTCCGGCTCGCTGCAGCCGAGTACGACCCCGCTACCTGGGGGCACGACTACACCGAGACCAATGGCTGGGGCATGGCATTCTCGGTGCCACAGGACGGGTCCGGGCTGGCTGCCCTCTACGGTGGCCGCGAAGGACTGGCCAGAAAACTGGACGCCTTCTTCAGCACACCCGAAGTCGGGGGTGACGCCGTCCGCGGTTCCTACGACTACCCGATCCACGAGATCACCGAGGCCAGGGACATGCGGCTGGGGATGCTCGGGCTCTCGAACCAACCGGCACACCACATCCCGATGATGTATCTGTTCGCCGGACGACCCGATGCCACCCAACGAATCGTCCGCGAATGTCTGCGCCGGCTCTATCTGGGATCGGAGATCGGGCAGGGCTACCCCGGAGACGAGGACAACGGCGAGATGTCCACCTGGTGGACCTTCAATGCACTCGGGTTCTATCCCCTGGTGGTCGGCCGGCCCGGTTATGTCATCACCTCACCGCTTTTCAACCGAGTCACGATCGTCGTGGCCGGCGGCGGAACCTTCACCGTCACCGCGGACGGCAACTCTCCCGAGAACGTCTACATCGCCGCGGCCACCCTGGACGGCGAGGAATGGAATACGGTCTGGTTACCTCACGAGCGCGTCCTGGCCGGCGGCGAGCTGCGGTTGACGATGAGCCCGGTGCCGACCTCGTGGGGTGCCGACTCCAGCCCTCCCAGTCTGACGGCTGATGGCCAGAAGCCCGTCACCCTGGTGGATCTCACCGGATCGGCCGAAACTTCTCTCGACTGCCCCGGCGACCCGGCCGTGCTCGTCGACGATTCGTCGGACACCGTTGTCGATCTGGCACCGGGTACCGGTGTCGGCTGTCACTGGGCCACCCCGGTGCACCCCGCCCTCTACACGGTCACGCCGGCCGCAGTCGGAACCGCGAACTGGGTGGTCCAGGTGCGATCAGCTGACGACCAGGAGTGGCGCACGGTCGACCGGCAGGCGGCCGTATTCCAGTGGGGCCGGCAGACCAGAGCATTCGAGATCTCCGGCTCGTTCACAGATCTGCGCCTGCAGAACACCGGAAGCGCACCGCTGTCGCTGGCGCAGTTCGAGTTGCTGGCCTGACCGACCGAGGTCAGCCGGCAGCGTCCGACGCAGGCCCGGTCGAGCAGCCGCCGCGCGGTCAGCCGGCGGCCCGCACGGACGAAGCGACCGCGTCGAGGATCGGGGCCCACCGCAGGTCAGGCTCCCCCAGGCCCATCGTCGTCGGTACGTACCCGAAGGCCAGATCCTCGTCGGGCCAGCAGAACCCGAGACGCCCGCCGGCGCCACTGTGGCCGAAGCAACCGTCACCCAGCATCGGATTGTTCGGGTTGCGCAGGTCGAGCCCGATGCCGTAGCGATGAGGTACCTGCTCCGGCGGTACCGGTGCAGTGAGGTCGGTCTGGCTGCGGGTCGCTCGGCGCAGGAGTGCGGGCGAGAGCAGCGGCTGCGTCCGGTCGATCAGCGCTGCGTAGAAGCCGGCCAGGCCACGCGCGTTCGCCGTCCCGTTGGCGGCGGGGATCTCCGCGGCGCGGAAGGCCCGGGTGATCATCGCCTCGGCGGCGCCGGACGCCCCCTCGCCCGCCACCATCAGGGATACCACCTCCCGCGCTGTGCGCAGAGCCGCGAACTCCAGCGCATCCGTTGGTTCACCGTCCAGCAACGACAGGTCCGCGGGAACCACCGGATGGGAGGGCCGGAAGTCCCCGTCACGGTCGGCGGGCAGACCGATCCACAGATCCAGGCTCCGTGGGCCCGAGATCTCCTGCTGCAGAATCGTTCCCACGGTGCGACCGGTCACCCGCCGCACCACCTCGGCATCGAGATAGCCGACGGACAAGGCGTGATACATCCAGTGGTCGCCGGGCGGGTACACCGGGGTGGCTGCAGCCAGCAGCGCAGCACTGGCCCGCTGGTCGTAGAGCGTGGTCAGGTCCGTCGTTCCGACGAACGGCAGTCCCCCGAGATGGGACATCACCTGACGGATGGTGATGGCCCCTTTACCGGCGGCTGCGAACTCCGGCCAGTACGCGGCCACCGGTGATTCCAGGTCGACCAGACCCTGGTCAACCAGACGCAGCAGGATCACCGAGGTGATCGCCTTGGTGCAGGAGAACAGGGTGCCGACGCTGTCGCGGGTCCAGTCTTGTCCGTCGATCGGGTCGCGCCCGCCCCAGAGGTCGACGACCACCTGTCCACGGTGGTGGACGGCGAGGCTGACGCCGCCGATCTCGGTCCCGGAATCGTCGCGCGCCAGGGCGTCACGGACGCCTTCCCATCCCGTCGCGCAGTAGCCGTGCATCCTCGACGTACCGGGGCCGGCGGTCATCGGGCGCCGCCGTCACTGGTCGCCATCGGTCTGGACCCGATCTTCCATCCGGAGATCCTGGCAGCCGCGGCCGCTGCCGCTGCCTCCATCGCCGCGGCCGGGGAGAAACCTTCGATCAAACCATGCAGGAAACCGGCAGTGGCCGCATCTCCCGCGCCATTCGTCGTCGCCGACTCCGCGAGCCGCACGGCAGGGGCGGTCATTCGCACGTCATGCCAGGACGTTTCGAGCTCAGCGACCATCGGTCCGGCGCCGGCGAAACGCGCTGGACCGGCGGTAGCCAGACCGAAACCGGCTGCGCCGCCCGACACCAAGGCGATTGCTGCGCCGGTCTGTACCAACTCAGCCGCGGCTGCAAGGAGGGATTCCGGAGTCGCCGTACCAATTTCCAGAACGCCGAGACCGGTCGCCAGATCATCGAAACTGGGTGTGATGACATCTACTTCGGGCAGCGCCGCCGCGAGCACCCTGCGCCAGAAGGCGTGGGACCCGGTAGTCGGTTCCGACACGACGGCCAGATCGATCGAAGTGACCAGACCCGCCCGGTGCGCCGCCGTCAACAGCTCCACCAACGGTCGGCCATCGTCCTTCACCAGAGCCGGGAGCAAGGTCGGATAGCCGACGTGAAGGAGCTTCTCGCCGGCGAAGGCAACTGCGCTCCCGTCGAACGACTCGTTTGCTCCCACGTGATGCCAGAAGGTTCGATCGGCTCCCGGCGGTTGCAACACGATCGAGTAGGACGTGCGACCACCCGTCCGGCGGAGACCCTCGACGTCGAATCCGAGGTCTCGCACCAGGGAGGTCAACGTATCCGCACCGACATCCTCGCCGACGTCGGCGCACACCGCGACGTCGACCCCCAGGTCGAGCAGAGCGGCCCCGGTGTTCGCGACGCATCCCCCCGGCGACAGGGTCAGCGGTCCGGTGGTCCACAGATCGCCAGGACGCAACGACGGTTCGCCGGGCAACGCGGGCGTCACGTCCAGGCACAGGTGTCCCGCGACCAATACGGTCGCCACCCCGCTGGCGTTGCCGATCAACGGCTGTTCCCGGACGTGACGGCCTGCATCGAGAAGGCAATCCGCAACGACTCGGCAGCGGGCTTGGGCCGACCGCTGAAGTCCAGCAATGACAGGCTGACCGCACAGGGGAATGTATCGTGACCGAGCCAGACGATGAAACCCCCGACTCTCGGAAAGCGAGCCCTGGTCACCTTGGCCGCGTAGCCCAGCCACTCGGCCTGTCTCAGCTGGCTGTCCTGCACCCAGGTGGCGAGACCTCCTGTGCCGTCCCAGTTCTTGAAGGTGTCGAGCCACCAGGCCGAGGAGTGCATCCACAGCTGGTGCAGGTCCTCGCGCTGCTTCGTCGTCGTGGTGGGCCCGACGAGTTCGAATTCGGTGAGCAGGTCCAGACCACTCGCACCGCCGACGCCGACCTCGCTCCGCAGGAGTGAGTCATCACCGTCCCAGTACCGTTGCCACTGCTGGAAGGTATCGGTGCTCTCCCAAGGGCCGTGGACGTCGTGGTGCAAGCCCTTGCCGAAGTCCGCCTCGTTGCCCCACACCGCAGGTCCGAGAGGCGATGTGGTGACGAATCGGCGCCACGGATCATGAAGGGCCAGAGCAGCCCTCGCGGCAGCGATCGCCGGATGGTGACCCGACAACGGAACGATCGGCTCGACGATCTCGGTCAGTTCATTGCCGCCGCCCCAGAGCATGACGCACGGATGGTGCCCGATCTGCAGCGAATACCACCTCGCGATCCCGGCGAACTCGGAGGCGAACTCGTCGTCGTCCGGCGGGTAGTTGTCGATGCCGCTGGAGGAGAGCGGAAGTTCCTGCCACACCAGAAAACCCATCTCGTCCGCGATCTCGTAGAAGCACGGCTGCTCGAGCAGCGCCCCGCCCCACACCCGGAGGGTATTGATCCCGATCCGCCGATACTCGGCGAGGCGCTTCCGGTACTCCGCCTCGCCGACGTCGCAGTAGTCCGGTCTGATCGGGACCCAGTTGACACCGGCCATGAAGGTCGGAACACCGTTGACCACGCAGATCCACGGTTCCGCGTCCGTCGGAGCGCCTTCGCACTGCTGCCACCGGACCGATCGGAACCCGACACGCCGCACCACGGACTCACCGTCGGCCAACGAAACCGTGACGTCGTAGAGGTTCTGCCCGTTGACGGCCTGACCCCCCTCCGGCGTCACCTGCCACGGTTGCACACCGGGCACCGAGATCTCGTGCCAGGAGTCCCCACTGGAGATCTCCTGCGAGAACGCAACTCCGGGCCCGCTGACGGTGACCGTCAGCGGCCGGTCGGACAGGTTCTGAGAACCGTCGGCAGCGTGCACCGGCGCGTGCACCAGAACCACACCGGCCGCTGCGCCGGCCGCGGGAAGTTCGGCCAGCACACGGACATCACCAAAGGTCAGGCCGGACCGGGCCGTGAGGGTGAGCCGACCGGCTACGCCGATCTGCACGATCCTCGGCGTCCAGTCCCAGCCGTAGCCGAAACGCGCCTTCCACTCACGGATCCGACTGGTCCGGCCGATCTGGCCGATGTCCTCCGGTACCCGCCGGAAGACGATCGTCAGCGTGCGGCCGCCGGCCGCGACGGCATCGGTCAGGTCAAAACTCGCCCCGATCGCGGCACCGCAGAAAGTTCCCACCTCGGTGCTGTCCAGCAGCACCACGCCCGAGTAGTCCAAGCTGTCCGCGACCAGCAACAGGCGAGTCCCTTCGGTCGCCGATCCGGCCTGCTCCGGCGTCAGCGTCGTGGTGTAGCTCCAGTGGCGGTTCTCGATCCACTCCGAGTCCCGAGATCGGGTGTGCACGTAGGGTGATTCAACAATTCCGGCCTCCACGAGGGCGGTCCGCACCGAGCCGGGCACCGTCACCGGAACCGGCGGGATGTCGGGCCTTCCGTCCTCCACCCTGACGAAGGTCTTCGAACGTTCCCAGTCGTTCTGCCGCCAGCCGCGGAGGAGCCACGTCGATTCCGCCAGATTCCATTCGGTGCGCATCAAGGTCCGCCTTCCGTGCCGCTCATCGACGAGCGGTCAATCCTGTCGCCGAACCCACCCGGCCGGCCAAAAGCTGAGACAACGTTGTTCCAGACTATAGCGGATGGTTCCCAGTTGGTCACTGGCGCGTGGCGCCGTCGCGGCCCAGCACGCAAGTTTCGGGTGGTTGCCACCGAGTTGTCCGGCCTCGGTTGGTTTTCTCCGACCGTGGGGACACGGACCGGGCCAGGATGACCACTGCTCCGCGGCGGTATCCGACGCGGATCACTCAAAGGTCAACCGGTGCAGAAGTTTCCCATTCACCCAGCCACCAGGCGGCATCCGGGGATCGGTTCACCAGCAACGTATTCCTCGACCAGCTGGGCAGGATGAGATCAGGCCGGCAAGAACCCAGGGCGGAACGACCCGAGGTCGAGCACCGTCTTCGTCGGCGCTGCGCCCGATTCCAGCTCCCGGTGCACGTCGGCGGCTTCGGCCAACGGTCGGATCGTCGGTGCCGGGGCCGAATCAGCAGCCAGCACCCCAAGGGCGGCCGACGCAGCCCTGGCCAACAGGCCAGGATGGGTGTGCGCGATCCCGCCGAGACTCAGTCCCGTCATGGTGATCGTCCGGTGCCACAACGAATCGGTGGAGACGGGGACGTCCTGGCCGCTGGCGTTGCCCAACACCACCAGCCGACCGAATGGCGCCAATGCCTGCAATGCTGCATGTCTGGCCTCGCCGCCAACCGGATCGACCACCACGTCCACCCGTTGCCCTTCGGTGATCCGCTGCAGGTCGCCTCCCCACTGCGAACGCAAGATGGTGTCGGTACAACCCGCTGCGATCGCTTTTCGGCGCTTCTCCTCGGAGCTGACCACGCCGATGATCTGCCGGACACCGGCGGCGACGGCAAGTCGCACGACGGCCGTGCCCAGCCCGCCGGTGGCGCCGAGCACCAGCAGCGATTCGGACGGTGCGATCCGAGCGAGGTCATGCAACGCGATCCAGGCGGTGGTGCCGTTCACCAGGGCACCGGCGGCCCGGGCGAGATCGACTCCATCGGCGAGGGGAACGACCAGATCGGCACGGGCGACGACGATCCCGGCGTACCCACCGCCGCCGGGCGCACGACCGAAGTCGTTGAGCAACGCCGCCACCGGCCGACCCGCCTGGAATCGGTCGGCGCCGGCGCCGGCGCCGACCGACCTCACGTACCCGGAGACCTCGATACCGGGAATGAAGGGTGTCGCAATCTCGAAAGTCCCGTCACGAAAACGGGTGTCGACCAGTCCGACGCCCGCGTATGCGACGTCGATGGCGACCTCACCGACCCCGGGGCGCGGCGGCTCCACCTCCTGGAGCTCGAGGACCTCGGGAGACCCGACGAACTGCACCCGAACGGCTTTCATGCGCACAACACCTGCCTGTCAGATTGGTGGACGAGCCGGTGTCGACCAACTCAGTACCGACCTCCAGCAGCTTGCGGGAGGGCGTCCAGTTCGGCCAGATCGGCTGCGGTGAGTTGAAGTCCGGCGGCGGCAGCGTTCTCGCTCAGCCGGGTCCGTCGCCGGGTGCCTGGAATCGCGATCACGTGGTCGCCCTGGGCCAACACCCACGCCAATGCCACCTGCCCGGCCGTCGCCAGATGACGAGCCGCCACCGCCTCGACCACGTCGACGATGGCCAGGTTCTGGCGGATGTTCTCCGGCTGGAAGCGGGGATTGGCCGAGCGATAGTCATCCGCGGAGAACGCGGCCTCCCGTAAGCTCCCGGTCAGGAAGCCGCGACCCAGCGGAGAGAATGCCACGAACGCGGCACCATGTCGCCGGCACCACGGCAGCACCGACTCCAGATGGTCCCGGGTCCAGAGCGACAGCTCCGACTGCACCGCGGCGATCGGATGTACCGCCTGCGCCCGGTCCAGCTGCTCCACGGTGAACTCGCTGACGCCCAGCGCCAAAGCCTTGCCGGCGGTGACCATCTCCGCCATCGCACCGATGGACTCCTCCACCGGCACCGCTGGATCCGGCCGGTGCAGGTAGTAGAGGTCGACGTGGTCGACGCCCAGGCGAGAAAGTGAGTCGTCGACGGCACCGCGGAGATGCTCCGGACGGCCGTCCTGGCTCGGTAGTTGCGGCACCCCGTCGACCGGGGCCCGGACGACGTTGCCGCCCTTGGTCGCCAGGACGGCCTCGTCCCGGCGACCCAGGAGCGCCCGTCCCACCACTTCCTCGTTCGTGAACGGGCCATACATGTCGGCGGTGTCGATCAGGTTCACCCCAAGGTCCAGCGCATGGCCGATCACCAGCGAGGAATCATCCGACCCGGTGTCCGTCCCATAGGCCCACGTCATGCCCATGCAGCCCAGCCCGATGGGGCCGACTGCCGGACCGGAGGTGCCGAGTCGGCGGGTCGGAGCAGATCTTGTCGACTTCGTCATGCCCCGAGGGTAACGCAAAACGAAACGACTCGTTTCGTTGATAGGATCAAGTGGTGGGGAATACCGAACCGGACGAGAGCCGGCGTAGCGATCGGTCCCGTGTCGCCGTGCTCGAAGCGGCCTGGATCCTGTTCGAACAACGCGGGCTCCGCGACCTGACGGTGGACGCGGTCGCGGCGCAGGCCGGGGTGAGCAAGGCAACGATCTACCGCTGGTGGCCGTCCAAGTCGGCGGTCGTGCTGGATGCCCTCGACAAGCACCTGAGCCCGCTGATCCCGTTCCCCGACACCGGATCTGCCGTGGAGGATCTGCGCACGCAGCTGCGTTCGGTGGTGGTCCTGCTGACCACCACCACCGCCGGGGCCGCGTTCCTGTCACTGATCGCGGAGAGCCGCCACGACGTGACGTTGGCCAAGGCCCTGACCGAGCGATACCTCGCCGGCCGACGGGACGCCGCCGCAGCCGTCCTGGCCAGGGGTCTGCAGCGGGGCGAACTACGTCCGGGCCTGGACATCCCCACCACCATCGACGCCCTGTACGGCGCGGTGTACTACCGACTGCTCGTCAGCCATGCCCGAACCGACACCGACTACGCGGACAAGCTTGTCGACGCCCTGGCCCACACGCTTCTGCACCGCGAAGCGGCGGAACACGTCCCATCGTGACCCGGCCGTCGATCAGGGCTGCTGGTAGCGATCCTGTCACCACCATCCGCACCTGGGCGCACGCCAACATGGACCAGATCGACCTCGCCGAACCGCTTTGGACGGATCGGCGGCGAGTGAGCAGACGGCGCGATCGTCACCTGTAGTACCCGAACACCACCGGTAGCACGGCCGACAGTGCACTTGTGGGCGTGAGTACTACGCGTCGGAGGATTCGGTGGCCGGCACCAGCAGCAACTCGCGAGTCCCGGCGATGGTGTCGGCCAGCCACTGCCGGTGCACGGCCGGCAGCGAGACGGTGTGCGTCATCGGATAGCGGTTCACGGTGGTCGGAACCCCCGCCTCAGCAAGCCTTCTCCCGTACCGGAGTCCGTCGTCACGCAGCGGGTCGAAGTCACCGACACTGATCAGGCTCGCCGGCAGATCGGTGAGATCCGCGGCCAGCACGGGTGAGAGGTACGGCAGGGTGAGATCGCTCTGACCCTGTGTGTACAGCTGGCGCAGCAGCATCGCACCGGCCAGAAGCGCCGGATCCTCCTGCATGGATTTCGATCCGATCGTGCAGTCCAACGAAGGTGACACCAGAACCTGTGCCCGCAGGGCGGGTCCGCCACGGTCGCGTGCCATCAGCACTGCCGCGGCCGCGACATTTCCGCCGGAGCTGATGCCCAGGATGCCGAGTCGGCCCGGATCGACGCCCAGCCCGCTCGCCGGATCCGCCGTCCAGCACAGCGCGGCATACGCATCGTCCAACTGCGTGGGAAATCGGTGCTCGGGGGCGAGTCGGTAGTCAAGATTCACGATCACCGCTCCGATCCCGGCGCACAACGCCCGGCACAGCCCGTCGTTGAGGTCGAAACCCGCTGCGCCGCCGCCCATCCACCACGCGCCGCCGTGCAGCACTACCAAAGCCGGCAGTGGACCGGCAGCGGTTGCGGGCCGGTAGATCCGGCCGGTGACGGCGCCGTCGGCCACCGGGATGTCCTGGTAGGAGATGGATCCCACTGGAATGTCCTCCCCTCCTTCGCGGATCAGGCGAGACCCGCGAATGGCTGCGGCGTCGTGCTCGCTTCGTATTCTGGCCGTCGCCTGCCGCCATTGCGCGTCGGTCTGGCCCGGTCGTGGAACCGCCGAGGGCCAGCGGGCGGGTGCCGGCAGGCGTGCTGCGACACTCGCCACCAGGGTGGTCAATTCGTCGTCCATGTGGTCCATGTCGTCGTCGATCCCTTCGAGCTGCGGATGTGATGTGGAGGGAAATCAGGTGGTGGAGCGGATGATGAGCTGTGGAGCCAGGTTGACCTGCTGGACCGCCATGCCGGCCCCACCCAGAAGTTCCAGCAGCAGGGCAGCGCCGATCCGGCCCGTTTCGGCGAAAGGCTGGGCCACCGTCGTGAGGTCGAGAGAGTCCGCGAGGTCGGTGCCGTCGTACCCGGCCACCGCGATGTCCTCGGGGGTGCTGATATCGGCCGCCCGGAAACCCTTCAACACGCCGGCGGCCAGATCGTCGTGGTGGCCGAACACCGCATCGGGACGGTCGGTCATCGCGGCGATCACCTCGGCCGCTTCGCGACCACCGCGCAGATCCGGGGTGGTCACCACCCAGTGCACCGGCCGCCCTCCGGGCAGGCTCTCGTCAAGGGCCCGCTGAAATCCGCGCAGCCGCAACTGACCCGGCGACACGTAGTCGGTCGACTGCTGCGCCTCGCTGACGAAGACGAAATGCTCGCGCCCCCGTTCCCTCAGGTGCTGCCCGATCCGGTAGCCGCCGGCCTCGTCGTCCACCGTGACACTGGCGAAATCCTTGTGCACAGAGTCGATGAGGACGGTCGGCAGCTTGCGCTGGGCGAGCCGCCGGGCCATCGAATCCTCGAGCGGCACACCCAGGATGAGCAGCCCGTCGAGACGGCCGGTGGTCGGCAGGGAATGCAGCAGCGGCGAGGTCGCCGCGGCAGCGGACGGCGCGTCGAACACCACGACGTCGAGATTGCTGTCACGGCAGGCGTCGAGTATCCCCGTCAGCCGCGCGTAGTAGCTCGGGTACGACGTGAACGGTGCCACCACACCGATGCGCCCCACCCCCTTGCGGGCCAGGGTCACTGCCGTGTTCTTCGGAGTGAAGCCCAGTTCGTCGACGACGTCCAGGACCCGTCCGCGGGTGAGCGCACTGACCCGCTCCGGGCGGTTGAGCGCATGGGAGACGGTGGCGATGGACACCCCCGCGCGCCGGGCGACCTCGTAGATGGTGACCTTTTCGGGAATCGGCTCGACGCCGGGGATCTCAGGTTCGACCACGGTCGACCGCCTCGGCGGTACCGGGCGCGCCCAGCTCCGGGGCGGACACCGATGAGCGCCCATCGCGTCCTTCGGCGCTGGACCCGTCCGCGGTCGGCGGCTCACGATGGTGCATGACGCGGAGACCGACGATGATGTCATCGTTCCACCGACGGGCCGTCGGCCAACTGCGCGTGAGGATCGCCGACCCGTGCACGGCGCCACGGTAGCGGGTGGCTTCGGCAGGCACCCCGGCAGCACGCAGTCGTTCGGCGAAGAGTTCGCCCTCCCGACGCAGGGGATCCAGTTCCGCCGTGAGGATCTGAGTCGGCGGCAGCCAGGACAGATCGTCGGCGAGGAACGGAGAGGCCATGGGCAACAGAGCATCTCCGGGACTGCGGAGGTAGAGCCGCGGCGCCACCAGCAGTTCCTCGACCGACACCGGAAAGTCCTGCTCCGAGATTGCTTTCCGAACGGACTCCACGGTGAGATCAAGGGCCGGAACCTCGAGAACTGCTCCGACGACTGCGATGTCCGGTGCGGCGAGCAGCGCGGCCACCAGTAGGTTGGCTCCTGCCGAGGCACCGCCCACCGAGATGTCCGTGGCGTCGATCCCCAACTCGACGGCCTCGGACTGCAGCCAACGGAGCGCGGCGACGGTGTCGTAGACCGCGGCCGGGAACGGGAACTCCGGCGCCAGCCGGTACTCCAGTGCGGCCACCACGCAGCCGACAGCGACCGCCCGCGTGCGAGCGGTCGCGTCGCAGACGAGTTCGTCGATCGAACCGCTGGTCCAGCCACCGCCGTGCACCAGCAGGTGCGCCGGCAGCCGACCTGCCCCCGGACGGTAGAGCCGGAGAACGATCTGGCCGCCCTCGACGGGAACGACGTGATCGTTCACGCTCAGCACGTCGGGTCCGGGCCGGCCGAACCGGCGGAACTGGCGATCGATCTGCTGCGCCAGCAGTTCCCGGATCACTGCCGGGTCGAGCCCGACGAGGTCGATCGGCGGCTCGGCGTCGATGTATTGCTGTATTGCGGATTCCAACATCAGGTGCCGCCCATCTCGACTCGTTCGGTGTGCGTGGTTCGCTCGGTCGAGACAACGCCGTCGAACAGTCCCCGGGCGTCCTCGTAGTGATGGCAGGCGACTTTGACCTGCTGCTCCCGTTCCGCCAGCTGGGGATCCTCCTCCCGGCAGATGGCCGTGGCCAGCGGGCATCTCGGGGCGAACGCACAACCCTGGGGGGCGGCAACGGTGCCGGCGCCAGCGACGGCGAGAGCGATTCGTTGCAGCCGGCGGCGGCGCTGCTCCACCGGGTCCGGTACGGGCGCCGCGGCGACGAGCGCCTGGGTGTACGGGTGCGCCGGCCGACCGGCGACCGTGCCGGCCGGTCCCTGCTCGACGACCCGGCCGCCGAAGAGGACGACGATCTCGTCACTGAGATACCGGACCACCGAGAGGTCGTGGGAGATGAACAGATAGCTCAGTCCGCGCTCGGCCTTCAACCGGGCGAAGAGGTTGAGGACCTGGGCCTGCACCGAGAGGTCGAGCGCGCTGACCGCTTCGTCGCAGACGATGAAATCCGGGTCGACCGCGATGGCCCTGGCGATGGCGATGCGCTGGCGTTGCCCGCCGGAGAACTCTCCCGGGTAGCGGCCGGCCGCGCTGGGCGGAAGACCGACGTCGGTCAGCGCCCGCTCCAGCCGGTCCGCCACCACCCCCCGGTCGAGTCCGAGGTTGTAGCGAAGGGCCTCGGTCACCGTCTCACCGATCGTCCTCGCCGGGTTCATCGACCCGAACGGGTCCTGGAACACCACCTGCATCCGTCTGGCCAGCAGGCGCCGGGCGGCGCGATCGGCGTGGGTGATGTCCGCGCCGTCGAACGAGATGGTCCCGGCCGCGGTGGGGACCAGACCCAGCAGCGCAGCACCGATGCTCGACTTGCCCGAACCCGACTCCCCCACCAGTCCGACGGTCCGGCCGGCGGCGATGTCGATGCTCACCCCGCGGACGGCGTCGAGGCCCGGCGACCGGCGCCGCCGACCCGGATAGTGCACCACGAGGTCCCTGGTCCGCACGAGATCAACTGTTTCGAAATGGATCTCGGCATCAGACACGAGCACCACCGGAGACCGAATGGTCGACGAGCACGCACCGTACGCCGTGCTCTCCCCGGTCGTCACCGGCGGCACCGGGATCCCGGGCCAGAGCGAACAACGGGACCGGCCCGACCCGGCACTGCCGCGTCACCAGCGGGCACCGATCCTGGAAGTGACACCCCGCGGGCCACTCGCCGGGCGCCGGCACCACACCGTCGATCGACACCAGCGGTCTGCCGGGTACCCCGAAGCGAGGATTCGATCGGAGCAGACCCTTCGTGTAGGGGTGACCGGGGGCGGCCACCAGCGTCGTCGGCGTCGCCTGCTCGACGATCTGGCCCGCGTACACCACCAACGCCCGATCGCACAGGTCGGCCAGCACGCCCCAGTCGTGGGTGACGAGGATGATCGCGACACCTGACTCCTGGAGAGTGCGCAGCAGGTCGAGGATCTCGGCCTGCACGGTGACGTCCAGCGCCGTGGTGGGTTCGTCGGCGACCACCAGATCGGGGTCACCGGCCAGCGCCGCGGCGATACCGACCCGCTGCGCCATGCCGCCCGAGAGTTGATGGGGATACGTCTTGGACACGGCCGTCGGATCCGGCAGGCTGACCATCTGCAGCAGCTCGACAGCTCGGCGCCGTGCCTCCTGTTGGCTGCATCCGCGGTGCCTCCGAACCACCTCGGAGATCTGTTGTCCCACCGTGAATGACGGATCGAGACCGGATACCGGATCCTGCGAGATCAATCCGATCCGGCGGCCCCGCACGCCCCGCATGGTCGCCCGGTCCGCCGCGGTGACGTCGATGCCGTCGAACACCACCCGCCCGGCGGTGACCTCACCCCCGGGCGCCAGCAGGCCGATCAACGCCCGGGCGGTGACGCTCTTCCCGCACCCGCACCCGGACTCGCCGACGATGCCGAGGGCCTGGCCACGCCGCAGGGTGAACGAGACGTCGTGGACCACCTCGGTGTCGACGCCGTCGATGGCGAAGGTCACGCTCAGGCCGGAAACCGACAGCAGCTCATCCTGTGCACCGGGGCTGTTATCCGTGGAAACCTGGAGTAGCCGTTGCGGTGCAATGGATCTCAGGATCGGTCGGCGAGCCGGGCGTCCCGGCTCGAAACGCTCGGCGGAGGCGTCCCGAACCCCGTCGCCGAGCAGTCCGAGCGCGAGCACGAAGGTGATGATCACGAAACCGGACGGGATCAGCAGCCACGGCTGTTCACCGAGGTTGCGGGAGGCCTCGGCGACCATCGTGCCCCAGGTCGCCTGGGTGACGCCGAGGCCGAGGAACCCGAGTCCGGTCTCCAGCCCGACGGCGGCCGCACCGAACAGCGACAGCTGGACGATGATCGGGCCGGCCAGCCGCGGCAGAACGTGCCGCCGGAGGATCACGGCATCGCTCAGTCCGGCCACCACCGCCGCTCTGACGTAGAGCTCGTCACGAATGTCCTGGGTGGCGGAGCGGACCACCCTGGCCAACGAGGGGGCACCCAGGACGCCGAGGGCAACCATCGCGATCGTCTCGTCGTTCGGGAACACGGCCAGGACCACCAGCAGGATGATCACCACCGGCACGGCGTACACCAGGTCGGCCACCCGCAGCACCACCCGGTCGAACCAGCCGCCGCGGTAGCCCGCGATCATCCCGGCCGGGATGCCGACGACCGCGAACACACCCACGCTGATCACCTCGCCCAGTAGCGTGACGCGGCCGCCGAAGAGCAGTCGGCTGAGCACGTCCCGGCCCAGCTCTCCCGCTCCCATGAGGTGGGCCCGGCTGGGCCCGGTCAGCGCCTGCGCCAGGTCCTGGTCGTCCGATCCGTGGGGCGCGATCCACCCGGCGAGCACGGTGACGACGACGATCGCGATGAGATAGCCCAGCGCGACCACAGCCAGCGGCTTGCGCAGGAGTCTTCTGCAGAAGCCACGATGGGCAACCGGGACGCCGATGGCGACCGGGGTCGCCGCCGCCGTCGGCGTCGTTCTCGTCATGACCGAACCTTCGGGTTGAGCCAGGCGTGGAGCATCTCGATTGCGAGATTGACCAGCAGCACCACGATCGTGAACACCAGGGCGACACCCTGGATGGTGGGAATGTCGTGCGACGAGGTGGCAGTGACAGCCAGGCTTCCCAGACCCGGCATCACGAAAACCGTTTCGGCCAGCACTGTTCCGCCGAGCAGGCCGATGACCATCAGACCGAGCACGGTGACGATCGGGCCCCCGGCGTTGCGCAGGACATGGCGCAGCAGGATCGACCGTTCGGTGATGCCCCTGGAGCGCAGCGCCGGGACGTAGTCCCTTCCCAGCTCCGAGAGAACCCCGCTGCGCGTCTGTTTCGCGACCGGCGCCGATCCGGCCAGGCCGAGGGTGACCACCGGCAACACCAGCGATTCGAACCACTGCACGGGTGAGTCGCCGAACGCGGTGTACCCGGTGGCGGGGAAGACCTGCCACCGGACGGCGAAGATGGTCAGCAGCACGAGACCCAGCCAGAAGGTGGGCACCGCCAGCCCGAGCAGAGAGATCACGTCGACCGCGCGAGCCGACCAGCCGCCGCGAACGGCGCTGTAGACCCCGAGCCCGACGCCGATCACGGTTGCGACCACCAGCGCACCGAGGATCAGCGACAGCGTCACCCCGATCCGTTCGGCGAGCTCCTGCGAGACGGGCACACCGGAGGTGATCGAAGTCCCGAGGTCCCCGCGTACAGCGTCGAGGAGCCAGCGCCCGTACTGCGCGGGCATCGACCGGTCCAACCCGAGTTGGTTGTTCAGCGCGCTGACCTGTTCCGGGGTCGCACTGATGCCCAGGATGGATCGGGCGGCATCACCAGGGACGAGGCTGGTCAGCACGAACGTCAACGCGGTGACGCAGAAGACGAGCGGTACGGCCGTCAGCAGCCACCGACCGAGCAATGTGCGCATCGCGTCCTACCTCCCTCCCCGCCGGTCGGCCGATTGCCGGGCGGCGTCCGTGATGCGTTGGACTACTTGGTGTCGTACCAGTCGAGTGCACTTGTCACCGGGGCCTTCGCACCGACCTTCAGGCCGCCGAGATCCGTTCGTGCGTAGTAGAAGACCGGGGTGAACGCCACCGGTGCGAACCAGGCGTTGTCGACCAGGTAGTCCTGGATCTTCTCGTTCAGAGCCGGACGTGCGGTGGCGTCGGCGGCCGCCGCGTCGGTGTAGAGCTTGCTCAGTTCCGGCGACTTCGTGCCGAACCCGTTGAAGACCTTCGCCGCGGGCAGGAACAGTCCCTGTCCCATCAGGTACATCGGCTGTGCGCCGTAGCCGACGGCCACCACCGGGTACTGACGGCCGGTTACCCCACCGATGTAGGAATTGGCGTCGCTGACGGTCGTCACGTCGAGGCGGATGCCCACCTTGGCCAGCTGGGCGGTGAGGGCGCCGGTCATGGTGTCGAGGCCGGCGAAATGGACCGACAGCACCGGCAGGTCGATTCCGTTCGGATACCCGGCGGCGGCCAGCAGGGACTTGGCCTTCGCCGGGTCGTAGGGGTAGCGGGACGCCGCGTCCGCAGAGTAGCCGTCCGATCCCTGTACCGAGACCTGGCTGGTGGCAACGCCATATTGACCCAGCAGCGCTGAAGTGACTGCCTGGCGGTCGATGCCGTAGTTGATCGCCTGCCGGACCCGGACATCACCGAGGGGCTTGCTCACCGTTCCGTCCCGGTCGATGAGGTTCAGTCCGTCCCAGACGAACGCGACCTGGGCGATCTGCAGACCGGCCGACTTCGCCTGTTTCACCGTGGTGAAGTCACCGACGACCACGTCGACCTGCTTGGTGGTCACCGCGTTCAGGGCGGCCTGCGGGTTGGCGATGACCCGGATGACGACCTTCTTGTAATGCTGCCGGGCCTTGTCGTAGTAGCCCGGGTTGGCGGTATAGACGTAGTGGTCGCCGGCCACGCTGGCAGACGGGTCGTACACGTAGGCACCGGCACCATCGGTGACGCTGGTGAGGTTCAGCGATTTCGGGTTGGCCAGCCCCTTGGGTCCGATCACCTGGCCGATCCCGTACGACTGGGTCAGCATGTCAGGCAGCATCGGATTGGGCTGCGACAGCTTGATCGACACCGTCTGCCCCGCAACGACGATCGACTGGATCGAGGCCAATGCCTGGGCCTGGTTGCCGCCCGCGCTCTTCATGTACTCCAGCGACTTCTGCACCGCCTGCGGGGTCACGTCGGTGCCGTCGGTGAATCTGACGCCCTGCCGGATGGTCAGATCCAGTTGGGTGTTGCCCGTGCCGACGTACTTCCACGCCGACGCGAGCGCCGGCTGGAGATTGCCATCGGAGTCGCGGTAGATCAACGGCTCGTAGGCCAGTGCGGTGTACAGGATGAAAGCGGTGTCCACCGTCCCGGGGTTGATGCTCGTGGCCGGCGCCTGCGCTGCGACCGTGAGGGTGTCGCCGACCGACGATGGGGAGGCAGGCGCTCCGGACACGGAAGCACCTGCGCCGGCGGGCTTTCCGCCTCCGCAGGCGGCGAGTACTACGCACAGGGCCGCGCCGATGACGAACGCCGCCGATGCCGGCCATCTCGGGCCGATCGTCCGTCTTCGCGACAGCGGCTCTCGCGACCGCGGCTCGGGCGCCCGGCGACCGGTCGATGGGCGCTGGGGCGACAGCGGGTCGAACTGGCGGAGCCCGGAATCGATCGACGTCACTCGGTCCTCCTGCTGGGACTGCTGGGAAACCCGTGAATGGACGACGCCGAAGACGCCGGTGTCGTGCGGTGCTCCATCGAGGGAACCGCAGGTTACGTGCAGATGTCAATAAGTTTACGTAAAGCACTTTTCTCATGGGACCCACTACTGCGGCTCGCTGGTCCCGTCGGTCGTCGCGATCGCGACCGGAGCAACCCATCAGATCCTGACCATCTCCACCGAAGGGGGACATCAGATCAGGTCGGACCGAATCCCCGATAGGGAGTCAGCGGGATGACGGTGAATTCCGAGAGTCCCGAGCGGGCCATCGGCAACTCGTCCACCGTCTGCTGGGCGACCTCAAGGTCAGCGGCCTCGATCAGGAAGCAGGCGCCCGCGGCATCGCCCCGCAGCCAGATCTGTCGAACGACCCCGTCGGCATACAGCTGACGAACCCGGGCGGTCTCCGCGGGGATGATCTTGTCGAATTCCTCGGGCGGGAAGGACTCGGCAAGACGTCGACTCAACACCATGAACTGCACGAAAGCTCCTTCGGTGTGGGGATTCTGGATTGGGGCGGCCCGCCGCGTCAGGACGGATGCCGCAGAAGTTCCGACACGGCTTCACGTTGGCCGCCCAGCGAGGTGAGCTGCCCTTCGATCCGATCCAGCGTGTCGCGCATCGCCGCCACCACCGAAGGACAGAGTTCGATTTCCGGACCATTCGGATTCCAGCAGGCCCTGCTGCTCGTAGTAGCGCACCGCACGAGCGGACGTGCTTGCCCGCTCGGCGAGCTCTCCGATCAACATGGGTGCATCCTTTCCCAGGCGCTTCTGCCCGTCGGGCTCGTATCCCACCGCGGTCTTGACCTTGACACCGGTGTCAACGCTTACGGTCGCCCGATGATCTCCGTCTCGGACACCCTGACCATGAACGTGCACGTCGACGTGGGCGATGGACCCACCATCGCGATGGCCCACGGTGCCGGGGCGGTGTAAGAGAGAACTTCGCCGGCCTCATCGCCGCCGGGCATGACGCACACCGTTTTGTCGGACCCTACAACCCCGGCTCAGGACCGACGCCGATGCCCAGCCGGCGTGTGTCGATCGACGATCTCGCCGACTCGGTCGTCGCCGCCGGCCTGTCCACCGGCGCCGACCGTCGCGGTGCCCACCCTGGTGGTGGTGGCCGGCCAGGACCGGATCGTCCGGTCGGCCCACATTTCCGGTACCTTCCTGGTGGCGGCTCTCGCGGCGTACGGCGGAGCTGGGCTGATGGGGTTGCTGCCGTCGGTCGTCACCTCGATTCCCGCAGCACCGCAGTTACTCCCGCCGTCTGCGTCGCCCTGGTCGTCGGCGTCGGCGGGCTCGGTCTCACGCACGCGACCGGTGCAGTCTTCGCCTTCCTGGTCCTCTGGGGCCAGTGCCGCGGCCGCCTTGCCGATGGTTCAACCAGACCGCTGGGGTCGGTGGTGGTGCTGATCACCGGGACAGTCGTCGTCGCCCTGGGGTTTCGGTCCTTCCACTCAACGGCCGACTGATCGGTCTCCGGGCCAGCACCGGATCGCTCGCAGGGAACGGACGTCGTCGATCGTGGCGAGAGCCATTGCTGCCAAGAAGATCCGCGCGTTCCGGACGCTGTGGGTCCCCCTTGCCTGGCTCAGGGCGAACGCCGCCATCGGCAGGTTGACGGCCGCGCGGGCCATGAGCCAGGGCCCGCGCGGCCTACCCCACAGCAATCCCGGCACCAGAGCCAGATCCAGCAGGCCGATCACGCGGCAGTGCAGCGGGTTGCGCAGGCCGATCAGCGGGCCCACGGAGCGTGGAAAAGCGGCGAGCGCGCCCCCGGCCAATCCGGAGATGACCCCGACCGGAACGGTGGTGTTCTCAGTTCGTTCGGTGCCGGCCATCGGATCTCCAGTATCGGGTGACATTCCCTGGTCCACCTGTCGGATGATCAGGCGGTTCGGGAGGCTCGCGCGTTCACCGATTCGCACGCGACTCTCCTCGGGCGGGTTGTTCGCCATCTGCGGCACTCGGGCCACCAACGCAGCAACCACGGCTGGTCCGGACGCCTTGTCAATGCTCACGATCGATCACACCCACCGGCCCGTCTGCTTCTACCCGCAGGAAGTCGCCGAACGGCCAGAGGATCAGTCGCGTTGATGACCCGACGTGATCCACGACGAACTCCACCGTCGAATTCTGGCTGCCCTCGATCACGAAGACGAGATGACGGCGGTGGACCAGCTTCACGGCCGGCTGCCGGGCGAACTGGAGCCGCAAGGTCGAATCGTCACCCAGTCGGAGGACGGCCGTCAACGGCCCGCGGAGGTAGCTGCCGGCCAGCCCGGCCAACTCCGGACCGGCCGGGCCCTGCGCGCGGCGGGTGAAGACGATCGGTTCCACGGCCGGCTCCAGCAACAGGGCCAGCGAGCTGATGTGACCTTCCATGTCAGAATCGAATCGGGCCCAGATGGACATCTCCGGGAAGTCGTTGCGCAGTTCGAACGCTTCCTGGTGCAGGTGACGAACCTGCAGGTCGATGCTCCGCAAGGCCACCGTCAGATCCCCGCGCGCCACGCCGACCCTGACGGAGCCATAGGCCGGATGGTCGTAAACGCCCTGGTAGTTGGTCAGGGGCCTGGGCCAGGCCGAGGTGCCGGCGGTCTCGTGACGTCGGTCGGCCGCCTGGAGCTCGCCGGTCAGTGCCGCATCGTAGAAATCTCGGAACCGCGTTCCCCACGGCGCCGGCTCGGCTCCGAACAGTTCGTCCAGCACCAGATGGGGCACGATGTCGCGCAGTGGGGTGATGCTCAGATTCGTCAGTGTTGCGACGGCGAAGCCGTCATCGGGAGCGAAGCAGATCGCCGAGCTGAATCCGTCCACGTTGCCCGTGTGCTGGAGGAGTCGGTGACCGCGGTAGACGATCACCTCCCAGCCGAGGGCGTACCCGACCTTGGTGATCTCCGGCCACTCCACTGCCGGTGGGGTCACCGGGATTACGGGTCGGTGGATCTGGGCGAACTGGGCCGGCGAGAGGATCGTGGCACCGTTGGAACGCTCGGCGTCGAGGTTGGCCTGCAACCAGCGTGCGAGGTCCGCGGTACAGGAGATGATGCCCCCGGCCGGCGCCCGGACGTCGTCGGGGTCGTGGCGGATGGACTGCACCTGCCCCCGCCGCCGTGCGAAACCCTCCGTGAAGTCCGCGCTCTTCGGTGTGTCCGCGGAGGCCGGAAATGTCGCAGCCATCTCCGCCGGGCTGAGAAGCCGGTCCTGCACTGCCTTCTCCCAGGTCGTGCCGGTGACCTGCTCCAGCACCCATCCGGCGGCGACGTACATCAGATTGTTGTACTGCCAGGCGTTCCGGAAGCCCTGGTTCGGCTGCAGGTGCCGCATCGCCCGGACCACCGCGCCGCGATCGACCTGCGTGTCGCCGTGGCAGAGCAGGTCGTGCCGCGGGAGGCCGGAGCGGTGCGAGAGCATGTCCCGCAGCGTCAGCTGTTCGGTCGCCACCGGGTCCCACAGGCGAAAGCCCGGGAGGTAGTCCCGCACCGGCCTGTCCCATTCGAGCAGGCCCTCGTCGACATAGCTCGCCACCGCCGCGGCCGTGAACGACTTGGTGCACGACGCTATCGAGAAGAGCGTCCGTTCCGTCACCGGATCTTGGCCGGCCAGATCACGGGACCCGAACGACAGGAACTCCGGTGCACTGTCCGGCCGGAGAATGGCAACGGCCACTCCGGGGACATCGCACATCGCTCGCTCGGACTCGAGAAGTTCTCGCAGGCCACCGGAGATGTTCGTCGCCACGTGCCCAACCTAGGTCGCGCAAGCACGGACGGCGTCAGCCTGCGACACCAATCGACAGGTGGGTTCCGGTGGCGTCGGACAGATTCGCCGGATCGGGACGGTTCCGCTCGACCGCTGCGACGGTTCGTCGCCGACGACGAACCACGCCCGACGATCCAGCCGTCGCCACGAGGTCCGTCCGGCGGCCCGACCGTAGAGTGACCATTCGGTCGTTCGAGCATTGGAGTGGGTATGCGCGTGTACATCTCGGTGGACATGGAAGGCATTGCGGGCATCGCGACCCTCGATCAGGTGACCCGCGGCGGCCATGGGTATGCCCGCGCCCAGCAGCTGATGACGGCGGAGACCAACGCCGCGATCATCGGCGCGTTCGACGGGGGCGCCGATGCCGTCACCGTCAACGACAGCCACGGCACCATGGACAACCTGCTGCACGAGGATCTGGACCCCCGGGCACGACTCGTCTTCGGGACCCCCAAGGTCGACTGCATGTGCGAAGGGCTGTCGAGCGATTTCGATGTGGCCTTCTTCCTCGGCTATCACGCTCCGGCCGGCGCGCCCGGTGTGCTGGCTCATTCCTACTCCAGCACGTTCGGAGGCGTTCGACTCAACGGTGCCCCCGTGTCGGAGGCGGAACTCAATGCCCTGCAGGCCGCCGCGGTCGGTGTACCGATCGGCCTGCTCACCGGGGACGACCTGATCTGCGACATCGCGCGGATCCGCTTCAGCGGGGTGCACACCGTGGCGGTCAAGACCGCCCATGGCTTCAGCGCCGCGGACAGCCTGTCTCCCACCGTCGCCCGGGAGGCCATCCGGCAGGCTGCGCTGGACGCCGTCACGTCCGGCACGTACCCGCCGGTAGAAGCTCCGGCAGGACTGGTTCTCGAGATCGACATGCCCAATCCGTCGGCAGCCGAACTGGGGGCACTCATGCCGACGATCGAGCGGATAGGCGACCTGACACTGCGCGGCAGCTTCGACTCACCGCGCGAGGCCCTCGGCTTCATCGCGGTGGCCGGGCAGCTCGCCCTGGTCGCGCTCAGGGCACGAATCGCGTTGATCAACCGGATCTAGTCCCGATGAGGCGTCCGGGCGCTACAGGTTCACGTGCGGGCCGCGAGGCCCGTCGACCACCATCAACCGCAGCTGCACCATGGCGGCGAAGCGCTCCTGCGAGTTGTTCAGGTCGATCTGCCCGACCTCGACCACCCGTCGTACCCGGTAGCGAAATGTGTTGGGGTGTACGTAGAGTTGGACGGCAGCAGCAATCACGTCGCCAAATGTGTCCAGCCAGGCGCGCAGGGTCTCGACGAGATGACCCTGGTGTTCGGCGTCGTAGGCGATCAGTCGTGCGATGGGCCCGGACGGTTTCTCGCCCCGCACCGCCACCAGGTCCGCCAGGTCCAGCAGCAGTGCATCGATCTGGACGCCGGAGGCGGTTGCGACGTCACCCACCCGACCGTGCGAGAGCAGTACCCGCAGGGCCCGGTCGGCGCTGCTCCTGGACGCCGCCAGGCCGCTCAGGTCGGTGATCACCTCGCCGATGCCGATGGCTGCCGCGTGCCGATCACCGATGCGCATCAGGAACGCCTCGGCGACGCGGATGACGCGGGCCTCGGCGTCGCTCCAGGTATCCCGCACCGGCAGGATGCCGTAGACGACGTCGCCGACCAGGGTTGCGGCCGACCCCGCCTGGCTCCCACTCAGGTGCAGGGCGAAGGCGTCGGCGACGCGATGGCGTTCCGCGACGGCTCCGGCATCGTGGACCTGGCCGTCGTCCGGACCGGCACACCGAAAGCCCAGCGCCAGCACCGCCGCGTGCCGACCGGCCAGACCCAGCCGGGTCAGCGCCTGCGCCGCACCGCGTCCACCCTCGATGGCAGTGCTCACCAGGTCGGCCCGCAGGCGGCGGTCGACGTCTGCACCCGCCCGCAGGCGAAGCAGGTGCAGCGCCACCAGCTTCGCGGCCTCTTCGAATGCCTCGCTGCGTGCTGCACTGAGCGGTTCCCGGACCGCTGCCCAGATCGAGCCGAGCACCTCGTCTCCGGCGCGTACCGCGATCGCAGCGCGCGGCAGGGAGATTTCGCCAGAGCGGGTGGGGACCGACTCCACGTACACCGGAACGTTGCTCTTGTAGAGCGCCTCGAACACTCCGAGCTCGGTGAGGGCCCGGGTGTTCTGCTCCGGCACCTGACGCCCCAGGATTGTCTGGATCCGGTCGGCATCGGCTTCGTCCTGCCGCCCGGAGAAGGCGAGCACATGCGAACTGCGGTCCTCGATCGTCACCGGAGCATCGACCAGGGCCGCCACCGCGTTCGCCAGCGTGAACAGATCTGCGGAGAGAACATCAGTCGAGCTCCCGTCGCGACCGACGTTGTCCTCGACGAGCAGCGTTCGCAGCACAGCGGCCAACTGCGTCCACGACGCACCCCGCGTCAGCGCCAGCAGCGCAACGCCCGACTCGTCGACGGCCCGCACGAGCTGCTCGTCGCGCACGACGGGCGATCGGACCACCAGCGCCTGCGCACCGTCCGCACCGAGCTCGACGAGAGCCGAGGCGATGGAGTGGACGTCGTGCAGTCCGACGCCGAGCACGATGGCACCCGACGGCAGAACCAGTTCGTCGTGGGCGTCGTAGATCGCGACGCCGTCGATCTCGATCCGGGTGGACAGGTCGCCGCGCACGACTTCCAGCAGCGTGGAGCCGAGATCCGCGAGCACTCGTGCCAAATCGACGCGCGGGCGGTCACTGTCCATCGAAAGTCGCACTCCCCGAACGTATCCGCAGGGCTGCGCCCCGGTGATCCTGCCTTCCTGCAAAGGTAACAGCGGACCGACGGATCGATGGACGCGCTACCGGAGCGGCGCCCCTTGCAGGACGTACCAACCGCGCCTGTCGAAGCCGACGATCCTCGCCCCGCTCTCGAATGCGTCGACGAGCGCCCGCCGCAGCATCGTCCGCCATCGAGCACCCATCTCGGGATGCCGCAGGCGCAGTTCCTCGATGTCCTGGGGAACGACGATCAGCACCGTCGGGGTGAGCGGGGCAACGGGCTCCGGCTCGCCGTCGAGGCTGATTGCGAGAGAGAAGTCAGCGCCCACCTGCAGCAGAGCAAGGGCTTTCGAGCTGATCCCTCGACCACGACAGGCCTCGGCGACAGTCGGGGCGAGAAGATCCCAATGCACGAGGATGCGGTCCGAGTCCTGCCCGAGGTTGATCCCGTCACGCATCTGGCCGTAGAAGTCCGGTAGGTAGGCGACTGCGGATCCCGCCAACTTGGCGAGATTGAAATGCGCATTGCGGCGGATCAGCGGGTCGAACGTCCAGGCGATGGTCGTGAGGTCACGCTCGAGCGCCCAGTTTCGTTGATGCAGTTTCAGGCTGAAACCCACGTTGCGGCGCTGCGCTGAGGTCGCCACGCCGACGATGTGGCTGTGCAGCGTGTGGGTCGCCGGCGGTCCGCAGAATCCGATTCCCGCTCCGACCAGGGCAGACCCGTCGTAGGCGCCGACGACGTAGTTGCCGGCGTGGCTGAGGGCTCGCAGGAGCTCCGCACTGAGGTGGGGTCGAGAGGGCGGTGACCCCCAGATGGTGCTCAGCAGCAGGTTGATGTCCTCGAACTCCTGGATCGAGGTCAACTCCCGCATCACCACACCGGAGGCGGCGGCCACGGCCGCCGCGGCCTGCCGGGCCTCGGCCACGATGGCGGCCGCCCCGTCCACGCGCTGCTCGGTGCCCGGCCCGGCCACGCCTCACGCGACCTTGGGAAACGCACGAAGGGCGAAGTAGAGGGCCGGCGCCCCGTCGAGGTCGGCGAACAGCACCGGGCGATAGGACGACGTTCCCGGCTCGCGAACGACGAAGCGGTCGTCACCGACCTGACGCATCTCCAGGGAGGTCGTGGCCTCGTTCGCTCCGACGAACGGGCTGTCCTCGGTCTGGGTCAAGGTCAGGAGGCCGTCTCGCAGCCCGATGTCGATGCGCAGGCTGGCCCGTTCGTAGGTGCCGATCCAGGCCGCGTAGCGGTGCGCCGCGATACCAGGAGGCGGCGGCTGCGGTCGGGCGATATCCGCGAGTGCATCAAAGATCTCGTCGTACAGGTCGCCGCAGAGATCCGCGGTGTTGCCGCCGTTGGTGAGCAGCACCACGGCCAGCCCGTGATCTGCGCTGACCTGCAGTCTCGCCGCCTGACCGATGGTCTGACCGCTGTGTCCGACGACGCGGTGGCCGGACCAGTTCGAGCGGGCCCAGCCCAGACCCCAGCTGTCCGGCTCGCCCAGCCACTCGGGCAGCACGACCTGCTCGGCGGCCATCGCGTCGATGCTGTCTGCGGACAGCACGGTGGTGGTCCCGCCCTGCAGCGGAGCGACGGCCAGCGCCCAGGTCAGCACGTCCAGGGTGTCAGCACAGATCAGGCCGGCCGGTCCGATGGCGCGAGGCAGACCCCACACCGCTGATGGCTTCGCTCCTTCGGCGCCCCGGCCGAAGTGGCCCACCGCGGCGCGGTGCAGCAGGGCATCCTCCGGCAGCATGACGGTGTGCGAAAGACCGAGGGGCTCCAGCAGTCGCTCTCGCAGTGCCCGTTCGAAGGACCCTCCGGTGAGGACCTCCACCAGACGCCCGGCGAGGCAGAAGCCGGCGTTGGAGTAGGACCACGCCGATCCGGGGCGATGCAGCTGGGCCGCCGAACCCAGTTCCTGCACGAATCGTTGCAATGCATCGTCACCCCGGCCGGTGTCGGTGAAGATGTCGCCGTCGATCCCGCTGGTGTGGGTGAGGAGATGTCGCACCGTCACGAGGGCGGTGGCGCGCGGATCGGCGAGCCGCAGTTCCGGGAGCACCTCGTGCACTGGCGCGTCCAGACTCACCAGTCCCTGGTCCACCAGCTGCATCACCAGAGACGTGGTCCACACCTTGGTGATCGACCCGAGTTGGAACAGCGAATCCGGCGTGACGTCCACCCCGGTGGCGACATTGAGCACCCCGCAGGCGGCCTGCGCGACCTGCACGCCGGAATCGGTGGTCCGCATGATTCCCAGCGACGCGCCCGGCACCCCGTGACGCGGAGCGAGTTCGGCAAGACGATGCTGCCAGTGCATCTCGTCGATGCCGTGCCGGCGCAGTGCATCCTGGTCTTGAAGCTCGGCGTGTTCCACCTGCCCAACGGTGGCACCGACACGGTCGGCTGTCGTCGGGCGCCACGACGAAGCGCGGCCGATCCCGTGGTCGTTCGGCACAATCCGATGGTGCAGCGCGACGGCC
Source organism: Nakamurella sp. UYEF19 (assembly GCF_040546275.1). Classification (NCBI taxonomy): domain Bacteria; kingdom Bacillati; phylum Actinomycetota; class Actinomycetes; order Nakamurellales; family Nakamurellaceae; genus Nakamurella; species Nakamurella sp. UYEF19. The sequence continues at coordinate 190,075 of NZ_JBEPNO010000001.1, read as the reverse complement.
TAGGCTGTTGCGAATCCGATGGCGTACACCGGACCGCGGAGGGACGCGAAGTGATGAACGAGGTGTTGGGACGATTCCTGGCGTCGGTCGCCGAGCATCCGGTCCGGGCTCGGGCCGAACTCGAGCAGGCGCTGACCGCCGCTGCGGGACCGCTGGTCCAGCGCATCGGGGGCACTGATCAGGTCCTCGTCACGTTCGTCGTCATCGGGAGAACCAGCCGGCCGTACGTGTTGTGCGCGCTGTTCGACGACGAGACGGTGCCGGTCGGGATGGCCTTGGCACCGCATACGGGCGACGTCTGGTGGGTCGAGGCGCAGGCGCGCTCGGACGTGACCACGACCTATCAGTACCTGGACACGCCGATTCAATTCCACAACGACGACGTCGCCGAGTTGCACAGCGCCGATGCACTGCGCACCTATATCTTCGGCCGCTACCAGGCTTCGTTCGCCGACCCGTTCAACCCGGTCCGGCGATTTCCCGCGGTCTATCTGGCCGAATGCGAACCGAACGGCGACGGACCGAGAAAAGACAAGTGGGACCCGCTGCTGGTGCTGCCCGACACCCCCGCCTACCCGTGGCACACCCCGGTCGCGGAGCGAGGTCTCCTGCACGACCGGACCGTCCATTCCGAAGTCCTCGGAAATACTCGTACCGTCACCATCTGGACGCCGCCGGGCCACGACGCGACCTTTGACAATCACCACACCGTCGTCCTCTTCGACGGCGAGGACTATGCCTCCGACACCTTCCGCGCAGACCTGATCTTCGACAACCTGGTCACCGGGGGCCATACCCCGCCCTTCGTCGCGATCCTCGTCGGCAACGCTTCCGCATTCTCCCGTTCGCAGGAACTGCCGTGCAACCCGGCCATGGCGGCCTTCGTCGCCGATGAGCTTCTCCCGTTGCTGCGCAGGGACTTCGGTCTCTCTACTGACCCGGCCAGGGTCGCGGTCGGTGGATTCAGCTACGGGGCCCTGGCCGCCAACTGGCTGGCCTTCCTCCGGCCGGACGTGTTCGGCAACGTGCTGTCCATGTCGGCGTCGATGTGGTGGGGGAAACGCGCGGTCGACGCCGATCCGTCCGATCTGTCGCTGGGTCGCGACGACCAACCGGAGTGGCTGATCCGCCAGTACGAATCGGTGCCCGTCAAACCGATCCGCCACTGGCTCGACGTCGGAATCCTGGAGAACCAATCCTTGCCTTTCGCCGCCGAGGTGACGCAACTGTCGGCCAACCGCCATTTTCGTGATGTATTGGTGGACAGGGGCTATGACGTCGCCGGCTATCTGGAGCAGGCCGGCGCCCATGACTTCGACAACTGGCGACGAACCCTACCGATGGGGATGATCGCGCTCTTTGGCGCAGCTCACTTCGTCTGGCGCAACGAGGTCGGGAAGTAGGAGTAGACCGTGCTCTCGAACTGCACACCGTTGCCCCACGTCGGGTCTTTCTCGAACGAGAACGGCAGCGTGTCCACATTGGAGAGCAGGCTGGCCTCGGCCTGGTTCCACAGGTCGCAACCGGCGGCGCCGTCCATTTTCTGAGCCGCATCCGTCAGCTTGACGTACGCCGGATTGTTGGTACTCCCGAAGTTGTTGCCGGCCGGCGGCGTCTTCCCGCTGAAGAACTGGACCAACGTCGCCGGATCAGCCGGACCCACTCCCTGCCATGCCATGTCCCACGGATGGCTGCCGAACAGCCCGTCGTTGATGACATCGGTCGCGACCGGCTTCACCTGCACGCCGATCGCCTTCCACTGATCCACCGCGAACTCCGATGCGGCCGCCTGGGGCTGGGTCGCCGTGTCGTAGATCAGCGTCAGGGACAGGGGTTTCCCGGCCTTGCTGCGGAGCCCGTCGCTTCCGACGATCCATCCGTCGGTATCGAGCAGCGCCTTGGCCGCCGCCACATCATGCTGCGGAGAGTTCTTGGCGACGGCTCCGGCGTTGGGGCACGGGGTCGGGCCGAAGCCCAGGAACGAGGTGGGTGCCGCGCCGTTGCCCTGCGAGAAGACGTTGCGCAACTGATCCATGTCGACGGCCATCATCAACGCTTTTCGCACCTGCAGGTCGCTGATGATCGACCCCGACTTCTGATTGAAGAAGAATTCGCCCTGCGGAACCGTGGCCACCTGGTTGAAGAGCTTGGCGGCGGTGAGTCGGGCCCGGTCCGGACCTTTCACGAATCCGATGTTGACCTGCTTGTTCAGCAGCAGGTTCGCGACGGTGGTCTCGCTGGCGACGATCTGGAAGTTCACCTTCGCCGGCTGGCCAGGCACATCGGTCTTCGTGCCGTCGGGGCCCCAGGTATAGCCGGTGCGCACCGAGTAGGTGTAATGCGACTTCGGGACACGATCACCGAGCACGTAGGGTCCGGAGCCGAAGGTCTGGGTCTTGAGCAGACCTCGGTTGTCCAGGCCCTTCTGGCAGATCATGAACAGGTTCGCGATGTGATTCAGGAAGAACGCGTCGTGCGTCGGCGCCGTCAGGGTGACCGTGTTCGCGGCGACGTCGGCGGTGACCTTCGTGTCGGCCGGCACCGTGTAGCCGAGCATCGGCGACTTGTTCTTGGGATCCAGCGTGTAGGAGATGTTCTCGCCGATCACCTTGGCATTCATCGCCGTCGCGTCCGAGCACGTGACGCCCGGCTTGATCGTGAAGACGTAGCTGTTGCCCTTGGTGCTCCACGCGGTAGCCAGGTTCGGGACGAGCTTGCCCTGGGGCGAAAGACTCAGCAGCGTGTCGTAGGCCATGTAGTGGAACTGCAGCGAGCCGGAGTCCAGGGTCACGCTCGGATCGAGGTTGATGGGGTCCGACGCCACGGCGACCGTGATGCTGCCGCCGCTGACCAGGTCACCGGCCGGGGGTCCGGAGCTGACGGACGAGCCCGGCAGGCCGGCCGGACCGGAGGCAGCAGGCGAACCCTGCGGACCGGACGGAGCGGAGGTGCTGGACGAGCCCTGCCCGCCGGACGAAGCGGAGGTGCATGCTGCCATCGTGAGAAGGCCCGCGGCCATGCCGACCGCCAGGTAGTGAGCACGCATCAAGATTCCTCCAGCTGAAAGGGTGTGGAAACAGCGTGTCCAGCGGCGACGCCGATTGCATCGTCGTCCTGGCCGAACATGTCGGGTGGACTCTTGTGGGTCCGGACGAAGCGCCCCCACCCGTAGAGATGAAGGATGAGCCGAGATGAAGGATGAGCCGACGAGGAACGGCGTCCGAGGGGAGTACGGCCATCGTTGCGGTCAAGGTTGGACCCGTCCGTCCACGCCGGGTGAATCTCCGGGTCAATCCGTGGATTCGGTTCGCCGTCCGACGGTCGGCGCGTCTGGTGGTGTCGCTGTGGGTCCTGGTGACCTTCGCCGCGTTCATCATCCACCTCGTCCCGGGCGATCCGGTGCGAAAGGCGCTCGGTATCAACGCCTCGGCCGATGTGGTGGCCTCCACCCGTCACGACCTCGGGCTGGATCAGTCTGTGCCGGCCCAGTACTGGGACTACCTCGGCCACTTGATCCATGGCGACCTCGGTCGGTCGCTGTCCAGTGGGCTTCCGGTCGACGAGACGATTTCCGAACTGCTGCCGAACACGATTCTGCTGGCCCTCATCGCCTTCGGCGTGACCATCCTGGTCGCCGTCCCGCTCGGTCTGATCATGGCGGTCCTGACGCAGAACGGACGGCGGCGACCTCTCGAGCTCGCCTACACGACCGTCAGCATCGTGCTCGGGTCGATCCCGGAGTTCCTGCTCGGCGTGGCTCTGGTCTACCTGCTGGGCGTTCGCACGCATCTGCTTCCGGTCGCCGGCCAGCAGGGTGTTGCCTCCTACGTGATGCCGGTGCTTGCGCTCTCGCTCGGCGCGATCGTCGGCATCTCCCGCATCGTGCGGGTGGAGATCCTCTCGGTCCTGGAGAGGGACTACATGCGGACCGCGCGGCTCAAGCGGCTCCCCGGGTGGAAGCTCTACGTCCGGCACGCCCTGCCCAACGCCCTGACCGCCACGGCGACGATCGCCGGACTGCTGCTCGGCGGGCTGATCGCCGGCACCGTCCTGGTGGAGACGATCTTCGCCTGGCCGGGGCTGGGCCAGGTATTCGTCACCGCGATCACCAGCTACGACTTCACCATGGTCCAGGCACTCGTCCTCGTCTACGGAGGACTGGTGCTGGTGATCAACTTCCTCGTCGACCTCCTCCTCGCGGTCGTCGACCCACAAACCACCATCCGGGAGTCCTGAAACGTGACGACCGAGATGACGGTGGTGGCCGCGCAGGTCAGCAACAACTCCGTCCCGCGCAACGTCAGTCTGCGTCGGCTGCTGCGCACGCCACTGGGCATCGCGGCGCTGGTCGCCGACATCGCGCTGCTGCTGCTGGCCATCCTGGCACCGATCATCTGGGGCCGGTCCGCCGACGCCTACGACACCGCCGGCATCAACCTGCCGGCGTCGTCCGCCCACACCTTCGGGACCGACGGGCTGGGTCGTGATCTGCTGCTGCGAGTCCTGGTGGCTACTCGGTTCTCGCTCGAGCTCGCGCTCGGCGCCACTCTCATCGGAGTGTTCTTCGGTCTGTTGCTCGGTAGCCTGCCGATCGTCACCGGCGCCCGCGTCGGACGTTTCATCGTCGCCGCCTTCAATGTCCTGGTCGCATTTCCCGGCCTCATCCTGGCGATCTTCTTCTCCAGCATCTTCGGGATCGGTGCCACCGGTGCCATGCTCGCGCTCGGGGTCGCGTCCGCGCCGGTGTTCGCCCGGCTCACCCACACGCTCTCCGCCGGCGTCGCCGGTCGCGATTTCGTCTCGGCGGCCCGGATGGTCGGGGCGGGCCGGATGCGGATCATCGTTCGCCACATCCTGCCCAACATCGGCGACACCCTGATCGTCAACGTGGCGATGGGCGCCGGCGGCATGTTGCTCGCGTTCGCCGGTCTGTCGTTCCTCGGTCTGGGGGTGCAGCCCCCGTCCTTCGACTGGGGGCGGATGCTGCAGGACGGCCTCCAGCAGATCTACATCAATCCGATGGCCGCGCTCGGCCCGGGGTTGGCGATCGTGCTTGCCGGCCTGGCTCTGAACCTGACCGGTGAGGCCGCGGCGCAACTTGCGGGCCGCCGGGTCTCGACGGGTCGCCGACGCTGGCTGCCCTCCGGTCTCGCGAAGACCGAAACCGGCACGAACGGACCGTGGGCGTCCACCGATCGACCGGTGCTGGTGGTCGAAAACCTCACGGTCCGGTTTCCGGGGCCTGACGGCCACCCGATCATGCCGGTGCGCGGGGTGAGCTTCGAGATCGCCGCCGGCGAGTGCGTCGGCATCGTCGGCGAGTCGGGGTCGGGCAAATCCCTGAGCGCGCTGGCCATCGCGCAGCTGATCCAAGCGCCGGGTGACGTCGAGGCCGGCCGGCTCCTCTTCGACGGTGAGGATCTCCTGCGGCTGTCCCGGGGACGACTTCGTCGCCACCTCGCCACCTCGATGGCGATGGTGTTCCAGGACCCGATGAGCTCGTTGAACCCGGTGCGCCGGATCGGGTCCCAGCTGGCCGAGGTCGCCGTCGAGCACGGGGGCCTGAGCCGCAGGGCCGCAGCCGCCCGCGCGGTCGATCGCCTCGGCCAGGTCGGCGTTCCCGCACCGCGGCGGCGGGCCCGCCAGTACCCGTACGAGTTCTCCGGCGGTATGCGCCAGCGGGCCATGATCGCCATGGGGCTGATGCTGAGCCCGACACTGTTGATCGCCGACGAACCGACCACCGCGCTGGACGTGACCGTGCAGAAGCAGGTGCTGGAACTGATCGCAAAGGTCCGGGCCGAGCAGAACATGGCAGTCCTGCTGATCTCTCACGATCTGGCCGTCGTGTCAGCCATGTGTGACCGGATCTTGGTGATGTATGCCGGCCAGATCGTCGAGAGCATCTCCGTGGCAACGCTGCTCGCTGGGCCACGCCACCCGTACACCCGGGCGTTGCTGGCCGCCGTTCCCGACCTGCAGACCGACCGCTGCGTTCCGCTGGCCACCATCCCCGGCCGCCCTCCGCCGCCGGCCGACTTCGGAACCGGGTGCGCATTTGCGCCGCGCTGTTCGTACGCGACCGACCGCTGCAGCCGAACACCGGAACCACTCTCGATCGACGGTGACACAGTTGCCTGCTGGCACCCCCGGCAGGGGGCGAAGGGCCCGCCCCGCGCCGTCGAGCCCGGCGCTGTGTCAAGCACGATCGCGCGGACCTCATGAGCGTCCTCACTTTCGATGACGTCACCGTGACCTTCGGCCACGGCGCCAATCACATCCGGGCTGTGGACGGCTTCGACCTGACGATCGGCGAGAACACCATCGTCGGCCTGGTGGGTGAATCGGGCTCCGGCAAGTCGACGGTCGCCAAGGCCGCGGTCGGTCTGACGCGCCCCTCGCGTGGCCAGATCCTCTTGGACGGGCGCGATGTCGGGGCCGGCCGTCGTGACGCCGCCCGGGACATCCAGATGGTCTTCCAGGATCCGTACTCCTCGCTGGACCCGAGGATGACGGTAGGAGCTTCGATCGGCGAAGCACTGTTGGGCGTCCGCAGCCGGCTGCGCCGCGTCAGGGTCGGGGAACTGCTCGAACGCGTCGGCCTCGATCCGGCGCTGGCCACCGCGTTACCGTCCTTGCTTTCCGGCGGGCAACGGCAGCGGGTCGCGCTGGCCCGCGCACTTGCGGTCGAACCCACAGTACTGATCGCCGACGAGATCACCTCGGCGCTGGACGCGTCGGTGCAGGGTTCTGTGCTGAATCTGCTGCGCGACCTCCAGCGCCAGTTGGCGATGTCCGTGTTGTTCATCTCGCACAACCTCGCGACCGTCAGGTATGTCAGCGATGTCATCGCGGTGATGTATCTGGGTCGATGCGTCGAGATCGCCCCCGCCGAGGAGCTCATGTGCAACCCTTCGCACCCCTACACCCGGACGCTGTTGGAGTCTGCACCACGGATGGGGGCCAGGATCGAACCATCCGGCACCGACGACGCGCTCGAGCACGATGTACCCGACCCGGGAAAACCGCCCTCGGGGTGCCGATTTCATCCCCGGTGCCCCGTCGGCCCGCGCAGCGATCCCTCACGCACCATCTGCGTCGACGTCGATCCGCAGTCCATTGCGGCGGACCGCTCACACCAGGCGGCCTGCCACTTCGCCGGCGTGGCAGCGGGTCTCGAACCGTGAGGCCGCGGCCAGAGGGGCGATGGACCCCACTCCGATCAGCTTCTCCGACCAGTTCGACGTTCTCGAACGTCAGGATGAGCTCGACCACCAAGGCAAGTGGGCGGCCAGCCCGCGCGCTACGTCCATGATTCTCGGTTGACGGTCCTGGCTCAGCACGGTGACGACCACCTGGTCCGCGCCGGCTTGGAGATGCGAGGTGATGCGGTCCACGATCGAGCCCATGTCACCCCAGGCAATGAGTGCGTCCACGAGCCGGTCGCTCAGGCCCGAGATATCGTCCGCGCTCAGACCCATCCGGGCGAAGTTTGCCGGGTAGCCGCTCACCGTTGACAGGAAACGTAAAGGGCCGCGGGCAGTCTCGCGGGCTCGCGACGCAGTGGTGTCAAGGACGACCATCTGGTCGATGACCAGATCGCCTTCCCAGCCAAGGATCTGCCGGGCAGACGCGGTGTACTCCGGCGTGACCAGCAGCGGAATGGCCCCGGCGCAGCGATCCCGGGCGAGTCCGAGCTTGCGGGGGCCCAGCGCGGCCAACATCCGTCGGGCTGCAGGTACCGGCGGATCGCTGGTGTCCAGGCTGGTGAGGTATTCGGCCATCACCTGCAGGGGTTTCGGTTGCTGCGGGCCGCCCAGCCCGACGACGAGACGATCCGGTGCTGCGCCCTGCATCTCCCCGTAGAAGGCGGCCACGGTTTCTGGACGGTAGCGGTCCACCGAGAGGATGGCTGCGCCGACCTGAACGGTGGTGGTGGCGTAGATGATCTTGCTGATCTGCGAAAGGTCGTCGATCTGACCGCCGGGCAACCAGATGGCCCGGTAGCCCAGGTGCTCCAACTCGGCGGCCTGGGCCAGGTGCTCGTCGCCCGGGAGCACGTCGAGCGCGATGCCGACCGGACCCAGTTCGAGCCTGCCGACGGAAGTTCCTTGTTGGATCATGACGAATCCTTCTTCCCGTAGCCGTGCAGGAACACCCGGACACCGGCGTCGGAGAGCCGGTAGATTTCTTCCAGTTCCAGTGGCGCTGCCTGCAAATTGCTGCGATTGGTGCTCTCCCCCGCGACCAGCAGGACGAAATGGGCGGCCGCCAGGTCAGCGTCGTCGATGGTGAGCAAACCCTGGTCGGCGACACGAGCCAGGTGCGTGGCGATCTCCCTTCGGACCCGGAGCGGGCCTTGCTCCTGCCACGCCCGCAGAGCCGCTTCCGGTACGTGCCTGGCTTCTGCGTTGACCTGGCGCACCAACGCGAAGTGCGGCGCGAAATCGGCCTGGACCGGGGTGGCCCAGATCCGCCCGAACTCGATCAGGTCGGCCTCGAGGTCGACGATCTTGGTGAGATAGCGCTGCACCGTGATGATCTGGGCGGCGGCAACCCGGCGGGCACTGTCGACGATGACCGCCTGGAACAGCGCCGCCTTGTCCCCGAACTGGTTGTAGATCGTCCGGGTGGAAACCCCTGCAGCGCGGGCGATCCTGTCGACGCTGGCCCTGGTGTAGCCGTCGGCGGCGAACACCGTGAGTGCGCCGTCGAGCAGATCTCGGCGTTTGTCGCCGCCTCGGGAAGTGTTCATCACCCGAACCTACTACAACGGTCGTTGCATGCATAACACTGATCGTTGTACTACCACGACTTCTGTTGCAGTGGTCCGGGGAATACGAGGGTCTCGGCCTCCACCGCGCTCCCCCAGCTTCCACCTGGATAGTCCGTGACGACCGGGGAGACTAGGGAATGAGCCGGCGATCGCGGAGGTCTCGGAAGATCTCCAGGAACATCTCCTCGGTCTGGACATACTCGTGAAATCCGGCCCGACGGGCCTTGGAGCTGTCGGAGATGACGTCGTAGTCCCATCCGAAGACGAAGTTCCCGAAGGGCCAGGACGAGACGTCGGAGTATGGCGTCGGCAACAGGTTGTGGGATTTCGCCATCTCTTGCCACAGGTTGTCCTTGTCCGCCATCACGTCGGTGAGCGAGAGGCGAAGCGGCGGCGCAACGGCCAGGTCGAAGAACGCGGCGATCTTCGGCCACATGCTGCTCCACCGGAACATGTCGCCGTTGGTGATGTTGTAGGCCTGGTTGGCAGAGGCCGGGTTGGTCGCGGCCCAGATCGTGGCCTTGGCCAGAAGGTCCGCGTCGGTCATCTCGATCAGGGCGTCGTAGGCGCCGGGCCGACCCGGAAAACGCAGCGGTATACCGAGTTCCTTGCTGATGCTGGCGTAGACGGCGATCACCATGGCCAGATTCATCGGATTGCCCAGTCCGATCCCGGCGACCACTGATGGCCGCAACGCCGACCACGTCCAGTTCGACCCCCGCTGTCGGCGCTCCAGGAGTGACTGCTGGTCGACGTTGAACTCCGGTGGCATGTGCGGCGGATCGTCCTCTCGCGCGGGAGTGGCGAACGGGCCGAGATGAGCGCCGTAGACCTTGTAGCCCTGCATCAAACTGATGTGCTGCAGACCTTTTGCGATGGGTTCGACTGCGTCCAGTACGTTCGTCAGCATCGCCAGGTTCGGCCCGACAAGTTCCGCCGAGGACGGTCGATCCTGGTAGGCGGCGTAGAAGATGTGGGTCACCGCTTCGAGATCCGGGAGGTCCGCGAGATCGGCGACCGTCTGCCTGCGGTCGAGCAGGTCGACTGCGACGTGGCGGATGCGCCCGGAAGTGGGGCCTCCGCGGCGGGACAGCCCGATGATGTTCCATTCGCCCGACGAGTCGAGGTGTGCCGTCAGGTTGCCTCCGATGACTCCGTGCGCACCCACGACCAGCGCGGTCTTCTGCTCCATGGCTCCTCCATCGTTAGATCGTAATTTACCGATCTAGGTTTACCACGGATCGGTAAATTGCGATACTGCGATATAGTCGCCCAGTGACGACAGCACTGACCGAGGCAGAACTGGTGGGCGTGTTCAAAGCGCTCGCGCATCCGACCCGGCTGGCCATCCTGAGCTGGCTGAAGGATCCCGAGTCGTTCCCGCCCCAGGATCAGCCCGCCGCGTCGGTCGGCGTCTGCCTCAAGCACATCCAGGCGAGGGCCGACGTTTCGCAATCGACGGCGTCCCAATTCATGGCGGTGCTCCAACGGGCGGGTCTGGTGACATGCACCCGCATCGGCCAGTGGTCGTACTATCGCCGCAACGAAGAGGTCATCGCCTCGCTCAGGGCATCGTTCGACCTCGCCGTCTGAATGCCGACAGGAGGGCAATTCTCGGTGGCCGGAGCGGAACGAACCCACTTGCAGACGAGGCCACCAGCTCGAGATGTGCGTCGACGTCGGGGACGACACCATCACGGCACGCCGACGTGACTCGATCGCATTCGATCTCGTGGTGGATATCGGTAATCTACGCACCAGGATGGCCGGTCAAGAGTCACCGGCCAGAGCCCGAGCGTTGCAAGGATTGGACTGCCATCGATGACGCCGCCGCACGTCTGGCCCGGCCCGCGGCGCAGCATCCGGCAGGAGGCCGTCTGTCGCGGGCGGCCTCGCATGATCGCCGGATGCATCGCACTGTTGGCGGGCGAGGAGGTCGATCCACAACTGATCATGGCTCTCGCTGGTCCTGCAGCCACGGGGGTGCTCACGAACGTGGCGCCGTGGCCGGACTACTGGCTCCGCGTGTGGGGCGCCCGCGGGCTCTTGTGGGAGTGGCACGCCGACGCGACAGCCGCAATCGTCACAGCTCTCGACGACGAGGCCTGGCGGGTTCGCGAGATGGCGGCGAAGGTGGTGGCCAGGCACAAAATCGATGACGGACTCAATAGTGTGGTTGCAGCGCAACAGGATTCAAATGCCCGAGTGCGTTCGGCCGCCCGACGCGCCGTGATCGCCCTGACGAGTTGACTCGATCAGTTCATGTGTGGGCACCCAGCCCGGACAGCCCCGCACACACAAGCGCCGGTCTCCCCTTGCTGAAGACAAGCCCCCGCACGTGCTGGTCGCCGGCTGCTCCAGTCAACGGTCGACAGGTCACGCTGATCGGGCAAAGCCGCACCGGCGGCGCTACCGATGACCCTCGGTCAGGGCGTGAGCATGGGTGCGCCGTAGGCGGCGAGGAAGACGCGCACTGCTTCGTCGGCGTAGCGGCGAAGCTCTTCCTCGGCAGCGGCCGAGTCGTCTACCGGGCGGGCCATGGCTTCGTTGAGTGGGATCGACAGGATCAGCCAGTTGATGTTCTGTGCAGCGAGGGCCGAGTCGCTGACGCGCAGGAGGCCGCGCCGGTCCAGTGCCTCGAACCATCGGACGAACGTTTAATACGCCTGCGCCGGGCCGTTGCTGTCCCAGGCGGCCGCGAGCTCGGGGAAGCGCTCGGCCTCACCGATGACGACCCGTCGAGGACGGATCAGGTGCGGCTGCATCACCGCTGCGAGATAGGCACGCGCGAAGGCGCGGAGATCGGTCTCGAGGTCCAGGCTGGCGGGGACGGCCTCACCGAGGGCGGCGACCGTCGTCTCGGCATTGCCCATGTCGCCGGTGAGCAACTCGACGAACATTCGTCGCTTGTCACCGAAGTGCTTGTAGACGGTCTGCCTGGACACACCCCCGCCAGCGCGGCGACGTCATCCATGCTCGTGCCGAGGTAGCCGTGCTGACGACGGCCACCGGTAGCGCCCGATGGTGACGCTGGTGGGGTCGGCCGTTCCTGCGGGAACGCCCAGGGGACGAAACGGACAGCAGATGACCGGTCAGCCCAGAGAGGCCGGCATGACCGAGCGGGCTGCGATGGCATCCTTGCGCAGGACGTCCGCAAGATCTCTGCTGACGACCCGCTCCGTGGTTGCCTCGACCGCGGTGATCCGATCGAGACGGAAGCCGCGGACGCCCCCGCGCAGCCGGCACCACCCGATGAGGTACCACTGCCCGCCAGCAGCGAGCAGACCGATCGGTTCGACCTCGCGAGTGGTGACCGCCTGCTCTGCATCCGAGTAGGTGAGCCGAACGAGCAGTTGGGCGGCGGTCGCGCGCTCGATGACGGCTGCGTTGCGCGTGGAACTCGCGGGAAGCACCGCAACGCGTGTTCTCCACCGATCCACGCCGGTCGAGCCTGCCCGGTCCAGCACCCCGGCGATCTTGCCCCAGGCGGATTGGGCAGCGCCGCCCATCGGGGCCCCGCCGCCGGCCGCCGCCGCCGCCGCGAGCATCAGCGCCACCGCCTCCGGTGCGGTGAGGTTGATCGGCGGGAGCGTCATAGCCGCATCGACGGTCCACCCCCCGCCGCGGCCCTCCTCCCATCGGATGGGAAGGCCGGCCGCCATCAACGCCTGGAGGTCTCGTTGGATGGTACGAGACGAAACCTCCTGCTGCCTGGCCAATTCGGCCACGGCGACCAGCACCGGTGCGGCCGCACGCAAAGATTCAGCAACCGCGTACAACCGGCTCAGCCTGGTCATGGCTCCATCCGACCCCCCGCAGCCAGAGCGAGATGCCGGCGCAGGAAAGCGTGCTCCCCCCCCCCCCGCGGGCAGCCGCCGTCGTGGGGCCGGCGATCAGGGTGAACGCATGAACGGCGCCGGCGACGAGATCGAGTTCGGTGGCGGCCTCCCTGCGCCATCTGGCCTCCATCATCAAGGTGTCGTCCAGTAGTCCGTCGCGTGTGCCGCAGAGGAACCGCGCCGGGGGCAGCTGAGCCAAGTCGGCGTAGAGCGGCGAGATTTCGGGGGCACGCAACAGGGCGTCATCGGCGTCCGGGAGCAGTGCACGATTCAACGTGCCGAAGGTGCCGGGACCCCGCCGACGGCTCGGCGTACCGGCCAGGTCGAAGCAGCCGAAGGTGAGAACCGCGGCCCGGAAGGGTATCCGAGCGGTGTCCCGCAAGCGGATCAGGGTCGTCACCGACAAGTGAGCACCCGCCGATTCCCCACCGATCGCCCAGAAACCGCTCTGCGCGGTCACTTCCCGTGCGACCACTTCGCAGTCGGACATGGCAGCCCGGAGATCATATTCGGGAACCAATCGATACCCCACGCTCACCACTTGCAGGCCGGTGGCATCCGAGAGTGCGAGCAGTCGTTCGTCCTGCGATTCGTGAGAGCCGAAAGACCATCCGCCGCCATGGATGTGCAGGTAGCCACCCGTCGCAAGCTGGCCGACCGGCGGATCGATCACCCGGCATGGCACACCGGCGATGACCCTGGTGGACAACCGGGGGTCATCCAGCCTCGCGTTGGACAGGGCACCCCCCGCGCGCAGGAGTTGCCAGGCCTCGTGGTCGTCGGGCTCCGGATATCCGGCGCTCAGGAGAGGCTCCAGCCCCGCACCTGTGCGGGCAGTATCGCCGAGGCTGGCAAGGCCACTGGTGGCAAGGGCGATTTCGCGACGATCGAGGTTGATCATGTCGACAGCCTGCCCCCTCCTCGCGACAACGGGGTGTCACCGTTCCACCAGTGGTTGCGGTGTCCCGACGGCCCCAACCAGACAATGCCATTCCGACAACCCGTCACCGACACGTCAAACTCACCGAAGGTGCCGCGGGCCGAGGGCGGGAACGGTGCCGATGGACGTGCCACTGCCGGCGGTTCTGTCGGAAAGCCGATGCCGCACTACGGGTCTGATGTACTCCGAGGTCCGCGGCATGGTCATCCAGGTGACCGTCCCGGACCCGGTCGAAGCCGGAGAGGTCTGCATGCTCTGCCCTTCATCGGTGATCAACCGCGTCGTCGGTCCCTGGACCCCGTCGACCTGCACCGTCACGGTGACCGGATCGGACGGTGCGGCGCGGCGCCCAGGTAATGACCGACAAGGGCCGTCGTGGCCGCGTACTGACCTCATCGATGACCCGCAGCTGGTCGTCGGTGTGGGTGGCGTGGCCGCACCGGCGGCGATGCGACTGGAATAGGTGATCGGATCACGCCCTGCCATGGTTGCTCCCGTGATCAATGTGCCTCCACTTGCGGCCGGCAGACGGCATTCGGTCGGTCGCCGATCGACCGGCGGCGCTTTCGTAGTGGGCAACGGCGCTGCAGGTGAGAGCAACACCCACCTGTGGCGCGACGTGGTCGCCGTCGCAGCGGGCAACGTGCACGCTGCGCGAAACACTGGCCGTTCGCACACCGTCGGGCTGAGAACGGACGGAACCGTGGTAGCCGCGGGGTGGAACGGTGACGGTCAATGTGAGGTGGGCGGGTGGCTGGATGTCAAGACCATTGCCGCTGGCTGGCGCCGCACGCTCGGCGCACGGGTGAACGGCACGGTGCTGGCTGCCGGCCGCAACGTCGAGCGCCAGTGCGACGTCGGTAGTTGGCAGAACATCGTGGCGCTCGCCTGCGGTGACTGGCATTCGGTCGGGGTTCTGAAGAACGGAACCGCGATGGCCGTTGGAAACAACCGCGCGGGACAATGTGACGTCGACGAGTGGAGCGATCTTGTCGGCATCACTGCGGGGCATCTTCACACGGTGGGACTTCGATTCGATGGCTCGGTCGTGGCGGCAGGACGCCACGGTTCGGCTGGGTGTCAGGTCGCCGAGTGGCGGAGAATCGTCATGGTTGCCGCGGGAAGTCACCACACCGTCGGCCTTCTCGCGAACGGAGGAGTCCTCGCGATCGGGGACAACATTCACGGCCAGTGCGACGTTCGTGGCTGGCGTGACATCGTCGCCGTCGCGGCGGGCTCGGCCCATACCCTCGGCCTTCGCCTCGACGGCACGGTGGTAGCGGCGGGGAACAATGCAGACGGGCAGTGCGATGTCGACGGGTGGCGGGGCATTCAGCAGGCGAGGTAGAGAGATACCGTTGGTCCGTCCGCAGCAATACCTGATAAAGGTGGCAATGGATCGAGGACACCTTTCATTGAAAGTGGAGGTGTTGTGGTGGCCCGGCCGTAGCAACCGTCGACCGATTGCTACCGTGATAGCCGTGGACCTGATCGAGCCCGCATCCGTGGAATGTGAGCGATGGGTACGTCTGCCGCCGCTCGGCTCGTCGAACCACGCCGGCGCCAGTTCGGGGGTACAGCACAGGTGACGGGATCGGTTCACCGCGCTACTGGTGCCCCGACCATTCCGGGGTGGAACGGCTATGCACGATGGTCCGGGGCAGCCTCGATGTCGTCGGGCATCGATTCCCTCGTCAGAGACGAAGGTGAGGGCGATCGAGTGCGGCCAGTGAGCCGGATGTTGGTGACGAGCAGTACTGCGGCCAGGACGAGTACGAGCCCGGCGGGCGTGGCCCAGGTGAGAGGCTCGTGCAGGAAGACCGCCCCCCACAACAACCCGAACAGCGGCACCAGGAAGGTCACCGACAGCGCGCCGGCGGGACCGACGCGGCGAATCAGCCGGTAGAACAAGCCGAAACCCACTGCGGTGCAGGCTAGAGCAAGGGCCAGCACCGCCAGGACCACGCCGGAATCTGGGCTACGCGCCGGGGGCAGCGCCAGCATGGGGACCACCAGCAGAACCGCCGCCCCCAACTGTTGGCCGGTCGCGGTCACCAACGCCGGGGTCTGCGCGAAGCGGGTCGCCGCGTAAACACCGCCAAGGGCGTAGAACAGTGCAGCCAGCAAACTCGCCCCGGCGGCCAGCATCAGCGCACCGTCGAGCCGCAGGGGACCCAACCCGACCAGTACGACCACTCCGGCCAGGCCGAGCACCACGCCGGCCAGCCGCCGTACCGACAGGCGCTCTCGCAGCCGGACGGCCGAGATCAGCAACGTGAACAACGGAGTGGTGGCATTCAGGATCGCCGCCAGCGACGAACTCAGGCGCAGCTCGGCCGCAGCGATCAGGGTGAACGGCGCCGCCGCGGACAGGCCGCCCAGCACAAGGAATCCCCGCCAGTCACGGCGCACATCCGGTAGCCGCCGGACGAGCAGAGCTACCGCGAGCAGCGCCAAACCGGCGAGGGCGACTCGCACCTCGATCAGCGCAACCGGTCCGAGCACCGGCACCGCCACCCGGACGAACAGGAACGATGCGCCCCACAACGCTGCCAAAAGCAGCAGAGCTACGCCGTCGACCAGAGCCATCACCACTCCCCCTCCCACTCGGCCGGTTGCTTCCTTGCTCAGTCGTAGTCGACACTGAGCGCATGAGTCCAACAAGAGCTGGTCACCTACAACATGAGCGCCGTTCATGAATCTGGCCCAGTTGCGGACCTTCGCCGCCGTGGCCCAGACCGGCCGAATCACCGACGCCGCCGTGCGTCTGAAGATCACCCAGTCCGCCGTCAGTCATGCCTTGACCTCGCTGGAGACCGAACTCGGCGTCCAGCTGGTGGTACGCGACCGCACCGGCAGCACGCTCACCGACGTCGGCCGGACGCTGCTCCCGCACGCCGAAACGGCGTTGCGCGCGGTTGATCGGCTCGCAGACGAGGCGGCCGAGGTCACCGGACTCCAGCGGGGGCGGCTGCGGCTGGGCGCGTTTCCTACTGCCTGCCAGCTGCTCTCGCCGCTGATCCGGGCATTCGGCCGTCGATTCCCGGCAGTGCAGATCGTCCTGCTCGAGGGCAGTGACACGGAGGTCGGCGAGTGGATCGCCGCCCGGGTAGTCGATCTCGGCGTCGTCACCGGGCCGCGCGATGATCTCAGCACCACGCCGCTGGCCCAGGACGAGATGCTGGCCGTGTTCCCCACCGGCCACCCCTTGGCCGAACAGACCGAGGTCGAGCTGGCCGACCTCGCCGACGACCCGTTCCTGCTATCCAGCGGCGGTTGCGAACCCCTCATCCGCGGCCTCTACAGTGCTGCGCGGCTGCCGTTCACCCCCGCCCACCACATTCGCGAGATGGCCACGCTGCTGGCCATGGTCCGCGACGACCTCGGCGTCAGCGTCGTGCCCAGCTTCGCAGTGGACCCCGCTCCGATCGGGCTGGTCACCGTGCCGCTCCGCCCCCGGGTGCCCCGCCACCTGCTCCTGGCGGCACCGACCGCCGACCAACTCAGCCCTGCAGCCCGTGCCTTTCTGACGTTCATCGATCTCGAACGCTAACTGCCGGTACCCCCCGAGGCGCAAGCGGCTTGATCAGAATTCCGACGAGGGCGGGGCGCGCTGGGCCTGCGAACCGATTGGACCGACCAAACCCTTCACTGCATTGCAAGCCGCACACTCGGTGGCCTCGGCGTTGGCGTTGACGATGATGCGTTCGGTGCCCCGCAACGCCCAGTAGGTCCGGTGCCGCCGGATTTCCTGGCCGTCGAGTTCCATGCCCTCCACCAGGTCGAACTGATCACCATTCTGCGTCTCCTGCGGGTAATCCCAGATCAACATGGTCCCGTCGAACATGTACCTACCCGTTGTCTCCCAGAGGGGCACGTACAAGAGGACGCCCCCCGTTGATGCCACCGTAGACTGAGAGGAGCCATTATTTGAATTCGGCTCGCTCAACGAATTTGTTTGGCGAAATAATGGCCGTGGCAATCTCCCCTGCAACGATCGGTTTGTTACGTCGGCATGGGTCGCTTGCCAAGCCCTGCTCCTCAACGCCCCGTTGGTTCATTCCCATAGGCCACGGCAAGTTCAATGAAGGATGGACCGACGGCGGCAGCGGAACCACACCAGTGCAGCATGAGCGCCGATACGATCGTGTTGAACAGGTGGATGGCCCAAATCGGACCTGCGGGGAGGGTGATGACATAGAAGCTCTGCAGGATGTTTCTTTTCAGCTCGAGGGATCAGGTCTGACCGCAGGCGATGGCGTCGGCGGTCAGACCTGATACCGAGCCGGTGGTTACCAGCGGATGGGGCCGTCAGCGTCGACGAATGTGCCGGATGGAGCGCCAGCGGGCAGCGTTGCCGCGGTGAGCACCACCTGCGCGGCCTCTTCCGGGGTGGTCGGCGCGTGGTCGCGGTTGACCGGAGTCAGGTCGGTCTGGACGAAACCGGGACAGACCGAGGTGACCAGGATCGGGGTGTCGGCCAGCGCCTTGGACAGGCTGATGGTGAAGCTGTTCAGCGCGGCCTTGGACGCCTGGTACGCCGGCACGATCATCGAGTAGTAGGCCGACGATGGATCGGCCTGCTCGGCAAGGGAGCCCATACGGGTCGAGATGTTGACGATGCGCCCGGCCTCGCTCTTGCGTAGCAGGGGCAGGAACGCTTCGACGACGTTGAACGGTCCTAGGACGTTCGTGGCGAACGTGCTGGCCGCCACGGCGGGGTAAGCCACTTCGGCTCCCGGGGAGGTCCCCTCGGGCAGGGCTCCCGCGTTGTTGACCAGGACGTCGACGTGACGGAACTCGTCGCCGATCTGCTGGGCGGCTGTGGCAGCGTTCTCCGGTGAGGTCACGTCCAGCACCACCCCCCGGACTTGAATGCCCTCGTTGTTCAGCTGGTGTGCTGCTGCGTCCACATCCAGCTGTGACCGCCCGGTCACAACAACGGTGAATCCGTGGTGCCCCAACGCGGCAGCGGTGGCCGCTCCGATTCCTCGGGTGGCTCCAGTGATGACAGCGACTCTCGACATAGTGCACTCCTCATTGGACAACGCGGACCGCCCGGTGGCGGTGCGATAGCCGAACAGTGCCAGCGACTTTGCTCTGGTGCTGGCGGGATTCGGACTCCGCATTCACATCCTCGAATCGAGGTTCGTCGCCCTGACGCGCAAGGGCCGGGGACTGGGTCGCGACGTCGATTGCATTGCAGAACAGACGGGTTTCACGTGACCGAAAGGGCGGTGGAGGACCGACAATCTTCGAATGTCCCGGGCGGTTCAGCTGCACTGGTCGGTCAGCCGCTGCTGCAGCCGCTCCAGGCCCGCACCGATCATGCGGCCATAGCCGTCATCGCCCAACGCCGCACATGCGGCCCGACCCTTTGCCGCGTGATCGGCGGCCAGATGATGATCACCGAGCTTGCGATAGGCCTCGCGGAGGTTCAGGTGCAGCGATGGGAACAGCACGAGCACCGAACTGCCGACGCCGGCTTGGAGCACGCGGTGGTCACTGATTGACTCAGCTGCCTCCAGCGCTCGCAGGTCCCACATCAGCTCCCGGTGGACGTCGTCCTGCAGGTCAGCAGTCCAATGAGCGATCGCGCACCGGTGAACAGGGTCGCCATCCGGACCGACCTGGGCCCACAATGCGGAGAAAACTTCGCTGGCGATCCGTTTCTCGCCCCGCTGACTCAACTCGATACCGCGGCCCACCTGCGCCATCACGGCGTCCGGTTCGGGGGTGGTCACGGTCGGATCGACTCAGCGGGGTATTTCACGGGCCGCCTCGGGCCACAGCAGGTGCTGGGCGGTACGCCTGGTTCGGTGTGCCGGTGGGTGCGTGGACCCGGCCGGCGCACCGCCGGCCTCGGACCCGAGCGCGGACATGGTGGCCACCTGCCAATGCGGCGGTAGGGCGAAGTCCCGGCTCACCGCGTCCCGGTCGAAGGCCCGGAACTGGCGGGTGGACAGTCCGAGAGACTGTGCCTGCAAGGTCATGTGGGCCACCGCCTGCCCGAGGTCGTAGAGCGAGAACTCGGAGTACTCCCAGTCTGTGTCCTGCACGTAGCGGTGGCACAGGTTCGCGATCAGCAGGCTCGCCGAGGGCGCCCAGACCGCGGAACTCCTGGCCAGGTGTGAGGCGAGCCGCTGATGTATCTCATCGCCCCGACGGCCGACGATGAACGCCCACGGCTGCGAATTGCCCGCCGACGGCGCCCACCGCGCCGCCTCCAGCAATGACTCGATCTCAGGCGATCCAACCTCGGCCGCCACGTCGAAGCGGGTAGGACTCCACCGCGATGCCAACAGCGGATGCAACAGCGGCGCGGGCTTCGATTTCATTTCCGGAGTCTGTCAGCACAAGGGCTCCCGTCGACGAGGCCACCAACCGGCATCCGTCATGACCGGCATCCGTCATGACCGTCATCCTTCATGACCGTCATCATCTGTCATCCACCGTCATCGACCGGAATGAGAACCTGCACGATGGGCCGGATTGCGGATCCCATTCCAGTCGATGAGCCTCACCCAGGTGTGGCCGTCCACGGGCCGCTACGTCCCGCAGCTCATGGCTGTTCGGCCGCACCGGCCAGGATCCAGTGCTCGACGAGCAGCCCATCGACCACGCGCACCATGTCCAAGCTGGTGAGGCCGATCGGTAGGCCATTGGGTGCATGTCCAAGGAACGGCGCGACCGGAGTGCCGGTGACCGTGTAGCGACTGGCCACGCACTCCCCTTCCGAGACCGACTGCTGGGTAACCGTTGTCATGTCCGGGACGGCGCTGCGCATCGCGGTCCACCGGTCGCGCCACTGCGCGCGCGAGGTCGGCGACCCTTGATCCAGCGATGTCTCCGCAATGCAGCCAGCGGCCGCCACGTAGTCACCCCGATCTCTGGCCCGCATGATCTCCCCGATCACCGCCAAGGGGCTGTGTGATCAACGCCGCCCTCGCGCTCAGTGAACACATCATCGCCGCAAAGTCCCCAAGGAGAACGACATGACCAGCCAGACCATCACCACGGCACAAGCGGTCGAAGTCTGCGACCGGATGTTCACCAGCATCGACACCCGCGACTGGGACCAGTTCGAACGATGCTTCGCCGACGACGTCGTCACCGACTTCACCGGCCTCTGGGGCGGCAAGCCTGAACACGCCACCGCCCACCACCTTCGCGACGGGTGGGAAAGACTGTTCGCCGGCTTCACCGCCACCCAGCACCTGGTCGCCAACTACGTCGCCGACCACGCTCATACCGGCACGCTGGTGAGCGCGGCATTCCGCGCCACCCATTTCGGCGTCGACCCCTTCGGATCAGCGTCCTGGACGCTGTACGGCCGCTACCGAATCACCCTCGTCCACAGGGACAACGGCTTCGTCATCCAACGCCTCGAACAGACCCCGACCGCCGCCGACGGGAACCGCAACATCGTCCTACTCGCGTTGGCAGCTGCAACGGCCTCCGTCGCTCCTGCGGCTGTGCCTGGATTGGAGCGACCAGCGTTCTCACTGTTGCGATCGACTTGATCAGCTTCCGGCGCGTCCGCCGTAGGTGGCGATCTTGTACTCGGTGGCAGCCAGGGACAAGGTGAGTTCGCGAATTTGTCGGCGCACCGTGTCGCGGTGTTCCAGCAGTAGGTCGAGGCGCTCGGGCACGGTGTCTTCCCCGGCGTCGACCAGGCCCACATAGTGCTGCAGATCCCGCATCGCCATGCCGGACAGGCGCATCCGCGTCAGAAACACCAACCGGCGCACCACTTCAGCACCGTAACGTCGATGGCCGTTGCCGTCACGGTCGACCTGGAGGAGGCCGATCCGTTCGTAGTAGCGCAACGTGTGCGGCGAGACGTCCAGCAACTGGGCCACCTCGGCGATGCCCATCGGGCCCTCGACGCCGCTGGTGTCGGCCAGCCGGTGGATGACTTCGATCGACATCGGCCCGTCGACCTCGTCCAGGTTGGACAGGACTTTGTTCATCAGATCGTCGGAGGCCATGACCGAAGCCTAGATCGGCCGCGTCGTGACCGAACCGGCGAACTCGGGAAAGTCCGCGGAGCGTGCGGTCTCTGCCCATGTGGCCACCTCTTCCAAGCCGCGCCGGTGGCTGGCGGAAATTCGTTCGACGGCTTCGGAGCCGAGCGGAAGTCGCAGCGGGACCTCGGTTCCGTGCACGAGTGAGGTGATGATCCGGGCCGCACGGTGAGGGTCACCCTCCTGCTCACCGTCGATACCGGCCAGGTCGTGACGAACCGCGTCCAGTACACCTGCGTAGACGCTGGACGCATCGGCAAACCCGAGCACCTCTGGGGCATTGAACGAGGTGCGGAACCGACTCGGCTCGACAATCATCACCCGGACTCCGAACGGTGCAACCTCACCCGCAAGGGCTTCCGACCAGCCCTCCAGCGCAAACTTCCCGGCAGAGTACGCACCGGCACCGGGGAAGGAGATCCGGCCGCCCTGACTGCTCATCTGCACGATCGTCCCGCTGCCCTGCCCCCGCATCACCGGCAGAGCCGCACGCACCAAAGCTACCGGCCCGAAAAGGTGCAGGTCCATCAATGCGCGAAGGTCGCCTTCGCTGACCTCCTCGGCGGCGCCGATGATGGCCCGGCCGGCGTTGTTCACCACGACGTCCAACCGCCCGAAGCGGTCGACGGTGCGGCTGACCAAACGGGCGGCGAGTAGGGAGTCCGAGGCATCGTAGATTTCGATCGCCAGGTGGTCTGGGTGGGCTTGCAACAGGTCGGCGACCGATTCCGGGCGCCGAACGGCGGCCACCACATCGTCGCCCGCTGCCAGCGCAGCCTCGGCCAGGGCGCGGCCGAAGCCCTTCGATGCGCCGGTGATGATCCAGGTCTGCGTCTGTCTGCTCATGGGGCCGAGGCTAGAACTTCGAGTGCGCTCGAACGCAACCCGAACCCACGAGCACCGCGGGTCCCGCCGGCAGATGAGGGATGGGATCCTGGGTTCATGACAGACATGCCACTGAACGTGACCCAGGTGCGGCAGTGGATCGGCGAGGACGATCCCAAACGTCTGGATGCCGCAGTGATCGATTTCCGCCTTGGCGCAATGACTGCGATGGGCACCTCGCGCGCACGGCTGTGGGTCACCTGCTGGAGCCTGGAGTGCGACGCAAACTGGCGCACCGAACGGCTCGAGGTGACCAGCCGCGGCCGGGGGTGGACACGTGAGCTCGTCCTGACCCGCAACGACCGCGGCTGGACCTCCGACGCATCGTCGTCGGGCCGGGTTGACGCACGACTGGGCGAGTTGCCACCACCAGGCATCGAGGACCCCGACATTCTCCGAGAGGCGGTGGACTGCGATCTGGGTCTGTGCCCGCTGACCAACACCATGCCGATCCGCAGGCTCGGCCACCTCGAGACCGACGTTCCGGAAACGCTTCTCACCATGGGCTGGGTGGACATGCCGTCGTTGCAGGTCATCGCCTCACCTCAGCGGTACTCCTCGCGCACCGCGTCCAACCGCCGGGTCGTGTGCTACGAGAGCGAAACACGGGACTTCCGATCCGACCTCGACGTCGACGCCGACGGCCTGGTCGTCCGCTACCCGCAGCTCGCCCATGCCCTGACGGTGACCGAGTCCTGACGACCGTCCTGGGCTCGACACCGCCGTGTGTTACCGATTCGGTCGTGGAGGTGACGACTGATCGATCTTTTCGCGCAGGATGTCGCCGTGACCCGCGTGCCGGGCGAATTCTTCGATCATCGACAGCAGGGTCCATCGCATGCTCACGGTTCCTTCGCGGGGATTGTCCTTCGTGTCGTCGAGGTCGAAACGGGCGGCGATCACCCGCGATCGCTCGCTGGCACGCTCGTACTCGGCGATCACGTCGGCCAATGTTTCGTCGTCCGCGACGGTGACGGTGCCCTCGTCCCGGTTCGAGTAGCCGTCACATCCGGATTCTTCCAGTCCGGCCCAGAACCGTTGGAACCAGATCCGTTCCGCGGCGGCGGCATGCTTGATCAGGGAGATCGGAGTTGTCAGCGACCTGACGAGCCGTTGCCGCGCATGGGCTTCGGACAGGCCGCGGGCAGTGTTGATGAGCGCCCCGCGATTGCGATCGAGCATGTTCTCGATAATCGTTCGCTCGTCGCCATTGGTGATGCGTTGCGTATTCACAGGTATGCAGTCCATTCTCTTGCGGGTTGAATGATGCCCGGCCGGGTGGAACGGCGAGCCCGGGCTGGCCCGGTCCGGTCCGGTCCGGTCATGAGTCGAACAAGTCGAACAAGTCGCGGAGCGTGCGGCCAACCGGGGCAACCACTTCCTGGATGACTATCCCTGACCGCCCACACGGTTCGGCGCTGCGGTCACCAGCGCATCGCGGGGCGCGGCCGCACGGTGGTCGTTCCGTCGACGACACCGCGCACCATCGGCCTGGACAGGAACTCGTGCGGAAATCCTAGATCCACGGCGCTCACCGCGTCCAGACGGTCGAGCTGATGGGCATCCAGCTCGACATCCAGCGCACAGATGTTCTGCTGCAACTGCTCCAATGTCCTCGCGCCGATCAGCGGACTGACCACCGCCGGATGCTCCAGGGTCCACCGCAGGGCGACTTGCGCCGCAGTGGCACCGACCTCGGCCGCCACCTGGACCACCACCTCCGCGATGCGCAGACCACGTTCGGTCAGCAGATGGTTCGCCACCGCGTAGTCCTTCCGGGTCCCTCCGGGGCGGTCGGCACCCGGACCTCCCAGATCCGACCGGGAGTACTTCCCGGTCAGCACCCCGCCGCCCAACGGACCCCACGGGATGACACCCAGCCCCAGTTCCCGGGCCATCGGCAGCAGATCACGTTCGACGGTCCGCTCGATCAGGTTGTACTCCACCTGCAGTGCGACCAGCGGCGACCAGCCACGCAGGTCGGCGATGGTCTGCATCCGGGAGATCTCCCAGGCCGGTGCATCCGAGATCCCCAGATACAGCACCTTTCCCGCCCGCACCAGATCATCGAGCGCCCGGATGATCTCCTCACCAGCGGTGTACCCGTCCCAGGCGTGCACGTACAGCAGATCCAGGTAGTCGGTGCCCAACCGCCGCAGGCTCGCCTCGATCGACCCGACCAACGACTTGCGATGGGCGCCACCGGCGTTCGGATCGGCCGGGTTCCTGGTGGCCGAGTACTTGCTGGCCACCACCACCGACTCCCGCCGGCCGGCCAGGAACCGGCCCAGGTACTGCTCGGACTGCCCCTCGGTGTACGCATTGGCCGTATCCACCATGTTCCCGCCCGCCTCCAGATACGTGTCGAAGATCCGGCGGGCCGTCGCCTCGTCGGCGCCCCACCCCCACGCATCGCCGAAGGTCATGGCGCCCAACGACATCGGCGACACCCGCAACCCAGATCGGCCCAACAGCCGGTAGGAATCCAGTCCTGTCATCGCTTCTCGCTCCCGAACGTCATGAACAGCGAACTGCTGCCCTGACGCAGGCTGCGCCGGACCGGGGCGGTCCAGGAAGGCCGGGATCATCCTGGGACAAGCCGTACCAGGCTGCGCCACTGCGCAGGTCCCCCATCTGCCACTACCGTCAGGAGGATGGACGCCGCCCTGAACCCGATCGCACGTCGCGAACTGGCGGCGCTGCTGCGCACCCGACGCGAGGCAATCAATCCCGCAGACGTCGGACTCCCACCACGGATGAGCCCCACCCGCACCCCCGGCCTGCGGCGGGAGGAAGTGGCGGCCCTGGCCGGGGTCAGCGTCGACTACCTGATCCGACTGGAACAGGCCAGGGACGTCCGTCCCTCCGCCCAGGTCGCGCAGGCACTGGCCGGCGCACTACGACTCGACGAACACCAGACGGGCTACCTGTTCACCCTGGCCGGTCACCGCGCCCCCGAACGCTCCAGTGCGCCGAGGGTCCCGGACGGCCTGCGCCGCATGGTGGCCGATTTCGCCCCCACACCGGCCATGGTGCTCAACCATCGACTGGACATCCTGGCCTGGAACGAACCGATCGCCGGACTACTGCTGGACTTCGACCGGCACCCGGTCCGCGAACGCAACATCATGCGCATGTGCTTCCTCGATCCCCGCTTCCGCGACTTCTACCCCGACACCGACGTCATCCGCGGGGCGGTAGCCGACCTCAGGGCAGCGTGGGCCACCCACGCTGCCGACCAGCAGCTGGCCCTGCTGCTGGCCGAGTTGGAACGCGACAGCGACGCCTTCGCCACCCACTGGCGCTCACGCGAAGTGGCCGTCCGCGCCAGCGGGGTCAAAGCGATGAACCACCCAGCGGTCGGCGAGTTGAGTGTGACCTTCGAGGTTCTCGCGCCGCTGGGCGACCCCGACCTCCGCCTGATCGTCTACCGCGCCGCGGACGAGCACTCAGAACGGGCACTCGCCCGGATCAACCGGATCCGGGCCGATGACCGCGGCCGGGTCCTTCGCGTCCTCTAGCGCCGGAGTGGCCCGCAGACTGATTGCCAGCAACTGGTTTTCGTACCCGACCCCCGAGAATGTGTCGGGATCCGGATCGATCGCCGTTTCAGGGGCGGCGCAATCCACTCAGTGCTGATGGTGCAGTACCGGGGCTGATGGTGCAGTACCGGGGCTGATGGTGCAGTACCGGGGCTGATGGTGCAGTACCGGGGCTGATGGTGCAGTACCGGGCAGCTGCGAGACGACCACAGAGACGGAACGAGCCCCCCACATCGGGTGGGGCCTTTACCGCAGTCTCCCAGGGCCCGGCCGGTGACGTCATGCACTGCCCGCAGGGAACCAAGCTTGGACGGACTCAGCCGAAGAAGCCGACGATCCCGGTGATGCGGCCGTCGGTGGCGAACTCGACGAAATCGACGCCAGAGAGCGTGGTGCCGTAGTTGACGACGTCCGCCACGATCGGCGACGGCGCGGTCATGAGCCAAGTGAACCGTCCGACGTGTTGGTGCAGGTCAAGACCGCTCGTCGGCTGGAGCGCGGCGCCGGGAAATCGTTGGGCGAAGTCGAGGATCAGGTCGACCATCCCGTCGACTCCGGTCACCGGGTCGGTGATCGGGTCGGTATAGGTGCCGTTGTCGGCCCAGCAGCTCCCCAAGCTGGCACGGATGCCGGCAGCATCGCGCCGCGCCCACGCGTGGGCGTACTGCTCGACGGCCTCATGACGATTCATAGTCCACTCCTGACTAGGTAATTGTTGACTATAGTTCCCATATGGCTGTCGGTGGTTATCTCGTTCTCGGACTCCTGCTCGACGGCCCAGCATCGGGCTATGACCTCGGCCTGCGCGCGTCGAATGCGATCGCCTACTTCTGGCCGATCACGCGCTCGCACATCTACGTCGAACTACCCAAACTCGTGGAACGCGGACATGCCACGGGCGAGGACGTGGCCCAGCGCGGCGTGCCGGACAAGCGGATCTATACCGCGACCGAAGCAGGCCTTCACGCATTCCGCGGCTGGCTTGATGGGTTCGACCTGGTTGCCGAGCGCGCCCGGCAACCGCTGCAAATCCAGCTGCACTTCGCCGGTCACACCGCGTCGAAACACCTGCTCTCGCAACTGGACCACTGGGAGCAAGAAGTGCGGCACACACTCGCATTCTGTCGTGCTCTACTCGCAGGGTACGGGGACCACCCCGGCCGCGGCCTCACCGCCCGTTTCGCCATCAACCGCGCCCAGGCTGACCTCGCCTGGCTCGCTCAAGCCCGCATTACCCTGTCGGACCGAGAGCCGTAGCGCGGCAGGCCCAACCTCGACCGGGCAGCTCCCCGGCAGGTAGGCGAGCAATGAGGTCGGAGGCGTCGAATGACGAGGCCTATCCTGCCGTCCACAGCCACTTGGACAGAGTGACTCTGGCCTTGCCGCCAGGAGTGGGCCGGAGGTCACCGACAGCAGGTCCCGCCCGGATAGAAGGTCCTGGGGTCGATCATGCTGATCGGGATACGCGAGACGTTCGTAGGGGCAACGATCTCGGCCAGACCCCGCAGCATCAGCGCCATCCGAGGGCGCTCGTCGCATCTCCTGGCCATTTCGTAGCAGGTGGCCAGCAGGTGCACGCACAATCTGGTGCGCTGCAAGCAGCTGCACGTTGCGGTCATCTGGGACAGGGCCGGCAACGGCGGCAGTCCGGCTTTGCCCAGGGCGGTATGAATCGGGTCGCCCAGATCGTCGTTGGTTGCCGAAGAAGTCACCAATCTGGTGGCCTTCCGCTGCTGGGCGACGGTCCAGACCGGAAGCTCGATCAATATCTGATGTTCCCCGGTCCCGGCGACGGTAGCCGATATATGTCCGGGCTCGGCGATCAGGTTCTCGACTCCGTCCCGGCGGGTCAGCGACCGAGCTTTCGGCAGCCGTGGATCCGGGGCGCTCAGGTAGGTCGGCTCGGCGAGCCGCCGCCAGTCTGCGCCCCAGGCGGTGTGGCCGAACTCCTGGGTCATGGCTGGGTCCCTGGCCTGGTCTCCAGGAGGGCGCGGAGCTGCTGATCGGACAGGGCGGCGAGGTCGCTATCACGCGGAAATGCCCGCCCGGTCGCGACAGTCTCGGCGAGATCCTTCTTGCTGTCGTGCATCTCGGCGATGGCCCCTTCCAGAGTGCGTTCCGTCAGCAGCGCGTACACGTTGACGGTGCGCGTTTGGCCGATCCGGTGGGCCCGGTCGCTGGCCTGCTGTTCGACTGCGGGATTCCACCAACGGTCGTAGTGCAGGACGTGCGTTGCCCTGGTCAGATTGAGGCCGAAGCCGGCTGCACGCAGACTCAGGATCAGGATCGGCGGCCCGTTCGCGTCGTCGGAGAACCGGGCGACCATCTGATCGCGGACCTTCATGCTCAGACCGCCGTGCAGGAAGGGCACTGCAGTCCGGGTGACCAGACGGCACAGATGCCGGCTCAGTAGTTCACCGGTAGCGCGGTACTGGGTGAAAACCAGTGCCCGCTCGTCGTTGTCGATGATCTCGGTCAGCATCTCGGTGGCCCGGTCCAGCTTCCCGGACCGGCCGACCAGCGATCCGCCGGTCGGCCGCACCAGTTCGGGATGATTGCAGATCTGTTTCAGCCGGGTCAGGAGAGCGAGCACCCGACCGCTCCGCTCGAATCCGACGCCGAGGCCGGCCTCGAACGCCTTGGTCAGTGCGTCGCGGTAGAGCATCTCCTGCTCGTCGGACATCACGCAGATGACTGTCGATTCGATCTTGGCGGGCAGCTCTTTCGCCACGTCGGTTTTCCGGCGCCGCAGGATGTGCGGGATGACGATCTCATGCAGACGTTGGGCCGCCGCACCGGCCTCCCGGTCCTGGATCGGGACGATGAACCGCTGTCGGAATCGCATCCGATTGCCGAGCAGGCCAGGGTTGGTGAAGGCCATGATCGACCACAGTTCCTCGAGTCTGTTCTCCACGGGCGTCCCGGTCATCGCCAGAGGCAAACGGGTCTCGAGCGCGTAGGCGGCACGCGCAGCACGAGAGGTCGGGTTCTTGATCTGCTGCGCTTCGTCGAGCACCACCACGTCCCATTCGGTGCGCGCGAGCGCACCGTCGGTGCGGAGCAAGCCGTAGGTGCTCAGCACCACGGACCCACTCGGGAGGTCGTCGAATGCCGCCCTACGATCGGACCCGGTATGGCGGATCACCGGGACCTGCGGGGCGAACCGGGCTAGTTCCCGGGACCAGTTCGACAGGACCGACGTCGGGCAGATCACGAGGTGCAGCCCGTGGGAGCGGCCCGCAAGCAGGGCGATCGCCTGCACCGTCTTTCCCAGACCCATTTCGTCGGCGAGGATCCCGCCGAGGCCGTACGCGGCGGCATGCTCCATCCAGAACACGCCCGCCCGTTGATACGGACGCAGCACGGTATCGACGTAGGCTGCCGCCGGCTGTGGTGGCAGCCGCGATATGGACCGGCGAGCGGCGGCCACGGTGGCGCCGGCGGCCCAGATGGTGATCCCATCGAGCCCGACCGCGGTATGCCCCGCAACGGGTAGTTCCTCCACCAGCGACTCGCCTGTCCCACCGGTCAGGAAGGCTGCGGCGATCCTGCGCCACACCGACAGCGAGTTGCTGATACCCGGAGAACCGTTGCTGCACATGGCCAGTGCCGCGACCGCGGCCCGGGGATCGACCATCCTGACCGACCTCGACGACGCGGTGACCGCGCTACCGGTGGAGTTGGGTACAGCCAGCAACACTTGGCCGGGATGTCCGGGGGGCAGCCCGGCCCGAGCACAGGCCTCGATCAGATCGTGAGGGCCCCACCAGATGAACTTCTCGGCTTCCACCACAAAGGCCACCTGGAGTAGATCCGGCCCGTCAACCCCGTCGGTAACGACGCACCGCCAGCGGAAAGAACACTGCCAGCAGCCCGATGGACCACAGCACCGATCCGACGACCGAGAAGGTCAGGCTGTGCGCCGTTGTCGCGGTGACCGGCTCGCCGAGGACCAACCCGCGAACCGCATCGACCATGAGGGTCAGTGGCTGATACTCGGCGATCACCTGCAGGACGGCGGGCATCGACTGCACCGGCACGAACGCGCTGGACAGGAACGAGAACGGGACCCCGAGAATGCCAAGGCCCTGCACCGCCTGTGCGCTGCCGCCGACCAGGCCCAACCACAGGAAGACCGACGCGATCGCCCACGCGTAGAGGACGAGCAACAGGATCGACAGCGCAACTCCCCCAGCGGATCCCGAGGGGCGAAACCCGATGGCGAACCCCAACGCCGCAGTGACCACCGCGACGCCGAGCAACAGCGCCATGTCGGCCACGGCCCGGCCCAGCAGCACTGCCGTCCCCGAGATGGGCATGGACCGGAGTCGATCGTTGAATCCCGTGGCCGCGTCCGTCGCGACGGCAACAGCAGTGCCGCCGGCGGTGAAGAGCATCCCGCCCACCACGAAGCCGGGCACCAGGAAATTCACGTACGGAACGCCGTCCACACCGATGGCTCCACCGAAGACGTATCGGAACATCAAGAGGAAGATGACGCTCTGCGCGACGGCGATGCCTGGCACCTGTGGGGTGCGTGCCAACTGCCGGCCGGTGCGATGCACCATTTCCAAGGTCGTGGTGACTGCCGTGGCGGTCGTGCTGGGGGCCAGCGTGCTCATGCTGCGGCCTCGACGCCGACGTCGGTAGCGGCCGGACGACCAGTCAGCGCGAGGAATACATCATCCAGAGTGGGCCTGCGCACACCGATGTCGGCCAAGGCGATACCGGCGTCCTGCAGAACGCCGATCACCCTGATCAAGTCCTGCACGCCATCGGTGGCGGGCAGCGAAATGCCGGTACCGTTAGGTTCGAGGATGGCATGCGACCCCAATACGCCGGCTGCACGGTGCGCATCGGCGTCGTCGCGGACCCGAACCTCCACGACGTCCTCGCCGGCCAGGCCCTTCAATTCCGCCGGGCTGCCCTGGGCGACGACCCGCCCGCCGTCGATGATGGCGATCCGGTCGGCCAACCTGTCGGCCTCCTCCAGATACTGGGTCGTCAGGATGACATCGGTGCCCCGGCCGACGAGTTCGCGGATCGCCGACCACAACTCGTTGCGGCTACGGGGGTCCAGTCCGGTGGTCGGCTCGTCGAGCAGCAGCACCTTGGGCGCTCCGACCAGACTCGATCCCAGGTCCAATCGGCGGCGCATGCCACCGGAATAGTTGCGCACCAGACGATCTCCCACCTCGGCGAGATCCAGTTGCTCCAGCACCGCATCGGCGGCCGATCGTGCGTCCCGGCGGCCGTGACCGGACAGTCGTGCCACCATGCGGAGGTTCTCCCGACCGGTCATCGCCGGTTCCACCGCGGCATACTGACCGGCCAGACCGATCACCCGTCGCACCCGCGACGGTTCGGCAACGACATCGATACCCGCGACGTTGAGCAGGCCCGACGTCGGCCTGGTCAACGTCGCGATGCTCCGGATCAGGGTGGTCTTGCCGGCCCCGTTGGGCCCGAGCACGGCCAGCACCTGCCCGGCCGGGACGATCAGGTCCACACCGGTCAGCGCGTCGACCTCTCCGTAGCGTTTCGTCAGGGCCACAGCTTCGAGCAGAGGGGGTTCCATCGGACCAGTTTCACCCAGCTGGCTGATATTGTCAACCAGATAGATGAGACCAATTCTCGTGGGTAGAGTTGCCATCATGGCCGACACATCCAGGAGGGCACCGCTGCCCGAGGCGCGCCGGCATGACGCCGATCGGTCCCGGGCCCTGCTGCTGGACGCCGCCCGGGCAGAATTCGCCTCCAAGGGGCGGGCGGGCGCGCGGGTCAGCGAGATCGCCCGCCGGGCGGGCGTGAACAAGCAGCTGATCTCCTACTATTTCGGTGGCAAAGAGGGCCTGTACCAAGCGATCCTGCAGCAGTGGCAGGAACAGGAGGCCGAGATCACCGAACCCGGCATCTCTTTGGACGAATTGGCCTTCCGCTACCTCGAGGCCGGCCTGCTCGATCCAGATCAGCAACGCCTGTTTCTGCGGGAATCTTTCGAACAGGACCCTGCACAATCCACGTTCGAACCCGACGCCCCGGAACTGCTCGACCTGAGGGACCGGCAGGCGGCCGGCGAGATCGCCGCCGAGCTCGACCCGGCGTTCGTACTGCTGGTCCTGCAGAGCTTCGTCGTCTCCGGTGCCGTCTTCCCCGGCGAGACCAAGCGGCTCACCGGACTGGACCCGCACTCGCCGGAATACCTCGATCGGATGGGTCGACAGCTCCGGTTGCTGGCTCGCCGGTTGGCCTGAGACCCCAGCACGTCACCGATGTCCGGTGGCCACCGTGCCACCGGAGATCTTGGCTGTGTTCGCGACGAGTACATCGGTGGTACGACGGAGGAAATCGGCGATGGCCGCCAACTCCGCTGGCGAGTACTGCCCAGCGACGGCGGCCATGTCCGCTCCCAGCGGTCCGAATACCGCCGGCATCACCTGGTTCAACCGAGTATTCGCGCGCAACGTGATCAGCAACCGTCGGCGGTCTGCCAGCTGCTCTTCTCGCTATCGGTCCTCGGATGCCAGAGCAGGCGCGAGCGCGAGATCGACGAGATGGTCGGCGTACTGATCGGTGAGCGGTTGCCGGATGACCAGGGTGCGGAGGTAGAGCGGAGCGACCAGGACCTCGACGAACAGGGCGGAATCGACGTCCTCGCCGAGTTCGCCACGCTGTTTGCCTCGTTCCACGACTGCCACAGCCAGTTCGAACCGTTGCTGCCAGAAGGAACGCGCCACGGCGTCGATGGACGGAACCCGATCTGCTTCGGCCACCACGATCTGCAGCAGGGCCCGGCTGCTCGGCAGCGCAAGGGTATCGACGACGTCCCGCAGCATCATCTGCAGATCGCCACGCAGGGTTCCCGTGTCGGGCTCGGGGATGTCGGCGGCCGCAGACGCGAGCACGGCCGCCACGACCAGGTCGCCCTTGTTCGCCCAGCGTCGGTAGATCGTGGCACGGTGCACGCCGGCACGGGCGGCGACAAGGTCCAGGCTCAGCGCGGCGTACCCCACCTCGACCAGTTCGGTGAGCGTGGCGCTCAGGATCGCCGCGCCGGCTCGAGCCGATCGCCCGCCGGGCCGGCGTGCGGTGTCGGCGTCGCCGCGCCGGTCCGGATTCATGGCGAACCACCTTCTGTTTCGGCCGGACGGCGTCAGCCGGGACGGCGTCGACAGCGCAGTTGCGCCGACCCCGTCAGTATGTCACGCTCAGGCCACTAACGCGACAGACTGTCGCCTTAGCCGACAATCGACAGGTGGAACATGGCCGACAAACTGCTCATGCATCGGGTGTCCGTCGACGACGGTCAGATCCAGCCAACGGGTCTGTCGCCCACCCGACTCCGGGTCACCCGAGCAATCATGGCGACGGCTGCGGTTGCCGCCGCGGCGGCAATGGCCGCGTCCGTGACGACGGTGCTCCACGCGGAGAGCGCAACCAGGATCGTCGAAACGTGGCGGATGTACGGGTTCGCCTTGTGCACCGGGCTGTTTGTCCTGCTCGCCGTGGCACCGCGTGGTCGTCGCGGCCTGTGGGAGCTGGTGATCGCCAACAAGCTCCTGCTGACCGGTACCGCCGCCGGCTACCAGTTCACCGGCAGCGCCGTGGGGTCCGGCGAGGTCATCGTGTGGGACGGACTGATGACCGGACTGCTCGTGGCCGGCTACATCACCTGTCGGGGTTGGCGGCGCGAGTAGGTCGGCAATTGCGTTGAACCTCACCAGGTTCACGCGATCGGTTTTCCACCGGCATCCAGCCAGCACCGCCTTCCGACTGCCGGCGATGGATCAAACGGAACAATCAACGGCTACCGCGAGCGCCGCGCAGTTTCTCCCGCATCCGGGCATCCCGCAAACGGCCCAACCTGCTCACGAGAACCACAATCGAGACGCATTCCACCGAGTCGAGGTTCACCGCCGACCGACGAGGGACCGATCGTCACCGGGTTCGAGCACCACTTCGCTGGGCAGCCCACAAATCTTCGTGCATGGCGCCACGAGCGCACGGCGGTGGCGCGGGATCACCGCGTCACCTCCACCAGTGCTGCGTCGGTCGTGCCCGGCCGCAGGTTTCGGGCCTCTTCCAGCAGGAGGGGATCGACCGTCGTGCTGAGACGTCCGCGAGTCATGCCATCATCATCGACGATCGTCGGCGACCCACACCGGCCGAGGATCGGCGGCCTCGGCAGAAGGCCCGCCACGTGCCGCGCAGCACCGTTTCAGCCGATGTCGCGCCGCATCACCAGGCGCGGCAGACCGTTGGCGACAGCGTCGGTGGTGCCGATGACCCGAAAACCGGCCCTCTCGAACATCTTCTTCGTGCCGACGAACCCCATGGTCAGATCCATCCGTCCGGCCGGGTCGACCGGGTAGGACTCCACCGCGGGCGCGCCGTGCGAGGCGGCATAGGCTAACGCGCCCTCGATCAGCGGAGCCGTCACACCCTGCCGACGGTGCCCGGCGCGCACGATGACGCAGATGATGCTCCACACCGGCACGTCGTCGACGGGACGGATCAGACGCGAATCCTTGAGCCGAGGGATCTCGGAGCGCGGACCGATGTTGCACCAGCCCACTGGTTCTCCGTCCCCATAGGTGACCACGCCCGGCGGATGCTCACCCTCGCACAGACGCCGCATCGCCTGCTCCCGTCTACCGGCGCCCAACCGGTGGATGTCAGCCGGACGCAGTCTGTGGGACACACACCAACAATGCGTGGGGCGCCGTTGCAGGTTGATCACGTCGGCGAAGTCTTCGAAGCGGTTTGGTGTCACCGGATGCGTTTCCCAAGTCATGTCGCCCACCCCATCACATCGGGGGCAGGGCGAGGTTCAGTGCCGCGACCGACGCGACGACCAGCACGAGTCAGGTGCACATGGCGACCAGGACGCGGTCGTCCCGGCGCGGCAGACGGGGCCCACTTTGCCCATTCATGGTCCACCGTGCCCTCTCCGAATTACTCAGCGCGGCGTGGCGCCTGGCGATCTGGGTCGTCAGGTCTGCCACTGTAAATCCCGTCGATCACATCGGCGTGGTTCCGGGCGACGACCGCTCTCCTGATCTTCATGCTCGGGGTCAATT
The DNA here is from genome assembly GCF_040546275.1 of Nakamurella sp. UYEF19. Taxonomy (NCBI): domain Bacteria; kingdom Bacillati; phylum Actinomycetota; class Actinomycetes; order Nakamurellales; family Nakamurellaceae; genus Nakamurella; species Nakamurella sp. UYEF19. The sequence goes on along the minus strand of NZ_JBEPNO010000001.1, from coordinate 154,986 downwards.
CACCCGCTTCGATGCTCAGCTCCCGCGGGAGGATGCGGAACTGCTTGACCGTCTCCCATCTGTTCAAGACGGCGTTGACCGACTTGATCGCCCGCTCGACCGCTGCCTCGGCAGATTCCGTTGTGTGCGCATCTGGATCCAGAGTGACCAGCAGGCTGGCGAAGCGACGGCCCTCTGCGATCAGAACTGCGTGCGAAACGATCGGGCACGCCGCCTTGATCGCCGATTCGATCGCGGTCGGCGCGATGTACTTGCCGCCGCTGGTCTTGACGAGGTCCTTCTTGCGGTCCGTGATCCTGAGGAAACCACCGGCGTCCACTTCGCCGACATCGCCGGTGGCAAGCCACCCGTCGCCGTCGATCACACGCGCGGTCTCGTCCGGCAGGTTGTGGAAGCCGCGCATGACACCCGGGCCGCGCAGCAGGATCTCGCCGTCGTCGGCGATCCTGACCTCGGTGCCGGAAAGCGCACGGCCGACCGTGCCGATGTGGACATCGTCGGGGTGGTTGACGAACGAGGCTCCACTGGTCTCGGTGAGGCCGTAGCCCTCGAGGATCGGCAGACCCGCGGCGGCGAACCACTCGGCGATCTGCGGTGACAGCGCGGCGCTGCCCGAGACGAGATACTCCAGGTTGCCGCCGAGGCGCGCTCTGATCCTGGCGAAGACGAGTCGATCGGCAACGGCAAGCTGCACGTTCTGCCACGGTCGTACCGGCCTGCCCGCCTGCCGACGGCGAACCACGTCGACACCGACCGTGAAGGCCCAATCGAAAATCTTCGCCTTGGCGCCGCCCGCTGCCTGGGCGCTGGAAACGACGCGACTGTAGACCTTCTCGAAGATGCGCGGTGCAGCGGCCATGAAGCTCGGCCGGATCAGCGACAAAGTTGTCGAAGATGCGATCGACACGTCCGTCGATCGCTGTGGTGAAACCGATCTCGTACTGCGCGGCGAGCAGCAGCTTCCCGAAGACATGCGACAGCGGCAACCAGAGGAACTGCAGGTGGTCGGCGCGGATGACGCCCTCGGCCGCGACTGCGACGCCGAGGTGCAGCCAGCTGCCATGGGTCAGCTCCACACCCTTCGGCCGTCCGGTGGTGCCCGAGGTGTAGACGATGGTGGCGAGATGGTCGGGCTCGACCGCGGCCACGGCAGCGTCGACGGCCTCCGGGTGTTCTCGGAGATGGTGTCGGCCCAGTTCGGTGAGACGGTCCATGGACAGGACGTGCTCGCCGTCGGAGGGGCCATCGAAGAGGATGACGAGCCGCAGATCCCCGACGAAACCATCGGCCGTACGCATTTTCGCCAGCTGGGTCTCGTCCTCGGCGAAGCCGATGACGGCGCCGCTGTCGACCAGGATGTACGCGACGTCCTCGGGGTTGGTGCTGGGGTAGATCGTCGTGGTTGCGGCCCCGGCAACAGCGACGGCGAGGTCAGCAAGCACCCAGTCGAGTCGCGTGGTCGCGGCGATGGCAACTCGCTGCTCGGGCCGCACGCCCAGTGCGAGCAGTCCGGCGGCCAGCTCACGGGCCCGGCGCTCGCTCTCCGCCCACGTGACGGAGAGCCATCCGGTGGCAGTCGGGGCGCGGAAAGCCTCGCTCATGGCCGAGCGCCGGCTCCGGTCGAGGAATCTGGCGCCAACGGAACTGAACTGCGGGGCCATCAGAGGCCCCCCGGCCGGCCCTTGGTCACTGTGCAGTTCTTCACGCGCTGTCGACGATGACATCTGAATGATCCTTCCATCGGTTCTGATGCCATCATCATTCTGCAGAGGGGTGTTGTCAATGAAGGGCTCAGAACTGATATGGGCATCAGCAATGTGTTAGTCTCCGGCGATGATCGAGACTGCCAACCGACTGGACCGCCGCAAGGCGCGCACCAGGGCGGCGCTGATCGGTGCCGCGCGGCAACTCCTCGCGCATGACGGCGGGGCCGACTCGAGCATCCAGGAGATCACCGAGCTGGCGGACGTCGGCTTCGGCTCCTTCTACAACCACTTCGCCACGAAGGCCGCGCTCTTCGACACCGCCGTGGCCGAGACACTGGAAGAGCACGGGGCGCTGTTGGACCAGATCACCGCCGGTCTGGACGACCCGGCCGAGGTCTTCGCCTCAGGTGTCCGGCTCACCGTGCGGCTGCAACGGACCCATCCGCAGATCGCGCGGATCATCTCCAACACCGGCTCGAACTACCTGACCTCCGGGTCCGGACTCGCCCCGCGCGCCCTGCGGGACATCACCGCTGCGCACGCGGCCGGGCGCTTCGACATCGCCGACCCGGCGATCGCGCTCGCCTGTACCGGCGGCGCTCTCCTCGGGGTGCTCGACCTCGTCAAGCGCAAGCCGAAGCTTCAGATCGACCGAGTGGCGGACGAGCTGGCGATCAATCTGCTCCGTATGTTCGGGTTGACCGGCGACGAGGCTCGCGAGATCGCCTCCCGTCCGCTGCCGGTACCGAAACCGCGTCGTAGCTAGACCTTCTGGACCGGCGTGTCGGCCGGCGGACCGAGATCGACGGGGAAGTTCGCGTATCCGCGCAGGATGCGGGTTTCCCGCCGGCGAGCTCCGGTCTGGGCCCGCAGGTGCGGATGACGAGCGAACAGCGTGCGCAATCCGACCTCACCCTCCATACGGGCGAGTGCGGCTCCGAGACAGAAGTGTCGCCCCGCCGAGAAGGAGACATGCTCCTTCGCATTGTGACGGGTGACATCGAAACGGTCGGGGTCGCTGAACACTTCCGGATCACGATTCGCCGCGGCCAGCGCGGCGGTGACGACGGTCCCCCGGGGGATCTGGACTCCGGCGAGTTCGGTGTCGCTCTGCGCGGTGCGCCCGGTGAGCAGGACCGGTGGATCGAGGCGCAGCATCTCGTCAACGGCGTTCGGCCAGAGCTCCGGCGATGTATCCAGCACAGCCCGCTGATCAGGATGCTCCAACAGCAGGGCAGTCCCGTTGCCAAGCAGGTTGACGGTCGTCTCGAATCCGGCCGAGAGCACCAGTCCGGCAATGGATCTCAGCTCTGTCTCGGTCAGCCCCACGCCCTCGTCCTGTGCCGAGACGAGCTGGCTCAACAGGTCGTCCTGCGGGTCGGCGCGAAGACGGGCGAGATGTTGCCCCAACCAGACGTCGAAGTCGTGCAGCGATGATTCGACGCGGCGGAAGGTCGGCCAGGACAGACCGAGGTCAAGACTCGGCGCCGCGGCCTGCCCGAAGGCCAGCACACGATGGTGTTCGGCGGCGGGCACGCCGAGGATTTCACCGATGATGGTGAGGGGCAGCGCCGTGCAGTACGTGGGCACGAGGTCGACCTCGCGGCGACCGGCCAGTCCGTCGAGGAGCTCAGCGGCGATCACCTCGGCACGCTCCCGGAGCGCCGCGACGGCGCGCGCGCTGAACACCCTGGCGACGAGTTTGCGGTAGCGGGTGTGTTCGGGCGGTTCGGTGGCCAGCAACGAGGGCGGATCGAGCGGGCCGAGGGCGCGGGTGGCGCCGGACCAGGCCAGCAGCCGTCCGACCGGGCCACTGATCGATCTGCGATTGGACCGGGCGCGGAAGTCATGGCTGGACAGCACCTCCCGAGCGACCGGTAACGAGGTGGTGACGTAGGCGAACCGACCTCGGTAGAGGGGGCCCGCTGCTCGCATCCGCTCGAAGACCGGGAAGGGGTCTCCGTTGTGGCCGGCGGCGCCGACCATCTGGCCCTGCAGGTCCCCGCGATGCCCGGCGATGGCCATGATCGTTCTCGGCAACTGGTGCCCAAGGCCCCAGCGCACGGCCATCCTGGTCTCGTCCTTGATCGGATCCGTCAGTCGCCGGCGGTACTGGTCTGCATTCAAGTCAGTTCTCCTGCCTCATCCATTCACTGCATCAGTGTGCGCCGGTAGGTCAACGAGAGAGGTCGTGCCCGCGGGCCACCAGCTTCTCGACCAGCGTCCGCGGAGTCAGCCGGCGCAAGGTGAACATCATCGGGGCCCGGCTGCCGACCGCGTACAGCGGCTTGGGATGCTCGGACTCGACCGCGACGACGATGGTCTCGGCCACCTGACGGGGTGGGATACCACCGTGGCTACGTCGATCCAGCGCCGAGAGCACGGTCGTGAAATCAGCCGCGTAGGGCGAGCCATCGGCGATGGAGGTGGTGCGCCGCTCGGAGATCCCGGTGTTGATGGAGCCGGGTTCCACGGTGGTGAGCCAGACGCCGAAGGGTGACGTCTCGAAACGCGCGGCCTCCGAGAAGCCCTTGATCGCGGCTTTTGTCGCTACGTAGCAGGAGCGGTACGCCAGTGGGAAGCTGGCCAGCATCGACCCGATCATCACCACCCGGCCGTAGCGCCGGACGCGCATGCCGGGGAGGACGAGCTGGGTCAGCCGTAACGGTCCGAACACGTTGAGCTGGAACAGATCCTCGACGGTCGCGGTCGGAAGATCCTCGAGGGGACCGCACTGGCTCTCTCCCGCATTGTTGATCAGGATGTCGATCTCGCCGACCAGCGACGGCAGGGCCTCGATCGAGGCCGGCACACGCAGGTCGAGCGGAATGTACTCGACGCCGTCGACACGGTTCTCTTCCGCAATGGCGGCCGGATCGCGACTGGTTCCGACGACGGTATATCCGCGGGCGACGAAGGCCTCGGCGGTGGCTCGGCCGATCCCCGACGAGGCACCGGTGACCAGGACGGTGCGGGCGGTGTAGGTCGTGTTCAACGGTGTGCCTCCTCGCGACGGCTGAGCTGCCCGGATTCTTTCGAGCCCTCACCGCCGGCACCGGTCGAGAACGCTGCCACGAGCTCGAGCAGCCGTGTCACCGCAGAGCGCCCGTGCCCGACGCTGGCTACCGCGCCGTCCGGCCTCACCAGAACCGCTGCACCCCGGTTTTTCTCGATCAGATGATGAACACCGAGGCCGAGCATGACGTGCCTCTGTGCCGGCGTCGGCAGGCAGTTCGACACGATGGTGAACCCGCGTGGAACCGTAGCGACGGACAGCACGCCGGGGAAAACACGGCCTGGTCGGCGTTGGCCGAGCCGTCCGGTCACCGGCGTACCTGTGACCAGAGCACTACGGCCCAGCGCCGGCGAGGCGCTGTTGAGGACGGCCCGCGACAGTCCGGGAATCCGGCACATCAAGGCCAGTACGCCTTTTCGCACCACAGCGGCCCGGCCCTGTCCCCCGGTCAGTGCCCATCCGATGGCGACCGCCGCCCGCACCGTCCGGGTGGCGTGCGGAAGGCGTTCGGGTTCGTAGGTGTCGAGGACCTTCTCGGCGAGTTCGCCGCGCACCACGCCGGCCAATTTCCAGGCAAGGTTGTGTGCGTCACGAAGCCCGGCGCCCAGACCCTGCCCGATGAACGGCGGCGTCTGATGGGCGGCATCGCCGAGCAGGAAGACCCGGCCGCTACGCCAGCGGTCGGCAACCTGCGCCCGGAACGTGTACGTGGCGCGGCGGACGATCTCGACGTCGGCGGGCAGAACAGGACCGAACCACGGCTCGAGCAGCTGCGCCAGCATGTCGGGGGTGGTCAGGTCGGCGGCGTTCTCGTCGTCGTCGAGTCGGAACTCCCACCGGTATCGCGTGCCGGTGACGTGCATGAAGGTCGCCGGACGGTGCGGGTCGCAGATCTGGTGCACCCCTCCCCACACCAGCAGCGGTGCCGAGGTCCGCACGTCGATGACGAGCCACCGCTCGCAGAACCGTAGATCGCTCATCGACGCGCCGATGAACTGGCGGACCACACTGTTCGCACCGTCGCAGCCCAGCACGGCATCGGCGAGAACGGTGTGCAGGCCGGACGTGTCGGCATAACGAATCAGCGCGCCGGCGTTTCGCTGCTCGATGGCAGTCACCCTGGCCCCCCGTCGGAGGACTACACCCGGGTGGGCGGAAAGGTTCTCCAGCAACAGTTTTTCGAGATCGGGTTGATCGAACATGCTGGCCTGCGGGCATCCGAGTGATCCGTTGACCCCCTCCCGACGGAACTCGGCCATCGTGCGGTGCCGGGCATCCACCAGCCGCATACCCGGCATCGGCCGACTGATGGCGTCGAACCGGGCATCCAGCCCGATCTCCCGCAGGATGCAGTAGACCTCGTCGTCCAGATGAACGGCACGAGGCAACGAATACGCGGCGGAGTACTGCTCCAGCACCAGGCTGTCGATGCCACGCTGGGCCAGCAGAGTTGCGGCTACGACGCCGACCGGTCCGGCACCGACGATCACGACCGCGGCACGTTCCTCGATCGACCGATGGCTGTTCTCGGCAGTCATGCGCCGCGGACCGTCGTCCGCTGGCGGCCGAGATCGATTGCCCCGTCAGGGGTTGCCACCGAGAGTTCCACGACGTCGCCGTCGCGCAAATACTTTCGATTGCCGGCCTGGCGCTTGAAGAAGGTCTTCCACTTCACATGCGGCGGCAGCAGGTTGCCGATCAACTCGATCGGCTTCGGCGGTGCGCTGAGCGCAGTCCCGCCCGGGGTGCCGGTCAGCAACACGTCCCCGGGTGAGAGCCGCTGGAACCCGGTGAGCACCTCGAGAGCCTGTACCGGCCTGACGATCATGTCGGCCACCGTGTTGTCCTGCCGGATGTCGCCGTTGACCCAGGTCTGCAACCGCAGGTCGCCGAAACGGGCGAGCTCGGCTGCGTCCAGCAGCACCAGCCGCGGACCGATGGGAGTGAAGGTCGGGTACGACTTCGACTCGTAGAACTGGGTTTTGGGCAGTTGCAGGTCCCGCGCGCTGACGTCATTGGTGATGACGATGCCGGCGACGTAGTGGGCGAGATCGGCGGCCGTGATGACGGTGCCCACCGGTACCTCGGCTCCGAACACCAGACCGATCTCCACCTCGTAGTCGAGCAGGCGAACGTGCTTCGGGGTGCGGATGTCGTCGAACGGGCCGCTGATCGAGCCGGACGTCTTGCGGAAGAAGGTGGTCGGTACCCGGTCGGGATCGAGGTGGGAGTCCAGTGCGTGGGAGCGGTAGTTCACCATCTGTGCGACGACCCGGCACGGCGCGGTGATCGGTGACAGCAGCTCGAGATCGCGCACCGCCGTGACCTCACCCACGGTCGTCGCGATCGTCGGCCGGTCGGCGAGCAGTTCGCCGGTCGTGGTGGCAGTCGTATCGATACGAGTTGCGCCGTCGGCAGTCTCGACCCACCAGGCGTTGGCGGTCCGTAGGATGCTGATGCTCATGAGGTGGCTACTTTCAGCAGGCCGACGAGTCTGCGGACGTCGAATTCGTTGTTGCCGTCCCGCAGTGCGCGGACGAGTTCGCGGACCAGTCGTGGGGAGGGGGTGGCGTCCAGGAAATCTCGGGTGACGGGCGGACCCCATTGCGACAGCCCGCTGGCGGTCATCGGTGCCCAGCCGGCCTCGACGGAGGAGTCGAACAGGTCGCCGTCGGTGAAGTGCTCGACCATGAATTTGTCGGGATCGCGCCAGTAGTCGAAGATCTGGCTGCCCTGGATGTGTCGTCCGATGCCCCAGGCGTGGCGGTAGCCCTGCTCCGCGAGGTGTCGGCCGCCGGCTGCGACGGCGTCGAGATCGGCGACCTGGTAGGCGGAGTGGATGTACCGGCAGCTGGGTCCGAGGTGCATGGCAAGGGTGTGGTGATCGGCCGGCATCCCGCCGCGGTCACACCGGATGAAAGCCATCGTGGGTCCGCGCCCGCGCTGCCCGGGGAAGAACAGGAAGTCGCTGACGATCAGTCCGAGATGGTGCTGGTACCAGTCCAGCGAACGCTGGAAGGAAGTCGTTTCCAACACCACGTGACCCAGGCGCTGCACCTGGGCCGGCGCGACGGGTGGTCGCTGCACCGCGTTCGTCCGGAGGGCCGAGCCGCCGACATTGACGGTCAACGGTGCGACGAGCGGTTGGGCCGAGAGTTCGTCGATTCCAGCGACGACCCGGAGCAAGGACCCGGATGGGTCGTGCAGATCGAGGACCGCACCGCCGCCCGGACCGTCCAGGGGTCTGGGTATCGAGTCGGTTGCCCGCGCGAGCCGGTCGAGATCCGCGCGATCGGCCGCGCGGAATACCGGGGCGACGAAGCGCGAATCCCGACCGCGGCGGATCACCAGGCACTGACTGCCCGCAAGCGCTCCGCGCAGCGACACCGAATCGGGAGTGCGCGTGACCGTCGTGAAACCGAAGTCGTGCGCAAATTTCTCGGCCCGGTCGAGGTCCGGCTTCTGGAACTCCAACCAGGCGAGGTCCTCGGCCTTGATCACCGGATTTCGGGCGCGGTCCGGCCGTTCGCCCCGCACCGACCCCTGCTCGCTGTGCAGATCGCGATGGATGTTCCTCGAATCGGCCTCGGCCGTAGGAGTGGTCATCATTGATCCTCTCGTCGTTTCTGACGCCATCATCAGCCCGGCCACGGAAATTGTCATTGGGAATCAGATCTGATGGAAGCATCAACTCCGGGGACAACGGGTCGGTACGGCGATCTCGACGAGTACCGGGAACGAGGGCGACACCCGGAAGGGCCCGAACCCGGGAAGCCCTTGGCTCAGAGCTCGGGATGGAGCCTGCTGAACACGGAGTGATCGTTGGCACTGGTCGTCGGCACCGGCGAGACGACGTCCCAGTGCTCGACCGCTCGACCGTCGACGATCCGGTAGACGTCTGCCACCGCGCTCCCGACCAGATCACTGTCGAGATCGCCGGAGGTCGCCACGCTCTGGTTGACCGTCAGCACCAGATCCCCGGCGGCGACCGAGAAACGATTCTGCGATACCGACGGCGGGAGCGTGCCCAGGAAACCCTTGAGGCCACCGACTCCGTTGGGCACGTTCGGGTTGTGCTGCAGATAGCCGTTGCCCGGCGCCCAGTAGCGGTCGAGCACGGTGAGGTCGCGGGCACTGAACACCGCGGCCCAGGCCTTCAGGATGAGTTGCCGGTTGGCATCGGCCCGCGTCCGGGTCACCACCGGCGGCGTTCCCGGGTAGGCGTAGACGTTGCTGAACATCGAGTTGCCGCTCCGCGTCGTGGCCGGCACCGCCTGGGTGTAGGTCCAGTGCTCGACGATCCTGCCGGCACGGAGGCTGAACAGCTCGATCACCGCCGTCCCGGTCATCTCGTCCGCCGGAGTGGTCGAGCGGTGGCTGTGCACGGCGACCATCGACCCCTGCGCGATGATGCGTTTGATCGACGTGATCGAGCGGGGTCGCTGGGCCTGGGTCTGCCTGACCCATGCGAGGAGCCCCGAGCGTCCGGCTGCGATCGCGGGGTCGTGCTCGATGTAGCCATGATCGAAGAACTCAGCGAAGCGCTCGGTGCGCCCGCCGCCGTAGAACTCCGCGAAGGCACGCCTCACCACGGCGGTGTTGCGGGCTTCGGTGTTGCGGGCGTGGGTATCGCGGGCCTCGGCATTCGGGATCGTCTGGTCGTCGGGACCACTCGGCCCGGCGGAGGCGGCCGACGCATCCGTCGCGATCGACAAGGCCGGGACTGCGACGACGCCGACGGCGGCCAGCCTGAGCAGGCGGCGACGGGAGACGAACGGGAGGGCGGTCATCGAGGGACCCTTTCGTAGACGAAGAGTTGAACGTTCAACTCCTCGCCAACCTACCAAGCCGAGGTTGAACACTCAACCCCGCTGATGCTCCGCGATGTGCTCGCTGATGATCTCGGCCAGAATGCGGAGCTGATCTGCCTGAGCGGTGGTCAGCCCACCGAAGACGAGTTCCCGCACCGCCCGGTCGTGCCCGATGGCGGCGGTGGCCTGCACACCCGCGCCCGTGTCGGTCAGACGCGCGTACGTGCTGGGTCGGGCCGTGCCCGCGTCCTCGCGCACGACCCAACCCGACTCCTCCATGCGCGCCACCGCATGTGAGAGCCGGCTCTGCGAAAAGTTGCACCGCCGGGCAAGTTCGGACAGCAGGAGCCGCCGGTCCGGCTGCCCGGCAAGCTGGGCCAGCACGGCGTAGTAGCCCTGCGGCATCCGCGAATCGTGGGCCAACTGACGGTCCAGCCCGGTCATCAGCCGGATGTGCATCCGCCGGTACGCCAACCACGTCGCAGCCTGGTCCTGCGTCAGCCCCTCGTCCATCCTTCAATGCTAGGCGCGGGTTGAACACTCAACCGCCAGTCGATGACATACGACGAATGTCGCGTTCGCGGCCACCGTTTCCCCTCGGCGCACAGCCGTCGAATGCACCGTGCCCTAGACACTTTCACTCCCCTACCGTCAGCTGGACACCCGGATCGACACTGGCCCCCCGCCGTGGTCGCGCCGTCACCGAGGACGACGAACAGGACAATTGATGTCTCAACGCAGAGATCGCTCCACATGGGTTCGCGCGGGCATGCTTTCCACCGCCGCGGTGCTGGCCGCCGCCGTGATCGCAGGTTGCAGCTCGACCAGCAGCACAGCCGGTTCCTCCCCCGGGACGACCACTTCGGCCGGCGCCGGAAGTACGTCACCCGCCGGCTCAGCCGTGTCGGCCGCCGACCTCACCACGTTGAAGCAGGCACTCGCCGACGCCGCCGAGCAACCGACCTTCACCGCTCAGGGGCCCGCCTTCTCCGTCGCCGGCCTCGCCGGGAAGAAGATCCTCTCCATGCCCGTCAGCAGCCAGGTGAAGACCTGCGACACGAACTCCCGTCAGATCGTCGACATCGCGAAGAGCGTCGGCATGACGGGCAGCACCTACTTCCAGAACAACGGCGGCCCGCAGGCGTGGGTGCAGGGCATGAATCTTGCGATCAGCCAGCACTACGACGGCATCGCGCTGGTCTGCGGCATCGATCCAGCGGCCCTGGCTCCCCAGATGGCAGCGGCCAAGGCCGCCGGAATCAAGGTCGTCGACCTCCACCTCGCCGACGTGTCCGAGCCGGCCTCGACGCTGATCGCCGGACAGACCGACGGTCAGTTCGACCAGGCGATGCGGATGGGCGTCGCCTCGGCACTGACCCGCGCGAACGGTGGTGCCATCGACTCACTGGTGATCACCTCGAACGAGAACCCGCCGTCCATCGGGATGGGCAACACCGTGACGCAGGAGTTCAAGAAGTATTGCGCCACCTGCAAGGTCGACTCCATCAACGTCTCGATCCCGGACTGGTCGACGAAGTTGACCAGCGCGGTGCAGTCGGCGCTGGTGCGGAACCCGAACGTCAAGGCGGTGTTCACCGTGTACGACGCCCAGACGCCGTTCGTGCTGCCCGCACTGAAGGCTTCCGCCCACGGCGCGATGATGTACGGCTTCGGCATGACGCCCGACGTCGTCCCGCTGATGGCCGACCCGTCGAATCTGATCGGGACCGACATGGGTCCGGATGCCTCGTGGATGGCCTACAGCGGGGCCGACCAGCTGTTCCGGGTGATGTCCGGGCAACCCGCCATCGCGGCGCCGAAGGCCTTCGCCCCGTACCGCCTCTTCACGCCGGCCAACGTCGCGGAATTCTCGGCGGCAGGCAAGGGCTTCGGTGACAGCTACGTCAAGGGCTACCGCAGCCTGTGGCAGAACGCCCCCGCCGGCTGACATGTCCAGCACAACGGCGCTGGAGCTGCGGCACATCTCGAAGGTTTTCGGGGCCACGCGTGCTCTGTCCGACGTCGATCTGACGGTCGAACAGGGTGAGGTGCTCGCGCTCCTCGGCGAGAATGGATGCGGGAAGTCGACCCTGGTCAAGGTTCTCGCCGGCGTCAACGTCCCGGAACCAGGAGGCCTGCTCGCGGTGGACGGCCGGGAGGTCACGCTGCCGATGGCCCTCGGGGCATCCAGCGGTCTGGGTCTCAGCTTCGTCCACCAGGACCTCGGTCTCGCAAAACCGCTGACGGTGGTGGAGAACCTGCTCGGAAGCTCGCTGACGACCGGCGGCCCATCCCGTCGGCAGATCAACTGGCGGCGCGAGATCCGTTCAGCAGCAGAGATGCTCGGCTCCTACGGGGTGAACATCGACCCCCGGTTGGTGGTGGACGACCTGCCACCGGTCGACCAGGCCCTGGTGGCGATCGCCCGCGCGGCCGACCAACTCGAGCAGTACCGCGCCCGGACCGGTGCCGCGTCATCGGTTCTCGTCCTGGATGAACCGACGGTGTTCCTGCCGGAGCACGAGGTCGAGTTCCTGTTCGATCTGATCCGGCGGGTGGTGGCCTCCGGCTCGAGCGTCGTCTTCATCTCCCACGATCTCGCAGCCGTACGGGAGATCGCGGACCGCGTGACCATCCTGCGAGACGGCAGGGTGGCGGCCACGGCGGCGATGAGCGACGTCAGTGACGACGAGATCGTCGAACTCATCGTCGGTTCGGCTGCAGCCGCCGCTGCGGCCGGTGGACCCGTGGGTGCGGCCCAGCGACTGCGGCAGTTCGACTCCGGCGCCCCTGCCGCGGTCGCCGTCACTGGACTGAACGGTGGTCGGATACACGATCTGGACCTGACGGTGGCCCCTGGGGAGGTCGTCGGCCTGGCGGGCCTGATGGGCTCCGGCGTCGAGGACGTGCCATACCTGCTGTTCGGTGCCAGACCGGCCGGCGGAACGCTGGCGCTGCACGGCGCTGCGGTCGACCTCTCCCGTCACAGCCCGGCGGTGGCGGTCCAGATGGGGATGGCCCTCATCCCGGCCGACCGGCGACGTGACGCGATCGCCCCGGCCGTGTCGGTCGCGGAGAACATGATGCTCCTGGTGGCGCAACGGTTCTCCAGGGCTGGTCGGCTGCGCCTCGGTGAGCTGCGGGCCGCCGCCGACGAACGCGCCGAACGCCTCGACGTGCGCCCACGCCGGACCTCGCTTCCGATCGGCACCCTGAGCGGCGGCAACGCGCAGAAGGTGGTGCTGGCCAAGTGGTTGGAGATCGAGCCGCGTCTGCTCGTGCTGCACGAGCCGACGCAGGGCGTCGACGTCGCTGCGCGCGCCGAGATCTATCGGGTCATCGAACGGGCGACGACGACGGGCATGTCCGTCATCTGGGTATCGAGCGACTTCGACGAACTGGCCACCGTGTGCCATCGGGTGGTCGTGGTCAGCGACGGCCGTCAGGCCGGCCAGGTCGAAGGTGCCGACATGAGTCCCGAGGCCATCTCGACCGCCGTCTACGCCGCCGCGCGAGCGACCACCGAAACGTCCCTCTCGACCACAGAAAAGGTGCACCAGTGACGTCCGCCCCCATCACCGACCCGAAAACGCCGACGCCACAGCGACAGTCGCCACGCACCTCCCCGGCGGGCGGCCGGTCGATCGGACAGTGGGCCGAACGCTCGGCACTCCCGCTGGCCTGGCTCCTGCTGGTCGTGGTCTTCTCCATTCTTTCTCCTGACCGGTTCCTCACCAGCGGCAACGTCACGAGCATCCTGGGCTCCCAGTCGATCCTGTTCATGCTGGCCCTCGCCGCGCTCGTCCCGTCGATGGCGGGCGACATCGATCTGTCGCTCGGCGCAACGGGTGCGCTGGCCGCCGTGGTGATCGCGGTGCTCAACGTGCAGCACGGCGTGCCGGTCGGGGTGGCGTGCCTCATCGCGGTCGTGGTCGGCGCCGCCTGTGGTGGAGTCAACGCACTGTTCGTGGTGATGTTCAAGACCGAGCCGTTCATCGTCACGCTCGGCACGGGCACGTTCTTCACCGGCCTGGTGTTCTGGCTGGCGAACTCGACGACCATCGTCGGTGTGTCCGGAGACCTGGCGAACTGGACCTTCCTGCGGCAGGTCGGGAAGGTCCCGGTGCAGTTCTACTACTGCGTGCTGATCATGCTGATCATCTGGTACGTCGCACGCTTCACCCCGGTCGGGATGCGTGTGCTGTTCGTCGGGCAGTCGCGGGATGTCGCGGTTCTGAGCGGAATCAAGGTCACCCGGGTGCGGATGGGTGCGTTCGTCCTGGCCGGCACCATCGCCGCTCTGGCCGGTGTCCTCTACGTCGGAACCACCGGCTCTGCCGGCCCGTCCTCGGTCGACACCTTCCTGCTGCCCGCCTACGCCGCGGTGTTCCTCGGTGCGACATCGATCCAGCCCGGGCGGTTCAACGCGCTCGGCACCGGGATCGCAGTCCTGTTCCTGGCCACCGGTGTGGCCGGGTTACAACTCCTCGGGGCCCAGGATTTCGCCCAGCAACTCTTCTACGGCGCGGCTCTCGTGGTTGCCGTCACGCTGTCCCGGCTCGTCCGCCGCCCCTCGACCCGGTAGATCGATCGGGCCGGCTCGATGCTGACGGTCCCCCCCGTTCGACGTTCGAGTGGCGCGATCGCTGGCGTGGATCGACGAGAACTACTTGTACGTGAGCGGTTCCGGAGCCCCGACGTAAGGCATCTGACGTAGTTCCAGCGGCCGAATCATCCTGCTTCGGTGGCGCGGTCCGCGTGAGGCAGGAGTCGCACGTAGGGTGGAAAATCGTGCACACCGACGTCACCACCGCTCCGGCCTGGCCGCCGGCCACCACCGCCGACGTGGTGTTGCGCGCACTCGTGGATGTGTCCGCCGATGGTCTGGCCGTGCTCGACACCGACGGTCGTTTCGTCGGGTTGAACGCCAACGCCGCCGCCATCCTGGGGCTTCCGGACGCCGATCTGGTCGGACGAACGGCGCCGTTCGCGATCGACCCGCTGTCCGAGGATGCCGTCGGTGGTTTGCACACGACGGCCTGGACCACGCAGGACCGGCGTCGGCGTGACCTCGAGTACCGGCTCGAGCAGATTCCCGGATCGTCCGGCCAGGTGGTGTGGTTTCGGGACGTGACCGATGCACTACGGCAGCAGGAACGTCTCACCGCCATCGTGCGGGTGTCCTCGAGCGTGGCCGACGCCGGCTCGTTGCACGCGACGTTGGATGCCGTTGCGCACGAGATCTACATGACCGCGAACATCGCCGCCGTGCAGATCCATCTGGCCATGGACGACCCGACGGACGAGGTAAGGATCCTGGGCATGGCCGGCTTCGGAGATGCTGCCGGCTTCACCGAACGGCTGAGTGCCTGCCGCAGACTGGGTGCGGACATTCGTTTCCTGGAAGCCATCGAGCGGGTCGAGGCGGTTGTGATTCCCCACCGGAAGGCAACGGTCATGGCCGACCCGGACTGGGCGCCCTTGCACGCCATCATGGATCAGCCGAACTGGGACGGCTTCGTTGCCATGCCCCTGATAGTCCGGGGTCGGGCACTGGGGGTCATCAACGCGTACTACGTGCCCGGTGAGGATCCCGGCCCGCAATCCCTCGACTTCCTGCGCGCGATGGCCGAATACGCGGCGGTCGCCATCGACACCGCACAACTCCTGGCCCAGACGCGATCCCAGGTGCGGCTCGACGAGCGACGGCGGCTGTCGAGGGATCTTCACGATTCCGTGGTGCAGCAACTTTTCTCGATGCGCCTGCAGACCACGGCCCTGCGCTCCGCGGCAGCGAGCCAGAACCTCGATACGGCGTCGGTCTGCGGTGCGGCCGAGGAGCTCGCCGAACTGGCCCAGAATGCGCTGGCCGACGTCCGACGGCTCATGTTCGAGTTGCGTCCCCTTGACCTCACCGAGCGGGACCTGTTCGATGCGGTGCGGGCGCATGCCGCCAGCCTCCGGGCCAGAACCGGGCTGATCGTCGACGTACGAGCCCCCTGCGACGTCGAATCCGATCTTCCCGTCGACCTCCAGGAGGACCTGTACCGCATCGTCCAGGAGGCACTGCAGAACGTCGTCAAACATGCCAGGGCCAACCACGTGAGCATCGACATCACCGACGGTGACGGCTTTGTCGTCGAGGTCTCCGACGACGGGTGTTCCCCACACCCGGATCTCGGGACGACTGCCTCTGCGCCGGCGACCACACTCGGGCTGATGTCCATGCGCGAACGCACCGAGAGATGGGGCGGACGGCTTGTTGTCGGGCCGCGTCCCGACGGCGGCTGGTCCGTGCGGGTCGTGCTGCCCAGGGTCGGCAGGTCGGTCGCCGACGCCGACCACCGGGAGCGCTCGGGACACCTTCGAGGTGAGCGATGACCGAGAGCCCGCCCGAGGTCATCCGGGTAGCCGTGGTCGACGACCATGCGTTCGTCCGGCGCGGCGTCCGCGCCTACCTGGACACCGTGCCATCCGTGGAGGTCATCGGCGAGGCCAACGACGGGGAACAGATCCTGGCGCTCTTGGAACAGTGGCGAACAACCGGACAGCCTGTCCCGCACGTCATTCTGATGGACCTCCAGATGCCGGGCATGGGCGGCGTCGAAGCCACCGAAGCAATCGCACAGGCCCACCCGGACATCCGTGTCGTCGTCCTGACGAGCTTCGGTGAAGTCGAGCGGGTGCACGCCGCGCTGGCCGCCGGAGCCGCCGGGTACCTCCTCAAGGATGCAGACCCACACGACGTCGGCACCGCCATCCGGGACGCTGCGGCCGGCCGGGTGCACCTGGACTCGACCGTCGCCCGGCAACTGGCCCGCCGGATGTCCGCACCCAAACTCGGCCTGTCCGGCCTCACGACGCGCGAGCGGGAAATCCTCGTTCTGGTCGCACAAGGGTTGTCCAACAACGACATCGCGGCCCGCCTGGTGATCAGCGACCGCACCGCACGTACCCACGTGAGCAACGTGCTCGGCAAGCTCCAGCTGTCCTCCCGCACCCAGGCCGCGCTGCTCGCCATCCGGGAGGGTCTGATCACACCGCCACCGTCCTGATCCAGACGGCCTGATCGCGACGGCCGATCGCGACGGATGACGTAGCCGCCGCGGGTCGCAGTGGTCGATCAAGAGCTGACGTCGGTCCGTTGTCTGCCTCACGAGGTTTTCCTAGCGTGGAGAAGGACGCGGCCGTCGGGTCGTCGCCACGCTGCGAAGGGACCGATCAGGCATGACCAACGACGCCGAGACAGCATCCATCCTGGTGATCAGTGCGCACTCCGGCGACTTCGTCTGGCGCGCCGGTGGTGCGATCGCACTGTCCACCCAACGCGCCTCTGCGGTTCACGTGCTCTGCCTGAGCTTCGGCGAGAGGGGCGAGTCCCAGGGTTTGTGGTCGCGGCCGGATATGACCCTCGAGCGGGTGAAGGAAGCCCGCCGCGCTGAGGCAACGGCCGCCGCAGCGGTTCTCGGGGCAAGCATCGAGTTCCTCGACCTCGGCGACTATCCGCTGCGGGTCGATGCCGCCGCGGTCGACTTCATGGTCCAGGTGCTGCGCACGCGGCAACCAGATGTCCTGCTGACCCACGTCGCCGACGACCCCTACAACCGCGATCACAACCTGGCCCACGAGACCACCCTCCTCACCCGCATGGTCGCCCAGGCACACGGCCACGACCGGAGCACCAAGCCCCTGGGGGCCTCGCAGGTCCTCCAGTTCGAGCCGCACCAGCCGGAGGTGTGCGGCTTCAACCCAGACCTGCTCCTGGACATCACCGAGGTGTTCGACATCAAGGCGAAGGCGATGGCCTGCATGACCGCGCAGGACCACCTGCTGCGCTACTACACCGATCTCGGCAGCCGCCGCGGCGTGCAGGCGGTACGCAACGGCGCACCGTCGAGGGTCACCCACGCCGAGGCCTACCAGCGCACGTTTCCGACGGTGGGCAGCGATCTCCGATGAGCGGCCATGTGATAGTGCGGTCCGACCGACGCCCCGACCCCGACGCAGTCGAGATCCTCGCGCGCGCCGGCGTCGCCACGGCGCACGAGGCAATGGGACGGCGCGGTCTCACCCAGCCGGTGCTGCGCCCCATCTATCGGGGAGCGCGCATCGCCGGGCGCGCCGTGACTGTGCTGAGCCACCCCGGGGACAACCTGATGATCCATGCCAGCATCGAGCAGTGCGGGCCGGGTGACGTCCTCGTGGTCACCACCACGTCGCTGTCGACGGACGGCATGTTCGGCGAGCTGTTCGCCGTGCAACTGGCCACCCGCGGGGTTTGCGGACTGATCATCGACGCCGGCGTGCGGGACGTCGCTGCGTTGAGCGCCATGCGCTTTCCGGTGTGGTCGCGCGCCGTCTCGGCGCAGGGCACCGTCAAGGCGAGTCCGGGTTCGGTCAACGTGCCGGTGGTGATCGCGGGCGCCTCGCTCCGCCCGGGCGACGTCGTGGTGGCCGATGACGACGGCGTGCTCTGCGTCCCTCTGGAGCTGGCCCCCGAGGTGGCGGAGAAGGCCCTGGCCCGCGAGACCTCGGAGGCAGGCAAGATCGAGCAGTTCCGTTCGGGCGTATTGGGTCTGGACCTCTACGACATGCGCCCGACGCTCGAGCGCCTCGGGGTGGCGTACGTGGATGGACCCGGGTGAGCGTCTTCGTCCTGGTGCACGGCGCGTGGCACGGGGGCTGGTGCTGGGATCGGGTCTCCCCGCTACTGCGCGCCGCTGGTCACGACGTCCACTCACCCACCCTCACGGGACTGTCCGAGCGGGCCCATCTACTCTCTCCTGCTGTCGGCCTGGATACCCACGTGGAAGACGTGATCCGGTTGATCGACGTGCTGCAACTGGAGCACGTCGTGCTGGTCGGCCACAGCTATGCCGGCCAGATCGTCAGCGCGGTCGCCGACCGGCGCCCCGACATCATCGACCGGCGCGTGTATCTCGACGCTTTCGTCGGGTCGGACGGCGAGTCGGCCCGCGACCTGTTGCCGGAGACCGTCGCACACCACTGGGCGACTTCCGCGGCCGAGGATGGTTTCGGCTGGTTGGTACCGGTGCGGAGGCTGTCCGTCCTGGGCGTCACGGAGCAGAGCGACATCGACTGGCTGACACCGCGTCTGACTCCGCATCCCTGGAAGACCTACACCGACACACTGCATCTCACCGGTGCCGGACGCCACATCCCGGCCGCTTTCGTCGAATGCGTCTCCTGGATGCGAGCCTTCCGTGGCCAGGCCGATCGAGCACGGGAGCAGGGTTGGCCGGTGCACGAGTTGCCGACCGGCCACGAGGCGATGGTGACCGATCCGGGTGCTCTTGCCGAAGTGCTGATCGGACTGGCCACCGATGTCCTGCAACCCATCGCACGATCGAGAGAGTAGGAGACGACGTGGAATTCCTCGTCCGGTCCGAGAACCGTCTGCCCACCGAGACAACCACTCAACAGCGGGAGGAGCTGCGGGCGGCGGAACGGGCCCGCGCCATGGAACTGAGGGCAGCGGGAACCCTGAAGCGCCTGTGGCGCGTTCCCGGCCGCAATGCGACCGTCGGCCTGTACGAGGCGACCGATCCCGCCGAGCTGCATGACGCGTTGATGTCGCTGCCGATGGCACCGTGGCTCGACGTCACCGTCGAGGCACTCGCCCAGCACCCCCAGGAACGGTAGGCGACGTGTCCGCAGGTTCGATGGACGGTACGGCGCCGGAACGCACCGACACCTACGTGTTCGACGGCGAGACAAGCCGACGCGGGTACCCGATGAACAAGATGTTCATGAGCCTCCGCACCGCCGCCGACCGCGAACGGTTCCTCGCCGGCGAGCAGGAGTACTGCGTGGAGTTCGGCCTCACCGATGACCAACGGAAGGCGGTCGCCGCACGGGATTGGCAGGCCATGCTCGACCTCGGCGGGAGCATCTTCTACGTCTACAAGCTGGCCATGCTAGACGGTCGGTCGATGCAGTACCTCGGAGGGGTGTTCACCGGCATGACCGAAGAGGAATTCGTCGCTGAACTGCGCTCGGGAGGGCGGATCGATGGCTGAAGTGATCTGGGGGCTGGCGACGTCGCACGTTCCCTCCATCGGCTCGGCCATGGACCGGGGGAAGACCCAGGACCCATACTGGAAACCCCTTTTCGACGGCTACCAGCCCGCACAGGAGTGGATGGCCGAGCACCGACCCGACATCGCCCTGATCGTCTACAACGACCATGCGAACGGGGTCGACCTCGACATCGTGCCGACCTTCGCCATCGGCACGGCCGATCGGTACCAGGTGGCTGACGAGGGTTTCGGGAAGCGTCCGGTGCCCGAAGTGGTTGGATCGCCCCAGCTTTCGCTGCATCTGGTGCAACAGCTGATGGATGAGGGCTTCGATCTGACGGTGTTCCAGCAACTCGATGTCGATCACGGGCTCACCGTGCCGCTGTCGATCTACTGTCCCGACCCGGGCGAGACCTGGCCGTGCGCCGTGGTTCCGCTGCTCGTCAACGTCATCCAGTACCCGCAGCCCACCGCCGCGCGGTGCTACGCCCTCGGCCAGGCGATCGGGCGGGCCATCACATCGTTCGACCCCGCGGTGAAGATTGCCGTCTTCGGCACCGGTGGGATGTCGCACCAACTCGCGGGCGCCCGTGCCGGCTTCATCAATCCGACATTCGACCACATGTTCCTCGACGCCATCGAGAACGACCCGGCCTCCCTGGCCGCCCTGAGCCGGGAGGACTACATCACCCAGGCCGGTTCCGAGGGCATCGAACTGATCATGTGGTTGGTGATGCGCGGGGCGATGAACCCGCAGATCGAACTGGTGCATTCCACCTACCACGTACCGGCGTCGAATACGGCTGCGGCACTCGCCCTGTACGACAACCGGGTGCGGTCGACGATCTGAAACCGAGCTCACCAACGAGCTTCGTCGGCCACCTGGTGTACGTCGCTGCGGCGTTGCCCGCGGCGGCCACATCGGTCGGCGGCCTCTGCAGGCTCGGGGTCGTCCATGAATTTCTGGGTCAACTCACAGATAGGTGTATCAAGGGGTGGTGATCCAGTGCCGGCGGCCCGCGCCGGTACCCAACGGGAAAGAGTCAAGATGAATCGTTTTCGCGTCACCGCAGCGCGTGTGCTCGCCATCGCCGGTGTCTGCAGTCTCATGCTCGTCAGCGTGGTGTCGACTGCTTCAGCCGCAACCACCGGTCTGACTGCTTCCGGTAACGGGTCGTCAGAGGTTCCGGCAGGCTCGGCCGGCGACACTGTCGCCGCCACGGTCGACGTCGACCCGCAGGCCGGGACGATCACCTATACCGTTTCCTTCCAGGGAAGCGGACCGGTGGTGGCCGGTCACATCCACAAGGGCGCGGAAGGGGTCAGCGGTCCGGTCGTGGTCATGTTCGATGCTGCCGTGATCAACGCTCACGGAACCGCAACCGTCAAGGTGGACAAAGTCCTGGCTGCCGCGATCGTTGCCGACCCGGCCGGCTACTACGTCAACGTGCACACCAAGTCCCACCCTTCCGGTGCTGCCCGTGGCCAACTGATGACCGGGTCCGGCACAGCACCGACCGCGGTCGACGCCGGAAACGGTGGACAGTTCGCTGCAGCGCAGTCCGGGCTCGGCGGCCCCATGGTTGCGCTGCTTCTCGGGTCGGTCATGGTGCTCCTGGCTGCGGCCGGGGTGTACACCGTCCGCAAGCGGAGCATCTGACGCCCGAAGATGGCATCAACGAATGAATCTGGTGGGCGGCGTCGGGATTCCACCCGGCGCCGCCGCCGGCTGCGCCCAGCCATGGCGTGGTTGATCACCCTGCTGCTCGCGGGAATCCTGATAGTCGTCGCTGCAAGCATCACGCTCATTTCCGGTTTCTCCGCCCGGACCCACACCGCAGCAATCGAGCAGAAGTATTTCGTCCGTACCTTGACAGCCCCGCTGTCGACGCACAGCCCGGCCACCACCGCGCCCGATCCGGTCGACAATTCGCCGTCGACGTCCACACTTCCACCCAGTCAGCGCCCCACATCTGTCGAGGCAGCAGGGACGCGGTCGTCGACCGCCGGCTCCCGGCAGAAGAATCAGCCGCCGCCGCCCAACGCGGGTGCGCCCCTGTCCGTTCCGACGTCCATTCAACTGGCGGGTTCGCGCAATCCGATCCGCGTCGTCCCGATCGGCGTGACGGCCGAAGGCGTGCTGGAACCGCCGGCAGATATTTCCACGGCAGGCTGGTGGGTATCCGGGCCACGGCCGGGTATGCCGGGCCGGGCGGTGATCACCGGGCACATCGATTCCGCGGCAGCGGGACTGGGGGCGTTCGCTGCCCTTGACCTCCTGCACACCGGAGACACCATGACCCTCGCCCAGGCGGATGGACGGACCCTGCATTTCAAGGTGACCAACCGACAGGAAATCCAGAAGACGCAACTGGACCCCCGGCTGCTGCAACGCACCACCAATGCCTCGGACCTGCTCCTGGTGACGTGCATCGGTGATTTCGACTACTCCACCCGCAGCTACCAATCCAACCTGCTCATCACCGCAGTACCCGTCCCGCAAAGATAGCGGCTCCTCGACAAGTCGGGTCACGTCGCCTGCCATCAGGTCCGCTGACCGCAGGTCAAGAAAACGAACGAAAGTTTTCACGGGCCGGTGTCCGGATCGGATGTGCTCGGGCGACGCAGTAGATGAAAGGCACCGTTGGGGTGCCGTCATCGACTTGGAGCCCACCGTGAACACCATCGCCACCAGAGTCACTCCCGCAACGACAACCCGCGCGTCCTGGGCCGGTGACCGCCTGACGCACCGGCTACTGGCCGCCGGCGGTCTGGCCGCGCCGGTACTGCTGATCGTCGGGGTGGTGCAGACCTTCACCCGTCAGGGTTTCGACCTCGACAAACACGCCCTGAGCATGCTGAGCCTGGGGTCCATGGGGTTCATCCAGATCGCGAACTTCCTGGTCACCGGCGCGCTGCTGGTCGCCGGTGCCCTCGGGATGCGCCGGGCCATGCCGACCGGACCCGGCCGGACCTGGGCCCCTCTCGGCCTTACCGGGTTCGGCCTCGGCCTGATCGTCTCCGGAGTGTTCCTCGCAGACCCGGGCTATGCCTTCCCGATGGGGACGCCGGACGGCCCAGGCCAGTTCAGTTGGCACGGTCAGCTGCACATGGCCGGTTTCGCCCTCGCGACGATCGGGTGGCTGGTGGCCGCCGCGGTCCTGGCCCGACGGTTCGCCGCTCAGGGTGACCGCCGCAGAGCGGTCGGCTGCCTCACTGCGATCCTGGCGGCCGTGGTCATCGATGCCGCACCGGTGTTCGGCAGCTTCGGCGTGCGCATCCTGATCGTGTGCGCCATCGAGCTCGGGCTCGTCGCCGCGGTCTGCGTGCATCTGATCCGGACGCCTCGTTGAGTAACACCCCGGCTCCATCACCGCTCCTGCACGATCAGCACCAACCAGAGGCCAGCCAAACCCACCAGAAGGAGACGACATGCAGTTCATGACGATGTTGAAGGCTCGCGAGGACATCGGGATGCCGCCGCCGGCGTTCTTCGCCGCGATGGCCACCTATCTGCAGGACGTCGCAGCGACAGGGAAACTGGTCACCACCGGCGGTCTGCTCCCGAGCGCCGTCGGCGTGCAGGTCAAGGCCGTCGGCGGCGAGATCATCGTCACCGACGGACCGTTCACCGAGTTCACCGAGTTGGTCGGCGGCTACGCCATCTTCGAGGTCGACTCCCGCGAAGAAGCGGTGGCGATGGCGCGCTCGTTCATCGAGCTGCATCTGCTGAACTGGCCCGGTTGGGAAGGCAGCAGCGAGGTCCGTCAGATCATGCAGGCACCCGGCGCCTGACGTCCCTTGGGCCCGGGCGGTCACCGCGGTGGCTTGCCCGGGCCACGGCAGGCTGATCTGATCAGTGGATGAGCGCCAGCCAAGACGCAGTGGTCACCGCCTGGCGCGAACAGGCGCCGCGGCTGATCGGAGCGCTGCTGCGCATCACCGGCGACCTGGACCTCGCGCAGGACTCGGCCAACGACGCCATGGTGGCAGCGCTCGAGCAGTGGCCCGAGACGGGTGTTCCGCAGAACCCGGCCGCGTGGCTGATGACCGTCGCCCGGCGCCGGGCCATCGACGAACTGCGTCATACCGAACGGCATCACCGAGCCGAAGATGCCGTCGGCCAACAACTTCGCCTCCAGGAGGGCCAGGTGCAGGACATGCAGATCGACCCGATCCAGGATGACGTCCTGCGGCTGATGATGATGACCTGCCACCCCGCACTGACAACGGAGTCGCAGGTGGCGTTGACACTGCGACTGGTCGCCGGCCTGACCTCGGCCGAGATCGCCCGTTCCTTCATGGTGCCCGAGGCCACCGTTGTCCGGCGGATCACCCGGGCGAAGACGACCCTGGCCGAGGTGGCCAGGCAACTCCCGGTGGACCTGCCCGCCTCCCAACATTCTCCCTGGGGCGGCCAGCCTTTCGATGTTCCGCAGGAGAACGAACGCCGTGAGCGGGTGCCCGCCGTCCTGCACGTCATCTACCTGATCTTCACCGAGGGTTACTCCGCCAGCGCCGGTGAGACCCTGCTTCGACCCGCGCTGTGCGAGGAGGCGATCCGACTCGGCCGGCTGCTGGCCCAGCTTTTCGACGACGAACCCGAGACCGCCGGCCTCCTCGCACTGATGTACCTGCAGTCCTCGCGTTCGGTTGCCCGCACCGACGCAGCAGGCGACCCGGTGCTCCTGGCCGATCAGGACCGAGCGCGCTGGGACCAGCTGGCCATCCGACGCGGATCCGCCGCCCTACAGCTCGCCATGACGGCGGGAGCCGGTGGTTACTACACACTGCAGGCCGCCATCGCCGCCTGCCACACCAGCGCTGCGTCGATCGAAGAAACCGATTGGGACACGATCACCCGGCTCTACGATGCGCTCGCCGACCTGAGCACCTCGGCCGCGGTGCTGCTGAACCGCGCGGTAGCGCACGGGATGGCCCACGGCCCACAGGTCGGGCTGCGGCTCGTGGAAGACCTCGCCGATCTGCCTGGACTTCGCGGGAGCCACCAGCTGCCCAGCGTCAGGGGTGACTTGCTGGCCAAACTGGGGCGTACGGCCGAGGCACGTGCAGAATTCGAGTACGCAGCCGCACTGGCCCGCAACGGCCGTGAGAAAAACTTCCTGCAACGGCGGGCGCAGTCTCTACGAGGTGTCGAGTAGCAAGCTCGGTAGCAAACGGCGCAGCCACGAGCCGTCGTCTTCTACGTTCGAGACTGAGATTTCCGGCCATCAGATCGAGGACGATGATTCGGGGATGGCGGTGACAGCCGACCCGCCCAGCAGAACAGCCACGCCGTCCAACAACCGTTGGAGCCCGAACTCGAAGACAGCCTGCGGTCTCGACACCCGGAAGGCGTCGGCACCGAATTGCGAGACCATCGGCAGACGGCCGGAATCAAAGGCAGCCGTGATGGCGTCCGCTCGGGAAGTTGCTCCCTGCTGCTCGGCACCGGACACCCTGGCATTTCGATCCTCCTGGGCCAATGCCAGGGCGGCGCCCTGGACCCAGGTGCTCACCCCCACCGCTATCTGGACCATCATGGCGAAGTCAAGGCCGAGTCCGTCCACGGCCCGCATCCGCCAGTCCGTGTACGCCATCAGGTGCACGGCGATCGGCGGCCGCGTGGTCGCCGCGACCAAGGGCACCATCCACGGTCGAGCGCGATAGATCGCCCACTCCGTGCGTGCCGACAGTTCCAGCCGGGCCCGCCAGCCATGGGGTCCCGGCTCGGGAAGTTGATGGCCGCCGAACACGGCATCGACGACGAGATCGACCAGTTCCTCTTTGGACCGCACGTGCCGGTACAGCGACATCACCCCCGCGTCGAGTTGGTCGGCGGTTCGGCGCATGGACAGCGCCTCCACGCCGTCACGGTCGGCGACTGCCACCGCCGCCGCGATGATCCTGTCCAGACTGAGACCTGACGGCAGCACCACCTCTTTCGGTGGGATCGGTGCACCCGGGCCCCGGTGGGGAATCGACGACGCGTCGGCCACACGAAGTCGGTAGGCCCTAGCCCGGCAGGCCGGCGAGCAGTACCGGGCGGGTCGCCCACGTTGGGCGACAGTCCGCGGGCGGCCACACACCTCGCAGCCTGATTCCGTTGACTTCATCAAGGCTCCTTTTCGTGACGCCGACCGTGTCGTCACGAAATATACCAGTGAACGCGCATCCTACCGCCCGCGCTGGCTGCAAGACGCCGCAAAACAACTACCAACGAGTATGTTTAGCTGTAAGTCGTTCATGAGCACTTGTGTGCGTATGCTGTACCCATGATGACGCGTGCACCATACCCAGCCGTTTCAGGTTTCCCCGCCGATCCGATCCTCCCGGGAGAGCGACCAGCTATCCGGCTGTCTGACGTCTCGAAAACCTATGGTGCGAAAGGGGAAAGCACGGTCCGCGCCCTGAACGGTGTGACGTTGGGCTTTGCCACCGGCAGTTTCACGGCGGTGATGGGGCCGTCCGGTTCGGGCAAGAGCACGCTGCTGCACTGTGCCTCCGGCCTCGACCGACCTACCTCCGGCACGGTCTACCTGCAGGATTGTGATCTGGCGACCTTGGACGAGGCCGCCTTGACCCGGCTGCGCCGCTGCCGCATCGGCTTCATCTTCCAGTCGTTCAACTTGCTGCCGACCCTCACCGTCCGCCAGAACGTGACCCTGCCGCTGGAACTGGCGGGCCGATCGATCGATGCCGCCGCTGTGCGAAGGCTGCTCGGCGTGCTCGGCCTGTCCGATCGGATGGATCATCTGCCTGGCCAGCTGTCCGGCGGTCAGCAGCAGCGCGCGGCGATCGCCCGTGCCGTACTGACCGAACCCGCGGTGATCTTCGCTGACGAACCGACCGGCGCACTCGACGGGACCGCCGCCCGGGAGGTTCTGCGGCTGATCCAGCGAACGGTCCGCGAGTGGGGGCGCACCGTCGTCATGGTGACCCACGACCCGGTGGCAGCCTCCTACGCCCAGAGAGTCGTGTTCCTGGCCAACGGAGAGGTGGCCGACACGATGGAAGCGCCCACGGCGGCCGCAGTCGCTGCCGCGATGGCCCGTCTCGGCGGCTTGCCGGCCGGTTCCTGATGTGGCGCTTCGCGCTCCGGTCGGCTCGCACGCGCGTCACGTCGCAGTTGACGGCGACCCTGGTGACCCTCGTCGGGACCGGCCTGCTGGCCGGGTTTGCCACCTTGTTCCAGACCGGCCTGTCGACCGACACCCAGGATCGATCTGTGCTTGTCCTGCTGCCGTTGATCCTGGGCGGCTGGAGTGTGGTGATCGTGGCCTATGGCATCGTCTCGACCGTTTCCCTGGCCGTGGCCAATCGGCAGCGTGAGATCGCGTTGCTGAGGGCAATCGGTTCGACCCCGCGACAGGTGCAGGTCACGATCGTCGTCGAGACCCTGGTCGTCTCGGTCCCGGTCGTCCTGCTCGGACTGTTTCCGGGCAGGGCTCTCGGGGCGTTGCTGCTGCACCGGTTGACTGCCGCCGGCATGGTGCGCGGGCCGATCACGCTGCACGCCGGGTGGCTCGCGTTCGGCATCGGGGGCGGCCTCTCGGTGACGGCCGCGGCCACCGGTGCCTATCTGGCCGGCCGACGGATATCGGCGGTCCCACCAGTCCTGGCGCTCGCCCTGGCTGCTGATGTCCCGGCTTCCACCAGCACTCTCGTCCGTTCCCGAGCGATCACCGGCAGCGTCCTGGTGATCATCGGATCGAGCTTGAGCATCTCCACCCTGTTCATGACCAACGGGCCGCTGCTGTCCAGTACGGCAGGACCGGCCGGCGTCGCCGCCGCGGTCGGTCTCGCCCTGCTGAGCCCGATCGCCATCAGCATCGTCGGCCGCGTGACGGGTGCCTTGGCCGGTCCGATCGGGCGGCTGGCCGGTCGTCACCTGCGGGTCAGGGCAGCAAAACAGGCGGCGGTCGTGGGCCCTCTGGTCATGCTGGTCGGTGTCACGACCGGGACGCTCTACATGCAGAGCACCGAGAGCACGTCCCCATCGACGACATTCCCGCGGGACGGCCAGGGTGCGGCTCTGGCGCCGATCAACTACCTCGTCGTTGTCATCATCATTTTCTTCGTCGGCATTTCGGTCACCAGTTCGCTGGTCTCGGCGACCCGGCATCGCCACCGGGAATTCGACTTGTTACGGCTGACCGGTGCCAGTAGAAAACAGGTTCTGGCGCTGACCACCCTGGAAGCCGCGCTGGCCACCTTCATCGCGACCGTGCTCGGCGCCGCCGCCGCGCTGGCCACGACCATCCCATTCAGCATGGTGCGCAACGGGTCCCCCATCGCGCACGGACCACTCTGGATTTTTCCGGCCATCATTGCCGGAACCCTTGCGATCGCACTGCTCGCCACCGTTCCGACCGCTGCCAGCCTGATGCGCAGGTCCCCGGCGGTGCAGGTTCGAAGGTCGACGACGTGATCACGATCTGCTGCCGCACCATCGAGAGCGGACCCCGCGCAAGGAGCGTGGTATCTGCATGAGTGCAATAACTGCACTCATGCAGATACTAGGAGACGGCAATGGATGCAGGTTCGGCAATGGTGGAGTTGTTCGAGCGTCAGGCTGCGGCATGGAATGCCGGAGATGCCCACGGGTATGCCTCGTGCTTCACCCACGACGCGGACTACGTGACCTGGCTCGGAACGCGCTACCGCGGGAGGGCGGACATCGAGCGCTCCCACGGTGCGCTGTTCGAGAAGTTGCTCAAGGGAACGATCATGGATTAGGAGATCGTCTAGGTGCGGACCCTGGCGGGCGGCACGACAGTGGTCCTCGCCCGGGGTGACGTAGCGAAGCCGCGGCCGAAGCGACTGACGAAGGTCCAGACCTATGTGGTGATCGACGGCCCGGAAGGGTTGCACATAGCATCATTTCAGAACACGAAGCGCAAGCCGCTGATGGAATCGCTCTCGTTCCGCACGGCGCCGCAGACCAGGCCGGTGGCGTGAGCCGCACGGTTCGTTCGCTGCTGCAGAGGCGCAGCGCCGCCTATCGGGAATACCTCAGCGCCGTCGTGGCCAACGGACAGGCCAACGCGGATTCGACGGGTCTGCATGCGACCGACGTCCATGCGCTCGATGTCCTGCAGGCGGGAGGGCCGCTGACCGCCGGTCAGCTGGCCGAGAAGGTGGGATTGAGCACGGGAGCGACGACGCGACTGATCGACCGATTGGAGAAGCTGACCTACGTGCGTCGCGACGCCGACCCGCAGGATCGGCGCAGCGTGAAGATATCGGTGACCTCGGAGAGCATCGATTATCTTTCGCAGGTGTTCGAGCCGACCCGGCGCCAGGTGGGCGAACTGCTGCAGACCTATTCTCTCGACCAGCTGGAGGTGCTGTTCGACTACTTCGTGCGAGCAGCACCCGTGCTGCGGGAGGCGGCTGAGGAGACCCGGAGGAGAAACCGGGACGGCGCCGGCCGGGCAGCGTCCCCATCAGCCGAACGGTAGCCGATATCGCCGATCAATCGGTGGGCATGACGAGGATCGGCTTGATCACCTCGCCCCGCGCCGAGGCCTCGAGCGCCTCGCCGATCCGCTCGAGGGGGAAATACTCGACCAGCCGGTCGAACGGGAACCGGCCCTGCGAGTAGAGATCCATCAGCGTGCCGATCAGCCGCTGACTGCGTCCACTCCCACCCAGCGTCCCGACGATGGTCTTGCCCCACAGCGTCGTCAGGTGGTCGGCGGTGAACTCCGCGGCCGCCGGTGCGCCCCCGATCAGGACGCACGTGCCGCGCATGCCCACCGAGTCGATCGCCTGCCGCACCACTCCTATCACCCCGGTGCATTCCAGCGCGTGGTCAGCGGGCCCGCCGCAGATGTCGCCGACCGCGATCACCGGGTCGCAGTCACGGGCGTTGACCGTATGGGTTGCGCCCAGTTCCGTGGCCAGCGCGAGTCGGGAGTCGTGCCGATCCACCGCGATGACGATGGTGGCGGCGGAGTTTCGCGCCGCCATGATCGCAGCGAGACCGACTGCCCCAGCACCGTAGACGACGATGGAGGTTCCCGGCTGGGGCCGCACGGTGTTGAAGACAGCTCCAGCACCGGTGGCCAGCCCACAGGCCAACGGCCCCATGAGTTCCACCGGGAGCCCGTCCGGAATCGGGACGAGCGCCTGCGCCGAGGCGATCGCATACGTGGCAAAGGAGGACTGTCCGAAGAAGTGACTCGACAACCGCTCGCCGCCCGGCGTTCGCAGCGCCGACGATCCGTCGACACGCCCCCCTCCCGCCACCAACTCTCCCAGCCGGAGGCAGTACCTCGGCTCGCCGTCGAGACAGTTGCGGCACGTGCCGCAGAACGGCCAGCCGATGACCACCGCCTGACCCTCGTGAATGCCGGTGACCCCATCGCCCACAGCGATCACCGTCCCGGCACCCTCGTGCCCGAGGACACCGGGCAACGGGAAAGGCAGGGCACCCTCCCGGGTGATCGCGTCAGTGTGGCAGACACCGGTCGCCGCCACCTTGACCAGCACCTCACCGGCCGCCGGCCCATCGAGTTCCGCGTCGCGAACCACGAACGGTCCGTGGGTCTTCTCGACGACCGCTGCTCTGATCTTCATCGATCTCCTACTCGAATCGTTGCGCAGCAAAGCTTCTGGTGCGCTCGACAGTGTTTCTCAGGTGTGCTGGGGTGAGATGGTTTGGGTGGGTCGACGCCCTCAGACCGGGAAGCCGGTCGAATGCGTGTCCATGAAGTCGCGGACACCCTCGATGCCCATCACCCGACCCATGCCGCTGTGGTTGAACCCGCCGAAAGGGGCGCGCTCGTCCAGGTGGGCGGCGCCGTGGGCATTGATGAAGGTGAAGCCGGTGCGGAGTTGGCGGGCAACCTTGGCCGCCCGGTCGAGATCCTGGGTCCACACCGAGGAGCACAGACCCGACCAGGTGTCGTTCGCCCGACCGATCACCTCGTCCTCGTCGTCGAACGGAAGAATCGGCAGCGACGGACCGAATTGCTCTTCCACGACCACCCGGGCGTCATCGGCCGGGTCGAGGACCAGGGACGGCCGCAGGAAGTTGCCACGACCGAGGTCGGCGCCGCCTGCTGGTTCACCGAACTCCCGCACCTCGGTGCCGGCGGCCCGTGCCTGCGCGGTGAGCTCACGGACGTAGGACACCTGCCGCGGGCTGTGCAGCGGCCCCATCGTCACCTCCGGGTCGAGGCCGTGCCCCAGACGAACACCCGACAGGATCACCGACAGTCCCTCGACGATCTCGTCGTAGCGCGACCGGTGGACGTACAAGCGCTTCGTCGCCATGCAGATCTGCCCGGTGGAATCGAATGTCCCGGTGAAGAGGCGCTGCATGGATTCAGGCCCAAGATCCGCATCGGCCAGGACGAGGGCCGGATCGTTGCCGCCCAGTTCCAGTGACACCCTGGTCAGCGAACCGCCTGCCATGGACATGATCCGCTTTCCACCGGCCGGACTGCCGGTGAAGCAGACCTTCTTCACCCGGTGGTCCTGGATGAGCGCCGGCCCGACCTCGGCGTCAGTACCCGTGACGACATTGAGCACGCCGGCGGGTAGCGACTGCGCCAGGAGGGCGACCGTGCGGGTCGTGGCAAGCGGCGCGGTGGGCGGCGGCTTCACCACGACCGTGTTGCCGGCCAGCAGCGCCTGCGGGAGGCAAGCGGCCAGGATGGCAAGCGGCCAGTTGAACGGAACGATGATCGTCACCACACCTAGCGGTAGGTAACGGATCTCGGTGCGATAGGGCGGGGCGGGCAGGTAGGTCACCTGCTCGACGTCGCCGGCCAGCGCGGCGGCCAGTTCGAAGCGGTGCGCCAGCACAAGGGAGTCGATGAACGACTCGATCCTGATCTTGCCGTTCTCCCGCGTCAGGACGTCGGCCGTCGCCTGGCGGTCCGCCTCCAGCGGGGCCAGCGCAGCGATCAACAGGTCGGCACGCTCCTGCGGGGTACGGGCCGCCCAGCCCGGGAAGGCCCGATGAGCTGCCGTCACAGCAGCCTCCGCCTGCTTGGCGCTGGCCGCCGCGGCGTACCCGACGACGGACGCACCGTCAGCCGGATCGAGCACTTCCAGCACGTCGCCGGCACTCTGCGCCTGCCCGTCGATGAAGAGATCCGTCCTGATCTCGGGTAATTGATCTACGTCGATCATGGTTCTTCCTTCGATTCGTCGCTGCCACGGCCGGACACAGAGGTACCAGCCTCACGTTATCGATCGCCCACTGACAGGTCCCGAGCCAATCGGCGCAACACGACCCGACATCCCGGCCTGCCGAACCGGGACATTTGACTCATCATGGGCCGGCCGTCCGTCGCCGAGCGGCATCTCGACAGCCTGCCCAACCGGTTTGTCAACGGGGTCAATTTGTCCTTTCCTTCGGCGGGAACCGGCACTTCGGCATCGTATTGTTCTTCCAAAAGGGCCAGATGGGTGAACCACGGTGTCAGGGTTGACACACACAACCTGGTGATCCACCATTGCCCAGTCAGAGTTGCCAAAAGGATTAGGCGGTGCAACGGTGCAGTTCAAGGCGGCGACAATCCGTGATGTTGCGGAATTGGCCGGCTTCTCCGTCACCACGGTCTCCCACGTCCTGAACGACGTCAACGGGAAGCGCATCGCGGGCAGTACCCGGGAACGTATCCGCGAGGCTGCCACGCAACTGGAATACCGTCCGAACAGGCTGGCCCAGGGTCTACGCAGCCAACGGACCCACACCATCGGGTTCGTCTCGGACCTGGTGGCGACCACCCCCTTCGCCGGCCAGCTGATCCTCGGCGCGCAGGAAGCGGCTTCCGCCGTGGGTTCACTGCTGCTTCTGCTGTCGTCAGGCGGAGACCCCGCACTCGAGGACAGGGAGTTGCAGGCCCTCTCGGATCGACAGGTCGACGGCGTGCTCTACGCCTCGATGTACCACCGGATCGTGAGCCCGCCGGCAAGACTGGGCGACGGCCCGGCAGTGTTGCTCGACGCCAGGACGGAGAATGGGGAGTTCACCTCGGTCGTACCGGACGAGGTCGGCGGCGCTCGGGCCGCGGTCGAAGAACTGCTGTCGAATGGGCACCGGCGAATCGGGTTCTGCACCGACAGCGCTGACATCCCGGCCACCAGGGCGAGGCTGACCGGGTACCGGCAGGCACTCGAGGTCTACGGAATCCCCTTCGACCCCTCGCTGGTGATCGCCGGACCGGGAGAGGCAGTCGGCGGATTCGATTCCGCCTACTCGTTGCTGGAGCGTCCGGATCGACCCACCGGATTGTTCTGCTTCACAGACCGGATCGCCTTCGGCGCCTACCAGGCGGCGGCGGAGCTCGGACTCTCTGTGCCGCATCATGTTTCGATAGTCGGATTCGACGACCAGGAAATCATCTCCACCAATCTGCGGCCGGGCCTCACCACCATGGCCCTACCGCACTACGCGATGGGCAAGTGGGCTGTCGAGTCGTTGATCCGTCAGATCGAGAACGGCCCGGATTCCCCGGCCGTGCACCAACTGATGCCCTGCCCCCTGGTACGTCGGGCATCAGTGAGTACGCCGCCCCGAGGTTGATCCTCGGCAAAGTCTCGTCCGCGGGACGGCGAACACCACCACAACCGCAACGAGAGGGCACTCGTTTCAGCGAGTGCCCCTCGGATCCGGGCCTACCCGGATTTCCACCACACGGAGGAACCAGTGGCAGTACGCACCTACCAGCGCCTCGTAGCGACAAGTCTAGCGGTCGCCCTGGCGGTGACGATGACCAGTTGTGCCAAGGGCAGCAGCTCGCAGAGCGACAGCGGGGGCAGCACCTTGACGCTGTGGACCCACAATGCCGGCAATGCAGCCGAGCTCGCCTCGATCAATGCCATCGTCACCGATTACAACAGCAGCCAGAAGAACTATCAGGTCAAGGTCCAAGCGTTTCCGCAGGATTCCTACAATCAGTCGGTCACCGCGGCGGCCGCGGCCAAGAAGCTGCCGTGCATCCTCGACGTCGATGCCCCCAACGTGCCGAACTGGGCGTGGGCCAAGTATCTGGCGCCGCTGACGGGATTGGACGACACCCTCTCCAAGTTCCTACCGTCCACCGTCGGCAAGTGGAACAGCGCGACCTATTCCTTCGGGTACTACGACGTCTCCCTCACGATGGTCAGCCGCAAATCAGTGCTGGAAGCGAATGGCATCCGCATTCCGACCATCGACAAGCCATGGACGGCAGCTGAGTTCAGTGCCGGGCTGGACAAGATCAAGGCCGGCGGAAAGTTCAAGTACGCGCTGGATCTCGGGACCAGTGCCACCGGAGAATGGTGGCCCTACGCCTACTCCCCCCTACTGCAGAGCTTCGGCGGCGACTTGATCAACCGGACCGACTTCACCTCCGCGGACAAGACGCTCAACGGTGCTGCAGCGGTGAAGTGGGCGACCTGGTTCCGCTCGATGATCACAGGGGGTTTCGCGCCGCTGAAATCCGGAGCGGACCCCATTGCCGACTTCGGCAATGGCGTGAGCGCAATTCTGTGGTCGGGCCAGTGGTCGGCCGTCCCCCTGGTGAAGAAGTTCGGTGACGACGTCGTCTTCCTGCCCCCGGTCGATTTCGGCAACGGTCCGAAGATCGGCGGTGGCTCCTGGCAGTGGGCCGTCAGTTCCGGATGCGCCAACCAGGCCGGCGCGATGGACTACATGAAGTTCGCCTCCCAGGACAAGTACGTCGCCTCGGTCGCCACCGCCACCTTCAACATCCCTGCTACGGACGCGGCCGCTGCCGTGGTCAAGGGATACGAGAAGGGTGGTGCCTACGACATCTTCCGGCAGTACTCGAAGAAGTTCGCGACGATCCGGCCGCCGACACCCGGCTACCCCTTCATCGCGACCGAGTTCACCAAGACCGCGCAGGACATCCTCAACGGTGCCGACCCGAAAACTGAGCTGGACCAGGCAGTATTGGACATCGACGCAAACCAGAAGTCCAACAACAACTTTTCCTGACACCCCATGAACGCTGCGCCTCGCTGGGTATCCCCGGCGGGGCGCGGCCCCAGGGTCCCCGAAGGAGCAGACCCATGAGTTCGACCCTCGAATCACGTTCCGCCGATGTACCCAGCATTCCGGCCCCGCACCAGCTCGGATCCCGACGAGCGCCCTCCCAGAAGCGAGCCGCCGCATGGATGCTCGCACCCGCAGCCGTACTGCTGGTCACCTTCGTGCTCATCCCCATCGCACTCACCTTCGCCCTGGCGTTCACCGACTCCAAACTGGTTTCCCCGCAGCCCATCAGGTTCATCGGGTTCGACAACTTCACCCGGATCTTCGCCGACGCGACGTTCTGGAAGTCACTGCGGAACACCGTCGTCTTCGCAGTCTTCGTGGTGCCGTTGCAAGCCGGCTTCGCACTCGGCCTCGCGCTGCTGATCAACACGAAGATCAAGGGCGTCAATTTCTTCCGGACCATCTACTTCCTCCCGGTGGTGACCTCCATGGTGGTGGTGGCCATCCTGTGGACGTTCCTGTACCAGCCCAACGGTTTGATCAACAGCCTCTTGCTCAAGATCGGCATCCACGGCCCCGATTGGCTCGGTGACACCCACACCGCGCTGGCTGCCATCATCTTCATGTCCATCTGGCAGAACGTCGGGTTCCACATGGTGATCTGGCTCTCGGGACTGCAGACGATTCCCTCGTCCCTCTACGAGGCGTCCTCGCTGGACGGCGCCTCGACGTGGCAGAACTTCAAGTGGGTCACCTGGCCTGGCCTCAAGCAGACCCGCACGTTCATCCTGATCACCATCACCATCGCCGCGCTGGCGCTGTTCACCCAGATCAACATCATGACCCAGGGTGGTCCCCTCGACTCCACCTCGACCGTCGTGTACCAGGCAGTTCGAGCCGGCTTCCAGCAACAACAGACCGGTTACGCATCAGCGATCTCGCTCGTCTTCTTCGTCATCGTGCTGATGGTCTCGCTGGTCCAACGCTTCCTGACGAGAGACAAGGACCAAGTGCGATGAGCGACACCCTTGCGCCGGCCACGCAGTCCGACATCGACGAGCCCCGAGCGAATGTCACGGCCGCGAAGAAGCGCGTCGGCTCGATCCCCGGCTTGATCTTCCGCATCGTGCTGTGTCTGGTTTTCGGCCTTCCGCTGATCTTCATGATCATTTCCGGTTTCAAGCCCGACGACCAGATCTTCTCCGATCTGACGTCGATCAGGGCATTCCTGCCGGTCGGGCACCTGTCCTTCGACAACTACACTGCTGTCTTCGATCGCGTTCCCTTCGGCACGTTCATCATGAACTCGGTGATCATCTCCGTCTGCACCGTCGTGCTGGGCGTGATCGTCAATTCGATGGCAGCATTCGCTCTGGCAAGATTGACGTTTCGCGGCAAGACCGTGATTCTGAGCATCATCATCGCCACCCTCATCGTGCCGTTCGAGACGTTGGCCCTGCCGCTTCTCTGGTGGGTGAACAAGCTTCCCTGGTTGGACGCCAACGGGTTCTCCTTCGGTTGGCTGGACACCTATCAGGTGCAGATTCTGCCGTTCGTGGCCAATGCCTTCTCCATCTATCTCTTCTACCAGTTCTTCGACTCGATACCGAAGGAACTGGACGAGGCGGCCACCGTCGACGGGGCCGGCTGGTTCCACATCTACCGCAAGATCGTGATGCCGCTGTCCGGACCGGCGATCGCCACCGTCTCCATCCTCACCTTCCTGCCGGCGTGGAACTCCTACCTGTGGCCGCTGATGGTCGTGCAGTCGGAGAATCTCCGTCCCGCGATGGTCGGTATCGACTACTTCAAGCAGCTCAACGTCTCCTGGGGTCAGCTGATGGCCTACGCCTCGATGATCACCATCCCCGTGCTCGCACTCTTCATCGCCTTCCAGCGTGCCTTCATCAATTCCATCGCCTCCTCCGGCGTGAAAGGCTGACATGTTCTCGCTTCCCGAAGCCTGGGTCTGGGATTTCTGGCTCGCCGACGACGGACAGCATTACCACCTGTTCTTCCTCCATGCCTCGCGCGCGTTGCCCAAGCCGCACGACCGGCACTACCGAGCATCCATCGGTCATGCCATCTCGACCGATCTGACCCGCTGGACCAGGGTGCAGGATGCGTTGGTCCGCAGCGACGCCACCGCTTTCGACGATCTGGCGACGTGGACCGGTTCGGTGGTCCGGCACCCCGACGGGACCTGGTTCATGTTCTACACCGGCGCGTCGCTGACCCCGGCGGGGAACCGTCAACAGATCGGATACGCGACCTCGAGCGATCTGCTGCACTGGCGAAAGAGTGGCGCCAACCCGGTGCTGAGTGCTGATCCCCGCTGGTACGAGGTGCTGGCCGACGGCAAGTGGCACGACGAGGCGTTCCGCGACCCCTGGGTTGTCGCCGACCCGGACGGCGACGGTTGGCACATGCTGATCACCGCCAGGGCCAACGAGGGTGCCGCGGACGACCGTGGTGTGGTGGGCCACGCCTGGTCGCCCGATCTCCGGACGTGGGAGTTGCGTCCTCCGCTGACCGAACCCGGTCAGGGGTTCGGCCAACTCGAGGTGACCCAGGTCGAGATCGTCGACGGGCGACCGATTCTCCTGTTCTCGTGTCTGGACGGAGATCTGTCGAAGGACCGTGGATCCGATGGGACGAGCGGCGGAGTCTGGTGGGCTGGAGCGGACAGCCTGCTGGGGCCCTACGACATCGCGGGGGCCCGCCAACTGACCGGTCGATCCCTGTACAGCGGTCGGATCATCTGGAACCGGGACTCGTCGGAGTGGAAATTCCTGGCCTTCCACCACGATGCGGCGGACGGCAGTTTCGTCGGGGTCATCTCCGATCCACAACCGATCAGCTGGACCGGTCAGACTTTGGCACTCGGCCGCACCGACGCCGGGATCAGTCGCTGAATCAACCGCAAGGGCGCCTGCGGGGAGCCGGCGCGGCGGCCGGTCAGCGCAACCGCCGCGCCCGCAGCACCAGGTCCGCGGCGTGATGAGCGCCGGCGCCACCTTCGGGTGCGACGCGCGGTCGTTCGCCGTCCACCTCGACCTCCCAATCGACGTCGAGCATCGACCGGATCATCGACGGCCACACGTAGTCCGCCGGATCGAAGCCGTCGTCACGGGGCGGCTGGGTCTCCATGCCTGCGTGGTGCACCAGGAGGAGCACACCACCGGGCGCGACGGCAGAAGTCAGTGCCCGCTCGGCCGCGCCGTCCGGGGTGCGCAACAGGGCCGGGTACTGCGCGGACACCAGGTCGAAGGATCCTGACGGAAGCCCGGCTTCGGCCAGACCGGCATGCACCCAACGGATCTCGACGCCGGCGTCCCGCGCGTGCCCGGCCGCCCTGGCCAACGCAACGCCGGAGGGCTCGAGTGCTGTGACGGCCCAACCGCTGCGCGCGAGCCATACTGCGTCCGCGCCCTCACCGCAGCCGACGTCCAGCACACGTCCCGGTCTGAGGCCGGCAGTTTCGGCTACCAGGACCCCGTTGGGTTTTCCGCTCCAGAGCTGATCCCGGTCCGAGTACCGACGGTCCCACTCCTCCTGCACCGCAGGATCACCCACGTAGCCGCCAGAGGGTGGGGTAACGGGCACGGGCGATCCCGCAGTGCTGTTCTCGGTCATCGGCCCACTCTCGCTGATCGCCCACCGGCCCCGCAACAATCTTTGCCGTTCCGGCAAGACCCATTCCGCCGGATGTCAGCTGATGACGGTGGCGGCCTTGACGAACTCATCGGTGAAGGTCTTGTTCGTATCGATGGCCTTGCCCTTCACCGATGGGTTGAATGCCGCAAGCACAGCCAGGCAGGTCGCCGGTCCGGTTGACGGCATCAGGCCGGTCGGGTTGAAGATCGCCTTCTCGCTGTCGAGTGCATGGGCGTACGCCTCCTTGCCCACACCGGCGTAGTAGGAGGCCGGCATGACGTCGGCGATCTGGGTGCCGCTGTGCGTCTGGATCCACTTGAGGGTCGCCACGTAGGCATTCACCAGCTTCTGCACCACCGCTTTGTGCGAGTCGACGTAGTCGGTCGGCATGTAGAGGGAGGTGGCCGGGTAGTTGCCGCCGAGCACGGCGGTTGCCCCGGCCGAGCTACGCATGTCCAGCAGGATGTAGGCGACACCCGTCGACAGTGCCTGCGAGACAGTTGGTTCCGTGGTCATTCCGCAGTCGATGGCCTTCTGCTTCATCGCCGCCAGGAAGGTCTGGCCCGCGCCGACCCCGCGACGGGTCGTGCTGGACGGGTCGACACCTGCCTTCGTGGTGATGTACTGCGTCAGGAAGTCGGTCGACGAACCGGTGTCGGTGATACCCAGCGATCGGCCCTTGAAATCGGCCGCTGATCTGATCGTTCCCTTGAGATCGGTGCGGCAGAGCTCCACCTCTCCAGGGTTCTGCAGCATCGAGACCACGGACTCGGCGGCCTTGCCCTTGCCCTTGCCCTGCAGGACGATGGTGTGGTCGTAGAAGCCGCCGACGCCCTGCACCTGGCCGGCGAGCATGTTGGTGGTCGCGTCACCGCCGGCCGGCTCGTCGATCAGGTCCACGTTGACGCCGGCCTTGGTGTAATAGCCCAACTGCTTGGCCAGCATGTACGGAAGGTAGATCTGCTTGGACATACCGCCCACCATGATCGTCAGGTCGGGGGTGCTGCTCACGTTCGCCGATTTGGCACCGGACCCGGCCTTGGAGGAAGTGCTCGAGTCACCGGCCGCAGCCGGGGTGCCGGCGGATTTGGTGGCGCAACCGGTGATCGTCAGAGTTCCGACCGTAGCCAGGACGATCAGGGATTTCCATCGTGGGGAGGACATCGTTGTGTTCCTTTCAAGGGTGAACGGGGCAGGATGGAGCAACCGCGACCACACTGGCGGTCGGGGGGAAATACACCGGCGCGTAGATTCTTTCGGGGTCAGACAGTGGTCATGTCGGCGGAACTCGTCGGCGGCCTCCACCGCAGGATCCGCTTCTCCAGGAGGGTGATGAGCAGTTCGGCGACGAGCGCGATGACTGCGACCACGACCATGCCGGCCAACACGCCGTTCATGTCGAAGTTGTTCTGGGAGCTTCGGATCAGTAGACCCAGACCCTTGTCCGAGCCGAGGATCTCGCCGACGATGGCGCCGATCATGGCGAAACCGAAACTGATGTGCAGACTGGCCAGGATCCAGGTGAAGGCCGAGGGCAGGACGACCTGGCGGGTCAGTTGCAACCGGGATGCACCGAGGATGCGGGCATTGGACACCAGATTTCGATCGACTTCCCTGGTGCCCTGGAAGGCGTTGAAGAAGACGCCGAAGAAGACCAGCACGGCGGCGAGGATCACCTTCGATTCGATACCGAAGCCGAATGCGACGGTGAAGATGGAGCCGAGCACGATGCGGGGTATCGAGTTCGCCACCTTGATGAACGGCGAGAGCAGTTCGGCGAGGAAGCGATTGCCTCCGAGTCCGATACCGAACACCACCCCGAGGAGGACGCCGATCAGAAATCCGTAGACGGCCTCCTGCAGCGTCACCGAGATCTGCTCCGCCAGTGAACCGTGGTCCGTGCCCTGGGTGATCCAGTTGCGCAGGGTGGCCCAGACCTGGCTGGGCTGCCCCCAGAAGAACGGGTCGATGTGGCGGGCGTTGACGCCCCACTCCCATGCCCCCAGCAGGATCGCGACCAGAGCCAGTCTCGCGACGATCATCAGGACGCGACGGCGGACATTCCGGTATCGAGCAGATCTCACCACTCTGACCGCACCGGCAGACCGGAGAACGGGCTTGGCCACCGCACGCTCCGTCGGGCCGGCCTGGACCACCTGGGGAGACTTCGTCATGCCGGCACCGCGGCGGTCGTCCTGGCGTAGGCCGTTTCGACCTCGGTCCGCAGCGCTTCCCAGATCTTCTCGTAGATCGCGATGAACTCGGGATCGAAGCGGATTTCCTGGACCTTGCGGGGTCTGGGCAGATCGACCGGAAAGACGGCTTTCACGGTTCCAGGACCGGCGGTGAGCACGACGACCTTGTCGGCGAGCGCGATGGCCTCCTCGAGGTCATGGGTCACGAAGATGACCGCGGGACGCGTCTGGTCCCAGAGGCCGAGGAGTTCGTCCGACATGATCGATCGCGTCTGGACATCCAGCGCCGAGAACGGCTCGTCCATCAGCAGCACCCGTGGTTCGGTGATCAGACTCTGGGCCAGGGCCACACGCTTTCGCATGCCGCCGGAGAGCTGGTGCGGGTAGCGATCCTCGAAACCGGCGAGCCCGACGCGGCGCAGCCAGTCGCGTGCCAGGTTGTTGGCCCTGGCCCGCGACTGGCCGCGGAAGCGCGGTCCGGCGGCGACGTTGTCCAGCACCGTCTTCCAGGGGAAGACTGCGTCCTGCTGGAACATGAATCCCACCCCCGGCGTGATCCCTGAGACCGGCTTCCCATCTACTTCGACCGTCCCCTCCGACGCCCTCTCCAGACCTGAGACCAGGGTCAGGGTGGTCGACTTCCCGCAGCCTGTCGGCCCCACCACGGCACAGAACTCACCGGGACCGATCGAAAGTTCGAAGTCCCGCAGCGCCGTGAACACTCCCCCCTTCGGAGTGCGGAACCGCTTCGTCGCCCCTCGGATCTCGATGGCCGGTGGGGCCTTTTCAGCTATCGATGTCGTCATTGTCACCGTCGGCAACTCCTTCGTCAGTCCGGTTGTGGAGGAGCATGCCGGGAAACAGTCGAGATGAATAGTTTCCGCGTGCTACTCGTCTTTGTGCGCCATCACCATTCTTTTCAGGAAATCTGCTCACCTGCTACGCGAATCTGCATCTTCTGCTCCTTCTGCTCGAGTGCACTTGGAGCAGAATGACGGTTGTGCTTCACTTCACATCGAAGGTGGCAGGCCTCTGGCCCGCAGCGACGATGCACACTGACCGGAGGCCGAGCGACCATGCGATCGATTGCCTCCTGGCTGCTCTGGTCGATCGTCGGAGTGCTGGCCTTCACGGCCGTCATCGGGGGTGTCCTGGAAGTCCGGCAGACCAGCTCGGCACTGGACCAGCGGTACGAGCAGCAGGCCAGGGTGACGGCGGCCGGCGTGGCCGACATCCCGGAAGTCGCCACGGCACTTGCGGCCGGTGACCCGGGCCATGTCCTTGGCACCCTGGCCACCCGGCTCCAGCACGATGTCGGTGCTGCCTACGTCGTGATCACGAACGCCGAGGGACTGCGGTACTCGCACCCGAACCCGGCACAGATCGGCCGCTACCTGGAGGAGCCCGTCCAGGTGTTGGACGGCCTCACCCATGTCGGCATCGACAACGGCAGCCTCGGCCGCTCTGCCAACGGCAAGGCGCCGGTCTTCTCGGCATCCGGCAAGGTGATCGGTCAGGTATCGGTCGGGGTGCTCGAGACCACGGTCAGCGCCGAGCTGGCCTCGCAGGCCGGCGGCATCACGATCTATCTGGCCATTGCGCTCACCCTGGGGGTCGCGGTGGCCCTGCTGCTGTCCCGGGCGATGAAGCGGAAGACCTTCGGGCTCGAACTGAACGAGATCAGCTCCCTGCTGCAGGAACGTGAAGCCATGCTGCACGGGATCCGTGAAGGCGTACTGGGTTTTGATGCGAAGGGCCGGGTCACGCTGCTCAACGACGAGGCACGGCGTCTGCTCGGCATGTCCGGTCAGGTCCTGGGCGCCGACCTGACCGACGCCATCCCTCCCGGCCGGCTCCGCGATGTGCTGACCGGCCGGGTGGACGGGGCAGATCAGGTCGTGCTCACCGACGACTCGCTGCTCGTGGTGAACCGGCGAAGGGTGGTCACGGCCGGACGATCGACCGGTAGCGTCATCACGCTGCGAGACAGAACCGAGATGGAAGGTCTGATCCGGGAACTGGACTCGGCGACCGGTCTGGCCAAGGCCCTGCGGGCCCAGGAACACGAATTCGCGAATCGGCTCCATGTCATCGGTGGACTGCTCGACCTCAGGGAATTCGCCGAGGCGCGAAGCTACGTGAACGGCGTCGTCGCCTCCGGACAGACCGGAACCGGCGAGGATCTGCGGTCGCGGATCTCACCGCCGATCATCGCCGCCCTGCTCCTGGCCAAGCAGACGATCGCCGCCGAGCGTGACATCACCCTGACCATCGCCCCCCTGTCGAGACTTGAGCTCTCCAGCGGCCCGGTTGCCCAGAACGTCATGACGGTCCTGGGCAATCTGATCGACAACGGCCTCGACGCCGTGTCCGAACAGCCTGTGCCACGTTCCGTCGTCGTCACCATCACCGACGAGCACGAGCTCACGATCGTCGTGCAGGACAACGGCCCCGGCATCGGAAAGGTGAACGCGCAGAACATCTTCGACGACGGGTTCACCACCAAGGCGGCCCAGTCCGACCGTCGTCGCGGTATCGGTCTGGCGCTGGTGCGCCGTCTGGTGGCGCGGGCCGGGGGCTCGATCCGGGTCAACACCGAGCCGGGTGCCCGCTTCGAGGTCAGCCTCCCGAGAGCAGCCGGCCACCGATGATCCGGACGCTCGTCGTCGACGACGACTTCCAGGTCGCTCGCATCCACGCCGCCAGTGTGGAAAGAGTGCCCGGCTTCGCCTTTATCGGCCAGGCGCACAGCGCGGCCGATGCGGCAGCAGCCGTACGACGGGACCGGCCCGATCTGATGATCCTGGACATCTACCTGCCCGACCTGGACGGCTTGGCCCTCCTTCGTGAGCTGGCCTCCGAGGGAGACGCTCCCGACACCATCTTCATCACCGCTGCGCGCGACATCACCACCGTTCGGTCGGCGATGGGCCTCGGTGCGTTCTACTACCTGGTGAAGCCATTCGGATTCCCGGCACT
Source organism: Nakamurella sp. UYEF19 (assembly GCF_040546275.1). Taxonomy (NCBI): domain Bacteria; kingdom Bacillati; phylum Actinomycetota; class Actinomycetes; order Nakamurellales; family Nakamurellaceae; genus Nakamurella; species Nakamurella sp. UYEF19. The sequence goes on along the minus strand of NZ_JBEPNO010000001.1, from coordinate 111,620 downwards.
TCAACAACAACTGCATGCCTATCAGCAATGGCGGGAACACCTGGACGCCGAGATCGGACAGTTCGCCGACCAGGAAGCAGTCGATTCCCTGTTCGCCCTGCTCCGTCCCAACAACGCGTCCCGAGCAACGCAAAAAAACCTCCCGGTCACCATGGCCGCGGTACTCGAGTCCGTCAGCACGTCGACAACGCCGATGGGTGCCAGTGAAGTGGCCAGAACACTCGGGATGAGCCGTCCCACCGCGCAGCGCTACCTGTCGGAGCTGGAACGCCGACACCTGCTCCGTCTGGAACTGTCGTACGGATCGACCGGACGCCCCGTGCACCGCTATCGCAGGGTCGAGCGCCCGGGAAGTCGCCCCTGATCCGTCGATCGCCGGCGTCGAATGACCCACACCCCGATCGCCACGACGACCAGACCGAGGACGACCCAGCTGAAGATGCTCGCGTAGCTCTCCAATTTGGTGTAGCTGGCGCCCGCCAGGTAGCCGAGGACGGTGAAGCCGGCACCCCAGATGATGCCGCCGGCGGCATTCCAGGCCAGAAAAGTGCGATAGCGCAGGCCAACCGTGCCGGCCATACCCGGCATCACGGCCCGCAGAAATGCCGTGAACCTTCCGAGGAATACCGCTCGGCCCCCCAGGCGGTGCAGACGATCCTTGCCGGAATCGATTGCAGCCTGGTGGTTCCGGAAGACCCTGAGAGCCAGGATGCGATTGCCGAAGAGCCGACCCACCTCGTAGCCGACCGAGTCCCCGATGATGGCCGCCAGCACCACGACCACCAGGAGCAGAGGAAGTGAGATGGAATGTCGGTAGGCGAGGACCCCTCCCAGGATGACGGCCGTCTCCCCCGGCAGCACGAACCCGACGAAGAGTGCGGCTTCGGCAAAAACCAAACCACCGACCAGTGCATACGCCGGCCAGCCATGAAAGGTCAGGATGGGATCCACGATCGAAGTCACCAGGCTCATCTTGCTTCTCCGGTCAACTCGGTCACGCGTCCCTGCGCTCGAGGATGATGGCGGCGGCCACCAGTGCGACCACGGCGTAGCCCACGAACACCGCAAACCCGGTCCAGGGAGCGAGCGTGCCCGGATCAGGATGCAGATCGTAGAGGGCCGCTCCGGCGTTGCTCGGGAGGTACGGCCCCACGTTCGTCTGCCAACTGTCCGGCAGGATGGACAGGATGCCCGGCAGCACCAACAGCACGCCGAACAGCGCCGCGATGCCGCCGGCGGTCGATCGGATGACGAACCCGAGACCGATCCCGAGCAGCGCAACCACGGTGAGATACAGCCCGCTCCCCACGATGGCCCGGAGCGCTCCGGGCGCGGTCATCGTCGTACCGTGGCTACCCAGCGCGGCCTGACCGCCCAGAAAGGCCACAAAAGCCGAGATCTCCATGAGGATCAGGGTGACGAGGCCGAACAGAATCGCCTTGGCCCACAGCACCGGCAGACGCCTGGGCGCCGCGGCCAAGGTCGAGCGGATCATTCCGGTGCCGTATTCGCCCGAGATGAACAGCACGCCCAGCACGCCGATCGCCAGTTGGGAGAAGTTGAGCCCGGCCAGAGACAGACCGACGGGATCGAAGTTCGCCCGGCGCCCCGGGCGCATGTGTGCCCAGTCCTGGTTGGTGAGGATGCCGCCGACCACTCCGGCCATCACCATCGCGGCAACCGCAAGACCCATGGTGATCCAACTCGAGCGGAGCGACCGCAGTTTCACCCATTCCGAGCTCAGCACCCGCCGGAGCGTGACCGGGGCAGGATCTGCCAGCGGCACAAATGGTGTGACGGCCGACGACGGGAGGGCCTGGGTGACGCTCATGCCACGCTCGTTTCCGCGATGGTGAGACCGCCGTGATATTCGACGGATTCGTTGGTCAATTCCATGAAGGCTTCCTCCAGGGACGCACGCTGCGGCGTCAATTCGTGAATGGCGATTCCGTTTGCCAACGCAAGATCGCCGATCTCCACTGCGGTGCGGCCGAGGACCTCCAGAGCGCCGGCCTCGTGACTGGTGGTGGTGACACCCGACGAGGAGAGTAGGCGCTGCAATTCGTCTGCCTGCGGGCTCCGCACCAGAACCGTGTCCCGTGAGGCCGACGAGAGGAGTTCGGCGATCGGCAGGTCGGCGATCAACCGGCCCTTGCCGATGACGATCAGATGGTCGGCCGTGAGGGACATCTCGCTCATGAGGTGGCTCGACACCAGGACCGTACGTCCTTCCGCGGCAAGATTCCTCAGCAGGTGACGGATCCAGAGAATGCCGTCCGGGTCGAGGCCGTTGACCGGTTCGTCCAGGATCAGGGTGCCCGGGTCCCCGAGAAGCGCCGAGGCGATTCCGAGGCGTTGTCCCATCCCGAGGGAGAACGCTCCCGCCCTCCGTCTGGCGACCTCGGTGAGCCCGACCAACTCGATGACCGCCCGCACCCGGGATGTCGGTATCGCATGGGTCTTCGCCAGTGCCAGCAGGTGGTTGAAGGCAGATCTGCCGGTGTGCACCGAGCGGGCCTCGAGCAGGGCGCCGACCTCGTGCAGCGGCGCGGGCAGGTCTGCGTAGCGCTTTCCACCGACCGTCACGGTGCCGCTGGTCGGACGGTCGAGGCCGAGGATCATCCGCATGGTGGTGGATTTGCCGGCCCCGTTCGGGCCCAGGAACCCCGTGACGACGCCCGGACGTACGTCGAACTCGAGGCCATCGACGACAGTCTTGTCCCCGTAGGTCTTGGTCAGCGATCGAGCTTGGATCATGATGCCTCTCCGATTGCGGTGACGGTACTCATCGGGCGGCCAGCACGACGAAGGACACGGCCCCCGCGGCGAGGCAGTAGATCGCGAACGGGATGAGAGTGCGGGTACGGAAGTACTTCTCGAGGAACCGCACCGCAAGGTAGGCACACACGAAGGACGCGATGCTCCCGGCCAGGATCTGACCGTGGATGCCGGCACCGAGCGGTCCGAACAGGTCCGGCACCTTCAGAACGCCGGCGGCCAGGATGACCGGTGTCGCCAGCAGGAAGGAGAACCTGGCCGCGTCACGATGCGAGAGACCCTGGGTGAGACCCGCCACCATGGTTGCCCCGGACCGGCTGATCCCCGGGAGGAGCGCCAGGATCTGGGCGCATCCGATCAGGACACCACGCTTCATGGTCAGCCCGGCCAGCCGCGAGTCAGAGCGCAGATCTGCCTCGTGCTCCTCGAGGCCGGCGTCCAGATCTGTGCCTCGGGTCAGCGACTCTGCCCTGTCGGCTTCACCTTTGGCGAGTCCGGCGGTCGCACCGACGGTGACCGCCGGGGCGCGGCGGCGGAGCAACTCACCGACGAAGAGCACGATGCCGTTGGCGAACAGGAAGGCAGCAGCCGGCATCGGGCGGCCGAGGACGGTGCGGAAGGTGTGTTCCAGCAGCAGGCCGGCGACGCCGACCGGAATGGTGGCCAACACGATGAGCCACGCCAACCGTTCGGCGTCGGTGGAGATCCGTCGGTACCGGATGGACGTGACGAAGCCGCCGATGATGCGGATCCAGTCCCGCCAGAAGAATGCCAGCAGCGCGAAGGCGGTGGCGACGTGGAGGCCCACGATGAATGCCAGGTAGGGCGATTCCGGGGTCGAGACGTCCAGATCCCGACCCCAGCTACCGCCGATCAGGGCCGGCAGGATCACCGAGTGCCCGAGACTGGACACCGGGAACAGTTCCGTGACGCCCTGCAGAGCCCCGACGACGATGGCTTCCAGATAGGAAATGGTGGTCACGCCGCCGCTCCCGGATGATCGATGGTGCGGTCAGCTGCCGGATCCTTCGGTGCGCCTCGGCCCTCGCGCCGCATCTTGAGCAGTTCCAGCCCAACGGGAATCAGCGAGATGACCACCACGACGGCGATGATCGGCAGCAGATATTTGTCGATTCCGGTGATCTGCGACCCGAGCCAGTACCCGGCCATGGTGACGCCGAGCGACCAGATCAGTCCGCCGATGATCTGCCAGAGTGTGAACAGCCGCTGGGAGATGCCCACCATGCCTGCCATCGGGTTCATCACCGTCCGGACCACCGGGATGAAGCGCGCCAACACGATCGCCTTGGCCGGACCGTAGCGCTCCAACACCTCGGTGACCCGCTCGGTGGCCCGTCGGAGAGCCGGCCGTTTGGCCTTGTTCAGCAGGGCGACGCCAAGGGTCCGTCCGATCCAGTAGCCGATCTGAGCACCGATCAGCGCGCCGGCGGCGGCAACGGCGAGTACGCCCCCGAGCGGGAGGTGCAGCGATCCATGGGTTGCGGCGAGCAGCCCGGCCGAGAACAGCAGGGAGTCCCCCGGCAGGAAGAACCCCACCAGCAAACCGGTTTCGGCCACCAGCACGCAGAAGATGCCGATCAGTCCGGTCGCCGCGATCACGCTGGTGGCATCAAGCGGATTGAATCCAGCAGCCAGCCCGGTCACCACGAAGGCCTCGGGACGGGCGAGCAGTGGGGGGCGTTCATGGGTCTCCTCCGGCTGGATCTGTCCACTGGCAACGACTGACAACGGCTCACGACGTAGTACTACCAGTACAATAGTAGCAGTGTCCGAGTGAAATCCCACGGATCCGGCAGGCCCGAAATCGACGCCGAGTGCCAGCGACGTGCCCTGGATGACCGTGAGGGGAAGGACACGGGGCGGGACCATCTGGAATGACCCACGGGCCGCCCCACTGCTGAGGCACAACGCTGTACGGACCATGTTGTACCTCAATAGACCCCATCGGTGGGTCGGTCGAAGATCTAGATGCCTTCCGGGTGACGGTCATTGCATGCCGGGAACCTCGGTGTGGACGGCTACTTCAAGGCTGGTTTGCGGTCCGATTCTTTCGGTGCCGGAAGCAGGAGCGTAAATGTCGGCGTGTCAGCACTCAGGGTGAGGCGACCACCTTCTGCATGGGCCAGGCTCCGGGCCAGGGCAAGTCCGATGCCATGGCCGGTTGATCCGCCAGTCCTCCGTCGGAACAGTTCTCGGCCTCCGCCGGCAATGATCGGGCCTTGGTTGGTCACGTCGATGGCGATCGTGTCGATGGCATCCCGGACCGTGACCAGGACCTCCCCGTCGCCGTGGCGGCAGGCGTTGTCCAGCAGAACGTCCAGGATCTGGCTGACGGCAGCGGCGGAGGCCCGGCTCGCACCGTCCAGCCGTGCGACGACCGTCTGGACGGGGCGTCCCTGTTGGGCGAGTGCGCCGCGCCAGCGCTCGTGGACGTCTCGGACCAATGAGTCGATGTCAAGCGGTTCGCCGGTGCTCGGGGTGTCGCGGGCCAGGGCCAGTAGATCGGTGATCGTCGCTTCCAACCGATCGGTGGTGACCAGTGCATCCCGGATCGCCTGTCGCGGATCGGTTGTCGAATCCTCCAGCGCAGCTTCCAGTTGGAACCGGAGCCCGGTGAGGGGTGTGCGCAATTGATGCGAGGCATCGGCGGTGTAAGTGCGCTCGCGGTCGAGCAGTTCGCCGAGGCGCACTGCGGTGCGGTTGATGGATCGGTTCAGCGAGTCGATCTCGGTCATCCCCGCCGGGACCGTGCGGACACCGAAGTCGCCGTCGCCCAATCGTTCTGCGACCCCGGCGAGGTCTTCCAGCGGGCGGGTCAACACTCGGGCCTGCCTTCGCCCGAGCAACCAGCTCACGATCAGCGCCATGAGCGCGAGCGCTGTCATCGCGATCCAGGTGACCGCCACCGGGGTGGACAGGAGGGCATCGGATTGGGTGGCCAAGACCGCTCCGACGACGGTGTTCCCGTCGGTCACCGGCACCGCGACGGCATATCTGCCGTCGACCTGCCCGTCGACGACGCCGCCGCGGAGTGCGGCGTCGACCAACGGGCCGGAGGCTGCGGGAGCATCGCCGGCGATCTTGGTTCCGATCGGATCGTAGACAGCGAATTGTCGTGCCGCCTCGGCATTGGCGTCCGTCGGAAGCTGCCGAAGCCCCTGGTCCCCGGAGACGGCGACAGCGATGCCGGCGGCCGCGTCGTGCAGCGATCTGTGCTGCTCGGAGATGAAGTACCGCGTCAGGCCGATGGCCAGCGGCAGGCCGAACAGCAGGATCGCCACCGCCGTGACGGCGGTGCTCAGCCGGATGATCCTGCGCCTCATGGCGTCCCTTCATCGTTCGACTCGTCCGCGGCTTCCTGCCTCAGTGTGCCGCCCCGACACCGTGAGCGGGGATGTTTTGCCAAGCGCTGACCTTCCACGGCCCGTGCGTTGTTCTTCGGCTCGTAGCGTCGGGTTCATGCCCGTTGGGGCGCGAGATCCACTCCCGACAAACCGCTTTGGAGCACCCATGAACCTTCCACCACACACCGCACGAAGCGTCCGAGCAATCCTGGTCGGACTCGTCGGACTCGTGGGTGTGGCCGCCTGCGGTAGCTCCTCCCCTGCCCCGGTGACATCGACGGTCGCTTCCAGCATTCCGAGTGCGACGCCGACGACCACACCCGTGGCGACAGCCGCCGGTTCCGCGCAGCGGGAGGTCAATCCGGCGGGCGACATCCCCGACAACCAGGCGTTCGTCCCCTACGAGCCCAGCGCCGGCAAGTTCACCGTCACGGTGCCGGAGGGCTGGGCCAGAACCGACACCGCTACCGGTGTGCTGTTCACCGACAAGTACAACAGCATCCGCGTGGACACCCGACCCGCGACCTCAGCACCGACGACAGCCTCCATCCGTGCGTCGGAAGTACCGTCCCTATCGGGTTCCTCGGCCAATTTCCTGCTCGGCGATGTCAGCACGGTCACGCGGAAGGCAGGAGCCGCAATCGTTCTCGCATACCACGCGGATACTCCACCCAACGCGGTGACGGGCAGGGTCACCACCGCGGCGTTCGAACGCTATGTCTTCTTCAAGGCCGGGACCGAAGTGGTCATCACGGTCGGCGCTCCCGTCGGCGGGGACAACGTCGACCCGTGGCGCAAGGTCACCGACTCCTTCAGCTGGTCGGCATGACCGCCGCGCTGCACGCAGAATCCCTGTACCGGTTCTTCCGGGCAGGTGACGAGGAAACCCTGGCCCTGCGCGGTGTCTCGCTGGAAGTCCACCCAGGGCAGTTCGTCGCGTTGGTCGGCCCGTCCGGCTCGGGGAAGTCGACGTTGATGTCGTGCCTGGCCGGCATCGACGAACCCGACGGCGGTACCGTCCGGATCACCGACCACCGGATGAGTCACCAGAGCGAACCGGTCCGCGCCGAACTGCGAGCCCGACGAATCGGGTTGCTGTTCCAGTCGGCCAACCTGATCGGCCACCTCAGCGTGCGTGACAACGTCCGCCTGGCACAGCGTCTGGCCCGCCGCAGGGACCGGCCGGATGTTCCGGAACTGCTGACCTCGCTGGGCATCGCCGCACGGTCCGGTGCCTACCCCGGGCAACTCTCCGGAGGCGAGACGGCCCGTGCCGGCCTGGCCGTCGCGTTGGCCAACCGCCCCGCGGTGCTGCTGGCCGACGAACCAACCGGCGAGTTGGACGAAGGTACCGAACAGCACGTGCTGCAGCTGTTCTCGGCTCTGGCCGCCACCGGGGTGGCGATCCTGGTGGCCAGCCACAGCCCCGCTGTCGCCGCCGCGGCGGACCGCATCATCACCATCACCGATGGGGCGCTGACCTGATGGCCAGCCGATCTCACCCTCCATTTCACTTCCAGTCCAGGGAACGAACATGCCAGAAGACATCCTGATCGAATGCGTCGGTGTCGGGCATACCTACGGATCGGGGCGGACCGCCGTGGTCGCGGTCCACGGCGTCGATGCCGTGGTCACCTCGCGGACCAGAGTCGCGGTGACCGGACCCTCTGGTTCGGGGAAATCGACGTTGCTGCACATGATGGCGGGTCTCGTCCCGGCCATCGGCGGCAGCCTGACCTGGCCAACGTGGGGCCAAGATCCTCTCCGGACAGCAGGCCGGATGGGGATCGTCTTCCAGGGTCCGAGCCTGCTCCCGGCGCTGGACGTCCTGGAGAACGTCGCCTTCCCGCTGCTGCTGGCCGACGTCAGCGACCGTGTCGCCCGCAGCTACGCCACCGAGGCTCTCAAGACGCTCGGATTGAGCGAGCTGGCCCACCAGCTCCCGGAGACCCTGTCCGGCGGGCAGGCACAACGGGTCGCAGTCGCCAGAGTGCTGGCCTCGGCACCGGAACTGATCCTGGCCGACGAACCCACCGGACAGCTCGATCACCAGGCCGCAGCCCTGGTCATCGACGTCCTGCTCCGCGCCAGTGAAGAACTCGGCGCAGCCCTGGTCATCTCCACCCACGACCCGGTGATCGCCGCCCGCCTCCCCCAGCGGTGGACGATGCGCGATGGCGCGATGCTGCTGCCTGGTGCCGACCGGACCCGTGCTCAGGTGGCGTCATGATCTCCCTGTGGATCCGCGGACTGATCCTGCGTCGGCCCACCCGGCTGGCGGCAGCGGCCTTCGGGATCGCCATCGCCGTCGCCCTGCTCGCCTCCCTCGGCGCGTTCCTGGCCCATTCCAAGGCCACCATGACCGACCGGGCCGTCCGCAGCGTCGGCATCGACTGGCAGGTCCAGGTCCAACGCGGCGCCGACCCGGCAGCGGTCGCCCGTACCGTCGCCGGCACCTTCGGCGTGATCACCTCCGCCACCGTCGGTTTCGGGCAGAGCAGCGGCCTGAGCACCACCGCGGGCGGCAGCAACCAGACCACCGGCCCCGCCGTCATCCTGGGCATCCCGGACACCTACCGACGCCAGTTCCCTACGGTCATCCGCACCCTGGCCGGTGCCGATACCGGGGTGCTGCTGGCCCAGCAGACCGCATCGAACCTGCACGCCGCCGCCGGCGACAAGGTGCTGATCGGACGCGCCGGACTACCACCGGTGACGGTGACCATCGCCGGCGTCATCGACCTACCCCAGGCCGACTCCCTGTTCCAGACCGTCGGAGCCGCCGTCGGAGCCTTACGGACCGCCCCACCGGACAACGTCATGCTGCTCCCACAAACTCTGTGGCACAACATCTTCGATCCGCTGGCCACTAGTCGTCCCGACCTGCTGTCGTCCCAGATCCACGTGCTACGAGCACATTCGCTGCCCACCGACCCCGCCGCCGCCTACGTCGCCGTCACCGCCGCGGCCCACAACCTGGAAGCCGTCACCGCCGGCGGAGCCGTGGTCGGCGACAACCTCGGCGCCGCTCTGGGCGGAGCCCGCGGTGACGCCGCATACTCCCAGGTGCTGTTCCTGTTCCTCGGACTGCCCGGGGCGATCCTGGCCGGATTCCTCACCGCGACCATCGCCTCCGCCGGAGCCGCACGACGGCGCGGTGAGCAATCCCTGCTCCGCGCCCGAGGCGCAACCGCCGCCCAACTGATCCGCCTGGCCGGAGTGGAAGCCCTGCTCACCGGCCTCGTCGGATCCGCGGTGGGACTGGCCGGAGCTGCCATCGTCGGCCAGATCGCCTTCGGCACCTCCAGCTTCGGCAACACCACCACCGACGCTCTCGTCTGGGGCGTCACCGCAGCCCTCGTCGGGCTGGTCATCGCCGCCCTCACCATTCTCGTGCCCGCCCGAGGTGACCTCAAGAACGCAACGGTCGCGGCCGGCCGGGCCACCGTTCGCGGCCTGCGCTACCCGGCGTGGGCCCGCTACGGATTGGACGGAGCCCTGCTGATCGTCGCCGGTCTGGTCTTCAATGCGACCAGCCGCAACGGCTACCAATTGGTGATCGCACCGGAAGGGGTGCCGACGATCTCGGTGTCCTACTGGGCGCTGGCCGGACCGGCGCTGCTGTGGATCGGCGCGGGACTGCTCGCGTGGCGCGGCGCGGACTTCCTCCTGGGCCGCGGCCGACCGATCCTGCAGAAACTACTCCGACCACTCACCGGTCGCCTGGCTGCTCCGGTGGCAGCCGGGCTGTCGCGGCAGCGGCGTCCGATGGCCCGCGCCATCGTCCTGCTGGCACTGGCCCTGTCGTTCGCCGCCTCCACCTCGACCTTCAACGCCACCTACGCCCAGCAGGCCGAAGCCGACGCACAGCTGACCAACGGCGCCGACGTCACCGTCACCCAACCCCCCGGAACGATCGTGCACCCGGCCGCGGCGGCCACGCTGGCCGGTGTTCCAGGCGTCACGGCGGTGGAGCCTGTGCAGCACCGCTTCGCCTACATCGGCACCGATCTGCAAGACCTCTACGGGGTCCGACCCGCGAGCATCACCTCGGCGACCGCCCTGCAGGACGCCTACTTCAGCGGCGGCACCGCGTCCGGTCTGATGGCCACCCTGGCCGCCACGCCCGATTCCATCCTGGTCTCCGCCGAGACCGTCAAGGACTACCAGTTGCAGCCCGGCGACCCGCTGAACCTGCGGCTGATGGACGGCCGCACCCACCAACTCGCCACCGTGACCTTCCACTACGTCGGGGTGGTCAGCGAGTTCCCCACCGCCCCGAAGGACAGCTTCTTCGTCGCCAACGCCGCCTACATCACCCAGCGCACCGGCACCGACGCCGTCGGGTCGTTCCTGGTCAACACCGGCGGCCGCAACAGCGCCACCGTTGCGACCGGCATCCAGAGCATCCTGGGTCCCAACGCCACCGTCACCGACATCAGCACCACCCGCAAGACCGTCGGCTCCAGCCTCACCGCCGTCGACCTCACCGGACTGACCCGCGTCGAACTCGCCTTCGCCCTGCTGCTCGCAGCAGCCGCGGGCGGGCTTGTCCTGGGTCTGGGCCTGACCGAGCGACGACGAACCTTCGCCATCGCCTGCGCCCTCGGCGCACGGCGAAAACACCTGCGCGGCATGATCTTCAGCGAAGTGATCGTGCTGGCCATCGGCGGCCTCGCCGCCGGCGGCATCATGGGGTGGATCCTGTCGCAGATGCTGGTGAAAGTTCTCACCGGTGTCTTCGACCCGCCACCGTCGATCATCGCCGTGCCCTGGCTGTATCTGGGCATCGTCGCCCTGTTGACCCTGGCCGCGCTGGCGACCGTCGGCACCGTCGCGACACGCGTCGCACAGAGACCGCCGATCGCCGTCCTGCGGGAGCTGTAGATGGCGTCCTCAGGCGGTCAGGGCCGAAGCCGAGGTCCTGTCCCTCTTCGACCAGGTCAGGTAGACGACGAGTACGAGAACGACCGACAGGAAGATCGCGCTGGTTCCGGTCGTTCCCAGCTCCAGCCCGCCGGCATCCGCCGGCTGGGACAGGTAGTCACCCAACGACGCGCCCAGCGGCCGGGTCAGGATGTAGGCGATCCAGAACGCCAGGACCGCGTTCAACCGGAACGCAAAGTGCGCCAACGACACGGCGGCGATCAGCGACGCGAAGACGATGGCCGACAGCCAGTATCCGAGATTCAGGCGCTCCGCCGCGAGGTCGCCGGCCGCGGCGCCGAGGGCGAAGGTGAACAAGATGGTCAGCCAGTAGAAGGCCTCCCTCCCGACGGCCGGTGACGATGGTGTGGATCGACAGGGACCCCTCGGTCGCGTACCAGGCTGCGAAGGTCACCGCGAGCGCCACCGCGAACACGAGTGTCGCGATCGGCAGGGTGACCCCGAAGTTGTCGGTCAGATTGTCGGTGATCAAGGTGCCGACCACGCTGATCAGCACCACCGCCAGCCAGTACACGCCGGGGACGTACCTCTTCAACCGGAACTGCACGACCAGCACCAGACCGGCCACCACGTAGGTGGTGTTGGTGAGACCGAAATTCAGGTTGGTGTTGAGGTAATCGGCGGCGGTCTCACCAACGGTGGTGGCGAGGATTTTGATGATCCAGAAGTACAGGGTCACTTCCGGGACCTTGTTGAGCAGTGCACGTCGTGTCGATGCCGGCATCTGGACCTGGGTTTCGATGTTCATGATCCAGATGCTGACCTGGCGAACCTGTAAATATCCTGACCACGTCAGCCATCGAGCCCTCGACTGCCTGGGCCGGGCGCAATACTGGTGCAGGTGACCAACGACCGGCTGCTCCTCGTCGAAGACGACGACGGCCTGCGGGATGTCTTCGCCAGGGGCCTGCGTGAAGAGGGCTTCGAGGTCGTCACCGCCTCCGACGGCGGCGGCGCGATCCGAACCGCAGTCGGAAGATCGGTGGACGCTGTCCTTCTCGACATCGGTCTCCCGGATTCTGACGGACGCGATGTGTGTCAGGCGCTGCGCGCCCGAGGGGTCGACGCGCCGGTGATCTTCCTGTCCGCCCGGGGCGAGCTCGGTGACCGCCTTTCCGGGTTTTCCGCAGGCGGCGACGACTACCTGAGCAAACCGATCGCATTTCCCGAGTTGATCGCCCGGCTCCGGGCCGTCCTGCGTCGTAGCGCCGGGCCCCCGACCGCTGCGTGGGCCGGCCTCGAGCGACGGACATCTCGGAGCCGGCCTCGGACTGGCCCTGGCTCGGCGGCTTGCCCGCGCATCCGACGGTGACGTCACCGTCGTGGCCCACGCGTCACCGTGCACCTTCCGCATCGACCTCCCGGCCGGGTAACCGGCTGTCGACCCGTGCCATGGCGAACCTGCCTACCTCCCTTCGGTTTCCAGCCGGTACCCGAATGCCCTGACCGCCACGATCGACGGGGCGCTCAGTGCTGCCAGCACTGCGGCGGCCTGAAGTTTGGATCGCAGACTGGACACGTGAACGTCCAAAGTCTTGGTCGATCCGAACCAGTGGGGATCCCAGACGTCGGCCATCAGGGTTGCCCGGGACAACGCCGCCCCCGGCGAGGCCAGGAACCGGGCCAACAGGTCGAACTCCTTCGCGCGCAGGGGGAGTTCGGCTTCACCGAGGTAGGCACGTCGGGTCTGTTCATCGACTCGAAGCGCGCCGTCTGCGCCGGCCGGGGATGCTGTCGTGGGTTGTGATCGACGGAGGTGGGCATGGATCCGCGCGAGGAGTTCGCCGAGACGGAACGGCTTCGTCAGGTAGTCATCCGCCCCGGCCTCCAACCCCACGACCACGTCGATCTCCTCGTCCCGCGCGGTGAGGACGACCAGTACCGCGCCGGGCTGGGCTGATCTCAGCGCCCGACAGACGTCGACGCCGTCCATGTCGGGCAATCCCAGGTCCAGCAGCACGAGATCGAACATCTCGGCGGCCGTCACCTCCAGGGCACCGCTGCCCGTGGACGCCCATGTCACCACGTGGCCATGAGCGGCCAGGCTCGAGCGCAGCACCCCGCCGATCGTCTCGTCGTCCTCCACCACCAACAGATGCGCCATCACCGGACGGTATCCCGAGGCGCCGGTCAGGTGAATCCAAGCGGGTCGGACAGGGTGAGCGGCCTGCCAACAGCACGGCTATGTGTGGAAGGCATCTCGGATGCCGGCCCGCCGGCAGCAAGCTATCGGCTACCCCATCCGCTAGCCTCGATCACGACGCTTGCGCGCCCCCGGTTTTGTCGACGACGACTCAGGGCCCGACGGTCCACACAGCCGTAGATGGGTTGTGAGATGGTGCCTGCTGCTGGTCCGACAGACGTGATCTTCGGGCGGTCTGCCGAGATCGCAATCATGACTGACTTTTTCGGCTCCGATGAATCCCCGGGCAGCATGACCATCACCGGTGAGGCCGGCATCGGCAAGTCCACGCTGTGGGCGGCCGGTGTCTCGCTTGCGATGGCTCGATCCATGCTGGTGCTCAGCGTTCGTCCGACGCAGGCGGAAGCTCGGATGTCGTTCGCCGGCCTGGGCGACCTCTTCGAATCGGTGGCAGACGACGTGCTACCCCAGCTGCACCACCTGCAACGGACTGCACTCGAGGTCGCCCTGCTGCGACGCGTCTCCCATGGCCCGCCGCCGTCCGAACGCGAGATCGGTGCCGCCGTTCTCAAAGCTCTTCGGTTCCTGTCGGGAGATCGGTCCATCACCATCGCAGCTGACGACGTGCAATGGCTGGATCAGGCCACCGCGGACGTGCTCGGCTACGCGCTCCGACGCCTGCGAGACGAACCGGTGTGGGTGCTCATCACCCGGCGCACCGGCGACCCCGATGTGTTGCCCGACATCGATGCTCCCGGGCTGGTCGAATCGAATGGCCTCGCCGGTCGACACCATCAGGTGGTCGCGCTCGGCGCCCTCCCAGCTCCCGCGCTCGGGGAACTCCTGTGTCATCGGCTCGGAAGCAGATGGACACCCGGCACCCTGCGTGAGATGGTCACCGTTTCGGGCGGAAATCCCTACTGGGCCATCGAACTCGGTCAGGCCAGGCTCTCGCTTCGCACCGGGGAGCCGCGAGCGGAAGAACGGTTGACCGTGCCCGACACCCTGACGGGGCTACTCGATCGGCGGCTCCGGCGGGAGACCGGCGCGGTGCGCGAGGTCGTGCTGGTGGTGGCCGCACTGTCCACTCCCACCTGCCGCTCGGCCGGCCGGGCACTGGCCGGCGTGATGGCCGACCCGGAGACCGCCATCGACGACGCCGTCGCGGCCGGCCTGGTCGTGGAGACCGCCGGCCGGCTGCGGATGTCGCATCCGCTGTTGGGCTCCCAGGCGCTACGGTCGCTGCCACCGGGACAGCGACGGAGACTCCATCGCCGGCTCGCCGACAACACCGCTGATCCGGAGCAGAGGGCCCGGCACCTGGCCCTGGCGACCGACGGGGAACCGGATGCCGACCTGGCGAGATCGCTGGAAGCCGGTGCACTCTCGGCCCGATCGCGCGGTGCTGTGCATACCGCGGCCGAACTGGCCGATCTGGCCATCGCCTCGACTCCCGCCGGAGATCGCATCGACCGGTTCCGCCGGGGGCTGACCGCGGCAGAGTTGTACTTCGCTGCCGGCGATCTCCAGGGAGCGTGCGAGCGGGCCGGGGACCTGGCTGCCGACCGGCCCGACGCCGATGGATGGTCGGATCTGTTGCCCATGCTGGTCGAGACGACCTACTGGGTGCATGGTCAACGTGCCGCTCAGGCCGCAGTGCGGACGGTCCTGGACGGCTTCCCTACGCATCCACGTTGCCGCGCAGTTGCTCTCGCCTGCGCGGCGGACGTCGGAGACGGAGCGGGATCGGACCGCGCAGACCTGGCCCGGGAATCCATCCGGCTTTTCGATGGTCTGGACGGCTCCGACCCGGGATCACTTTCCATGGCATTGGTCTATCTCGCCGAAGACCATCTTGATTCCGGTCATGGCATGGCGACCGATCTGTTGAAGCGGGCCGAAGCGGCAGAGTCCCGTCACCGGGCGACGAAGCCCCGGTCGATCTCCGTCCTCAATCGGGTGAGCAGCATTCGCGCCTACCAACTCAAGCTGGTCGACGACCTGGACGGTGCGCGGACCAGCTTGAATCGCGCGATCACGACGGCCCGTGCCGAGGGTGACGACGGGTCGATCGCCGCGCTGCTCGGGCACTTGGCGCTCACCGAGTACTGGGCCGGTCACTACCGCCGGTCAACGGAACTTTCAAGCGACGGCCTCGCGCAGATCGAGGCGCGCGGCGGGGTGGCACCGGCCACCCTGTACTCGGCCTACGCCCTGTCTGCCGTCCTGAGCGGACAGGCAGGGCGCGCCCGTGAACTGATCATGGCGCAGCTGCCCGGCGACGACGCCGATCCGACCAAGAAGACCATCGCGTACTGCCACGTCCTCGGTTTGGCCGACCTCCTCGACGGTCATCCCGCCGCGGCCCTGGTCCACCTCGAGCGGGCCTGGCGGGCCGTTGTCGTGCTGAAGATCCAGGAGCCAGGCCGTCGGCAACGGCTGGAGGCCGATCTGGGTGAGGCCCTGATCGCGGCCGGGCAACTGGAACGAGCCGCCGAACTGGCGACCGAGCAGCTCGCTCTGGGAGCACTCCTGAGCCGCACCACGCTGATCGGCGTCGGTCACCGCCTGCGTGGTCTCATCCATGCGGCGAATGGCGAACTGGACGATGCCGTCGCCTCGCTCGGCGCTGCCGTTGCAGCACATCAGCTCTCACCGCTGGCGTTGGAGCTGCCCCGCAGCTTGTTCGCCCTTGGCCAGGTGCACCGCCGCCGTCGTGACAAACCCGGGGCCAGGAGCAACCTCCGAGCCGCGAAGGACCGATTCACCACCATCGAGGCAATTCCGTGGATGCGATTCGCCGATGACGAACTCGCGCGCATCGACGGCCCGCGAACCGGAGCCATGCTCACCGCCACCGAGGAGAAGGTGGCCGCTCTGGCCGGAGCCGGCCGCAACAACCGGGAGATCGCTGCAGAGCTGTTCATCAGCAGCCGAACGGTCGAAGGTCATCTCGCAGTCGTCTACCGCAAGCTCGCCATCCGGGGCCGGGCCCAGTTGGCCCACCGCAATTCCTGACGTCGGCAATCGCTCCGCCGGCATCACCGGCCCTCCCGTTCAGGGACTCTGCCCGACGGCAGCCTCACGGCGCGGCGCGACGGCCGTGGCTGCCGGCCGCCGCAGACTGCTCGGTGACCCGGCCACTTCTGATCTCCCAGACCCGGGTGGCCCTCGCGGCCATGGCTGCGTGATGAGTGGCGACGACGGCGGCAATGCCACCGGCATGCACCATCTCGGAGATCAGATCCATGATCGTTGCGGCCGTGACGCTGTCGAGCTGGGCCGTTGGTTCGTCCGCGATCAGGATGTCCGGCCGGCCGACCAGGGCGCGGGCCAGCCCGACACGCTGCTGCTGCCCTCCCGACAGTTCGCCAGGCCGTTGCCGGCCATGCCTGCTCAGGCCCACCGCATCCAGCGCCTCGGCCACCCTTGCATCCCTCTCGGCCGGTGCGACACGCTGGATCCGCAGGGGGACCTCGATGTTCTCGGCCGCAGAGAGCATGGGCAGCAGCGCAAACGACTGGAATACGAACCCGAGCCGGTCGCGGCGCAGTGCGGCCAGCTCCGTCTCGGGCATCGACGCGATGTCGAGACCGCCGATCTGCATTGATCCGGACGTGGGCCGATCCAGACCACCCAACAGGTTCAGCAGGGTGGTCTTGCCTGCGCCCGAACGTCCGCGGAGCACCACCAACTCCCCGGCCAGCACATCGACGGTCACTGCCTGGCAGCCGATGACGTCCCCTGCCGCGCCGGAGTAGATCCGGGTCAGTTCGCGTGCACTCAGGACCGGAACGTTTGTCACCGCTGGCCTTCTCCCGGATCGGGGGCCGGCGTCGAGTCGGCGTGCCAGACGCCGATGTGGTCCGGTTCCAGTGCGAGGCGGACGCGGTCCGCGAGGTCGAGTCTGCTCATGAAGTTGGACGGCAGCTGCAGCCGGCCGACCCTGTCCAGCACCGCATACTCCTGCGCAGTGGTGATCTGGACGCCGAAGCGATCGGAGGTGGTCCGGCGCAACACCTCTGTCGAAGTGCGTCCGTCACGGATCTGCACGGTCCGCCGGACGTGCTCGGAGACGGCCGGATCGTGGGTGACGATGACGGTGGTGACGCCCAGCTGCGAGTTCACGGTGCGGATCGCCTCCAGCACGACCGCCGCGGTTTCCTCGTCGAGCTCACCGGTCGGTTCGTCGGCCAGCAGGACCCGCGGGCCGTTGGCCAGAGCCACCGCGATGGCCACCCGTTGCTGCTGACCACCGGACATCTCCGTCGGGCGGCGGTTCGCGCAGTCGGACACGGTCAGCAGGTCCAGCAGCTCGGCGACGCGCGCCCGTCGTCGGACGCGGTCGATCCCCGTGAGCACCACAGCGACATTCTGCGCAGACGTCAGGTAGGGCAACAGGTTTCGAGCCGTCTGCTGCCACACGAATCCGACCACCTCACGCTGGTAGCGGGTGCGCTGCGCGCGTTTCAACCCGACGAGATCGTGACCGGAAACCACAGCGGAACCCGCGGACGGTGCGTCCAATCCGGACAGGATCGACATCAGGGTCGACTTGCCCGATCCGGATTCGCCGACGATGCCGACCAGCTCCCCTACGCCGATCCGCAGGTTGAGCCCCTGCAGCGCCTGCACCTCGACACCCTGCTCCCGGAAGATCCTGATCAGGTCCTGGCACAGGATCGCCGGTTCGGCTGTCACGGTCTGCGTCATCGCGTTCCCTTCCTCTTCGCTCATGTCTCGCCGAACCTGACGACCACGGCCGCAGCAGCCTTCTCGGCGATCGCAGCACCGAGCACCGTGGCCAGCGCGACGACCACCACATATCCACCGACCAGCATGATCATCACCACTGGGTCCACTGCGAGAGAGGGGCCTGCCGGTCCGCCGGTGAAGGGACGGAGATCGATCGCCGACAGCACCATCCTGCTCAGCCCGACCCCCACCGCGCCACCGCCGAGCAACGCCGCCAGGGCCATCGGGATCAACTCCCATCCGACGAGACGGCGCCCCGCACCCGGGGGTAGACCGAGAATGCCGAGCACCCCCAGCAGCCGCCGGCGCGCCGGCGCACTCCCCACCGACAACAGCGTCACCGCCAGAGCACCGAGCGCCGCCACGCTGATCAGGGTGATCAGCACCATGGCCTGGACCCCACCGATCGCCGGGGCGGCCAGCAACGTGGCCGACACCTGCTGCGGAGCGATGACCGCGCCCTCACCCTGGATCGCGCCGTCGACAGCCGTTGCCGCAGAGGCGGGGTCCGCGTCGGGAGTGAGTTCGAGCAGCAGCGTGTCGGGCTCATACGCACTGTCGGTGAAGTCCGACAGCATCGACCGATCGGCGAGAATCCAGGTCGAACTCCGTCCAAGACCGGCGGCCGACGCGGAGACATCGGCGACGGTCAGGGCGTGGTCACCGACGGCCAACGCTCTTGCCGGTAGCTGGGCCAGCTGCGCCGCCAGATCGGCGGAGATCACCACCTGGTTGGCCGGTCCGGGAGTGACCACCGAATCCGGTATCGACGCCGCGCCGGTGACACCCGCCTGGACCGACCGCAGTTCGCCGGCATCCACCAAATACACCGACATGGCCTGTTCCGTACCGGAGACCGCGATCTGGACCGGATCGACCGTCATCGAGGTGGCCGCGGCGACGACGACGGGCAGCGCTCGGACCCTGGCCAGGGCGGCGGGCGAGAGTCGCGCCGCAGCCACGCGCAGATCTGCCCCGACGTCGGAGCGGGCCGCCGAGTTCACCCCCTGGCTCAGGGTGGACAGCAGGATCGAGGACAGCACCGCCGTGCCGACCCCCACCACCAGCGCGAACACCGGCGCCACTCCGCTGGCCGGTTCGCGCACCGCCCGCGCCGAGCCCAGGAAGTTCACCACACCGCGGCGGCGCCGAAAACTGCGCAGCAGTCCCCTCAGTGGCCACGGATACACACGGGTCACGGCCACTGCCGACGCGAGACACAGCAGCAACGGCGCGCCCACGATCAACGGGTCGACACCACCGGCCGCAGGGCTCGCCCCCGCGGCGAACAGCAGCGCCACCGACGCCACCGCAGCGCCGAGCAACACGACCTCCGCGACCCATCTCCGCCGGCGACTACGCCGGGGCGCGTAGTCGGCGCGCGCCCCCGGGGAGTTGGACGGAGTAGCCGCGGCAGCCAGCAGCGATGGCACCAGCAGCAACCCGGCCGCAACCGGGAGCACCAGATCCACCCGGTGATCCGGCGGCGCGATCAGCAGGACCGTTGCCACGGCAAGAAGGGTCGCGGGCACCGACAGCAGAAGACCTTCGGCGGCGAGCGCCACCCGCGACCGCAGCGTCGACCAGCCGCGGGTCGACAGCAGACCCAGTGCCCGACGTCTCCGGTCGACCAGCAGACGACTGGCCAGCAGCAGTACTGCCACCGCGGCGCCGCACGGCCCGACGGCGATCACCAGGAGGAGCGCGCGCGCCACCGCCGTAGACGCCTCGACGGCCCGAAGGGTCTGCCCCGACCGGGTACTCAGCCGCAACGGATCCGCTCCGGGCAGCCCTGTCAACGGATGGGCTGCGGCGGTGAAGGTATCGATCTGGGCACGCAGGGCCGGCACGTCCGAGGACCGGATCCGGCTCACGTCGAACCGGAGGTAGATCTGCGTCTGCTCTTTCGAGGTGAACGCCTCGGCGAGTGGCCAACTCGCCGGGTGCACGTAGGCGACCCCCGTCCGGATCTGCGTATTCGGGGTTTCGACGATGCTGGGGTGGACGATGTTGCCGTTGAGCAACCAGTGATCGGTACTGCCGGCGGCGGCCTCGAACAGGCCTGTCAGGATCATCGGATGGACACGGCCGTCCCGCATGACGGTGCGCCGCACCGTTCCGATCTTCCAGCCGAGGGCCTTGGCGGTCTCGGTCGACAATGCCACGTCCACCGGCGAGAGCGAAGCGGGCGCCTGGTGATCGGCCGCCGGCCACACCCCCGCCACGAGTCGGGCGAAATCAGTCAGGCGGGGGTCGGCCGCGAAGCTCAACTGCAGGTTGGCGCTGACGGCGGCATCCCGGGGAAGCGGGAACGCAGTGGTCACCGCTGTGTAGACGGGGCGCCCGAGGGTCTGTCGGAGCGGTTCGGGCGCCTGGTCACGCACGTTCTCCAGAGCCGCGTCCCAGCCGCCCCAGACGGCCGCGACATCCGGAGAGAACCCGGGGACCGACACGGAGACCCTCGGCAGCGGGGCGAAGACCCGGGTGGTCAGAAAGCGTTGGGTCGGACCGAGATCACTTACCTGGTAACGCAGTTCGGCAGCGCCACGGGACTCGATCGCGCCGGGTAGAGCGGCGACCAGCGTGGTGCAGACGAAGACCAACAGCGCCAGCAGGACGCCCGGGCCGCGCGCGGCGCGCAGATGCCGCCGCAGGATCCCGACGAGACCCACTGCCACCGAATGGTTCTCCGTCATCGCACGGCCTTGCCCCAGTGATGGGAATTCAACCGGCCGTACCAGACCAGCACCGCAGCGACACCGATCCCGCCCGCCGCCATCGCCGGCCACAACCCGGCGGAGAACCCCAGTACAGGGGCCAGCTGGGCAGGGGCACCGACGACCGCTGACCGGGCCAGCCCGCTCACCGTCAGGATCGATGCGATCAGCCCGACCGCGAGCCCCAGAACCGTACCAATGATCAGGCACCACAACAATTCTCGTCGGCGGAGGGCAACCAACTGGCGGCGGGTGAGACCGGCTGCGACCAGTGGGCGGATCTCTCCACGTCGATCCCGGCCGAGGTTCCCGGCCATCAGGGCAACGGCGAGGACGACCAGCAGCATGAAAACACCGACGCCCATCCACAACGCGGTCTGCGCCGGATCGATCAGGGCGGCCGCCGTCCGGTCGCCGGCGATCGTCACCACCCATCCAGGGCCGCCTGCCTCGCGCACCTTGCCGGCTGTCGCACCCGGTGAGGTCGTCCTGATCCAGATCTCGTTCGCCCTTGGTATGACAGTGGTGGTCGACAACAGCTGCACGGTGATGGCCGTCAGATCCGCCATTGCCCTCGGCACGGCGGCATCTCCGGGCAGCACCGGCGAGATCGCCGCCACCGTGGCAAGTGCGTGCCCGCCGGTGGCATCCAGCCGGAAGTCCAGGGAACCGCCGACTCCCACCCCCAGCTGCTCCGCCATCAACTGGTTGACGACCACCCGGACCGGCGCCCTCACCGCGCCGCCGGCCGATGCGATCTCCTGGGGCATCAGTCGGACGGTCCGCGGTGTGGCGGCCGCCGGGATCGATCCGGCCCAGCTGATCGAACCCGGCCGGCCCGTCGTGAGCGTCGCCGGGTCATCGGCAGCCTGGATTCTTGCCTGCGTCCACGACTGCGCCGAACCGGTGTCCCTGCCGTCGGTTCGGATCCGGTTGATGTGCACGCTGTCGACCGTGTCGGTGCCCTGGGTGTCCAGGACGGTGTCGATGGCCACGATCACCGGCGTGCCGCCCAACGTCTCGACTGTCGTCACGGGGATCGAGACCTGCTGCGTCACCGGCGGCCGAGGGTCGCCCGCGCCCAGCGGTACACGGAGGCCACTGCTTCCGAACGGTGTCACGCCACCACGCGGAACCGCGATCCATAGCACCAGATGTACTCCGAGGAAGGCGCTGGTCGATGGGGGCACCGCGCCCGGATCTGCGAGGGCGGCGGGCGCAGCAGCCGCTTTCAGGGAGATGTCGACGGTGATCTGCCGGACGCGTGACGGCAGGGCAATGCCGACCACCGGTGACAAGATGCTGCGGGCGACGGCCGCCGGGTCGTAGCCACCCGGCATGGCGGGCAACAATCCGGGCAGGTCCGCCGCCGGCGCCGCGACCAGTTGCCCGGCCGTGTTCCCGATCGTGATAGGGGTGAGATACGCATCAGTCACCTGCCGGACGCTGCCAACCGCAGCCAGACCGCGATGGCCGCTGGGGGTTTCGGCTCCCGTCTCGGCGACGAAGTCGGGCAGGTGGACCCCGACATCGGAGGCGTTGACCAGCTTGGCGGACGCGTCCGCGAACGATGTCCGCGTCCGGTCGTAGCCGGCCGTCAGGGTGGCGCCCGAGACCGCGAGGCAGATCAACAGGACCGCAGCGCCGAACGTGGGCCATCGGCGGGATAACTCCCGAGCCGGCAGGACCGATCCGAGACCCGGCAACCGACCGGCGGCGACGGCGGTGACACGGGCTGCGAGGGCGGCCAGCAGGGTACCCACCAAGCCGATGGCGAGCAGGCTCAGCGCAGGTGCCGGCAACGCGACCGGATCGACGCGGATCGATCCGGACTCGGTCAGCACGGCCGAGCCGGCATGCCGGAACCGCCACAACGAGACCACGCCGGCGGCCAGCATCAGCACCACAGGGATGATCGAGCCGACCGTCGACGCCCGACCGGGAACGAACCCGCGACGAGACTCCCGCAGGGTCAACACGATCGCGGCGATGACGGACGCGCAGATCACGACAACGGCCGGCCACCAGGGAATCGGACCTGCGATGGCCCGACCCGCCGGGCTCTGGACCCAGGGCCTGATCCACCATGACACCCACAGGCCGACCAGGGCCGCCGGGACGGTGACGGCGACGCTTTCCGTTGCGGCCCAGGATGTGAGGCGAGCGATCCCCAGCCCACGGGCCCGAAGCACCGATAGCTCCTGACGCCGGTTCCTGGCCAGCATCGCGACCAGGAACCCGATGAGGACGACACCGAACCCAGCCGTCAGCAGGACGGGCAGGGCTGCCACCCCGCGTACGGCGGCCAGGCTGGCGATGATGGTCGTCATGGTGTCGGGGAGCCCACCGGACAGCTGGACTCCGTGGACGTTGACGCCCGGGTAGTTACCGGCCAACCGCTCCAGGCCGGCAAGCGCTCGACTCAGTGATTCCGCCGGTGCGGCCGAGAAGTTCGGGATGTCCGGTGAGACGGTCCACAGCGCCGAAGGGCTGCTGGACAGAAGTTTGAGGTCCTGTTCCCCCACCGCCACGACGATCGGCGCGGCAGACGCCCCGCCCACCTGCGGGAGGAAGTACGGGTCGAGCGGATCGTCCGGTCGGTACAGCGCCGCCACCCGGAACACCGTGCCGCTGTTGTCATCGGCAATGGTGAACGTGTCACCGACTCGCCGGCCGGCTGCCGATCCCGGATCGGCCGGTACCGCAACCGCAATGCTGCCCGCGACGGCCGCCGCCGGCCAGGTGCCCGCGAGGATGTGCGCATGGCCGGGAAGATCGGCAAATGTCCGCGGCTCGAAAGCAGGCCCGGATGTCGGCCGACCATCGGGACGTCCCGGGATCACCGGAAACTGCCCACCGGCCACAGCCCGGTCGACGCGGACCGGTAGTCCGGCGAACGCGGTCGCAAAAAGGTGTTGGGCGGCAACACCCTGGGCTGCCTCGTCCGGAGCGAGTTCGGTCGCCAACTGGACGGCACGGGCGCTCATCGTTGCCTGGTCCAGGGTGGCCCGCACGCCCGCCTGCGCCGCATCGGCCAGGAACATCGTCATGGTGGTCAAGCCGGCGGTGACGAGGAAAACGACGAGGATGATCGCGAAGAGGAACCACCGGTGTGCGACCGCCCGCCTAGCGCAGATCGAGTTCGAACGCATCGCTGATCGCCCGCGCCAGGGCGGCCTCCTGGTCGTCGAACAGCAAGCCCAGGGTCTCCCCGACCGCATCTTTCCGGACCGTGGTGATGTGGTCGCAGCTCACCACGCTGTCGTGGTCGAGTCCGTTTCGTGGCCCCACAGGAACTTCGCTGCTCAGCCCGCGAGTGGTCATGGTGATCGGCGCCACGGTCAACCAGGTCGACAGGTGCAGCTTGGATTGCCTTGTCAGGATCAGCGCCGGACGACACTTGTCCAGCAGGACCACAGCGATGGTTCGCATCAGTCCAACGCGGGATGCGTGAGGTCGAGCAGACCCTCGAGATCCGGATAGACCCGCTCCCCCCGGCGGGCAAGTTCGACCAGAATCGCTTCGTCACCGCGATATCGCTGATCTCGTCGGATACGTGCGATACCCAGCCGAACAGCCTCGGAACGATTGGCCGCCCGACCTTCGGCGACCTCGGTGTCGAGCGCCGCCAGCTCGTGGGCTTCCAGCCGGATGGCGATCTGCGTAGTCACGTCCCAGACGCTACCGCGTCCGTCAACCACTTGGTATACGGCGCGTGATTGCCTGCCGGCCGAGGCCGCCCCGGATCAGCGACCGCCGGCGAGCTTCCGACTCCGCTGATCGCTGCCCGGGACGCCGTACGGGTAGTCCGCTGCGATCGGATCGCTGGCCTTGTCCAGCGCCGCGGTCTCCGAGGATTCGAGATGCAGATCAGCAGCGCCGAGATTGTCGTTCAATTGCTCGAGGGTGCGGGCACCGAGGATGACGGAGGTGACGGCAGGCCGGTCCGCCAACCAGGACAGAGCCACCTGTGCCATCGAGACGCCACGAGCGTCGGCGATGGACTGCACCGCCTCGACGACGGACCAGGTCCGATCGGCGCCGGCCCGCCGGTCGTAGGCCTCCACCCCCGTGTCGGGGTTCTCGCCGAGCCGCGTGGCACCGGCCGGCCGGGCCTCACGGGTGTATTTGCCGGTCAACCAGCCGCCGCCGAGCGGCGACCACGGCAGCAGGCCGAGCCCGGCGTCCAGACAGGACGGCACGATTTCCCATTCCAACTCCCGGACCAGCAGGTTGTACTGCGGCTGCAGGGTGACCGGGGGTTCCAGGCCGAGCACCGCGGCCGTGGCCACCGCCTTCTGCACCTGCCAGCCGGTGAAGTTGGACAAGCCGATGTATCGGATCTTGCCCTGTCGGACGAAACCGTCGAGCGTGCGCAGCGTTTCGGCAATCGGGGTGAGGGGATCCCAGCTGTGCACCTGGTAGAGATCGACGCAGTCGACGCCGAGCCGGCGCAACGAGTCGTCCAGGGCGCGCTGCAGATGGCGACGGGTGAGCCCGAGGTCGTTGGGTCCCGTCCCCATCGGGAACCTGCCCTTCGTCGCGAGCACCACCTGATCGGTGATGTCGGCGGGCCGGTCCGCCAACCAGCGCCCGATGACCTCCTCCGAGGCCCCCGAGCTGTAGACGTCCGCGGTGTCGATCAGATTTCCGCCTGCTGCCATGAAGGCATCGAGCTGGGTGAGGGCCACGTCCTCCGAGCTTTCCCGGGCGAAGGTCATGGTGCCAAGGGTGAGATTCGAGACGGCGCAGCCGCTTGTGCCAAGAAGTCGATATTCCATGGTTCTGCAGTGCTCCGGCAGGAGCACACCCAAACCCTGCATCCGTCCTTCTCTGCCACCCGCCCCTGTTGTTGCCGCGCCGCATCCGGTGTCGCTGATGTCCATGTCGATCGGCTCGTTGCGTTGATCGAGGAGACTCGGGAGTCCCATACGACCAGGCGCATGATCCTCATGACCGATCAGCACTTCCGTACCGGCATTCCCGCTGTCAGCGTGAAGACCGCCCGCCAGGCGGTCATCTTCGCCACCGGTGAGATGCAGGAGGATCAGTGCCGATCGAATCCGGCCACGGTCGACACCAGGCGGGGAACAACACCTTCAGCTACTTCCTCGACCCGCACGGCAACACCATGGAATGCACCACCGGACTGGAGACCCTCGACGAGGACACCTGGCACCCGCACCTTCTCGACTTCAGCGACCCGATGGTCAGCCGGGATGCGGGTGAACGGCGTCAGTCCCGGCATGATCCGTGACCCCGCCACCGAACGCAACCTGCTGGCCCCTGACCACCCGATGAGCAACCATCTGGAAGTCGATCCCGTTGCGGCGCATCGGTACCCCGGAACCCATCACGATCTTGGGACAGAAGGAAACCTGACATGCGTCTCGCGACGGTGTTGCACGCGGACGGGCAGCGGATGGCCGTCCTGTCGGGCGAGAACGTCCCTGTCCCACCGGGTTGGCAGCAGCCGGACTTCGAGCTCGAGGTAGCCGTCGTGGTCGGCGCGTCCGGGCACGATCTGGACCCCGTGTCCGCCCACGATTCCGTGTTCGGGTACTGCATCCTCGACGACTGGTCGGCCCGCGACCTCCAGCGGCGCGAGAGGCAGGTGAACCTGGGTCCGGCGAAGGGGAAGGACTCGTCCGCCACCCGCGGCCCCTGGATCGTCACCGCCGACGAGTTCGTCGATCGGCACGACGCCGACGGGGACGCACCGATCCACCACCGCTACAGCCCGGTGATGTGGTGGAGATGACCATCGAAGGCATCAGCACGATCGTCAACACGGTGGTCGCCCTCCTGCCCGCCCCGATCACGACGCCCGCGCGGGTCCGCACTCTACATCGGGCCTGATCAGTGGATCGAGGCGTCGTCCACCCGCAGGGTGACCACAGCGGTGGTGCCACCGCCGTCTGCGCTGCGCAGCATCAACCGTCCGCCCATCGCCTCGGTCAACGCCCGGGACAGGGCAAGTCCGAGTCCCGCACCCGGCTCACCCCCGATGTCCGCGCCGAGCCGGTCGAACGGCAGGAACAACCGATCCCGGAGCTCGTCGGCGATGCCGGGCCCGGAATCGGAGACCTCCACCACCGCGCCGTCGGTGATGTCCACCCTGAGGCTGACCCACCCGCCAGGGTGGTTGTAGAGCAGCCCGTTGTTGATCACGTTGATCAACACCTGCCGCAGCCGACGACGGTCGGCGTGCACCTGCCCGCCGCTGGTATCGGCCTCCAGATGCAGCGTGATCGTCCGCTGGTCGGCCAACGGCCGCAACAGCTCGACCACCTCACGGACCAGCGCGGCCAGATCGACCAGTTCGATCTGCAGTGGAAGCGCGCCCGCCTCGATCTTCGCGATGTCCAGCACGTCGTCGACCAACGCCAGGATATGCCCGGCGGCACCTTCGATGTGGCGCAGGGCAAGCCTTCTGCGCTCGGCCGAGAGGTCAAGATTCTGCAACAGCTCGGTGAATCCGGTGACGGCCTGCAACGGTGTCCGGATCTCGTGGCTCAGGGCGGCCAGGAAATCCGACTTCGCCCGGCTCGCCGCCTCCGCGGTGCGTTGCGCAGCCTCCGCCTCACGGCGGGCCTGCCGTTCGGCCTGCACCGCGCGCCGCTGGGTCACGTCCAGCAGATTCACGCACCACCGCAGCGGCGTCCCGTCGGCCGCCCGGACGGCCGACACGGTGACGGCGACGACGACCGACCTGTGATCGGCCGCTGCAAAACGTGCCTCGAATTCGACACCGTCCGTGTCATCCCGCGGGGACATCTGCAGCGCGGCTGCAGCCGCGGCTCGGTCGTCCGGGTGGACGAGCTCGGCCAGCGGTCGGCCCAGTAGGTCGGACTCGTTGCACCGCAGCATGACTCGGAGCGATTTGTTCACCTTGGTGAGCACGCCCTGCAGATCGGTCATGGCCATGCCGACCGCGTTGTCCTCGAACGCCCGGCGGAACTGCTCCTCGCTCTCCACCAGGGCGCCGACCATCACTGCATGCTCGATGGCCACCGACGAGAGGTGCACGAAACGGCCGACGAGCCGCAGTTCACGGTCGTCGGGAACGTGGGGCTCCGGGTGGTAGACCGCGAAAGTTCCGAGCACCGCTCCGTTGCGGCCGAAGATCGGCTGCGACCAGCACGACCGCAGACCGCACTCGGCGGCGAGATTCCGAAACCCTGCCCACCGGGGGTCCGAGGTGATGTCGGACGCGACCACCGGGGTCCGGGAGTGCGCGCAGGTGCCACACGACCCGACATCCGGGCCGATGCTCAGTCCGTCGATCGCCGCCATGTATTTCGCTGGAAGATGAGGCGCCGCACCATGATTCAGCGTTCCGGTCGCACCGTCCAGCAGCAGCACCGAGCAACTGCTGCCCTGGATCAGTTCCTCCAGAGCCACCGCGACCGCAGTGAGCACGTCTACCAGGCTTGCCCCGGACGCCAGCAGGTCGAGCACCTCGGAGTGGCGCTCGATGAGCGTCAGACTGTCGGCGTGATCGATGCCGACACCCACGGCCGAGCCGGGTCGGTCGCCGCCGAGGAGCCGGTCCCTTCTGATCGTCGCCGTCACGGACCGGGCTCCCACCGGTATCCGACCCCGCGGATGGTCCGCAGCCAGCGCGGATGCGCCGGGTCGGGCTCCACCTTGTGCCGCACCCGATGGACGTGCTCGGTCACCGTGGCGTCACACTGCCACCCGGGGTCTGAACGCCACACATGCTCCAGCAGTTGGGCTCTGGTGAAGACGTGACGAGGATGCGCCGACAGGAAGGCAATCAGGTCGAACTCCTTGGCCGTCAGCTCCACGACCTGGCCGTCGACGGTGACCTCCCTGCTCCCGGAGTCGATCCGGAGCCGGACACCAGCAGTACCGCCCGTCCCGCCCGCAGAATCATCCGGATCGGCCGACTCGGCGACGCCGGCCGGCTCGCACCTGCGCAACACCGACCGCACGCGGGCCGCCAACTCCTCGGGCGAAAACGGCTTGACCAGGTAGTCGTCGGCTCCGAGATCCAGGCCGACGATCCGGTCGGTCTCGCCGTTCCGCCCGCTGAGGATGATCACCGGCAACCGGCTCTGCTGGCGCAACCGGCGGAGGACATCCAGCCCGCCGAGTCCCGGCAACGACAGATCGAGAACTACGAGATCGGGCGGCAGCGCTGCGATCGACTGCAACGCCGCCGGCCCGTCTCCGGCCTGACCGACCGCGAAACCTTCCGCCTCCAACTGCCAGCTGACGACTTCCCGGACCCGCTCGTCGTCGTCGACGACCAGGATCGTTCGCGCACCGCGACCGTCCGGCCGTGTTGCGTTCTGCAGCATGCTGCTCGTCACGGGCGCATCTTCATTGATGGCATCCTCTTCGCCCTCGGAGGGGAACTCAGGCACCATCAGCGTATCCCGTGGCGCTGAGCTCAGCCTGCGGTGATGCCACCGTCGATGACCAACTCGGAGCCGGTGACCCAGGTGGATTCATCCGACGCCAGGTAGAGCACACCCCAGGCGATGTCCATCGGCACTCCCGGTCGGCCGAGCGGGTGCATCGCACCCAGCGCGTCGAAGAAGCCATCCCGGTCACCGGTGTTGTCGCCGAGGAACTGCACCATCGGGGTCCAGGTGTAGCTGGGGTGCACCGAGTTGACCCGGATCTTGTAGCCGGACTTCGCCACATGGAGGGCCGCGGACTTGCTGAACATCCGTACCGCGCCCTTGGATGCGTTGTAGGCAGCCAGGTTCTCGATTCCCACCAGCCCGGCGATGGACGAGATGTTGACGATCGAGCCACCGATCGGATCCTGGTTCTTCATCACGGCGATGGCCGCGCGGGTCCCGAGGAAGACCGCCTCGCTGTTGATCGAGTTGACCCGCCGCCAGTCCGCGAGCGTGGTGTCCTCCACGGTGGCGTCGACCACGATGCCGGCGTTGTTGACCACCACGTCGATCCGGCCGTACTTCTCCACGACTTCGCTGGTGATCTCGTTCCAGCGGCCCTCGTCGGTGACGTCCTGATGCAGGTAGAGAGCCTTTCCGCCGGCCGCGTTGATCTCCTTGGCGACGGAGGTGCCCTCCTCGTCGAGCACGTCCGTCAGGATGACGGTGGCGCCTTCGGTGGCCAGCGTCCGGCTCGTCGCCTCACCGAGGCCTCTCGCTCCACCGGTGACCAGCGCGATCTTTCCTTCGACTCTTCCCACGATTTCCTCCACAGTTGTTGGCGTTGGCCCAGTGCGGTAGCCCAATGGCGTTGGCTCACTGGCTCAAGACATTTCGTTCCTGGACGTGACCGCCGAGGCCAGGCCGACGATAGGGGCAGAGTGGTGACCGGGCCCACAATTGATGAACTGTTGAGACGCTGTTGGGCAAACGACCAGACCCGCCGACGACGGTGAGGGCACGCCGCACCGCGCACGGTCGGGGATCTCTTCCGTGCCGGTCGAGCGTGGACATCCGATATCGACCCGAGGAGGCCGCAATGAACGAGGACGCAGCGATGAAGCTGGCTTTGTACCTTCCCAACTTCCGCGACAAGGTAACCGTCAAGGAACTCGAGGACCTCACGGCCCTGGCCGAGGATCTGGACTTCGATTCCATCTGGACCCTGGACCGGATCATCGTGCCCGAGACCTCCGATCGTGCCGAGATGCAGTTCCCATTCGGGATGATGATGGATTTCCCGCCGGGAATGCCGGTCATCTCGCGGGGCGAGTGGTTCCAGGGCATGACGCTCATCCCGTGGCTGGCAGCGAAGACCACGAAGATCCGGATCGGCATGAGCATCATCGACACCCCTTATCGCGCGCCCGCAGTGCTCGCCGCCGAGTTGGCCACCCAGGATCACCTGTCGGGCGGCCGGCTCAATGTCGGCGTCGGTTCCGGGTGGATGCCGGAGGAGTTCGCCGCCGCGAGCGCCACCGACCTGTTCCCGCGCCGTCACGGGCACGTCCGCGAGACCATCGAGATCATGCAGGGCATCTGGACGAACGACCTGTTCGAGTACCACGGTGAATTCGCCGACTTCGCCCTGTCCGGGTTCGGCCACAAACCGATCCAGAAGCCCCATCCGCCGATCTTCTTCAGCGGTCTCAAGGACCCGAAGCGCTCGGCGAGGCGTATTGCGAAGTACGGGCTCTCGGGATGGATCGGCATCCAGGACTCGCCAGAGGACATCAGGCGCTGGCGCACCGAGATCGAGCGGGAGCTGAACGAGATGGGTGGCACGCTGCCGGAGAACTTCGACATGTGCAGCATGATCTGGTTCGTCATCACCGACGAGGACATCGACCAGACTCCGGCCGGAAAGGCCTCCAACCTGCTGGCGGGTTCTGCACGCCAGCTCGAGGACATCCTCAAGCGGTACAAGGAAGCCGGCATGACGATGCCGCTCCTGTGGCCGCCGTTCCGCGACGTGCCGACGGCCAAGACGATGGACGATCTGAAGCGATTGACCGAGGAGATCATGCCCAAGGTCAATGCCGGCTGAATCTGGTCAGGGAATGACCGAGACACTATGGACCCCTTCGGCTCAGCGCATCCAGGCGTCGGCGATGCGCGAGTATTTGGACTGGCTGCAGGTGCGCGAAGAGCGGCAGTTCGACGACCACGACGCCCTGTGGCGCTGGTCGGTCGAGGACCTGGACAGGTTCTGGCTCTCCGTGGTCGACTACTACGGCGTGAGCTTCTCGCAACCCTGGACGCAGGTCCGCACCACCGACCAGATGCCGCACACCCGGTGGTTCACCGGGGCCCGGCTGAACTGGGCGGAACATCTGCTGCGCAACGGTTCTGACGATGTCGCTGCGCTGGTCTGCCTCCAGGAGGGCGGCGGACCGGCGCGTGAGATCACCTTCGGTGCGCTGCGTCGGTCGGTGGCCTCGGCCGCCGGCTGGCTACGCCGCGCGGGCGTGCGACCGGGCGACCGGGTCGCCGCATACCTGCCGAACACCGAGCATGCCGTGATCGCGTGTCTGGCCACGGCTGCGGTCGGGGCTGTGTGGGCCTGCTGTTCCCCGGATTTCGGTGCCGAGGGCACCATCGGCCGCCTCGCCCAGCTGGAACCCACGGTGCTCATCGCGACGGACGGGTACCACTGGAACGGCAAGGACATCGACCGCAGCGGCGTCGTCGCGCAGCTACGGGAGCAGCTGCCGACCGTGCGGCACTATTTGCACATCGCGTACGTCTTCGACCGGCCGGATCCAGCGGGCTCCACGTCATGGGACGAGCTGGTGTCCGGGGACGATCACCTGGAGTTCGAGCAGGTCGAGTTCTCGCATCCGCTGTGGGTCCTGTTCACCTCCGGCACCACCGGGTTGCCCAAAGGGCTTGTGCACGGCCACGGTGGGATCACCCTCGAGGGGCTCAAGTGGTCCGGCCTCTACGCCGGACTCCGCCCCGGCGAACGGATCTTCACCTATACCTCGACCGGCTGGGCCCTGTGGAACATCCAGATCAACGCGCTCACGCAGGGTGCGGGCCTGGTCCTCTACGAGGGCAGCCCTGGCCATCCTCCAGGCGCGGTCTGGGAGGTCGCAGCCCGCACCGGGGCGCAGGTCATGCTGCTCGGCGCCGCCGTCATCACGGCGAGCGCCAACGCCGGCGTGTCCGCGGCGCAGCTCGGGTGGGACCTGAGCCGGCTCCGCCATGTGTTCGTCAGCGGGTCAGCCCTACCGCCGGCCGGGTACCACTGGGTGATGGAGCACGTGAGCCCTGATCTGCGCATCGACTCGACCAGCGGCGGCACGGACATCTCCGGCTCGTTCATCGGCGCCAACGAGTACACCCCCGTCCAGGTCGGCCGGAT
This sequence comes from Nakamurella sp. UYEF19, assembly GCF_040546275.1. Lineage (NCBI taxonomy): Bacteria > Bacillati > Actinomycetota > Actinomycetes > Nakamurellales > Nakamurellaceae > Nakamurella > Nakamurella sp. UYEF19. Next base: position 79,113 of record NZ_JBEPNO010000001.1, on the reverse strand, counting down.
CGGCGGGATCCTCGCCGGCGTCGACTGCGGGGCCTGGGACGATGACGGTCGTCCAGTCGTGGACTCGGTCGGTGACCTCGTCATCACCGCGCCCATGCCCTCGATGCCCATTTACCTGTGGAACGACCCGGATGCCGTGCGCTACCAGGAGTCCTACTTCGACACCTGGCCGGGAGTGTGGCGACACGGGGACTGGGTGACGATGCACTCCGACGGCAGCATCTCGGTCCATGGCCGTTCCGATTCGACGCTGAACCGGCAGGGCGTGCGGTTGGGCAGTGCCGACTTCTACGACGTGCTGGAAAGCATGCCCGAGATCACCGAAACCCTGGTGATCGGAGTTGATCTACCCGACGACGGATATTGGTTGGGATTGTTCGTCGTGCCCGCTCCCGGACAGGCGCTGGACGACGCGCTGGAGCAGAAGATCATCACCACCCTGCGTACCCGCCTGACGCCGCGACACGTCCCCGACGAGATCGTGGAGGCACCCGCCGTCCCCCACACCCTGACCGGCAAGCGACTCGAGGTCCCGATCAAGAAACTGCTCGCCGGCAAGCCGCTGGAGAAGGCCGCGAACATCGCCTCGGTCGATAATCCCGACGCCCTGCGCTGGTACGCGGAATTCGCCGCGAACCGGCTGCAGCAGTCCGGCTGACCGAGCCGACATGCGCCTGGGCGCAACGCTCGGCCATCTGTCCTCGACACCCCCGAGGCCGATCGCCCCGTGGGCAGAACAGTTGGTGGACGCCGGGTTCGAGAGCCTGTGGGTCCCGGAGATCATCGGGCGCGGCTTCATGGTGCCGGATCCGTTCGTCACCCTGGCGGTGGCGGCCACTGCGACGCAAGGAGTGGAGCTCGGGACCGCCACCCTGCAGGTCCCGCTTCATCATCCCGCGGAACTCGCCCATCGAATCCTTTCGTTGCAGCTGGTGTGCGGCGACCGTTTGAGCCTCGGCGTCAGCCCCGGGTCGACCGACATCGACTTCGCCACCCTCGATCGGGACCACGCCGCGCGGTTCCGCACGTTCACGTCGAACGTGGCGCGCCTGCGGGTGCTGCTGGAGAACGGACGGGACGAACACGCCGACCTCGCCCCTGCCCCGGTCTCCGGGCGCCCGCCCCTGCTCCTCGGCTCCTGGGGCGCGAACGTGGACCGTGCTGCTCGCGAGTTCGATGGCTGGCTGGCATCCGCCTACCGCCGGAGCACGGACGAGATCATCACCGCCCACGATCGCTACCGAGCCTCCGGCGGTCGACGGGCCATCGTGTGTGCCGTCCAGCTGGCCGAACCGGGCGACCTGGGACGTATCGGCGACGATCTGGCCCGTTACGCCGAGGCAGGTTTCGACGACGCCGTCGTCGTGATCGAACCCGGAGGCCCAGCGCCCGAGGAGGTCCGGGCTCTGTTCGGGTAGACAGCGGGTCGGAAGTGCCCCCCGCCATCCTTGGCCACCTCCTTGGCCTCGACGCCACCGTTGCCCATCGAAAAGTACTGCACCACCAGCACTCCGACATCGACGCCAACTCGGAATGGACGAGATGGGCCACCTCCGGCGGCTGCAGTGCGGCGCGCGATGGGGCGTGGTGCTCACCGAGACAGGCCTTCGTTCGATGCTGCTGGAGGAGCTGTTCACCGTCTGGGTCCGATTCGTGTACCTGATCGCGGGTATGAAAAATGCGCTCGCTGCAGACCATGCGGTCACCTCCACCATCGCCGTGCGCGGCGAGAATTCCCAGGAGCTCACGCCTTTCAAGGCTCAATTCGTCCTCGAAGCACACCGACGATTCCTGATCAGCTGACTCGACGGCCTGGTGTCCGAGGACCTGCGCCCCCTCTGGCGCATCTACACGGACTCCGATCCCGGCGTTCTCAACCAGCTGAAGCACGTGGCGCTGTTCGTGCGTTCGTGCGTTCGTACTGCAGGAGGGCGAGGTGGTCGAACAGGCCGCGGCGACTTTCTTGGCAGCGATCGGCCAGTCATTCACCATCGTCTCCGACTACTACCGACGTCTGGCCGAGCAGACCCGACAGCATGGGACCAGAAATTCAGCCGTGAACGCCGAAGGACGGGTTCCGGCCGACCGGGGCCTCCCTGGCCACAGCGGTCCGCCGGGGTTTCCGGGCCTCGGGGTGCACGATCAGCCCGCTGGTGAGTCTCCCCGGTGATCAGACGGGGTGTCCGACTGTTGCCGACGGGCTTCGGTCGGTGGAACCGACTCGATTCTGCTGCGGCCCTCGTCGATGAATCGCCATGGCCGAGTTACCTGGCTGCGCGAAACGCTGGCACCTGCTGGTGGGCCGGTAATGGGTGCGCAGACGTGCCTGCCGGTGCGCCGCCGACTGGCGGACACCCTGTTCGCATTCGACCCATCACTATCAGTGACTGTCGGTGGTCCGGTCTAGGGTTTTGGTATGGGGACAGCCACCGATGTGCAGGCCGAGCGGGCGGCTGCGTTGGTTGATGAGTTGTCCTGCCAGCAGCGGGTTCTGGCCTGTGCGCAGGCGCGGCAGGCGGAGTTGATGGTGCAGTTCGCTGTGTTGCGCCACGATGTGGACGTTCGGCGGATCGCCGAGCGCACCGGGGTGGGGATCTCGGCGCGGTACGAGCCGGGCGAGTTCGCGGCGACGGAGATCGGGCTGGCGGTGAAGGTCACCAAGTTTTCGGTGCAGCGGACGATGGGGATCACCCGGCGGCTGCAGGAGGAGGCGCCGCGGGTGTGGGATGCGTGGCTGGCCGGGGATGTGGACCTGCGCCGGGCGGGCAAGATCAGCAGTGCGTTGCTGCGGCTGACCCGGGACTCCTCGAAACGGTTGTTGAATTTGTTGGTGGTGCCGGTGGCGACGTGCAAGACCGCGGAGCTGCTGGGTCGCTGGTTGAACGAGTTCGTCGCGAAGGTCGAACCGGATCAGACGAACGAGCGGTTGCGGCGTTCTTTCGCCGACCGGTACGTCTCGGTCCGGCCCGATGTCGATGGGATCTCGTTTTTGTCGGCGGCGATCTCGGCGGTGGATGCCGATGCGGTGGATCAGGTGTTGAACGCGGTGGCGGGGTTGGTGGAGCCGGGTGATCGGCGGACCTGGGCGCAGCGCCGCGCCGATGTGCTGGTCGATCTGGTGTTGGGTCGGGTCAGCAACGGCTGCCACGTCGCCTGGGAAGACGACGAATTTGTCGAAGACGACGCGGTCGACGAGAACGCCGCCGAAGTCGACGACCCCGAGCGCGCCGAGCGGGCCGAGGACGCCGAGGACGCCGAGCGGGCCGAGGACGCAGTCGACGAGCGCAGCGACGGCCCGGACGCCGGGCAGGCCGAGGACGCAGTCGACGAGCGCAGCGACGGCCCGGACGCCGGTAGGGTCCCCGACGACGCTGCGCCCGAAGATGCCGACCTCGAAGACACGACCGCGCAGGACGTTGCCGTCCAGGACGAGTGGGACCTGCCGCCGTCGGCGTTCCGCCCCGACCCCCGCACCCAACCCACCACATACCCCGCCGACCCCGCGCCACCCGGCACCGGTCCAGGCGGCCCGGCAACCCAGCCGCGGGACCCCGAACGCCCCGGCCGGCCCGTCATCACCCCCTGCCCCCAACCGCACCCCGCGCGGCCGCTACCGGTCACCATCGGCGTCATCATCACCATCCAATCGCTGTTCGGCTACACCGACACCCCCGGCCAACTCGCCGACCGCTCCGCCCTCATCCCCGCCGACACCATCCGCGACTACGCCCACCAACCCGGCACCCTGTTCTACCAACTGCTCACCGACCAGGCCGGGAACCTCCTGGCCACCACCGAACTTGGCCGGTTCCCCTCCCGCAAACTCGGCCACGCCCTCACCTTCCGCGACGGCACCTGCACCAACCCCATCTGCACCGTCCCCGGCCGACGCTGCGACCTGGACCACCTGCAACCCGCACCATCAGGACCGACCGCCGCCCACAACCTGGACAACAAATGCCGAGGCGACCACCGCGCCAAAACCCACGCCGGCCACCACAGCACCCGCACCACCCCGCACACCAACCAATGGACCACCCCCACCGGCCACACCTACACCACCCCCGACCCACCCCTGCCGGCAGAAAACTGGCCCGACCCGACACCCGAACCAGACCCGACACCACCAACCGACCCGCCACCAACCGGCCCGCCAGCCCCAACTGACCCAGTGCCAACAACCGACCCGGTGCCAACAACCGACCCGTCGGCCTGACCGGCCGCTCGGGCAGCGGTGGAGTCTGCCAGACGCTGATCAAACCCGGACCTCGCCATATGGTGGAACGGTGCAGTGCGACTACTTCAGTGCCGGTCAATGCCGCTCATGCCGGTTGATGGGCGTGCCGTACCACCGCCAACTGGCCGACAAGCAGGCTCTGGCCGCTCGGGCGCTGCACGCGGTAGGCCCGGACATCCGTTGGGCTGAGCCGTTTGCCAGCGCAGAGTCCGGCTATCGCAACAAGGCGAAGTGGGTGGTCGGCGGCGACGAGAAGAATCCGTCCATCGGCATCCTGGACGAGAACCGCGAGGGCATCGACCTGCGCCGGTGCGGGATCTGCGAGCCGGCGCTGATCGACGCGTTTCCGGCCCTCGTCGACTTCATCGCCCGGACCGGACTGGTTCCCTACGATGTCAACCGCCGCCGGGGCGACATCAAGTACCTGATCGTCACGGCGTCACCCCAGGGCGAGCTGCTCGTCCGGTTCGTCCTGCGGTCGCTCGACCGGCTGGAAGAAATCAGGCGCCGACTGCCTGATCTGCAGTCTGCACTCCCCCAGCTCGCGGTCGCATCGGTGAATCTGCATCCGGAACACAAAGCTGTGCTCGAAGGCGATCAGGAAATTGTGCTCACCGAGCAAAGCACACTGCTCATGCGGCTCGGGGACGTCGGCCTGCACGTGGGTCCGCAGTCCTTCTTCCAGACCAATACAGCCGTCGCCGCCGGTCTCTACCGGCAGGCCGCCGCCTGGGCTGCTCAGATCGCGCCGACATCAGTCCTCGACTTGTATTGCGGCGTCGGCGGTTTCGCCCTGCACTGCGCACCAGCATCCGCCAACACCATCCACGGCGTCGAGGTCTCCGCGGACGCCGTGTCCAGTGCGCGACGCAGCGCTGCTGACCTACCCGATCCGGATCGCTTCACCTTCGACGCCGACGACGCTGCCACGCAACGGTTGGACGCCGATCTGGTGATCGTCAATCCGCCCCGTCGCGGACTGGGCGCAACCGTCGCTGACCGGATCGAGGCCGGCGCCGCTCGGCACGTCGTCTACTCCAGCTGCAACCCGGCGACCTTGGCCACCGATCTGGCCAGGATGCCGTCGCTGAACCCAGTCGAGGCAAAGCTTTTCGACATGTTTCCGCAGACTACGCACGTCGAGGTGGCAGTCCTGCTGGAACGGCGGTGATCTGTTCGCAAGCTCCCCACTGGCTGTAGGTCAGCGGCACGGAGCGGCACCGCCGCGGCCATCGCCACCGACCAGTCGACATAGGCCTTGGGGGTGGGATGCGATCCGTCCTCGGCCCAGAACTTCTGGTCGGCCTCCTGCCCGTACGACACGCGCAGGTCGACGACCTGGGCGCCGTGGGCCGCCGCCGCGTCGATCAGCACCTGGTCGTAGGCGGCGTGCTTTCCTCCGGTGACCTGTTGGCCGTGCGGCCTGGAGCGCATTTCAGCGCGTGCCAGTTCTCCGGCGGGACGAGGTGGCCCGACTGGCCGGGGTGAGCACGGTCAATGGTCTGCGGGCCGAGCAGTCCGGGCGTCGGTGGCTGCTAGGTGGCGATCACGATGTCAGACCTTGGCCGGGAGCAATTCGGCGACGAGAGCTTCGACGCGTCTGCGGATGTCGTCTCGGATCGGTCGTACGGCCTCAACGCCCTGCCCGGCCGGGTCGTCGAGTTCCCAGTCCTCGTAGCGTTTGCCGGGGAAGATGGGGCAGGCGTCACCACAGCCCATGGTGATCACCACGTCGGAGGCCTGCACCACCTCGGTGGTCAGCACCTTCGGAACCTGCGCGGTGATGTCGATACCGACCTCGGCCATCGCCGCCACCGCGGCGGGGTTGACCTGATGGGCCGGCAACGACCCGGCCGAGCGGACCTCGATCACGCCGTCGGACAGTGCCGTGAGGAACCCGGCGGCCATCTGAGAGCGGCCGGCATTGTGGACGCAGACGAACAACACCGAAGGCTTGTCGGACATCAGGGGGAGCTCCATTCCTTGGGGACTCGGAACGCCGGGGTTCAGGAGCCGGCGGAGGTGTTGCGCGGGGTGATCGGCGCGGTGGCGTCGCCGGGGAAGAACCGTCGGCCGGCCCACAACGCCGCATAGACCAGAGCGACCAGGGCGGGGACTTCGATGAGTGGGCCGACGACGCCGGCCAGGGCCTGCCCGGAGGTGACCCCGAAAGTACCGATGGCCACGGCGATGGCCAGTTCGAAGTTGTTGCCGGCAGCGGTGAACGCCAGGGTGGTGGTCTTGGCGTAGCCGAGTTTCAGGCCCCGTCCCAGGCCGAATCCGACACCGAAGGTGATGGCGAAGTAGACGACCAGCGGGAGCGCGATGCGGGCGACATCCCAAGGACGGGTGGTGATCGCATCACCTTGCAATGCGAAGAGCACCACGATGGTGAACAGCAACCCGTAGAGGGCCCAGGGCCCGATCTTGGGCAGCACGACCGATTCGTAGTACTCCCGGCCCTTGGTCTTCTCACCGATGGTGCGCGTCAGGAACCCAGCGACCAGAGGGATCCCGAGGAACACCAGGACAGAGAGGGTGATCGCGCCGATGGAGAATCCGGCAGTGGTGGTTGCCAGGCCGAGCCAGCGCGGCAGGACCTGGAGATAGAACCAGCCCAAGGTCCCGAAGGCGATGACCTGGAAGACGGAGTTGATGGCCACCAGGACGGCCGCGGCCTCCCGATCGCCGCAGGCCAGTTCGTTCCAGATCAGCACCATGGCAATGCAGCGGGCCAACCCGACGATGATCAACCCGGTCCGGTATTCCGGCAGGTCCGGCAGCAGCAGCCACGCCAGGGTGAACATCAGCGCCGGTCCGATGATCCAATTCATCACCAACGAGGAGATCAGCAAACGTTTGTCGCCGGTCACCCTGCGCGTCTCGTGGTAGCGGACCTTGGCCAGCACCGGATACATCATCACCAATAACCCGATAGCGATCGGCAACGACACGGACCCGACCTTCACCGCATCCAAGCCCCTGGAAAGGCCCGGGATGACCCGGCCCAGCAGCAACCCGAGTGCCATCGCCGCGATGATCCAGACCGGCAGGAACCGGTCCAGCCTCGACAGCTTGGCCAGGCCCGCGGGTTGCCCGGCTGTCGAGATGTGCGTGGTCGTCACCGGCAACCGCAGCTCGCCGCGGCGGTGCCACCCGCGCTGGAAGTCCCACAACAGTCGGTCTTGGCGGAGATTTCGCAGCAGTCAGCGTGATCGGCCGGGGTGCAGCAGCCGGCAACCGCGGGTTTGGTGGCGCGGACGATCGCGCCGTGCAGGCCGTCGGCGACCTGATGGGTGAACACCACCTCCGCGCCGGTGAATCCGGCCGCTGTCAGCCCGTCGAGGTATTCGGTGACCGAGAGCGCCCCGGCGATGCAGCCGACGTAGGAGCCTCGTTCTGCCCTCTGCGCGGCGGTGAGGTGGTCCTCTGCGACGACATCGGAGATGCCGATCCGGCCGGTCGGGATCAGCACCCGGAACATCTCGGCCAGCACCGCCGGCTTGTCGGTGGACAGGTTGATGACGCAGTTGGAGATGATCACATCGATCGAAGCGGCCGGCAGCGGGATCTGCTCGATCTGACCCTCCAGGAACTCGACATTGGTGGCGCCGGCACGGGAGGCGTTGGCCCGGGCCAGCTCCAGCATCTCCCCGGTCATGTCCAGGCCGTAGGCGAACCCGGACGGTCCGACCCGCTTGGCCGAGAGCAGCACGTCGATGCCGCCGCCGGACCCCAGATCCAGCACCCTCTCCCCGGCCCGCAGGTCGGCGACAGCCAGGGGGTTGCCGCACCCGAGTGAGGCCAGTACGGCCTCGGCGGGCAGACCGTCGGTCTGTCCGGCGTCGTAGAGGCCGGCGCCGAAGACCTCCGACTCGTCGCCATCGCTGATCACGGCGAGAGCATCAGAAGGCGCGCAACAGCTTTGCCCTGAACTTGATCCGACAGCGGCTGCTGCAGCGGCGTAGCGATCGCGGACGTGTTCGCGGAGTTCGTCGGTGGTGGGCATGACCGATTCCTTTCAGAGATGGCGCCTGCATAGATGAACGTCGATGTCCCCACCATGGCCCCAGACATAGACGTTTGTCAATGTCCAGGTGCATACTTGTCTGATGACCACCCGGACCGAGCTGCCATCGACCGAGGTGGCGTGTTGCGCGCCGCCGACCAGGGAGCCGATGACCGCCGAGACGGCCGCGGTGTTGGCGCAAAGATTGAAGGCGATCGCGGATCCGACCCGGTTGCGGCTGCTCTCGATGGTCGCCGCGCACGAGAACGCCGAGGCGTGCGTATGCGATCTGACCGAGCCGCTCGGCCTGACCCAACCGACCGTGTCACACCACCTCAGAGTGCTCGTCGATGCCGGGTTGTTGACCCGCGACAAGCGTGGCGTGTGGGCCTATTTCGCGCTGGTACCCGGCGCCCTGGACTCCCTCGCCGCGGTACTCACCAGCCAGCAACCGGCCGAAGGTGCGGCCGTCTGATCGAGGCCGAACCATACCGGATGCCATGCCTCATCGCCGTCAACGCCAGCCGACCGTCGACGGCTGCCAAGGTTGCACCATCGGGCGCCGCCCTCGGGAGTGACTACTTAGCCCCACGAAGTGTTGGTGTCCTGTTCACCAAGTGGGCACTTTGTGGGGGGCCAATCGTGTACCGACCGACCGTAGCGTCGCGCTTGCTCCATTGGGACGCACCTCATCGATCGGAGGACACCTTCATGCGCAGGACGTCTCTACTACTTGTTCCAGGTGTCGCGGCGTTGGCCGTGATCCTTGCCGCCTGCGGTAGTTCCACACAGGTCAGTTCCGGCGCTGGTCTCAGCAGCCCAGTGGCCGCTACCACCGCCGGCGCGGCCGGTTCGAGCTCGTCCGCGGCGGCTGGCTCCGGTTCCGTGGGCGCGCCCCGGTCAACCGTTGCCGGAAGGTCCGGAGTCGCGGCTTCGGCCGCATTCAACTGCCCGACAGGCGGCGACGGTTTCGCCTTCGCTTCGGGTGGTGACGTCAACATCCAGAACCTGTGGCAGAAGAACCTGATCCCGGCGTGGGAGAAGGTCTGCCCGAACACGAAGATCACCTTCACCTTCGATACCCACAGTGCCAACGCCAATCTGGATCTGGCCAAGGTCGCGGCTGCGATCAAGTCGGGCCAGCCGGTTTCAGTGGACCTGACCGACAACTTCAGCATGGCCGCGCAACAGGCCGGTCTGACCGAGCCCGTCACGGTCGCCGACATTCCGAGCATCTCCAGGATCTCGCCCACCGCGATGGCAGCGGTGAAGAGCGCGGCGGTCCCCTATCGTGCGTCGTCGGTGCTCCTGGCCTATGACTCCACGAAGGTCACCGACCCGCCGAAGACGCTGGCTGAACTGCTGACCTGGATCAAGGCCAACCCTGGGAAGTTCACCTACAACAGTCCCAGCACTGGTGGATCTGGCGGGAACTTCGTCGAGACTGTCGTGGATTCCAAGATTCCCGCCAGCGCGCTGACGTCGATGCAGACCACGTACAACCCCGCGCTGGATTCCAATTTCGCCCCTGGTCTGGCCGTTCTCAAGGATCTGACCCCCTCGGTCTATCAGAACACCTATCCGAACGGGAACCAGGCTGTGCTTGATCTCCTGAGCAAGGGGGAGATCGAGATGGCGCCCGTGTGGTCGGATCAATTCCTGTCCGCGCAGCAGACCGGGCAGCTAGACAAGAAGATCAAGGTCACCCAGATCGCCAATCCGTCGCTGAACGGCAGCCCGACGTATCTGGCCATCATCAAGTCCTCCGCCCATGTGAAGGCCGCGCAGGCGTTCATCGACTGGGTCCTGCTGCCGGCTCAGCAGTCGCAGATCGTCAGCACCATCGCGGGTTTCCCGGCTATTCCAATCTCTGACCTCCCGGCCGGTGTACAAGGGGCGTTCGCGGGCATCGACACCCAGAATTTGCGGCCAAACCTGGAATCCAAGACCAGTGCCGATCTGCAGAAGCAGTGGGCCACTGCCGTCGCACAGGGCTGATCGTGCTGATCGACCTGTGCGAGCCGCCGGAGTGTCCATGACCACCCCCTTGAACCAGACTTCGATTTCAGATCGATCTGTCCTCGATCGACCCACAGTCGTCGATCGGTCGGGGACAGCCGGCCGTACCGCCAAGAGGGTCGGTGCCGGCTGGCTCATGGTCTCCCCGCCGGTGATGGTGGTGATCGTCTTCGTCGGCATCCCCATCGTCACCGGCATTCTCTACACCCTCGGGTACACCGGCGGCCCGAACGGAATAGCCACGCTGCTGTCGACGAGCGTGCTGCAGAACAACGGATCGCCGACGTTCGACGTGTTCAGCAAGGTGTTTGCCGACCGGCTGTTCCGCTCGGATCTGTGGGTGACCGTTCTTGTCACGGTGGTCACCGTCGTGGTCGTGACCGCAATCTCCTGGGTAATCGCCCTGTACGCAAGGCTTTCCGGCTCTCGCTGGGGGCGCTTCATCACCGGGATCGCCATTGTCCCGCTGTTCATCCCAGTGGTGATCGGGGCGTACTCGATTCGCAACTTCTACCTTTCGACCGGATTTTGGGGTAGTGCCGGCAGCCTGCTCGGATTTCATCTCTCGCCGTTGAGCTATCACACCTCCGGTGTGATCGTCGCGCAGATCTGGACGTCGTTACCCTTTGCCGTTCTGCTGATCTCCTCCGGGGTGGCGGCCGTGCCGGATGCGCTGATCCATGCGGCCAGGGACGCAGGGGCTTCGATGAGCCGAGCCGTGTGGTCGGTGATGGTGCCGATGGCCACGGTTCCGACGGTGATCGTGGCGACGTTCACCGGTGTCGGGGTGCTCGGCTCGTTCACGGTGCCGTTCATGGTCGGCCCGGCCAGTCCGACGATGCTGGGAGTGCAGATGGTGACGACCTACAACACCTATCAACAGCCCCAGGATGCGCAGGCGATGGCCGTGGTGTTGTTCGCCCTGGCCATCCTCATCGGCTGGGCCTACGTCTGGGCGAACGCCAGGCAGGCAAGATCATCGGCCGTGATGTAGTCGTGACTGTCGCCCCATCCTTGTCCAACGGTGCCGTCGATGCAGCATCGATCAGCGTCGCCGCCGACCGCCCCGAGCTCTCCTTCGGCAAACGAGGACCCAGCCCCGCCGAACGCGCCCGTTCGGTCCTGTTGCGGCTCCTGGGCCTGACGGTCTCGATCGTGCTGGTTCTGTTCATCGTCGGCCCCTTGGTGTGGCTCGCCATCGGCGCCTTCGCCAAGACCTGGAACGCACCGTCGCTCCTACCCCAGGCCTGGACGCTGTCCTGGTGGAAGATCGTCTTCGCGCAACCCGAACTCGGCCATTCCTTCTGGCTTTCCCTGCGTTTCGCAGTTTCGGCGACCGCACTCGCAACGGTGATCTGTCTGCCGGCCGCCTACGCGATCGGCAGACGCAGGTTCCCGGGGCGCCGAGTCGTCCTGATCGGGCTGTTCGCGACCAACGCGTTTCCCAAGATGGGCCTGTTCACCTCGATCGCGACGCTGTTCTACTCCTTGAACCTGATGGGGACCGGTCTGGGCGTGGTGATCATCCAACTGCTCGGCACCATTGTGACGATGGTGTGGCTGCCCGCCGCCGCCTTCGCCTCGGTGTCGCCGAGCATGCTCGATGCCGCCAGGGATGCCGGTGCCGGTCCGGTCCGGACCTTTGCCAGAATCACTCTGCCACAGGCCATTCCCGGTATTGCAGTAGCTCTGATCCTGGCCTTTCTGGCCTGTTTCGACGAGGCGCAGGGTACCTACCTGATCGGCTCGCCGACGTACATCACCATGCCCACCCAGATGTACACCCTCGTCGACAACTACCCGGCGCCGGCGGCGGCCGTCTTCGCCATCGTGCTCACCATCCCCAGCATCCTGCTGCTCCTGCTGGTGCGTAGACACATCCTCGGCGGCCACCTCGCGGAAGGTTTTCAGATCAAGTGATGTCAACTCCCCGACGGGCAGCGAACCCCGACGCCACCGCACCAGGCCTGCAGCTCGAGGGAATCGCCAAAATCCTCGGTGGACGCACCATCGTCGACCATCTCGACCTCGCGGTGGACAAGGGTGAGCTGGTCTGCCTGCTCGGGCCGTCGGGATGCGGGAAGACCACCACCCTGCGGATGATCGGCGGGTTCCTCCAGCCGGACGCCGGCCGACTGCAGATCGACGGGATCGATTACACCCATGCCAAGCCCGAACGGCGACCGACAGCGACGGTCTTCCAGAATTACGCGCTGTGGCCCCACATGACGGTGTCCAAGAACATCGCGTTCGGCCTCGCAGTACGTAGGATGACGAAGGCCCAGATCAAGGAGAAGACTGACTGGGCATTGGATCTGCTGGGCCTGCAGCACCATCGGGACTCCATGCCGGCCCGGATTTCCGGTGGGGAGCAGCAGCGGGTCGCGCTCGCGCGGGCCCTGGTGCTGGAACCGGAAGTGCTGTTGATGGATGAGCCGTTGTCCAACCTCGACGCCCAGCTGCGGGTGCAGGTTCGCGAGACGATCAGGGAAATCCAGCAGCGCCTCGGCATCACCACCGTCTTCGTCACCCACGACCAGGAGGAGGCCCTGTCCATCGCCGACCGGGTGGCCGTGATGAGCGGGGGGCGGATCCAACAGCTGGCTCCGCCGGCGGAGCTGTACCGGCTGCCGCGAACCAAGTTCGTCGCCGGTTTCATCGGCACCATGAACGTCTTCGAATCCGGGCCGGTCGCCGGGAGTATCCCGTTCACCGGCGGCGGATCACTGCCATGCGCATCGTTCAGCGGCCGGCGCGGGAATTCCTGCTGGGTGCGCCCTGAGGACATCCAGCTCACCGACGCCGGCGCACCGGGTACCGGGCGTGCCGTGGTCCTTCGGGTCATCCCACGCGGCCACTACCGCGAAGTGCTCCTGCAGTCCCATGGCACCGCGCTGCGAGCGTTTTCAGACGACGACCCGCAGCCGGAGCAGGTGGTGGGGGTGCGGGCGACCAGGGCGCTCGTCTATTCCGACGATCTGCTGGTCGAGGACGAGGAATCTGTTGTCGCCGAACAGGAATCCGCCGGTGAGAACTCACGATCCACCGCGTCAGCAGGCGGTTCTGAAAAGTACCGATCAGCATGAGGGTGATGTCCATCGCCCACCGCGGCGAACCTGTCGCGCATCGGGAGAACACCATGGAGTCGGTGGCGGCAGCCATCGATGCCGGCGCGGACATGGTCGAGATCGACGTGCGGGCCACTGGCGATGGCACGTTGATGGTCCTGCACGACGCCGAGCTGACCCGACTGTGGAAGGTTCCGCACCTGCTCGCCGAGTTGGATCTGGCGCAGGTCAGAGCTTTGACCAGTCCGGCCGGAGAACGTGTCCCCACCCTGGCAGACGTCGCGCGGCTGGCCTCCGAGCGGCAGTGCCAGCTGATGGTCGACCTACCGGACCCGGTGATCGGCCCAGCCGCCTTCGACGAGCTGCAGCGCCTCCGTGTCCTGGACAGCATGCTGTTCGCAGGAAACACCGGTCCCCTGCGAGCGCATGCCCCCACCGCCAGGATCGCACTGAGCTGGGAAAATCTGGAACTACCGTCGGAGGACTTGCTCAGGGAGCGGCGCCCGGCGTTCTTCAACCCCTATTTCCGGCTGCTGACCGCAGGCATCGTGGATGACATGCACGCCAAGGGGATACAGGTATCGGTGTGGACGGTGGACCACCCGGCCGACATGGCGGCCGCGATCGCCCAGGGTGCGGACGCCATCATCAGCAACGAGATCGCTTTGCTGGAAACAGTGATCAAGGGGAGAAGGAGTTCGTGACCGGGTCAGCAACACCACGCGACCGGCCGGTCGAGCTCGTCGGACGCTCGACCGGATCGTCGGCCTGCACAACGCTTCCGGACGCGGCGCAGCAGCTGGCGATCGACCTGGCCTGCGAAGCCGCCAGGTCGATCGACACCGTGCGCGCCACCGCGGTGACGACCAAGGCCCACCCTGCCGACCTGGTGACGGAGCTGGACACCAGGATCGAGTTGGACGTTCGCGACCGCCTCCTCGGCGCGTTCCCCGACCATCGCCTGATCGGCGAGGAGTTCGGCGCCGGCGGCAACGAGCGGGCAGCATTCACCTGGTACTGCGACCCGGTAGATGGCACCACCAACTACGCCAACGACCTCGGTTGGAGCGCTTTCAGCTTGTGCTGCACCGACGCGGACGGTCCACTGCTGGGAGTGGTGACCCACCCGGTCCGCAGGGAACTGGTGCTCGCACGCCGCGGCGGCGGCGCCTGGCGCTGGCGGCTTGATGACGACTACCGGCTCACCGGAGAGCCGGCAAGACTGGCTGCATCGAGCACCGCAACCCTGGCCGGCACAGTCTTCACCACCGAACTACTGGCGCACCTGCCATGGCCAGGGATGTTTCCGATGATCGACGAGCTGGCCGCCAGGTCCTGCACCGCCAGAATTCTCGGCTCCTCGGCCCTGACGCTCCTGCAGGTGGCCGCCGGACGGGCAGCCGGCGCGGTCATCTCCACCTTCTCCCCCATCGACAACCTCGCGTCGATCCTGGCCGGCCTCGAAGCCGGCGCCGTCTGCCTGGACTCCGACGGTCACGCCACCACCGGGCCTGCCGCCGGCGGCGTACTACTCGCAGCACCCCAGGTCGCCGAGGAGCTCAGCGCCATCTGGCGCAACGCACTTGCCGACTGAGGACCCACGACCCCACGGTGGGCCGGTGTTTCGTCGCCGACCCCTGAAACACGTCAAATGACTCCACCCAATCGTGCACGATCCGTGGACCGAAAAGGGGTGGCCCGGTAGACCGCTCAGCCAGCGGTGAACGGGACGCGCGTCCAGCTCAGGACGTTCCGGTCACGAGGGTCGATGGTGACCCGCAGGTAGTTGTCGACACCGGTCGATCCGTCGACGGTGACCCGGGTCAGGTTGGTCACGGGTGTGCTGATTCCATAGAACGTCAGCCAGCTCGAACCCACGGCCAATGGGTGGTCGTCGTTGTAGACATGACTGTCGCCGTTGAACAGATACACCGGGCCGCGGAAGGTTGCGGACTCCTGGGCGATTGCGGCGACGATGGGCTGGAAGGCGAAGTAGTCGGCGAAGACCGGGTTGCTGACCGTCGGGTCGAACATGTCGGCCTGGGTGAGCAGCACCACCGCCCGCTGGTGTTCGGCGCGGGCGCGGGCGAACGTTTCCCGAATCAGCTGGATACCGGCCGCGGTCCGGCCGAGCACTTCGGCGCTCTGCTCCGGTGTCGGTCCGATGTTGCCGGTCCAAGGGGCGAGACTGTTGTTGCTGCCCACGATGTGCACTGCCGCGAACGCCACATCGGCTCGGGTGTAGGCAACATTTTCTGGATACCCATGCGCTACCTGAGATTTCACCGGAGCCGGATGCCGGCCGAGGGTTTGTCCGGGGTGGGCGAAGAACACCGAACGAATTTTCGCCAGGCGTTCCAGGGGGTTGTACGCGCCGTTGTTCAGCCGGTGGCAGTCGGTCCACTCGTTGTCGCCGACGGTGTAGACCAAGGGGTCCGCGAAATTGTCGAACTGTTTCTTGACCTGCTGGAAGTAGCTATCAGAACAGATCGATGATCCGCTTTTGATATCGCCGAGGTGGTCGACCAAGGCGACCTTGGGGTCTGCGTTGATCTGCTTGATCACGGCAGGGAACTTCGCAATCTGCGCATCGCCGTAGGGAATGTCACCGATCACCGCGAAGGTGAACGAATCCCGGCCATGATCGTCGTCATGGCCGGGTCCGGCCGCGGCAGGACTGAGGGAGCTCGTCAGCGTCAGTGCGGCAGCAGCACAGGCAGCGACGGCAGTCGATCGAAGGAATTTCACGGAGTTCCAATCAGACGGGAGGATTGATCGTTGGCGGCACAGTCGATCCATCGGCAGGGTTCACCGGCCGTTACCCAGCCGAGGGAATGCCCACGGGAAAACTGTGTACCCGGATCGGGTTGTCATGGCTGACATCGGTCGGCCGGTGGACACGACCGCCCCGCCGGGCAATCCCGGCGGGGCGGTCGCGGTGGTGTTGGTGGTCGGTGCGCCAACTGGAGCGGGTCAGTTCACTCGGTGTCCGAGCTTGGGATGTAGGCGCCGGGGACCTGGGCCGGGGGGTAGATCCTCGGGTCCCCGGGGTAGGGCTTGGTGTACCCGTTGGTCCGGTACCAGGTGTAGCGGTTCATCTGCTCCGGGTCGGCGTAGTCCGGTACGGCCCTGTTGCCGGTGAAGCGCTGGCTCTTGGCCCAGGTCGTCCACAGCGCTGCAATACCCTGCTGCGCAGCAGGGATGGCCGGGGTCGTCGCCCTGGTCGCCGCAGTCCCAGTTCTGCCGACGGGGTCGGTACCGCAGGCCGGTGCCGGGCTGACGCCCTCGGTGAGTGGGACCTGGTTCTTGACGGCGGTGAACGGCGTCAGGTTGGGCGTGTTGGTGAACGCGCCGGCCATGGGCGTTGCGGCGGCGAGCTTCTGGTTCAGCGGCTGCGCCCCGAGGATCTGCTCGATGGTGCGCACCATGGTGATCTGGGTGTAGTAGGTGCTGTCGACGACGCCGCGCTTCGCGTACGGGCTGATGATCTGGATCGGTGCGCGGTGTCCGTCGACGTGGTCGACGCCGTCCTGGCTGTCGTCCTCGACGACGAAGATCGCGGAGTCCTTCCAGTAGGGGCTGTGCGAGATCTCCTGCACCATCTTGCCGACGGCGAGGTCGTTGTCGGCGACCTGCGCCTGCGGGTCCGGGGTGCCGCCGGTGTGGTCGCTGGACAGCCAGAACATGTTCAGGTTCGCAGGACCGTTCTTCTCGAAGTCCTGCTTCCAGATGTTGTAGCGGTACAGGTCCGGGATGTCGGTGTCGAACTTCGGGTAGTCGTGGTTCGTGATCGCGTTGAGCGACGGAATCGGTGACTCCGTGTCCTGCTTGATCGCCGGGTCGGTCAGCTGGGCGGGGTCGCCGCCCTGGTCGACGTTGGTGGCGGCGCAGTAGTACTTCTGCCAGGTCGCATCGGCGGGCTTGGTCTCGAACTGGGTGAACTCACCGAAGTTGCGCACGGTGGCTCCCGCGTCCTGGGCGGAGGTCCAGAGGAAGCCCGAACGCTGGTGACCAAGGACGTCGTCCTCGGTGTCGTAGCTGCGGATGTACTCCCCGGCGGAGGACTCGGTGTATTCCGGGTTGTCGCCCTGCATCAGCCAGTTGTGACCCTCGGCGGAGTTGGTGCCGATGTCGTAGGTGTTGTCGTACAGCCCGAACTGGTTGGCCAGCGCGTGCTGGTTGGGCGTCACCTTCGCACCGAACTGTGCGAGTGTGCTGTCCCCATTGCCTTTCGCGATGTCGCCGAACACCTGGTCGTAGGTGCGGTTTTCCTTGACCAGCACGAACACGTGTTTGATCGTGGACGGGTCACCGACCCGGGTCGGGATTGCGACGGGCGCCTTGGACGGGCCCTTTGCCTGGGCTGCATCCGTTGTCCCCCAACCGTTCTGGGCGAACACCGTGGCGGTGTCCTTCGCGATCTGCTGGTCGGTCGGCAAGGTGAACTTCGTCAGCGATCCGGTGGTGCTGTGGGTGCCGTGTCCCGTGGCCGGCACGGTGCCCTGGCCCTTGGTGACGGTCAGCTCCGGCCCCCGGGCGTCGATGCCGCGGGTGTTGGTGACCACGACCTGCCCGCCGGCGACCGTGACGTCCTCGGGGTAGTAGTCGGTGGGCAGCAGGCCGAGGTAGCTCACCGGGTCCTGCGGTGCGCCGGAGTAGCGGTAGACCGCGACAGCGTTCGCACGCCCCAACGTGACGAGCAGGTGGCCCTTGGTCAGAGCAATGCCGGTCGGCTCGTAGCCGACGGTCGACTTCGTCCATGGCTGGGTGGCGATGGTCTGGACGACCTTGTCGTTCGTGGTGTTGACCACCGAGACGGTGTCACTGTTGGTATTGGCGACGAACAGCGCTTTTCCGCTGATGTAGAGCGCGGTGGGGTGCAGTCCGACCGCGATCGACTTCACGCTTGCCGACCTTGACGTGGTGTCGATGACGCTGAGGGTGCCGGTGGTGGACGTTCCCAGGTACGGGTCGGCGGGCACCTGGGTGCCGTAGGAGTTGATCGTCGTCTCGCCCGGCTTGGCGAACCGTCCACCTTCGTTGCTCACGTACAGCTTCGAGCCGACGAAGGCCAGCTCGCGCGGGGCGATGCCCACGTTCCAGGTGTGTTGCACCTTGCCGGTGACCGGGTTGAGGGAGACGACGGTGTTCTGGCCGTTGACCGGGACGTAGAGGCCCCTGCCGTCAGGGGTGTAGACGGCCTTGCCCGGC
Organism: Nakamurella sp. UYEF19; assembly: GCF_040546275.1. Classification (NCBI taxonomy): domain Bacteria; kingdom Bacillati; phylum Actinomycetota; class Actinomycetes; order Nakamurellales; family Nakamurellaceae; genus Nakamurella; species Nakamurella sp. UYEF19. The sequence continues at coordinate 60,569 of NZ_JBEPNO010000001.1, read as the reverse complement.
AGCGGCGCTGCGCCGTTCACCGTTGGCAGGGTGACGGTCATCGGCGCGCCGAGCGTGCCGCCGGCATTGACCGGGTACCGGGTGAGGCCGTTGGCCTGCGGCAGCCACAGCGCCTTGCCGTCGGGCGACCACGCCGGCCCGCCCTGCCCGACGGTGCCGTCCTTGGTCGCCTGGTTCGCGAACGTCGCCGAACCGACGGTGTAGACGAGGCGGTAGTTCTTGAGGTCGAACATCTGCAGCACAACGCTTTTGTCGGTGCTCGTGACGGCAAGGTAACGCCCGTCGGGGCTGGGCGTCGACGCCATGAACTTGCCGTACTTGGTGAACAGGCGATCGCCGAGCGGCTCGATGACCTGGTCGGACGAGATCTGCAGCCCGTCCTTGTACTGCGTGCCGACCTCACGGTGTCCGAACTGCGAAGTGGACGCGTAGGCGGCGCCGGCGCCGGCGATCAGGATCGCGGTGGTGCCGACGGCGACGATTCGCGATCGGCGACCGAGGCGGCGCCGTGTGGCTGGCCGCCGTTGTCGTGTGACCTGCATGGTTCAACCCTTCGTGGTGGCGGTGAACAGATCGACGGAGCCGTCGAACTGCCATAGCGGATTCGGTACGTCACCCGTAGGGGTCCGCACCTGGAAGAATCCGTTGACCGACTGGGGACCGTCCCCGTCGGCGACGTAACGCCCGTCGGGCGTCGCGTCGAGCTGGTAGACCGCCGAGCCGACGGCCGTGGCGCCAGGAATGTGCCAGGTGACGACGCAACGCCAGTCGTTCCCGGGTCCGGCGTCCTCGACGAGGTCGCCACCCTTGTCGCACGACGCGCCGACGTTCAACTGCGCCTCGGGCACGTCCGGTCGGGCGAGCTCCCGCGTCTGCAGCCGGTACAGATGTCCGTAGGCGGTCGCGAGGGAGCGTTCGAGCTTCGGCCGGTCGATGCCCGACCCCGACGTCGGAGTCACCGCGGCGAGCACGGCCACGCTGACGGCCACCAGCACGGCCAGCGGAGCGAGGGTCGACAAGACCGTACGAGGCCCCGCGCCGTCGTAGGCAGGGTCGGTGAAGTCACGGCGCACGAACACCGCGTAGGCCAGGACCGCGGCCAGCAGCGCCCACACCAGGTCGACGACCACGCCGGCCACGATGGGCCCGATCTGTGCCGGCTCGGTGAACAACCCCCGCCAGGCCAGGAACGACCAACTGGGTAGGGCGATGCGCAGCAGGACGGGCAGCGGCAGCAGCTGGGCAAGGGCGAGCACGAACGCGAGCGCCACCGGTGTCAGCAGACCCATCGGCGACCGCCCGAACATGACGGAACCGAGCAGACCGACCGCGGAGAAGGCCAGGGTCGGTGCCAGCACCACCGCCCAGGCGAGCATCACCGACATCGCGGCGTGGCCGGGTGACAGCACCTGGCCGTCCAGCCCGACCAAAGGCCGGCCGCCGACTGCCGCAAGGCCGCCGACGACACTGGACACCGCGAGGCCAACGACGAGGGCAAGCACCACCGTGAGGCTGGCGAGTGCCTTGGCGAGGAAGATCCTTCGCGGTGAGCGCACGGCTACCAGCAGGTGCCGCCAGGTCCCCTGCCGGTCCTCCGCGGCGAACACGTCGCCGGCGACCAGCGAGGTCAGCAGCGGCAACACCCACGCGCACGCGAAAGACAGCACCACCAGCGACCCGGCCCACCCGGTCTGGCCCATCCAGCGCCCGAAAACGGTGTCGGTCGGCAACGTGGTCGCTGTGCTGATGACGGCCACCACCAACCCGGGCCCCAGCCAGCAGACAAGGGCTACGACTCGAAGTCGCCACTGCGACAACAGCTTCACCAGCTCGAAACGGTAGCCACGCCACAGCGGGGCGGGCGCGGCATCGGGCCGCGGAAGCGTCGCCGCCTCGCCAGGCAGGGCGTCGGTCTGGGCAGTCACCGGTTGATCCCGTCGTCGGTTCGGTCATCGGACCCCTGGCCTGGCGACGATGGCGGGCCGTCGCCGCCGCGGTCCTCCTCGGTCCCGGTCAGGGCGAGGTAGGCGGCCTCGAGGGGCGACACGACCGGGCAGAGCTCGCGGACGGCCACTCCAAGGCCGACAAGTCGGGCGACGAGGTCGTCCAATGACGCGACAGACCCCCGGACGAGCAGGGCCTGGGCGTCCTGACGCTGCAGCAGGTCGTCGTCGGGGAGCACCCGGACAGTCGGAGTGCTCTCGGCAAGCCGCCGGGCGGCAGCGCCGTCGGACGTGCGCAGCCGGTAGTCGATCGCTCCGGTCTCCGCGGCGAGCTTGCTCACCGGCCCGGAGAACACCACCCGGCCACTGGCCAGCAGACTGACCTCGGTGCACAGGGCCGTCAGGTCATCCATGCGATGGCTGGACATCACCACCGACGCGCCGCCGGCCGCGAGGCGACCCAGTACCCGGTGGACGTGGCGGGTCCCGGCGGCGTCGAGGCCATTGGCCGGTTCATCGAGCACGAGAAGACGCGGCCGGGACAGCAGGGCGGCGGCGAGCCCGAGGCGCTGACGCATGCCGAGGGAGAAGCCACGCACGCGGTCGTCTGCGACGTCCGTCAGGCCAACAGTGTCAAGGGCATCGTCGATGCCGGGCTTGCGGTCGCCGCGCAGCGACGCCAGGGCAACAAGGTTCTGCCGTGCGGTCAGCGAGGGATAGAGACCCGGCCCGTCGACGAAGCCCGCAACACCGTCGGGCAGGGCGAGCGCGCGGCGCACCGGCCGGCCCAGCACCTCCAGCGTTCCGCTGTCAGCCACGGCCAGGCCGAGGAGCAGGCCCAGCAGAGTCGTCTTGCCGGCGCCATTCGGGCCGACCAGGCCATGGACGTGGCCTTCGGCGATGTCAATGTCCACGCCGTCCAGTGCGATGACAGCACCAAAAGACTTGACGATACCGCGTGCACGCACGGCGGGGCCTATCTGCATGTGCACTCCTTGATGTCCATAAAACCCTTGATGTCCATCAAACCTGAAACGGTATTAATGTCCGTATTGAGTTGTATTGTCTGACAAAGCCGCCGATCAACGCTCCGAAAGAGCCGGTGCCGTTCGATCTGCCGGGTCCTCTGCACCGCGTTGCCGCAGTTGCCCGGGAGTACCGCCACAGCAGCACATCTCGCACGGATACCAGCTTGTGGGTTCAGCGGGCCACACGTCGGACTCACGCGTGCCAACCTGTGAATCATCATTGAGCCGACGATAAGAAGCACGCTCGACCATCCGGCCAACGGAATGAGAACAGCAGGGAAACGAACCACAGATAATTAGGGCGGCTTCAGACCCGGCCCGGCTGGACAACCCACGACTCCCCCGCCCGGTGCCCTCGTTCTACGTCGAGGTGTCCGTCGGGGCGCTTGTTTCGGGGCTGAGTCAGGCGCGGGGGGTGCGGGAACGAGTCTGCGCCAGGGTCGTGGACCGACTCACCTTCGCGCAGGTCAGGCGGGCAGGTGAACGCCGAGTTGCTTCTCGAGGGCGACAACACCGATGTCGGTGATGATCAGGCCACGTCCGGAGCCGCGCCGGTGCGCCCATGCCCTCTGCTGGAACAGCTCCGCCACGGCGGCTCCGAGCGAGCCGGCCAGGTGGGGTCGTCGCTCCGTCCAATCCGGACACGACCGACAGAGTTGACGTCGACCCGCTCGCAGCGCCGCGATGTCGACCCCCAGCTCGAGGAAGCCTCGCTCACCGGCCTCGGTCAACGCCAGACTTTCTGTTTCGAGCCATCGGCGATCCAGGTAGCTGTCGGTCAGCAATACCGCGACCCGGCCGGCGAGATGGTCGTAGCACAGCCGAGCCTGCGCCAGATCGCGCTGGGCCCTGGATAGACGCAACGAGCTGACCGGCAGCTCCGGGCACAACCGGCCGATGTGCTCCACCGCGGCCGCGATCGACGGCGTCGCGATCCGGTAGAACCGCTGCCGACCGGTGATGACGCAGCTGAGCAGCCCCGCCTCCAGCAGCACAGCCAAGTGTTCGCTGGTCGCGGAGGCGCCCACCCCGGCGGCGGCGGACAGTTCACCGGCCGGGCGGGCCGATCCGTCCATCAACAGATCCAGAATCTTCGAACGGGCCAGCGCGGCCAAGGCCCGCCCGATCCCGGTGAAATCGCGGCTCATACGACCCACCCTACGACCGGCACCTTTCGGCGCTCACCGAACCGTTCCGGTCCTACCGTGGCCAGATGACCACGACGACGAACCGGCACACCTACCACGCACACGTCCTCTGGACCGGCAGCACCAAGTCCGGATACCGCAACTACACGCGGTTTCATCGAGCCGTCGCGCCGCCCGCCCCCGAAGTCCCGCTCAGCGCCGACCCCCACTTCCGCGGCGACCCCGCGTACCTGAACCCCGAGCAACTGCTGGTGATGGCCGCCAGCTCCTGCCAACTGCTGTCCTTCCTGTCCGTCGCGGCCCTGCACCACCTGGAAATCCTCGACTACGACGACGACGCCCACGGCGAGATGAGCGACACCGGGCAGCCGATGCGCATCACCCACATCCTGCTGCGACCGGTCATCACCGTCGCCACCGACACCGACCACGCTCTGGTCGAGCCACTCGTCCAAGAAGCGCACCACGGCTGCTACATCGCCAACACCCTCAATTCCGACGTCATCGTCCAACCCACGGTCGTCACCGCATGAAAGGCGAACTCCGCGACATCTGCGTGCACCTGCCGAACCGACCCGGCGCACTCGCCGAATTCGGAGAAACGATGGGCCGCGCCAGCGTCAGCATCGAAGGGGGAGGCGTCTTCGCGCACGCCGAGATCGGCATCGCCCACTTCCTGATCTCCGACGCAGACACCGCCGCCGTTACCCTCTTCGGCGCCGGCCTCCCCGTGGCGTCGATCTCCGACGTGGTGAGGCTCCGTCTCGACCAGGGAACCCCCGGACAACTCGGCACACTCACCCGTCTGATGGCCGACGCCGGCGTCAACATCGACACCCAGTACAGCGACCACGACCGCAACCTCGTTCTCGTCGTCCCACCCCACCACCTACCCGCAGCTCGACAAGTGGCCGAAGCATGGTCAACGCGGGCCTTTCTGCTTCCGAGCCCGGGGGCTCAGGCGGTCTCCGACGGCGCGGCACCCTCTGTGAGATAGATCTATTGCTGTGCGCCGGGTCTCGCCCGAGGGGGCCGACGAATAGATGTCAGCATTCGCCTGCGGAGAAGCACCGGGCGGGGTCGCCGGAGCGGTAATGCTGATCGCGGTGCGGAATACAGTGTGGTCGCCTATGCCGCCGACCGACGCGGCGATGGGACGCCGGCAGCTCTCCGCGTGAAACATGTTCCCGTTGGGGTCGGCTCGGAACGCGACTTTTCATCGTCGCCAACGGAATACGCAAAAGATGGCCTGCGTGATGATGGGTGTGGCCGACGGTAATGGAGGACGCTTCGGTTCGGCCAGGCGTAGAACCAGCGCCTCGCTGAGGTCGATCTCCGGCCCGGACCGTCATCCCGATTCAGCAGACCCAGCCCAGGCATCGTCGACGGCAGGACCGACCGGCGGGCCGACTGGGCAGAACCACTCCTGCTCCTATCGTTGGTCGGTCGTCGACGGTAGACGCGGCGGGCGATGACGCAGAGGTGACCAACACACCATGCTCAACGACGGCGGTCGCTCAAGGCCGATCAGCGGTTTCAAGATGTCGGTGACAAGGTCAGTGATGGTGGCTGCCGAGGCGACCATGAACGCGGTCGATCACCCGGCGGAGCATCGCGGTAGCTGAAGGCCATTCCGATGTTGGAGATGCCGCAGAGCAGAACGGCCTACCGAGCGTCGGCACCGCCGCCGGCAAGAAAAGTAGCCAGGGTAGAGGTGGTGAACGGCAACGAAGAGGCTCACCAGTTAGGCGGCAAAGTTGGGCCGGTTGCGCCCGAGCTGACCAGCCAGACTCCCCTCACCGGTGGCCTCGACATGCAGATCCAGCACCAGCAACGTGATGGCCACCGCAAGGACACCGTCGCTGGAAGGCCTCCGTGCGGCTCTCGTCCATGGACGCATCCTGTCAAACCGACCACTGGCCCGCACCCATCAACCAGTGCGTGCCGTCTTGAAGGCGGGAGTCGATCGGAGTGCAGGTGAACCCGTTGGCCGGGCTCAGGCCTGAAACCGGTAGCCGACTCCGCGAACGATCAGCAGAGGGCGCGGCTGCGCGGGATCGGCCTCGAGCTTGCCGCGAAGCATTTTCAGCATCACGGCCTTCGCGACCGCCGATGCTCGTCCGTTCAGATCCGGCCATTCGGTCGTGCCGGAAGCGCTGAAGAATCAGCCTTTCGAGGCACGCCACTACCCAGCGTGAGCTTGGTTGGTGAGAACCTGTCGGTTGTTGCCCATCGTTCGGGCGTCGGCCACCCGCCTGAGTGCCGGTTGCGCCTGCTGCGAGCCCCAGCGACGCCCCAATTTCTTGTTCGTCCGTCGCATTGCGCGGTCCCTGCTTGTGGGCTCGTAGGGCGTTGTGCGGAGCTCGTGTTCAACTGGTGGTCAGGAGTACATGTTCAACTGGTACCAGCGACCGCGGGGTCACACCGTCGGGTCATCATCCGTGGAGGTCCAATGACGGCTGTCGGGCGTGCCTTCTGGGCGGATGTTCGGCGGTGTGGGAGGTCATTCCACCGGGCGCGGCACGCTTCCGGGCACACCTGGCAACGTCTGCTCGCCCAGGTCGCCGCCGTCTCCCTGGTGCTTGCCACGGTGGTGGTGCCTTGGGTGGTGAACGCACCGGAGGCTTCCGCCGCCGCCGCCTCGACGATCGGACTGAACAAGACGGGCCCTGGATCAGTGCTGGCTGGAAGCCCTGTCGCCTATGCGCTTTCGGCTACCAACCCGTCGGGTTCCGCCAACGCAGTGCAGCAGTACAACGTCGCGTTCCGCGACGTCCTTCCCCCCGGAGTCAGTTACAAGCCCGGGTCGACGACCCCGGCCGACGTCGGGGATCCGAAGGTGGTCACCGCACAGGTCCACTTCCCCAATCCCGGCTCGCCGCTGATCCCGCAGCAGACCCTGATCTGGAGCAACGTCGCGGATCTTCCGTTGGATGGGACGGTGACCCTGAACTACCTCGTGGTCCCGGACCAGACCCTCTACCCGGTCGGGTCGACGGTCGGCAACAACGCCCAGGACTTCGCCTCGACCAACCCGCGGCTCGTCCCCAAATTCACCGCGGCCGGGGTTCCGGTCGACAGCGGGAGCACCGCCATCGGACCCGCCCGGTCGACCAGCACCACGATGTCCGCGATCACCATCACGAAGTCCGATGACGCGAGCCCGGAGGGCAAACTGCTTCGCGGCGTGCACAAGGACCATTCGGTATACACCCTGCTGGTCATCAACAACAGCGACCACGCGACGACGAACAACCAGGTCGTCGACTACCTACCGGCGAATCTGGAGTACCTCGCCTGCGGCACCACCGACAACAGCGGCGCGGTCGAGTACCCGGGATCGGGCCCGCTGGGCGTTGGACGGATACCGGCGGACAGCTGCCGCCAGGCCACCTCCGTCCAGACGGTCGACAACCCGATTCCCGGGTTGATCGGGATCTTCACCAAGGTGACCTGGACGGTGCCGACCTTACAACCGGACGAGACCTACACGATCCGCTACGTCGCAGCGATTCCGCTGCGGGACAACACCTTGACGTTCCCCGGCGGTGCGCCCACCCCGGCGTCGGGCGACCAGGGCGCCAACCTGGACAACAACACGGGGGCGTCCACCAGACAGTCCGGGGGCGGTCAGGTGGTCACCAATTCAGCCGCCGTCTCGGGCACCTACACCGGCCCGACACCGAGCGACCCGACGGGAGCCAACGGCACCGCGGTGAGCGACAACGACACGCACACCGTCACCGCCAAGGATGTCCGGGTGCTCAAGAGCGTGCAGACGGTCGGTGGTGCGGCGAGCAAGCAGGACGCGTTCACCATCAACGGCATCGCCACCTACTCGCTCGAGGTCGACACGTCCGAGTACACCTCGGCGCAGGGCATCGTGCTCACCGACCAGCTGGACAACGGGGTCTGCCCGCTGGTCAGCACCAGCCAGTGGGCCACCCTGGTGGCGGCCAACCCGTCGCTGAACGGCGTCACGGGATGCGTCGACGACAACCGGGGCCCGACCATCGATGCCGGACCGGCCATCAGCTACAGGAGTGTGACCTTTGATCCGGCCTCCGGTGTGTTCACGATGACCTTCTCCCCCATCGCCAACCTGACCGACCAGTCGAGTGTGCACATCACCTATCCGGCCCGGATGCTCCCGAGGTACCCGGGTGGCGGCACCCTGGCCGGTACCGAGACCAGCGCCGGCGACAGTTTCACCAACACCGTCTCGCTGGCCGCGACGACGACCCCGATCGGAACCAGCCCGGAAACCGGCCAGCTCGCGGTCACGGATACCTCCTCCGCCCAACTGGTCAGCGGCGGCTCGGCGATCAAGAAGCTGATCAAGCCACTCCCGGTCGCGCCGGCGACGGACTACTCCTGCGCCGGAACGGGTTACGCGAATCCCACCAATCCGGCGCTGCCCGCCGGCCGCACCACTTTCGCCCTGGGGGATCTCGTCTGCTTCGAACTGCGCGTCACGTTCGCCACCGGGACGTTCACCCGCAACGCCGCGGTCACCGACTTCCTACCGCAGGGCACCACCTTCGTCGCCGCGACCATCGGTCCGGACAACACGGTGCCCACCGGTCAGATCCTGCTGGACGCGTCGACTGCCACTGCCGGCAGCATCAGCTGGGCCCTGGGTCGCACCTCGGGGAATGCACGCCTGCTGGATCCGGGCCAGACCTTCGTTGCCAGGGTCGCGGTCCGCGTCACCGACCCGGCGAACCCCGGAGCGGTGGACATCACCGGCAACCTGATGAAACTTCGCCAGCAGAACTCTGCCGGCAAGGTGGTCTCGCTCCGCGACCAGGTCAACTTCGCCATCGCCCCCGCGGTCCGGCTGTCGGTGACGAAGGGGGTTGCCTCGATCAACGGTCTGCCCAGTCCGGAGAATGTCGCCGACACCGACCACCAACAGGTCAAGCAGGGTGACGTGGTCGACTTCCGCATCGACCTCTCGCACCTAGGTGCGGCCGCGACCGGCACCGACCGGAGTGTGTCCAACATCGGCGTGTGGGACGTCCTGCCCGCGCCCTTCACCTGCGCCGACGTCACCGCGAGCGCCACCTTCGGCCAGGAGTGCCGGGACGCCGGTGCACTGAACGAATGGCACCCGTCCGTCACCGGCCGGTCCATCATCCGCTGGACCATTCCGGGCAGCCTCGCCGCCGGCGGCTCCACGAGGTTGGACTACACCGTCACCGTGCCGCAGGTCGGCCCGGCGATCGACGTGACCAACACGGCCTACGTCTCCAGCTACACCGCCGACTCCGACGACCAGCCGGACGGCATCACCTACTACCCGGCAGGCAACATCGACACCGATGTGCCCGTGGCATCCCAGCAGGCCCCGGCGGTCTCCGACAGCTCGGACGTCTACACCTCAACCGCGTCGGCGACGAAGACAATCACCAGCGCCATCACCGAATCCGGTAACAACGGCGCCTCCCAGGCCGCAGTGGGCGAAACGCTCACCTTCACCATCGGGGCGGTGGTGCCGGCCGGACTGACCGTCACCTCGGCAACACTGGCGGACACGTTGCCGGCCAATGGGCTGGAACTGCTCAATGCCGCCCACCCACCGACCGCCGCGCTGGCCCCGGACGCGTCCGACCCAGGCACGACGACCGCGCTCCCGGGTGGCTTCTCGCTCGACCCGAGTTCGGGTGTGCTGACCTTCCCGGCGTCCTACACCAACGCCACCGCGATCGATCAACTGTTCCTTCTCACTCTGACGGGCCGGTTCACCAGTGCGGTCGGTGGCCAGGGGGACACCCGAGACGACACCGCTGCGTTCGCGTACACCCCGGTCGGCGGCACCCCGGCCAGCGTCACCCGTTCGGCGACCTCCACGGTGGTGGCACCGCTCCCGACGCTGAGCAAGTCGGTCTCGCCCGCCGGTCCGTACACCGCCGGTCAGAGCATCACCTACCAGCTCACGGCCGGTAACACCGCCGGCCGACCCACGGCCTACGACAACTGGGTGCTCGACTGCGTCCCGGCCGGTCTGCAGGTCACCGGCTACGTCTCCGGCGGCCCGGCTGTCGGCTCGGCAGAGAGCCCCATCGCTGGGACCGGAACCGGCAGCGGCGAAAACGGATGCGCCACCGGAACCACCCGGATCGGTTGGCACGTCGGTGATCTGGCGGGCGGCGTCAGCGCGTCGCTCTTCTACACGGTGTCCATCGAAGCAACCGCAGCCGCTGGCAAGACCTACCTGAACACCGCCAACCTCAGCGGAGCCTCGATCGCAGGAGTCCGGACGACGCCGCAGTCGCCGCTGCCGGACGGCGCCCGCGAGTACACCGCATCGGACAGCCAGTCGGTCAAGGTCACCACCCCCGCGCTCTCCAAGACGGCGGGCGCGGGCAGTGCCAACGTCGGATCGACGGTCACGTTCACCGTGACCGCCCAGATCCCGGCCGAGGTCAACCTTTACCACGCGGTCCTGCGGGACCTGCTGCCGGTCGGTCTGGACGCCGCGACGCTGACCACCGTGTCGCTCAACTGCACCCAGACTCCGGGAACATGCGTCCTGCCGTCCAACGCTCCGACGACGGCCGCCTCCGGTACTGGCACGCTGGCCACCTGGGACCTCGGCGATCTGCTGGCCCAACCGCAGGTACGCACCATCACGCTCACCTATACCGCGGCACTCGCCGACGTGCCGTCCGTCATCAGGAACGCCGTCGTCACCAACGGCGCGTCGATCGCCTGGAACTCGACGTCCGGTGGCGGCATGCCTCCGTTCATCCCGACCGACATCTCCGCCAGCGCAACGGTCGTCGTCACCGAACCGGTGATCCACCTGGCCAAGTCGGTGTCCAACACCACCCCGGAACCAGGCCAGACGTTCGACTACACGCTGACCGCCAACAACCGGAACACCGGTGAATCCAACGTCGGGCCGGCCTTCGACGTGACGATCAAGGACGCTATTCCCAGCGGCGTCGCCATCGACCCGAGCACCCTGCCCGGCGGCACCTCCCTATCCGGCACGAACGCCAACGGCTCCGGTGGCACCCTGACCTGGTCGATACCCGGCCCCCTGGCCGCCGGTGGATCAGCCACGATCACCTATCACGCGACCTTGGCGCCCTCCGCCGTCCTAGGCACCGGGGGGCAGAGGAACACCGCCACCGTCACCGACGTCTACAGCCAGATGAACTCCGGTGGTCGGCACTCGACACCAGGTACCACCGCGTCCCGCACGGTGACCCCGGACTTCCCGAAGATCGTGCCGTCCAAGGCAGCCGTCACCACCGGACCCGCCTACGCCGGAACACCGTTCACCTGGCAGCTGACGCTGACCAACGCCGGCACCGGACGCGCCTACCACCTGACCGGCACCGACGTCCTCCCGCTGCACTGGACCTACCGGGCCGGCTCGGCCAGGGTCACCACGGCAGGCGGCACCCCCGTCGCCCTGGAACCGACCATCGGGGCGGCCACCCCCACCGACGGGCCGACGCTGACCTGGACCGGCCTCGCACCCCTGCAGGGCAACCCCGCCACCGCAGGCCTGGCGCCCGGTCAGACCGTCACCATCACGCTGGATGCAACCCCCGGTCCCGACGCGCCGACGTCCACCGGAACCGCCAGCCCGAACACGAACACGCTCACCGCCACCGGCAACGACGCGACCAACGCCACGGGCAACGCCGCGGGCCAGTACGGCACCGGCACCGGCAGCGCAGTGGCGTTGATCGCCGCAGCCGACGTGCAGATCACCAAGACCGCCGGCACCTTCACTGCCGGTGGCCAGGGCAGCTGGACGTTGACGGCCAAGAACAACGGCCCGGACACGGCCGTCGGACCGTTCAACCTCACCGACACCGTGCCGACCACCCTCACCCCGCCCGGCGGCACCGCCGGCGCCCCCCTCACGCTCGTCTCGGCGACAGGCCCCGGGTGGTCCTGCACCACCGATGCCGGTAGCGGCGCAGTCGCCTGCACCCGGACGGACGGGAACGAGGTGCTTGCAGCCGGCCGGCCGTTCCCGGCCGTGGCCGTGAACGTCATCGTCCCGCCGGATGCGATCTCGGGTTCCACCGCGAGCAATTCCGGCACCATCACCGACCGAACGTTCGATCCCGACACCACCAACAACACTGATTCGGCCAGCGGGACCGTCGTGACCGAAGGTGACCTGAGGATCACCAAGACGCTGAACGGCACGCTGACCGCCGGGGCGAACGCCGGCTACACCATCGGTGTCACCAATCTCGGACCCTCGGTGTCGTTGGCCAACAACGGTTCTCCGATCATCGTCACCGACACGCTGCCCAGTGGAACGGTTTTCGTCTCCGCAGCCGGTACCGGCTGGAGCTGTGACGTACCGGTCTCCGGGGTGCTGACCTGTCGCTGGACCACCACGTTGGCCGCTTCGGCCGGCACCGCCCCGCTGACCGTGACCGTGCGGATCCCGGCGGACAGGACGTCCGCCGTGGTCAACACCGCCGCAGTGGCACCCGGCGACACGCCGGACAACGAGTCGTCCGGCGGGGTCGACACCGCCACCGTCACGACCACTCCCGATCTGGAGGCCGACCTCGGTGTCTCGAAGGTGTTGGTCGGCAAGGACACCCAGCAGATCGTCGCCGGCACCGACCGGATCTACGAGCTGTCCGTCACCAACTACGGACCGTCCGACGCCGTCGGCGTGGTCGTCACCGACACCCTGCCGGCCTTCCTGTCCTCCAACGGCACGTTCACCTCCGTGTCCGGTACCTGGAACTGCTTCACCGCCGGCCAACGGGTGACCTGCTCGCTCGCCGGCGCCATCGCCGGGCCGGGCGTCGGGTCGCCGGTGACCGATACCGTCCGCATCTCCGTCCATGTCGCCGACAACTTCGACACGGCCACCAACATCGTCAACTCGGCCACCGTGTCCGCGGACACGCCTGATCCGGGCCCGACCTCCAACACCACCTCCGACGACTCAGCGGTGACCGGGCAGGCCGACCTGACGTTGGACAAGACGATCACCACCGCCGCCGTCGCGGGGCGCACCATGATCTACCGCCTCCAGGTGCACAACCTCGGCCCGTCGGTGGCGGTCGGCCCCACCATCGTGATCGACACCCTGCCCGCCGGGCTGACCTTCGATCCGGCCAACCTCCCGGCCGGTGCGGGTTGGACCTGCACCCTGACCGGCTCGGCCACCGTGACCTGCAGCCGTGCAGCCACCATCGGGACCAACGCGTCGGGAAACAACCTCGCCGCCCCGATCGATGCTCCCGTCCTGGTCGACGAGCAGACCGTCGGAACCGTGGTCAACCGCGCCACCGTGTCCGGGCCGGTGTTCGACCCGGTCCCGGAAAACGACACCGTCACCAGGGACACGCCGATCGCCGAACTGGCCGACGTCTCGATCACCAAGACCGCGGCCAGCGCGACCGTCGTCGCCGGCACCGACGTCACCTATGCCATCGGTGTCGTCAATGCCGGCCCGGGCACCGCCCGGGGACTGAGCGTGGTCGACACACCGGATCCCGGTCTCGTCGTCACCGGGTTGTCCGGCCCCGGCTGGAGCTGCACACTCGCGACCCTGACCTGCCTTCGCGACGAACTGACGGTGGCGGCCGGCACCTCGACGATCACCGTGACCGCACATCCGGTCTCGTCGGCGCCGACCGGAACCCAGCTCGTGAACGCCGCTGATCTGACGGTGACCACCCCGCACAGCGCCGGCCCTCCGGCCTGGCACGGAGAGGACACCGTCACCGCCCACACACTGGCCGGGGTCTCACTGACGAAAACCCATGACAGTACCGGTGACCCCGTTTCCGCCGGTGATCCGGTCAACTTCACCCTGACCGCGTCCAACGCAGGCCCCTCCGACGCCGGCGGCCCCATCACCATCACCGACGCGCTGCCGAACGGCATGACCTACCTGTCCAACCAAGGCCCATGGACCTGCACCGCAGCCGGTCAGGTGATCACCTGCACCCTCGACGGCAGCACCCCCTCCATCCCGGCCGGCGGTGCGGCACCTGCCCTGCTGCTGTCGGTGGCGATCGGCTCCGGGGTGCTCAGCACCTCGCTGACGAACAACGCCGCTGTCGCCACCGGAACCCCGCAGAATCCGGCCGTCCCCGTCACCGCCTCCGACGACGTCCCGGTGACCACCACCGCGGACCTCACCGTCGTCAAGTCGCACACCGCGACCGCGACGGCCGGACAGAACTTCGACTGGACGTTGACCGTCACCAACCTGGGCCCCTCGGTGTCCCAGGCGAACGTCGATAACCCGATCACCGTGACCGACACCCTGCCGGCCGGCACGACTTTCGTCTCCGGCGGTAGTACGGAATCCGGATTCAGCTGCGTCGCCGGGACACCGGCCGCCACGGTGATCTGCACGCGCACCACCGATCTGGCGGTGAACCTGCCGGCCGGATCCCAGTCGGTCGCATTCCCGATCCGGGTTGCTGTCGCGCCCTCGGTCCGCGGAACCGTGACCAATACCGCCTCGATCGCTGCCGGGGCCACCAGAGAACCGACCGGCGGGATCGCTGCGGCCGACAACAACACCAGCGATCCCGCCGACGTCGCCACCCGGGCCGACCTGTCGATCACCAAGACCCACGCCGACGGTGCCAGGGCAGTGGCCGGGGCCCCGTTCAACTGGACCATCACGGTGACCGATGCCGGGCCGTCGGACTCGTTCGCCGCTGCCGGCTCACCGATCACGGTGACCGACACCCTCCCGGCCGGGGTCACGTACTCCGGCGCCACCTCGCCGGACTTCACCTGCGCCGCAGGCGCAGTCATCGGGACAGTGCTGTGCCAGGCCACCGCACCGCTGACCGTCGGGGACCACCCGATCACCTTGACCGGGCTAATTGATCCCATCACCCTTGGCGATGCGGACCTGAACGACCCGACCGTGCACACGCTTTCCAACACCGCGGAGATCACCGCCAGCACGACGCCTGATCTGGCCGGCACCGATACGGCGACCGACGTCGCACCGCTCGATACCCGGGCGGACCTGGCGATCGTCAAGTCCCACGAGCCGGGCGCAACCGCTGTACCAGGGCAGCAATTCAGCTGGTCGCTGATGGTGAGCAATCTCGGGCCCTCGGTATCCCGCGCCTCCCTGGCGAACCCGATCACCGTCACCGACACGCTACCGACCGGGGTCACCCTGATCAGTGCCACCGGCGACGGCTGGGAGTGCACTGCCGTCGGGCAACTGCTCACCTGCACGGCGGGGACCGCGGCTGCACCGGCCGATCTGCTGCTCGGTGCAGCTTCACCGATCACCGTCACCACCGCCGTGGCGGTCGAAGCCACCGGGTCGCTGAACAACGCGGCCACAGTGCACCCCGGAACCACCTCCGACCCGGATGCCACCGACCCGGCGGGCAACAACACCAGCACCGACGAAGCCGTCCCGGTCGGACCGCAGGCGGACCTGTCGATCGTCAAGTCGCACGATGCGGCCGCCGTGCGGGTCGGAAATCCCATCACGTTCACGCTAACTGTGGCCAACAAGGGCCCCTCCACTGCCAGGAACGTCGTGGTGCAGGACACGATGCCGGTCGGGCTCGCACCGCTGTCCGCCTCCGCCGCCGGCTGGACCTGCACCGTCACCGGCCAGCAGGTCAACTGCACACTCGACTCGCCGACCGGGCTGGCGCCGCTGACAGCACAGGGCGGGGCCGAGCAGCAGCTGACCGTCACTGCGACCGTGACCAAGCATGCGTATCCGGGGGTGACGAATGTCGCGACCGTATCCTCGAAGACTCCGGACCCGTTGTCCGCCAACAACACCACCGACGACCCAGTTGTGGTCCCGGCGCTCGACGACCTGTCGATCACCAAGACGCTGATCGGATCGTTGGTCGTCGGCCAGCAGGCCACCTACCGGCTGACGGTCACGAACGACGGACCAACCGAGGCGCCCGGCGTCGTCACCGTCACCGATCAGCTGCCGACCGGTCTGACCGCGGTGAGCGCGCGCGGCGTGTCCGTCGTGGGCGCCCAAGCCCCCGGGGTCGCGGCACAGACCAGCTGCTTGATCGCCGCGACGATCAGCTGCCGACTGCCGGGATCGCTGGCCGCCGGCACCACCGCCGTCATCGACGTCACGGTGCAGGTCGGCCCCTCGGCCTACCCCAACGTGACCAACAGCGCCACGGTCACCGCCGCGGCGCAGGACACCAACCCGAGCAACGACACCTCGACGGTGACCACACCCGTCACGCCGCTGGTCGGGCTGGGGTTGACCAAAGCTCTGGTCGGGACCGGCCCGGACGCCGACGGGCTGCTCTCCTGGCGGCTGACCGTCACCAACTCGGGACCCAACGCGTCCACCGCACCGCTGACCGTGACGGATCACCTACCACAGGGTCTTGCCTACCGAGACTTCAACGGCCCGGCGGACTGGTCGTGCCGGGGCGCGGGCAGCGCAGTGGTCTGTACCTTCGCCGGCACCCTCGAGGTGCGGGCCACTACCGCGGTGACCATCCGGACCACCGTATCCGCCTCGGCGGGGACTTCCCTGGTGAACCGGGCGACGCTGCGCGCCAGCACCGGTCCGACCATCGCCGTGGCCGCCGCAACGTACTTCGTGCCCCCCCTGCCACCGGTCACCACACCGCCGACCACCACCGCCGCCACCACCACCACCACCACCACCACGGTCAGCAGCACCACACCGATATCGACGACGCCCGTGACGACGCCAACAAGACCGCCCGGTCGGCTGCCCAACACCGGAGTCGACCTAGCCCCAATGCTCTTCATCGCAACTCTGCTGCTGCTGGCCGGTGCTGCCCTGTGCCTGAGCGGTCGCCCAGGGCTGCGCCGCAGACACTGACAGACACGGCTGCGTCCGCAAGGCGATGATCGGCAAATTGCACGAGTCGCTCCGTCGGCTGCGGACCGATCACATGCCTGGGCAAGTCGATGCTCCCGCGCAGCAGTCCTCGATCCAGCCGGTCAGTCGCGAAGCTTGGCGATCGAGCTGACCAGTTCGGTCTCGGTCTGGTCGGTATCGGGCCACGGAAACTGGTAGTCGTTGCCCTGCAACAAGACCAGGCCATGCATCGCCGCCCACAGCTGAACAGCCGTTGACAGCACTGAGGTCGCGCCGGAGGAACCATCGGCGATGCACTGCCGGACGCCGTCCATCAGATAGGGGAAGGGCCCGGAGTCCGGGTTCCTGTCGTCCGGCTCGCCGACCCCGTGAGGGCCGGCTTCCTCGCCACCCAGCGGCCGGTTCCGGCGGAACAGCAGACCGTACAGGTTCGGGTGGTCCACCCCGAACCGGATGTAGGCGCGGCACCCGGCCAGTAGCCGATCCCGAGGGGGTTCGATTCCCACCTTCGCGTCGGAGATGAACCGCCCCAGTTCAGCGGAAGTCTCGACGGTCACGGCCTGCACGATCTCGTCGGGACCCGCGAAGTGCGGATAGATCGACTGCGGCGCGATACCCACGCGACGGGCGACACCCCGCAGGGTCACCGCGCTCTCGGAGCCGTCTTCGATCAGCATTCCCCTTGCCGCCGCAACGATCTCGCCCCGCAGTGCGCGGCCCGCGCCTCGCGGGTTGCGTTGCCTGGGCTCGGCATCCGTTGTACTCACGGTCGTGAGCTTACGCCAGTTCCGGTGAGACCGGTCCCCAACTGCCCTGGGAACGATCGACTGGAGGCGGGACCGATCCACCCGGAAAAGAGGGGTTGCGTCTGTTATCTCACGGATCGGACAGTGATGAATGCACACCAGCTGGAGCTGCAGGTTCTGGTCATCGGACTCGACCCCCACCCCATGTCAGGCCGGTCCGATCCCGCACCGGTCGCCCAATCCATCCAGACCGGCATGGACGAGCTCGTCGAACACGGCATCGGCACGCAGTCCTGCCTCTTCGGCCTCGACGGCCGCGACAACCCCGAAGAGCTGATCACCACCGCCCTCCGCGGGCAGCCCTGGAGATGCGTGATCATCGGCATCGGCCTCCGCAAGGCCGACGACGAACTCGTACCGTTCGAACGCATCGTCAACCTCGTCCGACACCACGCACCCCATGCTGCCATCGCGTTCAACGCCACGATCCCCGAGTTCTACACGGCGGCGGCCCGATGGATCGATGTCGCCGACAAACCCATCGCATGAGAAGTGGCGCGACCGCGGCAGGTGTCTGCGCCGAGGCCATGGGGCCACCTGGTGCCAGGTCAAGGCCGCATCCGTCGGCTCGGTCACTCTGCGTCAGACGGAAGGATGTTGGATCATTCGATCGGGACCCCCGGGGGCAGCCATCCTGCCTACCGGTGCGCTGCGAACAGGCATGGTCGGCAGTTCGCGATGAGTCGCTCGCCGACTAGATGCGGCACTCGCGCGAAGGACCCCTTTTGGTGAGGATCTGCCGCCCGATACCGAAGGAGCAGGGATGGGCACTGCGTCAGGCTCGTTCGAGGACACTTCTGGATCTGCCGAAACGGCCCTCAGCTAGAATCCAGGTCAAGCCTCTGCAGGCCCCCCCCCCGAGCTTCGGCGATGACCGCAACGGCCCGGCCGGCGGGTCCGGCAGGGAAGGGCCCAGCGTCGGATACTAGGGTTTCGCGGAGCAAGATTCGTCGGAACTCGAGTCTCGGTGAGCATGAACTCCGCACACCCGGTGGTCAGTGGAGGATCATCAGAGGCTGGATTCCCGGAAGCCGAAGGTGAGACATGCAGCTACCGCAGTTGGGCGCAAGTGCGACCTTCGACCAGGCCTGCGCGAGTGTCCTGGCGTACCTGCACACGGCGATACCGATGGGGTTCTGGTCGGTCACCCGCCACACCGAAGGCGACCAACTGTATCTAGCGGTCGAGGACTCCTCCTACGGTAAACAGGCCGGCGACAGTCACCGGTGGTCAGACTCGATGTGTCAGCACATGCTGACCGGCGACGGACCACAAATCGCCCCCGACGTCCAGCAAGTAGCCTCTTACGCCACTGCCGGGGTTCGTCAGAGCCTGCCGATCAGGGCCTACGTCGGCTTGCCGCTCCACCAGGCCGACGGAGAGATCTTCGGAACCCTCTGCGGGCTGGACCCGCAGGCCCAACCAGCCGAACTCGCCCAGCACGGTCCACTCCTGCAGATCCTCGCGCAACTGCTCTCGACGATCCTGCAGGCCGACCTGATGCGCACCCAAGCGCAGCAGGCCGCCGAACGGTCGGCCACCTCCGCCGAGACCGACGCACTGACTGGTTTGTTCAACCGCCGCGGCTGGGACCGACTGCTGGCCGCCGAGGAGGCCCGCTACCGACGGTTCGGGCACACCGGCTCCGTGATCATCATGGACCTGGACAGCCTCAAACTGGTCAACGACCGGGACGGACACCACTCCGGCGACGCCCACATCCGGCAAGCTGCCCGCGCCATCGTGGAGACCACCCGGGACTCCGATATCGTGGCCCGCCTCGGTGGGGACGAATTCGGGATCCTGGCCGCGAACGCCAACTCCCGGCAGGCCCAGCACCTGGTCGACCGGCTCAGCGCGCAGTTGACCCGGGTAGGCACGCCCGGGTCCATCGGGCACGCCCCCTACACCATCATCTCCGGTTTCCCGGGCGCCTGGCAGAACGCCGACGCCGCGATGTACGAGCAAAAACGCCTCCGCCGCGCGGCTGCGCCCACCGCAGATGCCACGGGTCACACCCCCCAGGACTCGCTCTGACACTGCTCCGGGAGTGCCAACGCGTGAAAGCAAGTCGCTGGAAGAGCTCACGATGACGAGAGTGTCGTCAGCGAGGACCCAGGGCGGTGAGTTCTGCGACGTCCCGAGCAATGCCGGGGTCACGAACCCGGTGTCGCGGGTTTCAACGAGAGGCGAATCCGGATTCAGAAGGCGAAATCGCGGGACTCCGCGCGGGAGGTCACCCATTGCAACTCGGTGAACTCCTCCGCGGAGAATCCCACGCCGAAACGGCCCCAACCGCTGTCCTTCACCCCGCCGAAGGGCATCTGCGGCTCGTCGTTCACGGACTGGTCGTTGACGTGCACGATGCCGGCTTCCAGCCGGCGGGCGATGGACAGCCCCCGGTGGGTGTCACTGGTCAGCACCGAGGCGGTCAGGCCGAACTGCGAGGCGTTGGCCAGCCGCACAGCGGTGGCTGCGTCGTCGACAATCTCGAGAATAACGACCGGACCGAAGGTTTCGTCCACCGAGATCTCGGCCTCGGGGGGGACATCGGTGAGCACGGTGGCGGGATAGCAGGGCGGTGAAGCCTTCCCGCCGACCAGGACGCGGGCGCCGAGAGCCACTGCCTCGTCGACCCGTCGCTCGATCAGTGCCAGCGCCCACTTGTTGATCACCGGACCGATGACGGTGCCGGAATCCAGCGGATCGCCGGTCGGTAGCCCGCCGACCTTCTCGACGAAGCGACGGGTGAACTCCTCCGCGATCTCACGCTCGACGTAGATGCGACGGACGCACATGCAGATCTGACCCTGGTGCACGAAGGCGCCGTAGGCCGCCGCGTCTACTGCGTAGTCGAGGTCGGCGTCGGCCAGCACGATCAGCGGGTTCTGACCGCTGAGTTGGAGCACCATGCGTTTCAGATGCCGACCTGCCAGCTCCGCGAGCCGGCGGCCGGTAGCGGTGGATCCGGTGAAGTTGATGCGGCGGACCAGCGGGTGGGCCATCAGTTCACCGCCGACGATGCCGGCCTCTCCGGGTGCATGGGTGACGACGTTGAGCACCCCGGCCGGCAGACCGGCTTCGGTGAACACCTCGGCCCAGATGGCGCCACCGGTGTGCGGAGAATCCTCGGACGGCTTGAGCACCAGGGTGTTTCCGAGCGCGAGTGGCCCCACGATGGCGCGGCCGGAGAGAATCAGCGACGCATTCCACGGGGCGATGGCACCCACCACCCCGACCGGCCGCCGCACTGCCATGGCCGTGGTGCCGCGGACATCGGAGGGCATGAGCTGGCCGACGGGAAGATAGGGCAGCGCTGCGGCCTGGCGCAGCAGCGAGACGGCGAAGTTGATCTGCACCGTGGCGAAGTGCTGACCGCAGCCCGTTTCGGCCGCAAGGTCCCGGGTGAGTTCGTCACGGCGACCCTCCAGGATGTCGGCGGCGCGGAGGAAGATCAGCTGGCGGTTGCCCGGCAGCTCCTCTGCCCAGGACGGGAACGCCCGGTGGGCCGCAGTGATGGCCCGCCTCGTGTCCTCGGCATGCCCGGCGACCACCCGGGCGAAGGTGTCACCCGTCCATGGATTGCAGTCGTCGTACTCCCGGCCCTCCTCGGAGCTGCACCACCGACCGTCGATGTACTGCGACACCTGTCGGGGTTGGAACTGCGGCAAGGCTCGACGTCTGGGCGTCACTACTTCTTGGTCCTTCGTCTCGACGGCAGCTCCGGAGAGACCAGACGATACCCGACAGGCAGGAATTGAACGTTGAGTCGATCACTCGCGAGACTCCAGAGCCCCCGGGGCAGAAAGAGTGCGAAGCCGGCGGCCACCAGCCCCAGACCGATCAGATACCAGGCGCCCTGGTCGGCGAACTGGTTCTGGATGACGAAGAAGACGACGGCCCCGATAATCGGCCCCTCGAACGTCCCGAGTCCTCCGACCAGCACCATGAAGATCATGTAGGCGCTGTACTGGACGCCGAAGATCGATTGGGGCTGGACGAAGAGGCTGTTGGTCAGGGTCAGAGCTCCGGCCGCCCCGCAGCCGAGCCCGGCCAGGACGTAGAGCGTGAACTTCAGCGGCCGCACCCGTACTCCGATGGAGGCCGCCGCGTCCTCGTCGTCACGAATCGCCTGCAGCGCAGCCCCGGTCCGACGACGTAGGAGCAGGAAGACAAGCGCCAGCAGAATCACGGTGACCCCGAGGGTCATCCAGTAGGTGTACGCCCGGCGTAGGTTCGGTGCGTAGGTGTTGAGGTTCCGGATGGAGACGCCGGTACCGCCTCCGAGGCTCTGGTCCAGGATCACGAGAAGCCCCAGGACCTCGGCCACCACCCAGGTCCCGATCGCGAACTGGCTGCCGCGAAGCCGGAGGACCAGCAGGGAGAGCAGGGCGGCGAGGACCCCGGCGGCCAGCGTCGAGAGCGCTACTGCCAGATAGGCCGGGATCCCCTGTTGGGTCAGGAAGATCGTGCCATAGGCACCGAATCCGATATAGGCCTGTTGACCGACCGAGACCAGTCCGCCGTACCCGGCGAGAGCGTTCCACATCACCGCCAGGATGAGGAAGATGAACAGGCTGGTGAGCTGCTGCACCACATTCGCAGTCATCACCAACGGCACCGCGAACAACGCCAGCACCAGGACGAGAGCGCCGCCGCAGGCTATCCGCGATGCCCGCGTCGAGCGCCGGATGACCCAACCGACCGAAATCGATGTCATGCGGTGGCACTCCTCGTCGCCAGGTAGCGGCCACGCGGGCTGGCCAGGATGATCAGGAAGACCAGATGCCCGGCCAGAATGGAGAACTGGGGATCGATGTTGGCCCCGACGGTCTGGGCGATGCCCAGCACGATGCCACCGCCCAGCGTGCCCCACAGGGATCCCAGCCCGCCGATGACGACCGCCTCGAAGGCGAAGATCAGCTGGGTCGGTCCGCTGGAGGGATCGAACGTCGATCGGATGGCCAGGAAGGTTCCCGCCAGCGCAGCGGTGGCGACGGCGATCGCCGTCGCTTTTCCATACACCGATGCCGCCGGTATCCCGACCAGGCCGGCGGTATCCGGATCAGCTGCGGTGGCGCGCATCTCGCGACCGAAGGCGGTGCGCTGCAGGACGGTCTGCAACCCCCCGAGCAGGCAGACGGCGACCACCATGGTGACCAGTCCGAAATACGGCACGGACAGTTGCGAGCTGATCGTCAGGCTTGCCGTGGCGATGGAGCCCGCCTGCGGGCCGAGTGAGTGCACATCGGCGGAAAACCCCTGCAAGAGACCGTTCTGGATGACGATGGACAGTCCGAACGTCGTCAGCAAGGGGATCAACGTACCCGACCGGAGACTCCGGGCCAGGATCGTCCGCTGCAGCGCGTAGCCGAGTGCACCCATCACCAGCAGCGTGGGGACCAGCGCGAGGAAGGGCGAAACGTCCAGCCTGGTAGCGATCTGGAAGGTGAGAAATGCGCCCATGATCGCGATGTCGCCGTGCGCCAGATTGATGATGCGCATGACGCCGAACATCAACGACAACCCGCAGGCGAACAAGGCGTACAGACCGCCGAGCAGTAGACCCTGCACCAGCGCGTTGACCCAGGTCATCGTCGCACCGCGCTCTTGGTGGAAACGGGTGCGGCGCCATCGGGAAGGCGGCGCGGAGCCGGCACACCGAAATAGGCTTCCGTGACCTCCGCCCTGCTGACCTGAGCGATACCAGCGTCGAGCACGATGCGCCCGTTCAACATGCAGATCACCCGGTCGGCGACCCGAAGCGCTCGACTGAGATCCTGCTCGACGAGCACCACCGTCGAACCACCGGCGATGAGGGCGGCCATCGACTCGTACACCGCATCCACCGCCACCGGCGCGAGGCCGAGGGATACCTCGTCGACGAAGAGCAGCCGGGGGTTGGTCATCAGGGCCCGTCCGATGGCGGTGGCCTGCTGCTGGCCGCCGGACAGATTGGAAGCGCGGACATCTCGGAGCGCAGTCAACATCGGGAACGCCTCCATCACCCGGTCGACCGTCCAGGGCCCGGTGCGGGCCCGACGACCCGCGACCACGAGGTTCTCCCACACCGTGAGATCTCCGAACAACCTGCGCCCCTCCGGTACCAGAGCCAGACCGCGCTGCACCCTTTGATGGGAGGCCAGCGCCGTGATGTCCTCGCCGTCGAGTCGCACCGATCCCGCCGTCGACCGGTGGGCACCGGCAATCGTCCGGAGCAGAGTCGATTTACCGGCACCGTTGGCCCCGACGAGAGCCACGGTCTCGCCCTCCGCCACGGTCAACGACAGATCCTGGACGGCCACGAGGAGTCCGTGTCCGGCCCGTAGCGAGTCGATCTCGAGGATGTTCATTCTGCCGCCCTTCCGAGATAGGCATCGATGACGGCTGCGTCGCGCAGTACCTCGTGTGGATCGCCATCCGCGATCACCCGACCCGCGTCCATGCAGACGAGGCGATCGATCACCTGCAGGAGCACGTGCACGATGTGCTCGATCCAGACGATGGCCAGACCGAGCTCACGCAACTGGAGAACGGTCACCACCAACTCTGCCGCTTCGCTGTCGGTCAACCCCCCGCCTATCTCGTCGAGCAGCAGAACCTGTGGGTCCGTGGCCAGTGCTCTGGCCAGTTCGAGTCGTTTGCGGTGCAGCAGGCCGAGCGTCTCGGCACGTCGATTCGCCAGATCCACCAGGCCGCACAACTCGAGCACCTCGATGCTGCGGCGATCGCTGGCCGCTCGACCCAACCCGGCACCATAGGACGCACCGACCAGGATGTTCTCCAGAACCGTCATCCCGGAGAACGGCCGCGGAACCTGGAAAGCACGGCCGATCCCGTTGCGGCACCGCAACTCAGGCCGCAGCGAGGAGATGTTGCGCCCCTTCAGGAGAACGACGCCGGACGTCGCCGGAACCGAGCCGCTCAATACGCCGAGCAACGTCGTCTTTCCCGCTCCGTTCGGCCCGACGATACCGACCGCCTCGGCCTTCCCCACCCGGAACGACACCTGGTCCAATACGGTCAGTTTTCCGTACGTCTTCGTCAGGCCGTCACCGGCCAACACGGCCGTATCCAGGCCCGTAGCAGGCGCCGAGCCGCCGTCCGCGGCGGAAAATGTCATGCGCCGAACGGCTGCAACTTCGCCGCCACCGGGACCTTCGGGTCGGCCGAGTTCTCGCACAGCACGAACTCCAGCGGATGTTTGCTGCCGGAAGCAGCTTTGACCCACTGCCCTCCGATGATCGGCGTCGCCACCACATTCGCCACCGGACCGTTCCCCCACTGCAGCCGCCCGACCGGGGTCTGGACGTCGAGCGTGCCGATGGCGGCGGCCACTGCATTCCTGTCCGTGGGGTCGGACGCCTTCTGCAAGGCGGCAGCGCCGGCGTCGAACAGCGCCAGGGTGGCGCCGAGCTGCTGGGTCCATTGCTTGCCCGACGCCGACTCGTAGCCGTCGGCCAGTTCCTTGGATCCGACCTTGGTCAGCGAGCTCGCATACGGGTAGGTCGGCGTCCAGTAAGCGGCGCCGGCCAGATCGACGCCAAGGCCACCGAGGGCCTCCACCTGCGACGGGAAGAGGCCGGTCTTGGCCGCTTGGGCGATCTTGGGCCGGAAACCCTGCTGGGCGGCCTGCTGCCAGAAAGTCGCGAAATCGGAGGGGATCGGAAAGGTACTCATGATTTCGCACTTCTCGGCTTTAAATTTCGCAATCTGCGCGGAGTAGTCGTTCGTTCCGTCGGTGTAGGCCCCTGGATCGACGATGGTGTAGCCGTCCTTGGCCAGCAGGGGTCCCAATGCAGCACGAATCGCGTTGCCGTCGGAATCGTTGGGCCACATCACCGCGACCTTCTTGTTGGTCGACACCTGGGGCCAGAGGTGTGAGTAGGCGAGATAGAACTGCTGCACACCGAAGCAGAAGTGGTAGGTGAACTTGTAGGCGGCCTTCTGGTCGGGTTTGGCGCCTCGTCCGTAGTACCAGGCCTCCCACGGCACCACTGTCGAGATGCAGGGGACACCGGCCGCCTCGCAGGCGTCGGAGACCGGGTTGACCGTCTCCGGTGTCGAGGTGGTCAACATGAGATCTACGCCCTCGCTGGTGATGAGGTCGTTGGCGACCTGGGATCCACGCTGCGGATTCGACTGGCCGTCCTTGTCGATCACCTGGACGGCATACTTCTTCCCGCCCACCGTCAATCCGTCGGCAAATGCCCTGCGCGCCAGCGAGAGCACGTAGGAGTCGGGTTCGCCGAACCCGGCGGCAGGACCGGTGATCGGACTGACGAAACCGACCTTGAGCGAACGGGCCGAAGTCACTGCTCCGGATCCCTGGGACGCCTGCCCCGCCGAGCTGCCGGCGCTCGGCGCGCTGCTGCCGGCCCCGCCGGTGCTGTCGCCCAGTGCACTGCCCGAGCAGGCGGCCAGCAAGGGACCCGACAGCGCCAGCGTCGACAGACCTAGACCACCTGCCTGAAGGAACCGTCGCCGGTTGAGCCGGGGCCCGTCGGTCGGGACATTCTGCTCCATGACCACCTCCGCGTTGAGTGAGTGGCGAGAACGTAAGAGCGGGTGGAAGCGAAGTCAACGAGGCGTTCCGATAAATGAAACGGTGTGGCTAGAATAGGAACATGGTGACGAAGCCAGGTTTGGGACGCGGATCGTCCTCTGACCCCGGGATTCCCGATGAAAACGTTTTCTCCCCAGGAGTCGATGGCTCTGCAGAAGTCGAGCAGGAGCGGCGGGCGAGCTCCCCTGCCGCGGCTGCGGGTTCGCAGTCGCTCGAACGCGGTCTGCTGATCCTGACGACCTTCACGGAGTCCCGACCGGTGCTGGGTATCGCCGAGCTCGCGCGAGCCGTCGAACTGAACAAGAGCACCACCTACCGCTACGTCAGTACTCTGACCAAACTTCATTTCCTGCAGCAGGATCCGGAGACGAAGAAGTACTCCCTGGGGGCCAGGGTCATCGATCTGGGCGCCGCCGCGATCAACTCGATGGAGATCACCCGGATCGCCGGCCGGCATCTCCAGGTGCTCGCCGACGACACCGGGTACACCGTCAGCATGGCCGTGCTGGACGGCACCGACATCGTCTACGTCGACCGCCGACGCAGCCGGCGCGGACACTATCCAGGAATGGATCTGAACCTCCACGTGGGCTCCCGCTTGCCCGCCTACTGCACGGCGATGGGCAAAGTGCTGCTCGCCGGGCGGGACCCTGCCGTGCTGCGGACCCTGCTGGACCGCACCGATCTGGCCAGGCGTGGGCCTCGGACAATCACCGCACGCGAACAGCTGACGGCTGCCCTGAACAGAGTCCGGCAAACCGGGATCGCCTGGAACGACGAGGAACTCGCTCCCGGCCTCCGCTCGGTGGCGGCACCGGTGCGTTCGCGGTCGGGCGAGGTGATCGCGGCGGTCAACGTCGCCGTGCACCTGAGCATCGTGCACGTCACGCTGGATTCCCTCGTCGACCGGCTCGAACAACCGTTGCTACGAACCACGTCTGCCATCTCGGCCCGCCTTGGGTTCCATTCTTCCCAAGGTCGATCGTTCTGATCGTCAGAGTCAAGTTTCGATAGGTGAAACGGCATGTTGCGCAGCCCGGAGACGGGACGTAACTTCGCGGTCTCTCCGCCAACGAAGGAAAGAGGCCCGAGTTGCTACTCGACGAGAACACCTGGACCGGGAACGTCCTGATCGACGGCAATTGGGTTTCCGGATCCGCCGGCGTCTTCGATGTCATCGAGCCGGCGACCGGCGCGACCCTCGGACGGGTCGGGCGAGCCGATGCCGCTGATGTCACGCGTGCGGCTGGAGCGGCGGTGTTCGCCCAACGCAGTTGGGCCGCCCTTCCACACACCGAGCGGGCCGGCGTCATGCGGCGTGCGGGCGATCTGTGGTCGAAGTTCTCGGACGAGATCAGTTGGTGGAACATTCGCGAGGTGGGCGCCGTCGCCGGCATGGCCGGCTTCGCGGTCCACGTCGCGGAGCAGGAGTGCTACGAGGCCGCCGCTCTGCCTGGCCGGGCGTACGGGGAACTCATTCCGAGCGAACAGCCACGCCTGTCGATGGCTCGCCGCGTACCGGCCGGCGTGGTCGGTGTCATCTCCCCGTTCAACGTGCCGATCATTCTCGGAATCCGTTCCGTGGCACCCGCTCTCGCGCTGGGCAACGCCGTCATCCTGAAGCCCGACCCCCGGACTGCCGTGACCGGCGGGGTCGTGCTGGCGCGGATCTTCGAGGAGGCCGGACTTCCACCAGGGGTCCTGCAGATGTTGCCGGGCACAGCGGACGTGGGCGAGGCATTGGTCGAACACCCTGCTGTCCGGGTCATCTCGTTCACCGGCTCGACCGCGGCAGGCCGCCGGGTGGGTGAGCTGGCCGGACGGCACCTCAAGCGGGCGCACCTGGAACTGGGCGGCAATTCGGCCATGATCGTCCTCGACGATGCCGACGTCGACGCGGCCGTCAACCTCGCAGCGTGGGGGTCCTTCTTCCACCAGGGCCAGATCTGCATGACCACCGGGCGGCATCTCGTCCACGACCGGATCTACGAGGACTTCGTCGAACGCCTCTCTGCCAAGGCACTCTCGCTCCCGGTCGGTGATCCGGCCGGTGGACAGGTCGCCCTCGGACCGCTGATCGATGCCGGCCAGCGGGACAAGGTGCATCAGTTGGTCAGGTCGAGCATCGAAACCGGGGCCGTGTTGTCGGCCGGAGGCGAGTACGAGAATCTGTTCTACCGCGCCACCGTTCTTTCCGACGTGGCCTTCGACGCTCCGGCCTTCACCGAGGAGATCTTCGGCCCGGTTGCCCCGGTCACCCGGTTCTCCGATCTCGACGACGCGGTCAGGTTGGCCACCAGCTCCGAATACGGGCTCTCCCTCGGCATCATCACCCGCGACCCCCTGAAGGGTCTCGCCCTCGCCGATCGGATCCCGACCGGCATCGTCCACATCAACGACCAGACAGTGAACGACGAGGCCAACAGCCCCTTTGGCGGTGTCGGCTCCTCGGGGACCGGTTCCCGGTTCGGTGGGTCCGCAGCAAACGTCGAGGCCTTCACCGAAACCCAATGGGTGACCCTTCGCAGCACTCCCCCGAGCTACCCATTCTGAGTCGACAGCCCGGCGCTCACACGAGAGAGGTTGCAGCGCATGAAGATCATGGCAGCGGTCATCGAGGAACAGGATGGGCCCTGGGAGATCAGGGACCTGGTCCTCGATGATCCCGGTCAGGGTGAGGTCGTGGTGCAGGTGGTGGCGACCGGCATCTGCCACACGGACGGGCTCGCGAGACATGGAGACCTCCCGTTTCCGCTACCCGGGGTGCTGGGCCACGAAGGCGCCGGCATCGTGGTGGCAATCGGGCCCGGCGTCGACGACGTCGACCCGGGCGATCGCGTCGTGATCGGCTGGCCGTTCTGCGGCCTCTGCGCGCACTGCACCTCAGGACAGCCGAGGTACTGCCTCCGGCTGGGTGAGCAGCTGGTCGGCGGTGGACGACCAGGCGGCGCCACGGCATTGCACCGACCTACCGGTCAGCCGATCTCCAGCCACTTCTTCGGGCAGTCCTCGTTCGCATCCCACTGCATCACGACAGCCAAGGCCCTGGTCAAAGTCCCAGAGCATCTCCCGCTGGAACTGATGGGCCCCTTGGCCTGCGGCGTATCCACCGGCGCCGGCGCGGTGTTCAACACCGCCCGTCCGGGTCCCGGATCGAGCGTGGTCGTCTTCGGCGCCGGCACGGTGGGCCTGTCCGCCATCATGGCCGCCAGACTGAGTCCGGCCACCCGCATCATCGCCGTCGACCGTCATCCGTCCCGCCTGGCACTGGCCCGTGACCTCGGCGCCACTGATGTGATCGGTGCGGGAGAGGACGATGTGGTCGGCACGATTGTTGGGCTCTGCGGCGGCCCGGCCGACTTCGCTCTGGAGTGCACGGGTGTCGTCAGCGTCGTACGGCAGGCCGCAGATTGCGTGGGGATGCTCGGCACCTGCATCCTGATCGGCGGAGCCCCGGCCGGCGCCGAGTTCAAACTCGACCATCTCTCCACCCTGTGGGGCAAGAAGATCGTCGGCGTGCTCGGCGGCGGCGGCCAGAGCGGCTCCTCGATCGGGACGATCATGCGGCTGTTCGACCAGGGACGGTTCCCGTTCGACCGACTCGTCGAATACTTCGATTTCGTCGACATAGCCGCCGCCATCGATGCCTCCTACGCCGGCGGTGCCATCAAACCGATCCTGCGCTTCCCGCAATAGCACCGGTGCGGGCCGCGGCCATCACGGCCGCTGCGGGGTCTTGCAGCCCATGCAGCGGGCATCGACCTGACGCAGCAGTGTATGTTCCATAGAACGTACTTTGAGTTCGACGTGAGGCGGTGTCGCCATGAGGGCAGCTTGGTACGACAGGCGTGGATCGGCGCGTGAGGTCCTCGTGGTCGGCGACCTACCTGACCCGCACCCTGGGCCAGGAGAGGTGCGCATCGCGGTGACCGTGTCCGGGCTGAGTCCAGGCGATGTCAAGAAGCGCTCGAGCTGGCTGGGTACAGATATGGCCTTCCCGAAGGTGGTGCCCCACAGCGATGGCGCCGGAGTGATCGACGAGGTCGGCTCGGGTGTGTCGGCCTCCAGAATCGGGACCAGGGTGTGGTGCTACGGAGCGCAGTCCTACCGCCCGTTCGGTACCGCAGCGGAATATGTGGTGGTGCCGACCGCGCTGACGGTTCCATTGCCGTTGTCGGCCACGCGAAGCGACCGGTGGCTGGCCGAACAGGCCGCCTGCCTGGGCATCGCCGGCATCACCGGTCACCGGGCCGTGTTCGCCGATGGTCCCGTCGAAGGGCTTCACGTCCTGGTTTGGGGGGCCACCGGAGGCGTCGGATCCATCGGCACCCAGATGGCCCGCCGCGGTAACGCGACCGTCTTGGCAATCGTCCGTACCGCCCAATTCGAACAAGCCCGCACTTTGGGTGCCCACCACGTGCTGGACGCGACGCGGCCGGATCTGACCCAGGCGATCCGGGCGATCGCGCCGACCGGAGTGCACCGAATCGCGGACGTCGACTTCGCTGCCCACATCGACATCAACGCGCAGATCGTCGCAGTCGGCGCCACGATCTGCTCGTTCGCGACATCGGTCGACCAGCCCGCTATCCCCTACTGGACCCTCGGCTTCGCCGACACCTGCCTACGGCTCCTGGGCAGCGACGATTTTTCACCCACCGTGAAGGCCCACGCCGCCGCGGAGCTCACCGATGCACTGGTGGAAGGCGCACTGCAATCGCATATCGCCCAACGGATGCCGCTCGAGCAGATCGCGGAGGCCCACGAGCTGGTGGAGGCCGGAGCCGGCGGGCGCGTTGTCCTTGAGATTGCCTGACCGATGGTCGATCTCGCCCGTACCTTCAACGACCTCATCCGGCTCGAAACAACTCTATGGAACGCCGTCGATGCCCGGCTCAAGGAAACCAACGGCCTGACCTTGGCCCGGTTCGAGACGATGCAGGTCCTGCAGAGTGACGGGCCCTGCCGAGTGCTGGATATCGCCGAGCGCCTGAACATCAGCTGGGGCGGGGTCAGTAAAATTGTCGACAGAGTCCAAGCCGCCGGTCATTGCCGACGCGATCCCAACCCTGACGACGCACGCTCATCACTGATCGCGCTGACCCCTGCAGGTCGCGAAATGACCACACGGGCCGCAGCAACACTCCACGAGGAACTGCACCGAAGGCTGGCCGCAAATCTGACCCCCAACCAACTCGAGGACCTGAGCCACACGCTGACGCAGCTCCTGGCAGCAACCCGACGGGAATCCTGAACCGGTCTCACACCAATCACAGGCGCGCCGCTGATGGCCGGTGACCGCGGCTGACGCGCATCCCCATCCTGCCTAGCCGGTGCCGGGTCGGTGATCCGCACCTG
Organism: Nakamurella sp. UYEF19; assembly: GCF_040546275.1. Classification (NCBI taxonomy): domain Bacteria; kingdom Bacillati; phylum Actinomycetota; class Actinomycetes; order Nakamurellales; family Nakamurellaceae; genus Nakamurella; species Nakamurella sp. UYEF19. The sequence goes on along the minus strand of NZ_JBEPNO010000001.1, from coordinate 28,891 downwards.
GTCTTCGGCATTGCGTTGAGCGTTGGCGGAGAAGTTGTAGCTGCCAGTCACCACCGTGTCATCGCACACCCCTTCATCTGGACCACGATAGGGCCCCGATGATGATCGGGATGCCGACCGCGGCGAAGGCGACGTGCGGTCTCGAAGGACGCCGGCCCGCTCTACGCCGCTACACTCGTCGCGTGCTTGGCACACGAGGTAAGCGGCAGCGAGGACGCCGGGCGCAGGTCGCGATGCTGGCGCTCGCGCTGCTGCTGGGTGCGCTGCTCAGCAGTTGCGGTACGTCTGCGGCGCAACAGGAACGGTCCTCCTCATCCTCTTCGAACGGCCAGCAGCACGTGATGCTGCACGCGGCAGCCGTAGGGGTGCCGGGCCTGGCGGCGAGCACCCGTGTCTGGCTGTCATGCGCGTCCCGGACGTTTTGTGCGTTGATCAGCGAGAAGGCGCAGTACTGGACGTGGGACGGAACTGCGTGGGGTGCGGCGGCTCCGTTGCCGGTCACGGCGTCGGCCGGCGATGCGGGCCAGGTGTCGTGCACGTCGGCGACCTTCTGCCTGGCCTCGTTCGGCTCCGCCACGATGCGCTATGACGGCCAGCACTGGCAGATCACGCGGGCAGGCTCTTGGTCGCCAGGCGGCGGCGTGGCCGTGCTCGCCTGCGCCGGCCCGCGATGGTGCGTGGCCGGGCCTTCCGGGTCAGCCGCGACCGCCGTCAGCACGTGGGACGGCACGTCATGGATGACCTCCGTGTTGACGCTCGCAGGACTTCCGACAGCGATCGGCTGCGCGCACGACGGGGTGACGTGCGGGATCGCAACGGGAAAGGATGTGTACGTCCACTCGGCCTCCGGTTGGCATGACGAGCCGATGTCAACCCCGCTTGACGTCAGCTGCGCGTCCGCGATGTTCTGCCTGGCAGGCACCGGGGGGAAGGCGGAGCGGTACGACGGGTCGTCCTGGTCTGTGACCGACGGCGAGCTGATCGGAGCGTTGTCCTGCTCGTCGGCGAGCTTTTGTCTGGGTATCTCCGGCAGTGACTACCTCGTCTGGTCGGGCCGGTCCTGGGCCCGGGGCGACGCACTCCCTGCCAGTACCGACTACGAGTTCAAGACCGCCGGGGCTCAGGCGACCTGTCCGGCAGATGGTTGGTGCATGGTCGCGGCTGACTCGGCCGTGTCGGTGCTGACCCGCTGACCGACGGCGACCTCGATCAGACCGCCGGCCTTCGGCTCGGCCTTGATCGGAACGGTTGCACCAGCATCGGAACCTTCGCGGATCGGCCTCCAGATTGCCCGCACGTGCGGGGGGCTGTCCTGAGAATGTCCCGGGGCCATCGACTTTGGACGCACCCAGGGAGCCTGCAGGTCGTCAGGCTTTTGGCAGCAACGGACAAGAGGTCAGCAATCTGTACGCCGGATCGGTCGTCGTCCTGCCGATGATCATCGTCGTCCTGCAGAAGTACTTCGTCCCCGGCACTACCTGTGGTGCGGCGGTCGACGACACGAGGTCGAGCACCGAAAACCAAGTAGTGACCAGGTGGTTGTACGGATGTCGACGCAGACGCCGTTGCCTACGGTCAACTCATGAGCATCTTCACGATTCGTCAGCCGGTGATCGGCGCTGACATTGGGGCCTTCAGCGGCATTGTCGACGCGGTCCGGCAAGCAGCCGATGTGATGACGGCGCACGGTTGGCCGGTGTCCGTGCTGCACAGCACCTACATTCCAGGTGAACAGACCTGCGTCAGCGTTGTCGACGCGGAGGACGCCGTGACAGTCATGGAAATGCTCCGTCGCGCCGGTTCTCGGACGGCCACGGTCTTGCCGGCACTCATGTTGTGAGCCGGGACTGATCACTTCACTGTCATTCGCCTGGCCACATCGGCCAAACCCATTCCGCATCCAAGTGGAGAGCATCTCATGAAACGTATTCGTTTGGGACTTCTGCTCGCAGTTGTCACGATGTGCCTATCCACGGCATGCGGTAGCCCCACAGGGAACTTGCCCGCATTCAGCACAGCCGGGGCTCCCCTCCCGGCCGGTCAGACCAAGGCCCAACCGGCACCCGAAAGGACGACATTGACCAGCGCAATCTCCGCCGGGTCGGTCTGCGCACTGGTGACCTTGGCCGAGGTCTCCGCCGCGGCAGCGGTGCCCATGAAGGTGACCGCCGACGGTGGCCCGATCGGTGAGTGCATCTACTCGGCTACCGCCGATGCGAGCTTTGTCATGTACGTCTCCGTCGACAAGTCATCGGTCGACATCGAGCAACGGAAACAACAGCTCGAAAGTTTGAGCGAGCACGTGGCCGGGTTGGGCGACGACGCATTCTGGAACGCCACCATTGGCGAGATCTTCATCCAACAGGGAGCCAGCGCCCTCATCATCATTCTCCCCTCGCTCGCAAACCTCACCAACAAGCCCGACGCCAACAAGCAGAAGTTGATCACTTTGGCCAAACAAGCTCTTGCCCGGCTCTGATCCCTTCTCGCCGACATCCATTTCCGAGACCACCCACTCGAGAATCCCCAAGAGGAGCTCACACCATGTCCTCCCCACCGCACGCAGGCACCGGTGTATCAGGTCGCCGCGCTCTATGGACGTCCGGTCTGCTGGCCGTGGTGTTGCTGTGCGCGTGTTCGACCGGAGGCACGGCCACGACCGCCCCGACAGCAACATCGGCCGCGGCGCTCTCGGGTCCGGAGTCGGCCTACGGCGCAAGCCCGAAATCGGACGCCTCGATTGTCTACCAAAGCGATGTCGTACTGGTCGGAGGCGGCGCATCTGCGGTTCAATCGGTCAGCGCCGACGGCATGGTCTGGACGATCAAAGGCAGCGCCGGCCATATCCAGGACCTGGTACCTGGAAAGATCATGCTCGCCACCGGACTGGGAGCCGGCCGGATCCTCGCGGTCTCCACCGTCGGCAACAACAAGCAGGTGGTCCTTGGCCCGGTGGATATCACCGACGTCGTGCGCAACGGCAATTTCGACTCAGCGGCCCCTGTCTCGTTGAACTCCGTGATGGCATATCAGACACCGACCCGGCCGGGTCTGATTTCCAGTCTCGACGACGGTCCGGCCGGGTCGGCAACGCCAACTGTCACCGGCACTCAAAGCCAGGCACCGGAGAGTGTTCCGATTAATTCCCCCGACACTGCGGCACCGTTGACTCCTGACACAGGCCCATCGACGGCCGCGTCGATCCAGTCACCCAGCGGGTCGGTGAGCTCCTCACCACAAACACCCACCACCGAGCCGGGCGACATCCGGCTACCGACCGTCGAGTTCAACTCGGTCGCCCAGCCGGCAGGCTGGCGTCTCCCGCGCCCGGAGATCGGTCGCCGCGCTGCCCCTCCTGCGGTGCCGGGCAGCCCGGGTTCCGGCGTGTTGCCCCTACCGGTGCCTACACCCCCTGCTGACGACGTCGGGGCGTACACCCTGACCCCGTTCTGTTGCACCACAGGTGCCGGCGTGCGCCTGGCCTACGACCACGCGGGGATGCGCGTCTCGGCGACACTCACTCTTCACCTGAGTGCCCCCACGGTGTCCTTCAGATTGCACATCGCCGGCGGCAAGGTCACCGACGCGTCCATCGATCTCCATGGCGCGGCCGGCATCGGAGTCCAATTCTCCGCGGCCTCGACGGCAGGAGTAAAGGGCAACGTGGCGCGGCAGCGAGTGCAAGTGCCGGTCGCATTCACGGTGCCCATCGGCGGCTTCGCGCTGCCACTGACTGCGCGGGTTGAACAGACATTCAGTCTGTCGACCGCTTTTGCCTCGCCCGGGTCCGTCACCGCAAGCGGTGACTACTCCTTCGGCGGCACCATCGGCTTCGGAATTCATGGCGTGACCCAAAACGTCACCAAAGTAGACAATTTCGCCACCCAAACGTCGTTGCTAGATTCGATCCAGGCCGTCGGAATCGCACCGGTGGGTCTGATCTTCGGATATCAGGCGAAGTTGACAGTCGGTGTCGGGCTCCTTGGATTCTCGGCCGGGGCGTGGCTTTCCCTGGTCGTGCGGATAGGTGTAACGGCAGCATCCTCGGAAGCCGCCGTGCCCTGTCGACTCGCTGCTATCAATGTCCAACTCGGCTACGGAATCGGCTACGAAATACCCGCACCCGTCGCCAAGTTGGTGAATTTCTTTCTCAGCACCTTCGGCGCTCCTCCGATCAAAGCCAGTGGCGGAATCACCGGTCCCTACGAATCCATCGTCAACAAATCCGCGACCCTCCCCGCCGGAACGTCCTGTCAATGAACCCGTGTTCTGAAGTTTCGGTCGCCCTATTGTCCGGTATCCGCCCGAAATGTCCGCGAGCACCATCCAACCTATCGATGGGATCACCATGACCTCGCTTTCGAAGATCGCAGCTTGTCTGGGCGCGGCTGCCGTTCTGGCGCTCAGTGGGTGCCAGTCCGGCGCTGCAGCGCTCCCTCCCACCGCGACAACCCCCGCTGCCCCGACGATCGACGCTGCCACCCAGGGGCCCGGATCGAGCAGCGGCGCGACGACCTCCCAAGGTTCCAGCAGCAATGGACACGCTTGTTCGATCTTGACCCGGCAGGAGTTGACCCCGCTGTTGGGCGCCGACCCGGGCCCTGGGAAGGACAATTCTGACGGCACCACCACCGCATGCGTCTACACCGGGGCCGGTGCCGTCTCCATCGTCGTCGACCACAGTGGCGGCAGCACTGACAGCAAGACCCAGTTCGGCATGTACTGCAGCGCAAAGCAGTCAGCTGGCTCGGAGTCCCCACCACAGCCTGGCCTGGAGAATGTGAATGGTATCGCCATGGCAGACGGTGCCTGCCTTTCCATTGTCGGCGGCGCTGTCGCCGCGATGTACGTCCTCAAGGGCCCGGACATCCTGTCGATCAACATCCAGACGGGCCTCGACGCCAAGATCACTTCAGATGCCCTGATCGCGCTCGGGAAGATCGCCGCCGGCAGGCTATGACGCGTTCTACTGGAAAATTCAACATCTACACCGACGACCATGATCCCGTCCCTGCGTTGCCGTGAACCAGACATCCATCCATCTACCGGCGGCCCGCCTCCGGAGCCACAGCAAGCCAAGGCCAGTTCGACCGCTCCGTAGGGAACCCGCGCAACCGCGACACCCAGGGTCGTCAGCCGGCTGGACCGGCCCCGGACGATCCGTCCGCATCTGGGGATGTCAGCGCGTGATCCGCGGCGAGGACCGATCTGCCGCTCACAGATGGTCGACGTCCAGGCGGACCGTAGATCGGCTGGGTGCTGCTGGATGGCGCCCAGGAGTGGCGGCCGGTTCGGTGGAACGAGACGCCTGTGATGGTCAAGCTCCAGGAGGAGGAGGGTGCGGGGCCGGAGTACATCTGGCTGCGCAGTGCGGATGTGCGGCGCTTCTTCCGCCGACCGCCGCCGGCCGATCAACCGAGGTGATTGGCGACCGCATGCCTTGACCGTGTCGCCACGTTCAGGCACCCGTGCCTGCCGATCGGACAACCCGGAGTTGCTCGGTGACCAGACCCAGTCCGTCAATGCCGAACCACGGGCGTTCGACGACTCTGTCGACATGGGACCTGGAGCCAAAACTGTCCGGATTGAGCGACCTCATACATGCTCTGACGTGGGGCGAGTGGGGCTCGAACCCACGACCTGACGGTTTGTCGCGATGACCCTCGATCGATCATGCCGGGTCAGTATTGATCAGCCGTGACCTGCGACATTGAGTCACTGCGGGTGGTGGTGATCACCTGAGACACCGATCGATCACGCGCAAAGTGTCCACCAAGGTGTCCACCTAGCAATCTCGCGGCACCCGTATCAATATCAGGTCCGACACGCAGAGGTTCCCTGATGCCCCAACCACGTACCGCCCTGGGTGAGCGCGGCAAGATCAGCTGCTACCCCTACATCTCGGTCGACGGACGCGCCACCGTCCGTCCTACCGGGAGCACACAGCGCCCGGAATACTGGGTCGCTCTCACCCGGATCCGGACAACAGAAACAGGGTCGGCGCTTCGCCGGGTACGGGCCGAAGGCAGAACCCGCGACGCCGCCATCGAACGTCTCCAGCAAAAGATCCAGGACGTCGTCGAAGAAGTGATCGCGAGCCTGGCCGACACGCCAGCCGGCGCCTCGACGAGCACCACCTTGCTCAGCGAACACCTGGATGCCTGGCTATCGGAACAAGAACACCGCGCCGAACTAGGCGACCGCGCCATCGGAACCGTCATCCGCTACCGCCAGGCAGTCGCCAGCACCATCAAGCCGAAGCTGGGAAGCTATCCCCTGGGCAAGATCACCACCGGCCAGGTCGCACGATTTCTGAACACCCTGACACCCGCGGTGGCAAAGACGTGCCGCGGCATCCTGCGAGCGGCCATGGACCAAGCGCTCATCGACGGAGCCGTCAAAGCCAACCCTGCGGTCGGTCTCCCCCGCGTCAACCGACCACGGAGCACCATTCATCGTGCGACCGGGTTGGATCGCCCGCAGTCCGATGAGATGCTCGGCAAGCTCTACAACGATCCCCTCGCCCTCACCGCAGACGTCCCAGACGTTCTGCTGCTCATCGCCTGCACGGGCTGCCGCACCGCTGAAGCGCTCGCGCTGGCCTGGGACGACGTCGACTTCGCTGCCGGAACGGTCACCATCTGCGCAACAGTTAACGCCAAAGGTCAACGGCAGCAGCACACAAAGACCTCCGCCGGCATGCGAACCCTTGCCCTCCCAGAAAGGGCGCTCACCATGCTCCGTCGCCGACGCGACTCCCACAGCGGCTACAGCACGTTGGTCTACCCCGCCGAGCGAATGGGTACCGGAAACCACCGGGACCACGACACACCCCGATGGACCACCAACTTCACCGGTCAGGTCCGGCGATTCCTCGACAAACACGGCTACCCGACAATGACCGCCCGAAGCCTCCGCAAGATGGTCGCCACCGAACTGGACAAAGCCGGACTCACCGGCCGCCAGATCGCCGACCAACTCGGCCACGCCAAACCCTCCATCACCATGGACATCTACCAGATCCGGATCGGAATCGGACCCGCCCAAGCCGCGGCGCTACTCGACTGAACGGCGCGGACACTCATGAGTCACCTCTTCGGTGGAACGACAATGATGGCCGAAATGACGTGCACGAGGACGCGCCAAATGGCCTCCGACCCGGGATTTCGTACATGACGGCTTACGGCATATGACCACGAATCGGCCTCGATTGTGGGCAAGATGTGGGCACGGCCGGGAGCTACGTCCCTCCCGCAGAAAAATCGAAATGGACAAAGAAGACCGTGCCACCACTTGCGCGCTGTCAGTCACATCGGACTTGAGTCGGTCGTCAGGGCGGGCCCGATCGAGCGGGCCAGCATGGTGACTGCTGCTGCCCGCGCGGCCTGCGACCGCCGGACGTCGCTGTGTTCGGCGAAGTCGATGAGTCCGATCACCATGGCCTGCGCTGCGTCTGCTACCGCCTGCCATTCGTGACCCGGCAGTTCGAGTTCGTCGGCATGGGCTTCGGCGAGTTCGCGGAGCACGTCGACCTGACGCTGGATCAAATGGTCGTGGATGCGCCGGACCGGGCCGTCGGCTTCCGATGCCTGGAGCAGTGCTGCGCCGAACCGGGCGATCGCCGGGCACTCCTGGAGAACCTCGCCACCGACCTGCAGCCAGGCCACGACGCCGGGCAGGAAGCCGGTCTGAGCGCGTGCCGCGGCGTAGGTTCGCTCGAGCAGAGGCTCGATGACCTCGACGTGCGCGGCTGCGACGAGATCGGCCTTGCTGGCGAAATGGTAGAAGACCGTGCCGATCGTCATGTCGGCGCCGGCCGCGATCTGGCGCATGGTGGCACCGGCGTAACCCCGATCGGCGACCAGGTCGATCGTCGCGAGGAGGATGCGGTGCCGGGTCACTGCGCCGTCAGACCCGATGGGACGACCGCGGGACGGCCCGGCCGCTTTCACCACTGGATTCCCCCATCGCTCGGGCCGCCGGGCGAACGCGCCGGTGGCAGGTGTGCACCGGCACACCGGCGGCCAAGGATATGCCGAACACGACTACGCAATCATCGTCTTCCCGCCGTCGATGCCGATCGACTGGCCGTTGATGTGCCCGGCACCTTCGCTGGCCAGGAACAGCACCATCGGGGTGCAGTCCTCGTAGGGGTTGCCGAAGCGGCCCACCGGGATCTGCGTCGCCAGGAGTTCCGCCTGCTCGCGTCCCTGGTCGGACATGTCGAATGCCGGTGTCTTGATCCCCGGCAGGAACAGGTTGGTGACGATTCCGTACTTCCCCCACTCCTGCGATGCATTGCGGGTCAGGGCCTGGATCGAGCCCTTGGCCATCTCGTAGGGCGCGAAGCCCGGCAACCCGAGGATCGCCGAGTGCGATGCCACGTTGATGATCCGCCCGTAGTGGCGAGCCTTCATGTGCGGCAGGCACTTCTGCATGAACAGCATCGTCTGCAGCGGTCCGGTGGTGTAGGTCAGCAAGGCATCCTCGGTGCGGGTGTCCTCCAGGTAGCGGTGCCGGTCCATTCCCCCCTGCCCGATGTTGGCCAGTACATCGACCTGGCCGTACGTCCTGATCGTCAGGTCGACGACTGCGGTGATCTCCGTTTCCACCGCGAGGTCGCATCCGATACCGATAGCCCGACCACCGGCCTGTTCGAACTCCTTGGCGAGCTCGATCACGCGGTCACCGCGGATATCGGTCAGTACGACCGCGGCACCCTCCTCGGCGAAACGCTTGGACGTAGCAGCCCCAATACCTCCTGCCGCACCAGTGACGATCGCAACACGTCCTTCAAGAACACCCATGGTTCCTCCTCCACTAATCTATCAATCGATTGATTGATTGATTCAGTTCGGAGTGCTGCACCAACCCTGCAAGACTGCAAGGGCTACCCCGGATCACTCTAACGAGCGCGCAGTGGCGCGGCCCCGCCAGTGCGAACCAACACGCCGCACCCGTAGCCGAGCCGACAGCAATGCTCAACAGACTGCTCGGTGTGGGTTACCGGTTCAGCCGGTCCCGTTCGGCCCAGCCCGACGAGAGGGACTCAAGTAGCGCATGGTCACCTCCAGCAGGTGCAGGAACCGGGCATCCAGCGGGCTGTGGAGCCAGGCGCTCTCAGCTGCTTCCAGACAAGCCAGGCCGCTCCCGACCACGGCGTCCAGTCGTGGGTCCGCAAGCGATACCGCGCCGGCGTCGCTCGAATACCGCAAGTGTCTGCGCACCTTCACCGAGCGTGGATCACTTCTCGTGGTCCCGCCACCCGAATGTTCCACCCAGCGGCGGCCGTTTTAGACTGGACACCGCGGGCCGATCCCGTCGCGCAGCACCGCACCGGACCCATCCGCGTTGCTGCGGGACCACCCGGACAGGTCGGCTGAGTCAACGGCGTTCGCCGGGGACAACTCGAACCGCACCGTCTTGCCTGGCGGCGGCTCGGTGTCCGTGCCACCGCAGGCGCTGGGCACAGCGGGCAGGATCACCACTCCGCGCCTCTCGTCGCATCGGAAGCAGATTGATGCGGCCCGTTCCTGGGGTGATGGGGCATGGCACACCGGCGTTCGCGACGGCGATTCAGCTACCGGGCGGCGACAACCGCACCCGCAGCTCCATAGCGGGAAGCGGGCAGAGGGCTCGACGCGCACCCGCGGGGAGCGGGCTCGCCCCCATCTGACCATCGTCAGGCATGTGATCGATTCGGCGTGGGCGGAGGCTGGACCCTCCCGGCCGGCCCGCCGCGGCCGCAAGACCGACCACCCACCCAAGGCACCGCCGGATTGGCCACCCTCGGTTCTGCGATGCCGATCTGTGTGGCCACGATCGGCTTCTTCGTGCTCTTTCGGTTCGGCGAGGACTACTTACTCGCCGCGAGGATCATCGGATGTGCCGTCGAGGTACCGGCGCTCGTCGCCGTGATGGCCGCGCTGATCGGCGGTGCCCTGCTGGGCATCATCGGCACTCTCGTCTCTATGCCCATCGCGGCCGCCATGCTGCTCCTGGCCCGAGAGATCCTCGTCCCGCATCTCGCCCGTTCCTGAGGTGCGGACGGTCCGACATCTCACAAACAGCCCGCCTTCATCACTCAGCCGCGACGACGCGACACGGCTGCTAGGTGCAGCCGATCATCTGCGGGGCGACGGGAGAACCCGTGCTGCGCCTCCCATTGGGACAGCATGACTGTCGCAGACCCAGCGACGGGGTTCGGTACGGCACTGCGGGCCAGCACCACGCAGGGGACGCAGGCGAGCGCGCTCCCAACATATCCCTTGGGGATTGATTGGCTTTTGAACCCGAGGAATATCTCGCTGAAGCAGACACCCGTCTCGGTCCCCTCCTTGAGCAATCCGTCGACCATGAGGTCCATTCGGCGCTGCACCTTCCCCACCCGCCGGGCGGGGTTCTCGCCGATCGGGTCCTGGCCAACATCTTCGGTGAAGACGCTGGTGTGGTGCCGCCTGTCCCTCGCCACCCCGACCGCCATCGCGGCCCACACAGAAGTCGGTCCCGCCGCGCTGAATTCCTTGATCGCGCAGTGCACGTGGGTACCCGGTAGCAAGGGGTACCGACGGGCAGACTCCGTACCGAACAACTGCTCTCCGGCCTCCAGGAGCGGTCCGAGGGGCAGAATCGGAGCCTGCGATCCATCGAACTGCACACGGAACGACATGGGCTCGATGGTGCCCGAGTCCAATCCGTTGTGCCGGGCGACGTCGTACCCCCAGAGGGCGCTGTTGATACCAGGGAAGGGCGGCGACGGGATCATATTGACCTGCCCCGCGTAGGCGTCGTTCTTCTCGGCCCGGTCGTGCGCGACAATCTCGTCGACGACAGAATCCATCTGTTTGGCGACCATGCCGGTCGACAATTTGACCACTGAGATATACGTCGCGCCAGAGGATCCGGGGTTCCCGAACCCGTCGCAGTAGTCGTCGAACGGACCGACTGCACCGCCGATCGCCTCAGCTGTGCTCATTGGTTGATCGGACGTCATCAGGCCTCCGGCCGGACGTAGGGACCAAGAATGCTTCTGAGCGGCGAAGGTCTCGTTGAATCCCGCGACCCGAGGGCGGGCGGAATCCGTTTCAGGCCGGCTGTGGCATCAGCCCCTCCACGTAACGCCCCGGGGCACCTACCTGTCAAGCACTTCGGACCCTGGTCACACCCCGGTGGATCGGCACCGCTGACTCGGGGCGAAACTAGGGATTCAGTGAGGCAAGCAGCTGACGCGCCGCCCGGAGAACGGTTGTCTGCATGATCGCGGCTCGGCGATCAAGTTCGCTCTGGGCCTCGAGCGGCGGATGACCCCGATCTATCAACACACCGATGGCCTGATTGACCTCCGATACTGCTGCAATTCCGTCTTCCCCGCAGATGGTTTCCGCTCCTGTCCCGCTCGGCTCGGAGTCCGGGACGAGCCGCTCACCGATGTAGTTGACCCACTCGGCATCAGCGGCCAGGTCGACGAACGCTCCAGGCGCAGCCGCGTAGAAGATGACCGTTCCCGACATCCGGCCCGACGCGACCGCCGGTAGGGGCATCATGAGACTGGTACCGGGCGTCACCATCGACGGTGTGGTGGTGGTCAGTGAGATCGTGCCGCCCGGCCCGTGGATGGCCAGGGTGAAGCCCAGGCTGGAGGGCACAGCAACCCGTAGGTATCGATCCAGCAGGGCGAGCTCGGCGACGAGGTCCGCGGCGGGGTCGTCGTGGGCGACCGAGAGAATTGCCAACGACTGAGTCAATTCGGCGAGATTGTCCACAAGGAAGTATTCCGGGCGTCCCCGAACGCCGATTCGAAAAACCTGCCCGCGGAAGCAGTCGCCACACGGGAAATCAGGACGCACCAACGGTTCGGGACCGCCTTCAACGTACCGATCAGTAAATCGTACGCCATAAGGCGTGTCTTCGCAGGGTCTACTGAACCCTACGGGCATCGGCGCGACGCACCGCCTCGTCGACGATGGTCCTGCCCACCTCCGTCATCTTCGTGTGTTCGGCCTGACTGATCTTCCGGAGCCGGTCAAAAGCCTCTTCGACCGTTCCGCCACCCCGACTGCGAAGAATTCCGATCGCCTGGTCGATCATTGCCCGCCCCTTCAGGGCGTCCTGCAGCCTGGCCATGGCGCGGGCTGTCTGCGCCAGGATCTGCGCGTTGTGCACGGAGATCGCCGCTGGTACCGCAAAGGTCTCCCCCAGTACCTCCGCTCGTTCGTCGAAGGCGTTCTTGGACCTGGCGTACACGTTCATCGCTCCCACGATGCCGGCCGGCGTGACGAGTGGCAGCGAGAGCACGCTGTGCACGCCGAGCCGACCTGCCCGCGGACCGAAGTGCGGCCACCGGGGGTCACCGCCCAGTGATCCGGATCGCATGGTCAACCCCTGGGCCGCAGCGCTGATGCAGGGACCCTCCTTGATCGCGTACTGGATGCTGTCGATCTCGCGGACGAAATCGGCGCTCTTGACAATCAGGTCGGGACGGTCCAGCTCGAGCAAAGTCAGGCCGGCACCGTCCGCACCGGGAATGGCCTGGACTGCAAAGGACGCCACCCTGGTGAGCAGCACTTCTAGGTCCAGTCCGGTGGACAGTGTCGACAGCGCGGACAGGCTGTGGGCGAGATCGAGATCCTCCTGTTGCGGATCGCCAAGGGGGTCTAATGCATGAGGACCGTCGGAACCTTGTTGCACCACGAGCCCCCTCCATCGCGCGAACGCGCGAGCTCAACCTACCCCGCTGACGCTTGGCGTCTGTACGACCTCCCCGCGGGGTGTGCCGCTCAGCGGTCCGAGCGGATTACCTTGGTCACTCATCGAGCCACGTGGGTCGGTGACGACCGGAACCCTTGGACCAGCTGGTGAGAAATTGCTTCTCGGCGCGTTGGCCGCGCCGCTGTTCGAGAGCGTGCAGACGACCGATGGTGAAGGAGTTCCGACCGTCGAGAAACATCCGCTCCCCCATCGACTGCAACGTCGCCCGGACCACCACACTGTCCTGGTGGTCCCCCAGAACCGTCTGCCACCGTTCAGCCGTCGTGGCCAACCTGGCCGCACGCCGACCCAGAGCTGGTTCGACGGCCTCGCAGGCGTACCTGAGATCCTTTGCGCTCTTGCGGATCTCGTGCAGTTGACGATCGCGGTCGTCCGGATCCTCCGGTAGCCGATGGTCGGCCAGAGAATGGATTCTCTTCCAGGTTCGGGCGACCGGTGCGGGCAACGCCCGCACGGCAGGTTCCCCGGCACGGGTGGTCAGAGGCGGGTCGGACAGCAGTCTGTCCAGCGTGTCGAGCAGTGCTCGGTAGCGGGGGCTGTCCAGGACCTCTGATAATTCGATTTCTGCGGTGCGCGAATCACGCTGCAGTTCGAGACCGATATGTTCGGCGACGGATCCCATCACCAGTTGCGGAGGTTCGGCCGCCACCACCTCGAGCAGGTGGGTGCTCTGGACTTCCGCGTCCCGCACTGCGCCGAGGAAGCGGCCCAGGAACGTCAGTTCGGTCCGGACCGGATCGGTGATCTCGGCCCGGAACAGGGGCCGGAAGGTCGCGAGAACGCTGCGCAGATGTCTGGCGGCCACGCGCATGTCGTGAATCGATTCGCTTTCGTAGGTCCGAACCGCTGCGTCCTGGTCCACCAGGATCTTCACCTGCGCTGCGACGTGTGCCAACAACACGCCTCCCGCCGAACGTTCGAGGTGGCGAGCCTGTGGAGTCAGCTCTGACCGGCTCGCCCCGCGCCCGTGGGACGCCGGTCGCGGGACCTTCTTTAACAGCGTCGTCGTCATCCCCCGACGGTGCGCGAACCGTTAGCCTGTCGAGAAGGGCCGAAGGTCCCGTGCGGCCGGCCAGACGTCCCGCCGGTCGCCGGACCTCACCGCAGACACGTTCGTTCCATACCGTCGATCTCGGTGACAATCGCTCGCGCGAACCCGGGGCGCCCAGGAGGGCCGCAGTCGTCTCGCGGGCCGCTCCTGACGCTGCCCTGCGCCACCCCTGGGGACGCATTTGCGCCTCAACGCAACAGTGATGTCGTGTTCGATAGCGGACCTGATGGCTCCGATGGCCCGAGCGGATCGTCACCAGATTGCACACCGAGTTGACGCAGAGGGTGTGGTTGACCGCCCGGCACGCTGCGTCCATCTCGTAGGGCCAGGCCACCTCACCGGTGAGGGCGGCAGCCGCCGCCCACGGCCACTCCGATCTGGCCGGCGTTCATGCCCGGAACCTGGCGCAGTTCGTCCAGCATGCAGTTCTCCGTTTGTTCGCTGCGAAGGCGACCCATCTTTGTGATGTTTTCATCCTGGCCCCCTCCTTCACCATGCGGCAGAACAGAAAGTCTCCGCTCGTCAGTCCTATTTCACCAGTTGAACGGTGACCCCGCCGGAGAAGGCAGAATCGTGCAGCTCCATCTGGGTGGAGACGGCATCCTTGGCGATGTCGAAAAGCACGACACCGGTGACACCGACCCCTGGATTGATCCCGGCAAGGAAGTTGTTCGGATCAATCGAGACACCGGCCATCAGGTCGGACGACAATTTCCGACCCTGCTGGTCGATCATCGTCTGCGAACTCTGGTCGAAGGTCTGCGCAACTGTCCCGATGTTCTTGACGGTCAGATGGACGGTGACGAACTGACCTTTCGCCGTCTCGTCGAGCGGTGCCGTCCCTATCGTGGCAACACCCGCATCGACTGCCGTCACGGTGAACTCGAACTTGCCATCCCGCACCGCGGTGCCGATTCCAGCTGCGCCGGCGGAGGTGGTCGACCCGGTTGTCCGTGCATCACTCGCGGACTTGCCGGACATCGTGGCGATCGAGATGGCGACCCCGAACACCACGGCCGCCAGAGCCACCGTGAGCACCTTGTGCCGCGCGAGCCAGCTTCGCCGAGATTTGGCGTAGGCCTTTTCTGCTGCAATCCGGGCCTTGACCTCACGATCGATCAATGGAGGCTGAATATCGCTGGAAGGCGATTGTATGACCATTTCACGCTCTTTCACAGAATGGCGATGATGCGGAGGAGGGATTCCCCCGCTCTCGTACTGATGCACCACTCATCTTCGGTCCGCGAGAATCGGACCGTGAGAGGCGAAAGTCCTTCCGGTCAGGGACGTCCAGCAATTCAGCGGTCGCCTTGAACAGGAAGGGGAGCAACACGCTGTCGATCCGAGGTCTGCGAAAGGGTCAGGGCAGCGGCGCAGACCACACCAGTCGCGTGCCACCGGTTTCCTGTCGGGTGATCGTGCACGTCCCGCCCGCCGCGACCGCCCTGCGATTGAGGTTGTGCAGGCCGCTGCGCGCAACCTTGGGCGGTAGGCCGACGCCGTCGTCGGTGACAGCGATCACGAGATCATCGTCCACCGAGACCGTGACCATGAGGTCGCGGGCGTTCGCGTGGCGCACCACGTTGCTGACCGCCTCCCGCACCACCGACTCGGCATGTTCGACCAGCTCCGCGGGTAGCACCTCCAACGGACCGGTCATCCGGACGGAGACATGAAGGGCGGTGTCGGCAGTGAGCTCGGTGATCACCTTCTTCAACGCGGAGCGGACGGTCGGGACGTCCGAAGGCTCGGTGTTCAGGTCGAAGATCGTGGTGCGGATGTCCTGGATGACCTCGTGAAGTTGGTCGATGTGATCGTTGAGCCGCGAGGAGACCACGTCCGTCGTGGAACGCCGGAGGGTCCCATGCATGGCGAGCCCGACAGCGAAGAGCCGCTGGATCACCTGATCGTGCAGATCTCTCGCGATCCGGTCGCGGTCCGAGAAGATCACCAGGTCCGTCTTTGCCGTCTGGTTCTCCGCCCGCTGCAGCGCCAGTGCTGCCTGGTCTGCGAACGACGCCGCGATCTGCAACTGGTGGTCGTCGAACGGTACTGCCCCCTGGCGACGAATAGTCATCAGCACACCGGAGATCGACTGACCGGTACCCAGCGGAAGGACCAGCGCCGGGCCGAAGGAAACCCCGATCTCCTGCGGCAGCGACTGCGCCAACGCGGCCACATTTCGGGGCACCCGATCGCGGAAGACCGAGCCGGACGTCGAACCCTCGATCTGGATCCTCATCCCGGTCAGCACTTCACCGCCCAGTCCGTCGCAGACGGCGACCCGTAATTCCGTCACGCCGGCGGCGGCACCGTCACCGGGGATCACCGGCAGCGCGATGACAGCAGAGTCGGCAGCGGTCAACTCTCGCGCACGGCCGGCGATGAGCCGTAGTGCCTCGTTGGCATCCGTACCATCCAGCAGTTCCACCGTGATCTCGCCGACCGCCTCGAGCCACCGCTGCCGGCGACGTACCTCCTCGTACAGTCGGGCGTTCTCCACTGCGATGCCGGCTGCGGCAGCGAGCGCGAGCAGAACGACCTCGTCATCCTCCTCGAACGACTTGCCGCCGACCTTCTCCGTGAGGTACAGGCGTCCGAACACCTCCCCCCGGGCGCGGATGGGTACGCCCAGGAAACTCCGCATCGGTGGATGGTGGGCCGGAAACCCGATCGAAACCGGGTGGGTCGAAAGGTCGTCCAACCGAAGGGGTCTGGTTTCCTCCAGCACGACGCCGAGGACTCCGTGTCCGACCGGCAGGGTGCCGATGGCGTCGATCGTCTCCTGGTCCATTCCGGTGTGGACGAACTGGGTGAGCAACCCGCTCTCACCCACCACGCCCAGTGCGCCGTAACGCGCTCCAACGAGATCTGCGGCGGCTTTGACGATCTGCCGCAGGGTCGAATCCAGCTCGAGTCCGGACGAGACCACCAGGACCGCGTCCAGCAGGCCATCCATGCGGGTCCTGTTGCTCGCTAGGATTTCCTCGACCCTGATTTCCACTTCCAACATCAGGTCGCGCAGCCGGGCCTGGGACAACGAATGCGCCAGCGTCGACGGTGTTGCCGATACGACCTGGGGACCCGGCGCCGGGCGGGCGCCGACCGGGCCCACATCTGTCATCTTGTGACCGTCATGGTCCCACTCTGGCACGTGATCGTGCACTCGGTGTGTTCGTCAACCCGGACCCGGGCAAACGGGGGGCGTTCGTTCGACAGCTGCGGGACGTTCGGCCCTACAGGCTGCGGGGGAGGGCAGGAAAGGTGGGAAGCACGGAAGACGTGGGCCGTCGGCGACACCCGGCGGCAGGGACACGAGAGGACACCACACTGATGAGCTGTATCCAGGCTCCTGTCGGCACTCTCAGGCCGGATCAGGTGCAGCAGGTACTGATTCTTGCCGAACAGGCCCCCGAGGTGCATCACAGCCGTCCCTGGAGATTTCAGTGCACAGCCACGAGCATCGATCTGCTGTTGGCGATCCCCACCGACCCCTGGGGCCTCGACGACAATCACCGTGAGGCCTGGGTGGCCTGCGGCGCTGCACTTCTCAACCTGCGGCTCGCCATTCGATCGTGCGGGGTCGACCCGGTGGTGCAGCTGTTGCCGCAGTTGGATCGTCCCTCCTTGCTGGCCTCGGTGGAGATCGACGGGCGCCGGCCCACCAACCCTGACGGAGCCGAACTATCCCTGGCCATCGGACTGCTGGAAACCCGGACCGAGCGTTTCGAAACCGACTCGATTCCCGAAGCACTGATGGTCGAACTGCGGTATGCGGCCAGGATCGAGCAGGCCTGGATTGCGCTTCTCGCCCCGGCCGACTTCCACCTGCTCGGCGAATTCGTCGGCGACACCGGGGAATTCGAGCTGCTCGACCGATCGGCGCACGTTGCCGTCATCGGGACCCTGCAGGATGATGCCGCTTCACGGATCCGCGCGGGCCAGGCCATGCAGCGAGTTCTCCTCACCGCAGCCCGGTCGGATCTGAGTGCCCGCTTCCTCGCCATGACGGAGGGGTCGTCGGCCGGCCGCGAGCAACTGCGGGAGCTCATTGGCGGGGGTCTGTGGCCGCAGGTACTCCTGCAGATCGGCCGGAGTGCTGTCTGACGTCACCAGCCGATCAGTAGCGGGGGGTCGCCCGCAGTTCGGAGGCCAGCACGGCAGCCTGTGTTCGCCGTTCCATCCCCAGCTTCGCCAGCAGCCTCGACACGTAGTTCTTCACGGTCTTCTCGGCCAGATACATCTTCTCGGCGATCTGCCGGTTGGTCATCCCCTCGCCGATCAGCTCGAGCACCGTGCGTTCCTGGTCGGTCAGCCCGGCCAGTGGCCCGGGTTGGTGGACGCCGTCGCGCAGGCGCTGCATCAGCGCCCCCGCAGCCCTGTTGTCCAGCAGGGACTTTCCCGCACCGACCGTCCGGACGGCTGTCAGGAGCTCCATGCCTTTGATGTCCTTGATGATGTAGCCACCGGCTCCCGCGAGGATCGCGTCCATCATGGCCTGCTCGTCCGTGAAGGACGTCAGCATCAGGCAGTTCAGCTGCGGCATCTTAGATTTCAGTTCGCGGCAGAGCTCGACCCCGTTTCCGTCCGGAAGGCGGACATCCAGCAACACCACGTCCGGGCGAAGAGCCGGCACCCGCGCCAGCGCCTGCGATTTCGTTGCCGCCTGCCCGACGACGGCCATGTCGTCCTCGTCGTCGATCAGGTCGGCCACACCGCGCCGCACCACTTCGTGATCATCGACCAGAAAAACACTCAGCACGGCGCGGCTCCTCTTTTAGGACGATTCTGATCCGATCGGTGATCGTGATACCCGTCCACGCTATGACGCTCGCGCAGCGCATCACAGGGCCAAAGGTCCCCACGGGGGCGCTTTCACGGTCCGGCGGTTGACAGGGGGGTCTCGGGTCGACTCTACTGGGATTGCTGATTCAACAGCCGGCCTGAGGCCGGTGCCGTCCACCGAACCGGTCATGGCACCTTCGAGCAATTGTGCTCGCTGCTCAGGAGCACCTTCGGTGCGCGGTCCAGGATTCTCCCCCGGCTCGAAACCCGCCTCGCACCAGTCGATCAGCCGCGGGCAGTCGTGGGGTACAGCAGTATTCTGCCGGACCAGGAAAAGGCAAAGCCATGACCGCAACAGCCCCGTCCGACGACCTCAACGGCATCGCCCGACTGTCGCCACGAGGAAGACCGACCCGAACCGGAACGGTCGTGACCAGACACCGGGCGATGACTCTGGAAGACGTGGTGAACGGTGCCATCAGTCCGTTCGACGACTACTGCGACGGCTACGGCAACCCGGGAGCGTCAGGGATGGGCTACATCTCGGTCCTGAAGTTGTCGACCGGGATGGTCGCCAGGCAGATGGACACGGTCCTGGAAGCCGTGGTGGCGCACGATCGTGCCGAGAAGAACGATGCCTACGCGGGCCAGGTCAACATGCGGAACACGTCGTCCTTCAACGGCATCAACGGGGCCGTGTGGGGGTACGACCTTGCCCGTCACGACGGGCTGACCGACGGCAGCATCCGCCCCATCATGAGGCGCAGGCGGCACGACGGTGCTGACCTGCCGATCTTCCCTGTCGCGCCGTTGTTGGATGCCGGCCGACAACTGTTCGGTACCGAGGCAGCCCGGCGATACCCCCTGCTCCCTGGATCCCACGTGGTCGGGGCCACCAAGAGCATCACCGTGCGCGGACCGACTTCGGTCTGGTCCCTGATGGCACTGGCCGTCGCGCAGGATCGCGAGAGCGACTCCAGCCTGTTCG
Source organism: Nakamurella sp. UYEF19 (assembly GCF_040546275.1). Classification (NCBI taxonomy): domain Bacteria; kingdom Bacillati; phylum Actinomycetota; class Actinomycetes; order Nakamurellales; family Nakamurellaceae; genus Nakamurella; species Nakamurella sp. UYEF19. The sequence goes on along the minus strand of NZ_JBEPNO010000001.1, from coordinate 9,299 downwards.
TCGAGGACGTCGGTCGGGATCTGCCGGCAGCAACTCCGGCAGATCGCGAAGCACTGCTGGAGACCAGGATGGAGGACATCGTCGACAGCATCATGCTTTGTGGCGCCGATCAACACGTCAAGTACAAGGAAATCTTCATCGGCTTCAAGACCAGGTGGATTCCCGACGGCTACATCGGCAGTGCCCTGACATGCGCCCCCTATCTCGTCCTGGCCAGGAATGCGGTACCGGATCCGGTGACCGAACTTCTCGGTATGTCGCTGTCGGAATGGGAGTACAGACACGGTTTCTGAGAAATCAGAAGACGGTCGCCAGAGGCGAGGTAGACCAGGCGTCCGAAGCTGTCCCGAACGGGTTGCCCAGTTCGCGGATCGAGCGCCAACAGGTAGCCCCAGGATCGGCCGGCGCCGAACTTCTGGATCCTCTGCAGTTCGTCGACGGGAACCATCCATCGTCGGCCGTCATCCGGTCCGCCGAAAGCCTTTGCCGGGAGTACGCCGCCGGTGGGTTCGACCCTCCCTGCCCCCTGATCGGTTTCCCTTGCCCTGATCGGCATTCTCTTCCCCTTGTCAGTTGGAACCGCAGCGACCCACGGTGATCCGACCCCCAAGGTATTTTCCGGCAGCGTCGGCCAACCAGGGACTTTTGCCCTGCCCCACAGGGACGTTCGGTGATGGCACCCGGGATCGGCGTACCGCAGTGTGGAAAGGAACAACAAGTGCGCCCGTCAGTGGCGCACGGGGACAGAATCAACGACGGGGGATATTCATGGTGTGCCTGATTCTTGCAGGAACCGCGGCTGCTGCAGCATTCGCCGGTGCGTTTCTCACCCGATCCTGAGCGACCGAACCTGATGTACTCGAGGCTGATGTTGCAGAGAAGAGAATTGTCTGATGCGAACCTGGGTCGTATGGCACTGCGCGCCGATCGACGCCGGACCGCTACGGCGGGTGGAGCGGGCGCGCCCGGAACCTGGGCCCGGCCAGGTCAGGGTCGCCGTAGCCTGCTGCGGGGTCTGCCGGACCGACCTCCATCTTGCCGAAGGGGATCTGCCGCCGCGACGTCCATCGGTCGCGCCCGGGCACGAGGTCGTCGGCCTGGTGGAAGCCCTCGGTCACGGAGCGACGCGCTTCGCCCTTGGCGAACGGGTGGGTGTTCCGTGGTTCGGCAGCGCGGACGGTGAATGCCGATACTGCCGGCGGGGTGACGAGAACTTATGTCTCTCACCGACTCTGACCGGATGGGACGTAGACGGTGGCTACGCCGACTATTGCCTGGTCGATCAGGACTTCGCCTACCGACTCCCAGACTCCATTGGTGACGAGCAGGCCGCCCCCCTGCTGTGCGCCGGGATCATCGGCTACCGATCATTGCGCGCCACCAGCATGCCCCCCGGCGGAAGTCTGGGGATCTACGGCTTCGGCGGGAGCGCTCATCTGACCGCTCAGATAGCCCTCCATCAGGGTCTGCGGGTGCACGTGCTCACCCGTGGTGAGCACAACCAGCAGTTGGCCAGGGCATTGGGCGTCGATTCGGTCGGAGGCCAGGCAGATGCCGCTCCCGAACCGCTCGACGGTGCGATCCTGTTCGCGCCCGCCGGCGAATTGGTACCGGTCGCTCTCCGCGCCCTCGACGCTGGCGCAACGTTGGCGGTGGCAGGAATATGGCTGTCGAGCATCCCACCGCTGGACTACACGGCCGAGCTCTTCCGGGAGCGGCACCTGGTGAGCGTCACCGCCAACACCCGTCGCGACGGTGAGGAATTCCTCCGGCTGGCCGAACGGTTCAAGATCCACGCCACCACCACCGCCTACCCGATGGCCGACGCGCCACGGGCGCTGTCCGACCTCGCCCACGGCCGCTTCGGCGGTGCCGCCGTCCTGCACAACTAGTGCAGCAGTCGACCATCCACCCACCGGAGCACAACGTTGTGCCATCGGCACGATCACTCATCAACACCACTGAGAGGCACCACCATGAAGGCAGCACGTTTCCACGGGCGCAAGGACATTCGCATCGAGAACATTCCGGAGCCGCTCCTACGTCCCGGCACGGTGGCGATCGATGTCGCCTGGTGCGGGATCTGCGGGACCGACCTGCACGAGTACCTGGAGGGTCCAATCTTCATCCCCGCTGCCGGGCATCCACATCCGCTCTCCCACGAGGAGGAGCCGGTCACCATGGGGCACGAATTCTCCGGGACCATCTCCGCTCTCGGCGCCGGGGTCACTGACCTGGGAATCGGCGAGAACGTAGTAGTAGAACCATACTTCGCATGCGGTGAATGCGCGCCGTGCCTGGCCGGCCGATACAACCTCTGCGTCAAGATGGGCTTCATCGGGCTGGCCGGCGGTGGCGGCGGACTGAGCGAGAAGATCGTCGTCGAACAGCGGTGGGTCCATCCGATCGGAAGCATCCCGCTGGACCAGGCTGCGTTGATCGAGCCACTATCGGTGGGACACCACGCATTTGTGCGAAGTGGAGCCAAGGCAGGCGATGTCGCGTTCGTCGGCGGAGCGGGACCCATCGGGCTGCTGTTGTGTGCCTTGCTCAAAGCAGAGGGACTCACGGTCATCGTCTCCGAACTGAGCGAGGCGAGGAAGTCCATCGCCAGGTCGACTGCCGTGGCCGATCACGTCCTGGATCCGAGCACCGAGGACGTCGTCGCCCGCGTCCACGAACTGACAGAGGGACGAGGTGCGGACGTAGGTTTCGAATGCTCGAGCATCAATGCGGTCCTCGACCAGCTCCTGGACGGGGTCCGCCCCGGTGGTGTGGTGGTCAACGTGTCGATCTGGGGTCATCCGGCCACGGTCGACATGCAGAAGCTGGTGCTGAAGGAGGTCGATCTGCGAGGAACGATCGCCTACGTCCGCGATCACCCTGCCACGATCAAACTGGTCCAGGACGGCAAGATCGATCTCGCCCCGTTCATCAGCGCACGGATATCACTGGACCAACTCATCGAGGAAGGTTTCGAGACCCTCATCCACCACAAGGACACAGCCGTCAAGATCATCGTTCATCCATAGGCGCCGAATGACGACAGGAACTGTCCACCGATGAACGCCCTCGTCGAGCTCGGCCACTGGGCCAGGGGGAACGGCCTACAGATCGTCTTGCTGATTCTGGGTTCGATCCTGTTGTCCCGCTTGGTGCGGTGGTCGTCCAGCAAGATCACCGAGCGCATCGACGCGCGGAGCGACACAGTCGACTCCATGGTCAAATCCGAGGCCGCGAAGCATCGACACGTGCTGGCCCAGGTCATTTCGTGGCTGGTTCTGGTGATCATGTACACCACGGTCGGCGTCGTCATCATCGAGCTGATCGGGGTCCCGCTGGCGAGCTTCGTCGCCCCCGCGACGGTGCTGGGGGTAGCCCTGGGTTTCGGTGCCCAGCGGGTGGTCCAGGACCTACTGTCCGGTTTCTTCGTGATCGCCGAGCGCCAATACGGCTTCGGCGACCTGATTCGCATATCGGTCATCGGGGTGGTGAAGCCGGTACTCGGGACGGTGGAGGACGTGACGCTCAGAATCACCACTGTGCGGTCGGCCAGCGGGGAGGTGGTCATCACCCCGAACGGCCAGATCGTGCAGGTCACGAACCTGTCCAGAGACTGGGCGCGGGCCGTGATCGACGTACCGGTGGCAGCCACGGCCGACGTCACGAAGGTCAGCGATCTGCTCAGAGCGGTGGGCCTTGCGGCATACGCCGATCTCGAGTTGCGCCCACTGCTGCTGGACGCACCCACCGTGATGGGTGTGGAGTCGATCGAGGTCGACCAATTCCAGATCCGGCTCGTGGCCAGAACCCTGCCAGGCAAGCAGTTCGAGGTGGGCCGAGCCCTCCGGATGCGCATCACGAGCGCGCTCTCGCAAGCCGGCATCAATCTACCCGCGGCGCTCGACACCGCGACGCTGGACAGCAGCGCCGCTGACGACCATTTGCCCGCGGCCGCCCCGTGAGACTGCGACGGACAGGCCCCCGAAGATCCACCATCATCCTGCTGCTCAGCTTCCTGGCCGTCCTGACGACCTACCTGCTCGTCCGGCCAGCCACGGAGTCGGTCCCGGCGACCCCCACCTATGTGGTCGGAATCATGACGACGCCGCCGTCGACCGCTCCAACGACTTCCGGGGCGATTACGTCGACACCACAGACCGCGAGCAGTGACTCCCCGACCTCGTCCTTGACCCCCCGCTCATCGACCTCCGCCGGAACGTCGTCGGGTGTGACGTCGTCGCGGGCTCCCGAAGTTTCTGCATCATCGAACTTCTCACCCTCGTCGATGACTTCGTCGCCGGCACCGCGGACGCCACCCGCAGCTACACGATCGGCGTCCCCCACCGCGCCAGACGCGAGCCCTCCGTCGGTGCCCACCATCGAGCTCACCCCAACCCCCACGGCGCAGAGCGTCCTGATCACGGATTCGGCAGCCGCCTCCCGCCCGAGCACTGTCGTGCCCGGCTCGCGGTAGGACGCGCGCGATGTCCAAAAGCCCGTCCCCGCCGGACCGTTCGGCTCCTACGACGGGACCTTGTGCCCTTCGCGGAGAACGGCGGGGACATGAGAATCGTTGTCATGACACAGACATTGAAAAGGACAGACGCAGAAACCAAGAAGAATGTCGAGGACGAACTGTCCTGGCTGCCGAACGTGAACAGCAATCACATCGGCGTCTCGGTCGATGACGGCGCCGTCACCTTGACCGGCCACGTCGAGACCTACCCGCAGAAGGTGTCGGCCACCAAGGCAACCCTGGGGGTCCGGGGCGTGACGGCCATCGCACAGGAGTTGGAGGTCCACAACAGCTGGTCCTCGACCAACGACACGGACATCGCGCGGGAAGCCGGCGAGGCCCTGGGCCGGTCGATCACCGTTCCGGATGGCGTCACCGCCTCCGTCCACCACCAGATCGTCACGCTCTCGGGCGACGTCCAGTGGCGATTCGAACGCGAAGACGCGGTTCGGGCGGTGCACTACCTGAAGGGGGTGCTGGACGTGATCGACGGAATCACCATCAAGCCGACGGTCTCCGCCGTCGTGGTGAAGGAGAACATCCGGGCCGCACTGCTCCGCAATGCCCAGTTCGACGGTGAATCCATCACCGTCAGCACCGGTCCCGGCGGCCACGTCACGCTGGACGGAACCGTTCGTTCCTGGGCCGAGCGCCGCCAGGCCGAGCAGGTCTCCTGGTCTGCCCCCGGAATCAGGCGCATCACCAATAATCTGACTGTCACCCCCTAGCGGTGACTCGCATGGTCGTCCCTACCGAAATGGCTCTTGCGCAGGCTGTTTCAGATCTCGACGGTTCAATTCACCCCGAGTCACTGCCGCAGATGGCTCTCGCTCTGGCACTGGACCGTCTGGACGGCAGAACAGGGCACCTCGACGAAGCGAGTCAATCCGAAATTCCTCACCACCAGAACAACCATCGCCGATGAACCGACCGAGACGAGTGACCCATGTACGAGCGTCTGCTCAATGCCTCCACCGTTGCCCCGCTCTTCGCGACACAAAGCCGGCCCGCCGGACCAACCCAGACCACGGTCGGTCTGGGCGGGCGCGGGGTCGCGATCGGGCAAACCCTGCTCGAACTGGCTGCGGGAGCCGAGTTGTCCGAGCTCCAACACCCCGACCAGGCCACCATTCTTGTGCAGGTGCTTTCCGGACGGGTTGAACTGGCCGCTGATCAGGCCAGTTGGCTGGGTGGCCCAGGGGATCTGCTCATCGTCCCGCAACCGGAGCACACCCTGCGAGCCCTGGAGATCTCCACGGTGTTGCTGACCGCGGTGCCACGGGTCGAGAGTGCACCATGGGTCGAGACTTCCCAGGCGCGGTTGGCGCGCACTCCCCCACCGGCGTCGACCCAGGTCCAACGCTGGACGATGCCGCGACTTCTCGGCTCACGGTGACGGTCACCGTGAGCTCCGAAGTCGAACGGCCTCTCACGGTGTGGACGCAGGAGGCGGAACGATGACGATCACGCAGGGGGCGCGACGAAGACTCGCCTGGCTGACCGAGCCGAACAGTCGGTGGTGATGCCGCTGGCCCAGTACCAACATCGCCGCACCGACAGCCGCCATGGTCAGTTCGACCTCCGCGATTCCCTCCAGAGCCTCCATGTGGATCCGTACCAGTGGCTTGTCCTGCAACTCCCGCTCGCGTGAGACGGTCCCCACCGTCTCGGCGAGCCGGTCGCGGACATAGCCGTCGGCGGGGCCACCGTCCGGTCGGAAGTCGGGATTGCCCCAAGCACTGGAACTGTGCCAGACATGCATGGCCAGAACCTCGCCGCCCCTCAACGCCGCCTCGTCGGCGGCAAAACGAAGCGCCTGCAACGAGCCTGGGTCTTCGTCGATGCCGACGACGACTCGACTGCTCTGCGTAGTGGAGGTCGTGGTCCAGGCACGTGCCGAGGGGCTGAGTTTGACCATGGCCTCATCTTGTAATCTGCAGGTCACGTGCCGATAGTGCCCATTGGTCCCCTGCCGGCCGGGACCTTTGCCCAGTCCGCCGGAGGCTACGTACGCCGACGCCGACGACTCAGCGGTTCAATCGGGCGCATTCAGGGAGAACGGAGTCGACATGTGTCGCCTGTTCGCTTTGCACGCCGGAACACCGGTCCGGGCAACGTTCTGGCTGCTCGGCGCCCCGGACAGCCTGCTGTTGCAGAGCCATCGGGAACCGGACGGCACCGGCGTCGGAATTTTCACAACAGAAGGCAAGCCTGAGCTGTACAAGCGGCCGATCGCCGCGTGGCAGGACCGCGAATTCGCCACCCTGGCCCGCGAGCTGACCAGCTCGGTGTTCCTGGCCCATGTCCGTTACGCCAGCACCGGGGGCCTGACCGCTCTCAATACTCATCCCTTCAGCCAGGATGGACGGTTGTTCGCCCACAATGGGGCCGTCGAGGGATTGGACCTGCTGGACCGCCGGCTCGAAGACATGGGCGCGGGCAGCCTCGTGCAGGGCGATACCGACAGCGAACGGCTTTTCGCCCTGATCACCGCGGAGACCACGGCTCGAAGAGGCGACATCGAGGCCGGGCTGGTCGCTGCCCTGACCTGGACCGCGACCAACATTCCGGTCTACAGCCTGAACTTGATCCTGGCGACACCACACCAACTGTGGGCCGTGCGCTACCCGGAGACCAATGAGCTGTGGGTCCTGCAACGGGAAAAGCAGGCCCGTCGTGGTGGGCTGGATGCGAGGACCGCCCGAATCGGTGCCGTATCACCTGATCTCGCCGAACGGACAGCGGCCGTGGTGGCGAGCGAGCCGATGGACGACGACCCCAGATGGCGCCCACTGGCCCCCGGTGAGCTTATCCGCATCGACGCCGACCACACCCTTACCAGCAGCCACCCGCTGCCGTCTGAGTTGACCTTCCCGCTGAAGTTCACCGACCTCGGCCCGATGGCGACGTCCTCCCAAGCTTCGACGAACGGCTGATCGCATCGGTACCTTTCCACGCCGAAGCGGCGCCAACGCCTCACTCTCAACCTCCACGAGCGGGCTGGGGCTTTCCCGAGCTTTAGGTGCTCGGGTGTAATCCGGGCTCGCCCCCGTCTCAAGTCATCAATCCGGCGATGGTCCACTATCGCCGTGAATCACCAGCACCGGACACTCTGCGTGTTCCGCACACGCTGAACTGACCGAGCCGAGCAGCAGGCCGGCAAAACCGCCGTGCCCGCGGCTTCCGACTACCAACATTCGGGCGTCCTTGGCGACCTCCAGAAGTACCTTGGCAGACGCCCCCTCGTTGGCGGTGAGGACGAGCCCATCCGGATGGTTCGCACCCAGCACGTCGTTCACGGCGCCCGCCAATATCTGCTCGGCGGTCTTCACCGGATCGAAAACTCCTGGGACCACCGACCAGCCGTACCCGCCCCACCCCGCTTCCCCGAACAGCTGCCATGCAGTGACAGCCTGCAGCGTGCACCCGAGCTGCTCGGCCAGGAACCGGGCCCAGCGCAGCGCCTGCTGCGACTGTTCTGACCCGTCGATGCCGACGACGATGACGTTGCGAGAGGCACTCATTGGGCGCGGAATCGCCGACGAACCGGTCAAACTCAGATCGATCCGGGGTACCGCCTGTGGGGGCAGCGGCGGCACTTCGTGCTTCACCGTGCCACCATCGCCTGCTGCGATTGTGATCCGGTCGATGGTCCGGTTCCGGTCGGGCGAGCCTTTAAGCCGTGGGCCTGTGATGCTCATGATGTACTCCTCGCGTTTGGTTTCGGGGGTTGATCTGTTGGGCTGCAGAGGCATCGCCTCGTTCTACTGTGTGACCAGCCGTTCGATCAGCCCTCGTCGCGGCAAGCGTTCCCGCCGGCGACCCGTCCGGAGCAGCACCACGCCCATTCCGAGGGCGAGCACCGCAAGTAGTGGACTGGCCACGGTCCACCAAGTAAGGATGGCGAACGGGACGGTCCCGATCAGTTGGAGCACTCCCGGAACAGCCAGTCCCTGAATCCAAGGGGCGGTCATCAGCGCGAGCCCACCGACGACGCCGACGACGATGGCGGCCACCGGTCCGGCGCTCACGGCCATCAGCACCTCGAAGGCCCCGAGCACGCTAATCAGCAGATGTAGCCAGGTATGCATGACGATCTGCCGTGTGCGGAGTGGATCTCCAGCCAGCACCGCGTAGCCCGAGGCACCCAGAAGCAGCACTCCCGGCAGGTACCACAGAATGCCCGCCGTACTGAAACACAGCCCGCCCGCAACGAAAAGACCTACTGCCACTGCGATCCGACGCTGCGGCGTAAGTTCCGGATGGCGCAGCAGGAGCAGTGCGCACAGCACGCCGATGACGCTCAATCCGACGGTCAGCAGCCCGAGCGCCACCAGGCTCGCCTTGTGCCCGGTCCACTCGGGAATCCGGCTACCGAGGGTCGTCTGAGCCAGACCGGCCAGTATGCCCAGGATCCCACCGCACAGGCCGAGCCATCCGGCGATGCGTTGACGTCCTCGCCAGGTCATCATCGGATCACCCCGCTGACTGCTCGACGCGGACTGCGCAGTGCCGCCCGGACAGGGTGGCCGAGTCTGAATGTCACCAGTGGCAATCGCCCGGGTCGAGCCAAGACTCCCTGCAGGAGGGGTGCGAAGATCGGCGGGGTGGCCTGGTCCTGTTCGCGGTCGATGCGTTCGGTGATCTGGTTCATGTATTGCATGCCAAGACCGTTGGCCGTGGCCGCTAGTGTCGCGTGTTGCAAGTGACTTTACTGTGGATGTTTGAGAAAATGGGGTATGTCCAGAGCTGCCCCGCTGATACTGCGTCCCGGCGACGA